>JBBQGG010000019.1:0-48030 GCA_038322815.1 Kapaibacterium sp. (SeqCode)
GAAGGCAAGGCCCTGTGCGAATCAATATGTGTATCTCCATGACCCGGAAAGTGTTTAGCGCTCGAAATTATACCTGAGTTTTCTAAACCCTCATAAAAACTTTTGGCGCACTCAGCAACTTTATTCGGACTTCCTGAGAAAGAACGGATATTAATAATAGGATTGTTGGGATTTGAATTAATATCGGCTACAGGAGCAAAATTCCAGTGTAGGCCGAGTGACAACATTTCTAAGCCAATCGCATAAGCCACACGCTGTATTCCCTTTTGGTCGTTCAATTGCCCCAAAGCCATCATGTGTGGAAATTCAGTACCTCCACGATGAAGACGCATTGGAAGTCCCCATTCGCAATCACATGACATTAATAATTCCGCTATTTCTGCATTCTTTGCGATTCCTTGTAGTTCTTCAAGAATGATCGGAAGACTATCAATCGAACCCCCGAATACACAGAACCCAACGACCATTTTCCGTCTGATCAAAGAATTGACGAATAAACGATATTCGGCATCAGACTCGTATTTCGCGATCTCAAGGCGCGCCATAATAAGCTGACCTAACAATTCATTAATATTTTGGGTAGAGATATTCACAGGTGGAACAACAAATCAAAAGATGAATGAATCTCTCTTTTCAGAAAAGATGTTAACTGATATGTGAGCGAAATTAAACCTATAGGAACATATAGCAACCCCGTCCGGCAATTACTTGATGAGCATGCCGCATTCCGTATTTCCTGCAATGATCTTCTTGGTTTTCTTGAACGTCTTGAAAAGGAGGGTTACCTGGCCTCGATCACAACGAGTGACTATGCAATAATGCTCAAGACCAGAGAAAATATTCGTGAACACCTCAACGTCCATCTCATTAAAGAGGAAGAGATATTTTTCCCACGATTAGAAAAACTTGTTCCGCAAGGTAGAATTAAATTTCTCTATTTGAATTACGATCATGAATATTTGCGTATTTATTTCGAAGACTTTTGTACAATAGTTAGCGACTATGAGAATGACCGTGTGCCGATGCATGTTTCAGTCCGGAAACTGATCGAGACCGGCAAACTCATCGTCCATAATTTACTCCAACATATTCTTGCCGAGGACACAGTATATTTCGAAGTTGCAGAATCTGGATTTAGCCAAACTGAGCTAATTGAAATGGGCAAGGAAATGAAACGGCTTGAGGCACGTTTGAAAGAGGAACACCATCCTATTTAACGCTAATGCTCACCCCCGCCCAACTCTCTGCGCTCAATCTGTCGTCGCATACTGCAATAATAGCTAATGCGGGTTCCGGAAAAACTCGTGTTCTTGTAGAACGCTATCTTAAAATTCTTGAGGATAACCCTGAACTCCATCCTCGTAATGTCGTTGCCATCACGTTTACCGATTCCTCTGCCCGCGACTTAAAGAAAAAAATTACTGAGGCATTGAATGAGAGGTTGAAGAATAACGAAAGCAACAAAAAGCTAGAACGATTGCTTGAAATTAAACGACAACTTGGCAACGCATATATTTCTACGATACACTCATTTTGCATTCAACTTCTTCGCACATATTCTGTTGAAGCGAACGTTGATGCCTCTTTCACAATACTTGCAAGTCCCGAAGATCAGCTTTTACGAGAAGAGTGTGTCCGTTCAGAGTTTTATGATATATTGAAAAATGGTTACGAAGATAGGAATTCTTCAGAGGCACATCTTCTTCCGGTTTTTCGTCTGTTTGGAAGACGAAGAATAACTTCCTTGGCTCATTCTTTTTTGAATGCAAGATTCAGAGTGAACGAACTCATCTCTCATTTATACTCTAAGAGCGATGAACACATACTTAAACTTTGGAATGAGAGCATATACGAGGTTATCAATTATCAAATTTTAGACAAAGTAGATGTTTCCTTTTTCGACCGCTTATTATCAGCAAAAGTATCTAAGTCTGCCGGACGCCAGCGTGCTTCAGATGCTCTTATTGCTTTCGGATTTGCAGAATCAACTGGCGAGAAAGTTAAGGCATACCAAGAACTTATAGCCGCATTCTTTACAAAAGAATTCAAAATACGGGAAATTCTTTTAACGAAGGATTCTAAGGAAGATATCAAGGATGCAGCCGATCTTTTAATACAGCCATATATAAAATATTCCTCACTGATAAATGCTTATATTGAGTCATTAAATAGTCCGGATAAACTTAAGATGTATTTGGATTATTCTCGGCAGCTACTAAATATTTATAAACGGGTTCTGAATAACTACACAGAGCAGAAAATTAATTATAGTTTTCTCGATTATGACGACGTAATAGAATACGCTTTGAGGCTTGTACAGATACCGGAGATCCAAACTGAGTTAATTAAGAGATTCCCTCATATCCTTATTGATGAGTATCAAGACACTGATGCAGCCCAATATGCGATTGCCAGGGATCTCACCGGAAGCTTTCGGAATGAGAATAGACTGACTGTTGTCGGCGATCCAAAACAATCCATCTATTCATTCCGCAATGCGGATATTGAACTCTATTATAATACAATCAATCAGATCTCTGCAGCGCAAATCGATAGTGAGCCAATTGTTCTCGCAGAAAGTTTTCGAATGCTTTCACATCCTCTCGCTTTTATTAATAAAACATTCAAAGATATTTTTATTAGTGATTCTGCGCAACAGTCTGTTTATGAATACTCTCACTTGATAGAAGGTCGGAATGAATCTAAAGGAGGATCGGTCGAATTACTACTCCCAGTTGCATCGGCAGATGAAAGGTCAAATGATGCTGATGAAACAGCGGATTCTAATGGTGAGGGAATAAGTACAAGTGAAGTTAAGATTATTGCTCTAAAGATAAGATCGATCATTGCAAATTCAACCAAAAAATATTCTTTAATTGAAAAGAAGGATAGTGAATCTATAACACGCAGTCCTGGATATAACGATATTGCGATATTACTGCGTAGTCGCTCTCATCAAAGTGAAATTGAATCTGAACTGCGAAAAAACAATATTCCCTTCGTCACCTATGGTGGCAGAGGATTTTATTCACGTGCAGAGATTATTGACATTACAAATTATCTGCGCTTCCTGATAAATTCCAATGACGATATTGCACTTGCAGGGGTTTTGCGCTCACCGTATTTTGGGTTAAGCGATGTTGATCTTTACCGTCTCGCTCCTGAAAGAGATTCTGTTTCAAATCTTTGGCAGCGACTTTCACTCTACATTTCTTGTCAGAAGGATAAGCATATCTATCGCGCGCATAAGCAATTAAGCGAAAATCTGCAGCTTGTCGGAAGAGTAAGCACACAATTCTTATTACAGAAGATATTAACTGAATCCGGGATCCTCGGCACAATTCAGTCTCTCCCCGATGGCTCTCAAAAAAGAGCTAATATAGAAAAATATCAGCGATTTGCACTTACATTCGGGAAAGAAGGTTATTCGGGCACTTATGATTTTATTGAGCGAATAACTCTTCTGATGGAAAGAGATGAGATGGAAGCACAAGCCGAACCGCAGAAAGACATAAACGCCGTTCATTTGATGACGATTCATAATGCCAAGGGACTAGAATTTCCTATAGTATTTCTCCCATATTTGCATACAACTCTTCTCCGCGGAGATGCCCGGAGAATATGGAATACACTCGATAAAAAACTTGGCATAGGTGTTGATCTCCCTGAACAAACAAAAAATCAGCCGATCGTAGAGCTTATAAAAATACAAGGGAAAGAAAAAGAAATTGAGGAAGAAAAAAGAATTTTTTATGTTGGCATGACTCGCGCACGAGATCATCTTATTCTTTCTGCTTCTCCGAAAAAGAATTATAAAAATACCAGAATTGGGTGGGTACTAAATTCACTCGGATGCAATGATGCAACCTCTATTAATTCAATAGATTTGCAGTCAACGATAACACGCTATCGAACTATCAACGACTTACCGCAAACGTATACTGATTCTATTGAATTTCAAATTCCAATTCTACGATCAATTACTGAGATTGGGCTTTCTACAGAGCCTATAAAACCGGAGGTCGAGGTATTGAATACGTACGAATTTCAATTAGGTAATGTTGAGCCGTCCGTAAGCATAGGCCGCTATAGTCCCTCTCAGCTTTTGACATTTCTTGAATGCCCGACAAAATATTATCTTCGGTACCAATTAGGTTTACCTGAGGATATAAAACTTCCCTTCTATAACGAAGCTGACGTAATGGCAGAGAATGTACAGGGGACAGTATTTGGACAGATACTCCATGGTCTTCTTGAAAAATCATTTGCCTATATCATCAATGGAGTCTTAGATAATACTTTACTATATGAAATATTTAATGTAGTATGTAATGATCTTCATATTTCCAACAGCGAACGTAATAGCTTTAGCGAACGCGCAATATCTGATATATCCAATGTTTATTCAAGCACCTTAGGGAAGCAGGCGCTAAACGCAAAGCAGTATTATACAGAACTTGCTTTGCGCTCTAAATTACAAAGCGGACAAATGCTTTCCGGAATTATTGACAGGCTTTTCCTTGATGAAGAAGAAATATGGAATATTCTTGATTATAAAACAGATATACGTGAGAATGTACAGAAAAATCAACGCTATGAGTTTCAATTGCAATTTTATGCGTATCTTGTTTCCTTGCTTTACGCACAAAAAATTGTAAAGGCTCATATTATCTATACTCTCTCAGGGAATACACTTTCATTTATTTTTAAAGAAAATGATTTTTCTGCTATAGGTAAGCGGCTTGAAGTTTTGGTGTCAGATATCAGATCGCAGAAAATAATAAAGTCACTTGCAGAGATTGAACATAATCTCTCACATTGCCCTGAATGTGCTTACTTTGATCTATCGGAAAATCTTTGCATCGCCGGAACGGGAAATGAGACGATCCAACTACAAAAGGAATTGTTTTTTACAGATTGATTTATTTCAACCCAACCGAGATCCCCGCAACATACCCTAATTCAAAAATACTTCGAAGAACGGGACCATTGTATGTACTTTTGGAAACTGTCAATGGACCTATCGAAGGAAAGCCCCATAATCTTATTGATCCGGTAACAGCAATATCAAGTAAATTATTCGTATATATAGTAATACGCCCACGGATAAATGTAGACACAAAAAATCCATTCCACACATCATCAGACTCGAATGTTTTTAGCGTTCCATCTGTCAGTTTTTTTACAGTTGCAGTGGATCCGCCAAAGCCATAACCGAGAGAAATGCCAATACCTAGTCGGAATGCGTCTGATCGAAGAAACGTCCTGATTCCTTCTAAACCAAGAGTCGTCATGTAAAGACGTTCCGCTATACTCGCATTATATTCTCCGGTGGATGAATTTGGGATATCATTCCAAAGTCCGGTACGTGTTCGCTGCTCACTGACATTTTCGAGAACAAGTGCAAGAGATTGCAGATAATTTGTTGCCACCTGATACCGAAGATTCAATATCAGAGGCTCACTAAAAAATCTCATCTGATCGTTGTTCGACGAAATTAGCGGTGTTTGCCCGGCATAAGCAAACGAAAATCCAATTTCGTGATTGGTGTGTTGGGCGTAGGCTGAGCAAATAAAAAGCAAAACGAAGGAAGTCATTACGATGGATATCCCAGCCTGACGAAGCAATTGCCAACTGGTTAAACTAAAAGATAATTTCAAAACTTCAGGTGATTGCTTCGTCGTCGCTCCACGATTTCCTCGCAATGACATTTTTATCAATATACCCTCTTCTTCGGTTGGTATTTTGTGATTGTCGCAGGTTTGTAATCAAGTGCGATCTTACCGTTTGCATCTTTTGTGGCAAATGTATGCTGTAGAAAATTTGCATCATCCCGTTCGGTAAAATCCTCCCTTGCATGAGCTCCGCGAGATTCCTTACGGGCAATCCCTGAGACGGCAACGATCTCAGCTGTATCCAAAAGATTTCCAAGTTCTATCGCTTCGAGTACATCAGTATTGAACTGCATACCTTTATCGTCAACAGAAACCTGCTTAAAGCGCTCTTTCAGCTCGGCTAGTTTATTGATTGCCTTTTGCATACCTTCTTCATTGCGAAAGATACCAACATCTTCCATCATTAGGTTTTGCATTTCGGTGCGAATATCGGAGCAATTCTCACCTTTTGGTTTCGCTTTTAGATCGGCAACTCTCTTTTTTGTCCATTCCCCTGCATCTGTAGGAAGCGGAGGCAATGTAGCGGTTTTAAGAAATTCCACAATGGCTTTTCCGCCGCGGCGACCGAAAACGATGAGATCAAGTAATGAATTAGTGCCGAGGCGATTTGCTCCATGCACACTGACACAGGCACATTCTCCGGCAGCATAAAAACCTGTTGTTTTCTCTCCTTTGGTATTTTTTAAAACATGACCATCTATATCTGTCGGAATACCGCCCATTGTATAATGAGCCGTCGGTTGTATCGGTACTCCTTCTTTTGTTGGTTCAACGCCAAGATAGGTGCGGGCAAATCCGGTTATTTCAGGCAGCTTTTCATTGATAATCTTCGGATCGAGATGAGTTAAATCGAGATCTACATAACTTGTTCCATCTGATCCTTTTATTCCCCGCCCTTCACGTATCTCTGTAATGATTGCACGGCTTACCATATCACGTGGAGCAAGGTCTTTTACCGTCGGTGCATAACGCTCCATGAACCGTTCTCCGTCTTTATTCCGAAGAATACCTCCTTCACCGCGAGCCGCTTCACTTACGAGAATACCAAGCTTCCAAAGTCCTGTTGGATGGAATTGCATGAACTCCATGTCCTCAAGCGGAATACCTTTATTATAGGAAAGTATGAATCCGTCACCTGTACCGACATGTGCATTTGATGTGATACGCCATATCCTTCCATCACCACCGGTAGCAAACATAACTGCCTTGGCATGGAAAGTGTTTATTTCACCGGAAAGAATATCTATTGCAACAACACCGGAGCAAACTCCGTCTTCATAAAGAAGCTCCGTGACAAAATATTCGCTGAAAAAATTTATTTTATTCTTTATGCAATTTTCATACAATGTATGAAGCATAACATGCCCCGTGCGGTCAGCAGAATAGCAAGCTCGCTTTACAGGAATACGCTTAGAATCCGGATCATTACGGTCTATCGGTTTCGTATGCCCTCCGAAAGGACGTTGCGCAATTTTGCCTTCGTCGGTGCGTGAAAAAGGCATTCCCATGTGTTCAAGTTCTACAATGGCACGAGGTGCATCGTTACACATGACTTCGATCGCGTCCTGATCACCGAGGTAATCGGAGCCCTTTACAGTATCGAAAGCATGCCATTCAGGATTATCTTCTTCCAGATTGCCGAGCGCTGCACATACACCGCCTTGTGCAGCACCTGTATGGGAGCGCAATGGATGTACTTTGGTTAGAACAGCACAAGTATAATTTGCAGGAATCTCCACAGCAGCGCGTAAACCCGCTCCGCCGGCACCAACGATAACAACATCGAATGTATGAGTCATAAAATTATATTAGAATGCAAAAATACGAAAGTGTAAGGGCTGAACATTGTTTTTCAAGATTGGAGTTAATAATTACTCCGGCTCCGAATGAATCACAATTCTTGACAATTCAGCATAACGATTACGGAGTATATGTTCAACGTTCGTTACAATTTCGTGAGCAACTGAAAGCGAGAGATTTTTATCAAGGATGATCGTAAGTGCAAGTTTCAGCTCTTTGTACGGCTGAGACTCCAGCAGTGTCAAATCACGCACATCTTTAATAGACGAGTCTGTCGATCTAGCCAATTGTGACATCTCTTCAACTAAAACAGTTTTTGTTGAAGTTATGTCATGGACTACAGGTATATCATAATCAGGGCGCTCTTCTTCAAGATGCAGTATTATTTTAGAGATCGATGGTACATGCTGTTTTATATGTTCCTCGATTACCTCACTTTTTATGTGAGCTTCCAATAAATTGCTTGACGGAGGAAATTCCAGATGTAAATCTAATATCACACCTCCATTAATGTCTTTACTCAATTCGATATTATGCGGTAATAATCCTTCTTCTGATGTAATAAGTTTGATAGTCTCGAATGTTGATTCATGTTCCAGTTTGACTGCATGAGACCGGATATTAACTTCGGAATCGGGAAGCACTAGAACAAGCCTTTCTTTAACATCATTTAAAATATGTTCAACTGAAGCAAAAGGAAGAACGCGGTTGATGGCGACTGAAGCATCAATGAAAAGATTTGGACCGGAATACCTCATCCGTAAATTTTCAAGTTCGTATATACCAGAGGTTTCTCTAATTAAAGATGCGACCTTTTCATAATCCTCCGTGTGTGCAAAACGATCTGTCAATTCATCAAGAGCCTGTTTACCTTGCCTGATACTAAGAGTAGCAACAAACCCGGATACGAGCAATGCAGCATAAGAATCTGCTCCGTCAAGCTTTAAATACTTTGAAAAAAGAAGTCCTGCGAATACAACCACTACACTAAGGCTATCAGCAAAAAAATGCAGCGCATTTGTCTGCAATGTATGGGAGCGCTGCTCTTTTCCTACTGCACCGAGCACCCTGGAACGCCAGAAATCAAGAATAAACGCTCCGATAAGGATCGCAAACGTAACATAATCTATTGTTAGTTTTATTGAGCTCGGATGAACAAGGCGATCTGTAGCTTCATAGAAAATCCAAATTGAAATCCCCAAAAGCAGTAAACTTTGAAATAGGGAGGAAATATTATCGAATTTACCGTGACCATACGGATGGTCTTTATCTGCTGGTTTTGTAGTAATTCGGACAGCAAATAGAGTTAAAAGAACTGAAAGAAGATCAAGGGCAGATTCGGTTGCCAAAGAAATCAAAGCAAGGGATCCCGAAAGCAATCCACCGACCAACTTGGCCGCAATAAGAATAACGGTAACAAGGATCGAAATCCAGGCTATTCGTAATGTTGAAGAATTTACGGAAGCAGCCATTTGATTTTAACTTTTTGTGCCCGAGGCCGGACTTGAACCGGCACAGCCTTTCGACTACTGCGACCTGAACACAGCGTGTCTGCCATTTCACCACTCGGGCTAAGTGCGCGACTAAACAGCCTTGTTGGGAAGAGGATTCCTATTTTTGCCGCAGAAATGAATCCTCTTCATGAATATTGTGTTATAAAAATTCCCAATATAATAGAATGCGCCTTTTTGTTGAATTTTATAAGTTTTTAATTAATGTTGCGTTATAAGGCTGATCGCCGAACTCTTGCCTACATGTTTATTACCACCGCTCTTTTATTTGTGCAGTGGAATATGGTATCGTTTAATATTTTTCTATATATTGTGAGTCTATTCCTCGCTATCGCCGTAGCAGTAATTGCTCATAATCACAACCACTTACCAATATGGCGTTCAAAGACATTAAATGTTCTTACGGATTATTGGCTGACTCTTTTTTATGGCTTCCCTGCTTTCGGATGGATACCAACGCATAATAAGAACCATCATGTCTTAAATAATAAAGAAGGAGATTATACTATTACCTATAGGATTACTGAAAAAAACAACTTCTTTTCTCTTGTAAGCTACCCGTCTATTTCAAGCTTCTATCAGCAAAAGCCGATCAGGGATTATTTGAAAATGTTGTGGAAATCTGATCGTACAGAATTCTATTTTGCATTCCTTCAATATTTCGCTTTGGCCGCACTTTATATTGTAGCATTTTATTTTGATTGGAAAAAAGCCCTCATCTTTATCGCTATTCCGCATCAAATATCATTATTTAGCGTACTTATCTTTAATTACGTTCAACATGTACACGCTGACGAAGAATCTGAGTATAATCATTCAAGAAATTTTGTTGGTTTTTTAAATAAAATGCTTTTTAATAACGGCTATCACACCGTTCATCATCAGCGCGCCGGTACTCATTGGAGTGAAACTCCCCTGGCTCATAAAAAAGTTGAGCATCTTATCGATCCTGTACTCAATGAAAGAGGATTTTGGGCTTACATTGCACGATCTTATTTCCTTGCTCCGTTCTCTAAGAAATTTGCAACAAATTCTATGCGAATTGAGCGAATGAAGAAAATTTCGCACAAACCATTCTAATCCCTAAAGGTCCGCAAGTGGCATCATAAATTTTTCTGAGAGTTATTTACTTCCTAACTTGTTAGTAGCATCTAACCCGTTTATTTTTTAATATTTTACCTCATTTAAGCTGCCGATGACGACAGAGACACCTGAATGGACAACCGAAGATGCAATTGGAACATATAATGTAGATCGCTGGGGTTTAGGATATTTCTCCGTAAACGAAATTGGCAATGTCACAGTGTCTCCATTGCGTGATAAGGGAGCAACGATCGACATTATGCAGGTTATTGCAGAAACTCCCGAACGTGGCTTAAACTTCCCCATTGTTCTTAGGTTCCAAGATCTGCTGCGTGACAGGGTTGACTGGCTTAATCGCGCCTTTAATGATGCCATTGCCGAAATGAAATATACCGGCTCGTATTTTGGCGTATTTCCTATCAAAGTAAATCAACTCCGCGAAGTTGTCGAAGAGATCGAAGATGCAGGACGACCTTTTAATTATGGTTTGGAAGCGGGTTCAAAACCGGAGCTTTTCTCTGCTCTTGCAATACATAAAAATCCTGAATCGCTTATCATTTGTAACGGGTATAAAGATAATGCCTTCATACGAACAGCGCTTAACGGCAGAAGACTTGGCAAGAAGGTAATTATGATAGCCGAGAAGCTTGAAGAAATCAAATCCATCTTGCAAAATGCAAGAGAGATCGGCGTCGAACCATGGATTGGTATCCGCGTCCGGCTTGCAGCAAAATCGAGTGGCATCTGGGCTACTTCAGGCGGCGAATCTGCGAAGTTTGGGCTCTCAACAATGGACTTGATGGAAGCCGTCGAATATCTCCGTAAAGAGAATGCCATGGATATTTTGAAAATGGTGCATTTTCATATTGGCTCGCAAATTCCTGATATTCAATCCATTAAAAAAGCGACGAGAGAGGCCACCAGGTATTTTGCTAAGCTTAAGAAGTTGGGTTTTAAAGAATTAAATTATCTTGACATAGGCGGCGGGCTTGGCGTGGATTACGACGGTAGCCGCTCATTCTTCCATTCTTCAACTAATTATACACTTGAAGAATACTGCACAGATTGTGTTTATAATATAATGGATGTTTGTGATGAAGAAGGCGTCGCGCATCCACACATTGTTTCTGAATCCGGCCGTGCGATCGTTGCTCATCATTCTGTTTTAGTCGTTCAGGTATTCGGCGCTATTGAAAAAACAAAAACAGCGTACGATCTCAGCGTTTCACCGAAAGATCATAAATGGGTAAAGCAACTTGTGGAGATCAAGGATAATATGCTTATCAATCCCCGCGTTGCATTGCACGATGCTCTGCAGATAAAGGAAGAATCGCAGAATGCTTTTGATCTCGGAATCCTCGATCTACTGACAAAGGCTAAGATCGAAACATTCTATTGGCATATTATTGAAGAAATTTCTGAATACTATAAATTAAGCGCCGATGATCCGGACAATGATGATGTGATCCCGGAAGAAATTGCCGAACTTGCACCACATCTTGCAGACCAGTATCTTTGTAATTTTTCTGTTTTCCAAAGTTTACTCGACCACTGGGCTCTTGGACAAATATTCCCTATCCTTCCAATACACCGCTTAAATGAGCCGCCTACCGTACACGGAACTCTGGTTGATATTACGTGTGATTCTGATGGAAAGATCAGTAAGTTTGCTGATATACGTGATATTCGCAAAACTCTTCCGCTCCATCCTCTTAAACCCGGCGAGCCATATTTTATTGGTATTTTCATGACCGGTGCTTATCAGGATATTATGGGTGATCTTCATAACCTCTTTGGAAGAGTTAATGAAGCGCATATTTTCCTGGATACAGATGAAGAAACTGGATTTTATATCGAGGAGACGATTGAGGGGAATTCCATTGCACAGGTTCTTGAATACACGCAGTACCATTCAAAAGAATTAGTTCGCAATCTAAAAGAGCAGATCAACGAGGCGATCAAATCTGATAGAATCAAACCGAACGAAGGAATGCGTCTTCTCGCTGAATATGAAAAAGGGCTTTTAGATCACACCTATCTGACCTTTCCACAACTCAGCGTAAGCCAACTTATGCCGCCGCTGCAAACTGTTCCTTCCGTAAACGAACACTGACGATCTTAGAAATTCCGTCCTCTTCCTGTGTTACACCGTAAAGAGCATCGGCAGCAGCCATCGTACGCTTGTTATGTGTTACGACAATGAACTGGGTTTCTTTTGCGAAGCGCTTAACAAGTTGTAAGAATCGATCAATGTTTGCATCATCAAGAGGTGCATCGACTTCATCAAGAATACAGAAAGGACTTGGCTTGACAAGATAGATCGCAAACAGAAGAGCGATTGCTGTCATTGTTTTTTCACCTCCGGAAAGTGATTCGATTCCATGAGGTTTTTTACCTCGCGGCCGTGCAATGATCTCAATCTGTGCTTCGAGAGGATCCTGACCTTCTTCTAATTTTAATTCGCATTCGTCACCTTCTGTAAAAAGTGACCGGAAAATATCACGGAAATATATCTGCACCTGCGCAAATGTTTCAAGAAATTTTGCAGTCGCTGTTGTGTTAATCTCTTCTATCGTTTCAAGTAATGTGCTTTGCGCATCGGCAAGATCTTTGCGCTGTGTTGTAAGGAATTCCATACGCTCTTTCTCACGAGTAAATTCCTCATAGGCAAGCTGATTAACATTGCCAAGATTACGGATCGATTGTTTTAATTGCTGAATTGTCTCACGTGCTTCTCCGAAACTAAATGTATCCTCTTCGGAATACTCCTTTATATCAAGGCCTTCCATCTGGAATTCTTCGAGTGCGCGAAGCAAAATATTTGCGATTTTCGATTCGATCTCCTGTATCCTTAATTCCAGTTCATGCGTCGCACTTATCGTCTTCTCATGTTCCTGGCGCTGTTCACGCAGGCCATCACGGTACTTTTGTGCAAGCGTCTGCTTTACTTTCTTTTGCTCCAAGACAGAGCGATGCTGAGTTTCTGATAATCCTATCTCTGATTCCAGAGTATGAAGCATATCTTGCAACTCACCGATCTTACCTTCATTGGAAGTTTTTTCCGTTACAAATCGCTGGCAGTCCGCGCGTTTTTCTTCAAGTAATAATTTGCCTGTAGTTATCTCGCCTTCCAAACGAGATATCTCGGAGCGGGTGCGGTCAACGACAGATTGCGCCTCGGCTGCACGAACTTGCGCCTCAGTATAAATTTCAGAAGCTTTCGAAAGAGACTGCTCGGCACTGACTACTTCCGATTGAGCATGCGCTAATCTTTTGTTTGCATTTTGGTATTTTTCTTCGAGTTCTTCGAGAGCAGGAGCAATTTCTTCAAGTTGCCGACTTTGTTCGGCATTTCTAATTGCAAGTTCTTGCTTTTCTTTGGCAATTGCTGCCAACTGTTCAATTATGCGTTTTATTTCATAGGTCACTTGTTCTAAAGTCCTTTCCGCATTGCGGAAGTTTTGTTGCGCTTGTTGTAATTTCTGTTCAAAATCTTTCAAGCCGATTTTCTCGTAATCAGAATTCGCTTCCTGAATTTCTTTATCAATCGCTTCCACTTGTTCTCGGAGCACATGAGCTTTCTTCTCAAGTTCAGCAATTTGCTGCTGCTTGCCTATCATCGAACCTTCTGAATTCTTTTTGGAGCCACCGCGAAGAATACCACTGCGCGTTACTACTTCACCATCAAGCGTGACAACTTTTTCGATGCCGCTTCTCGATTTCAGCAGATCGAACGCATTTGGAAGTGTTGAGGCTGTTGCTGTTGTACTAAGCAATATCGTATAGAGATTCCGATATTTTGCATCAAACGTCGTGACATCTAATGCAGATTGATCAGTCGATAGCTGCGATCCGGTTGGGATCTCATCTAAGCAGATGAATGTAGCTTTTCCTTTTTGTGAATGTCGTAACGACTCAATCGCATTCATTGCTTCAGCGCGAGTATCAGCAATAAAATATTGTCCTGCCTCACCGAGAGCATTTTCAATTGCAACACGGTACTCAGACGTTGTATTGATAGCGTCCAGAACGGTAATCGGTCCTCCCGATTTCGACCAGCTATGATTTTTCATTAGAAACTCTGCGCCTTCGCTCGTTCCGAGTGAGCGTTCGACAAGGCTTGTCAGGAATTCTATTTTTGATAGATGCTGACCGATCTCTTTTTGTAAACCAAAGGATTTTGTTTGTAAGCCTTCGATCTTTAATTTCAGTCCTTCTCTCCCATGTTGGGCTTCACGACGTGCTTGTTCTGAATCAGCTAAAGTCCGCAATGCACTTTCGTGCTCTATCGCATTTGAAGTCTCCTGAGCCTTTAACTTATTTTCAAGAATAAGTAAACGCTCTTCTTCATTTTTAATATTTTCAGAGCGGCGTGTAAGTTCTTCGAGTCGTGCTTTTGCTTGTGCAGCACCTGAGGACAATTCATTGCGTTCATCCAGCAATGAGCTGACTTCGCGTTGTGCAGATTGGAACCCGGAATGCTTTGTATCCAGTACTGACCGTGCTTCAGTATATGCAGTAGAAGCTTCTTCCTTATGTTTTGTGTGCAGTTCGGAATCCCTTTCTAGCCCGCTGATCGCACCTGACTGATGAGATAATGTTTCACTGAGAGTTTTACCGTCATTCTCTAAACGTTCAATATCTTTTTGTGCGCCATCAAATTGAGTTCCTAAAGAAATAATTCGTTCTTCTGTGCCAACGATTGTTTCGCGAAGCCTTCCGAAGGTCTCATTCTTTTCTTTGAGCGTACGTTCGGAAATTCGAAGTTGGTCTTCTATCTCCTGTTCCTCCTTATTAATAAGATCGATCAGCGATTCAAATTTTGCAAGTTCAGTTGCAAGATGGGTCCGTGATTCTTCATGCTCTTTAAGTACATTTCGAAGGGGAATGAGTTTACTATGATTCGTTGAGAATTCATGCTCCATCAGATCAACTTCTGATGTACGTAATGTTTTTGAAAACTCGTTATATTTCTCCGCTTTTTCAGCCTGACGCTCGAGAGAAGCGACATTCTTCGTAACCTCTTTAATAATAGAATCTATCTTTTCAAGATCGGCAGTAACTTGATCTAATCTTCGCAAAGCCTCTTTGCGGCGTGCTTTATATTTTGTAACTCCTGCTGCTTCTTCAAAAAGTTTTCGGCGTTCTTCGGTGCGGTCGCTTAAGATAGTTTCGATCATCTTTAATTCGATCACCGAATAGGCATTGGCACCCATTCCCGTATCCATAAAAAGCTCGATAATATCTTTAAGTCGGCATTGTGCTTTATTAAGAAGATATTCCGATTCACCCGAACGAAATAGGCGGCGGGTAATGGTAACTTCCGAGTATTCTGTGGGAAGAATGCCTTTTGTATTTTCGATCGTCAGAGAAACCTCAGACATACCAAGTGGCTTACGGGTGCGCGATCCATTAAAAATCACATTCTCCATCACATCGGAGCGAAGGGTACTTGATTTCTGCTCACCAAGCGCCCAACGGATCGCATCGACGACATTCGTCTTGCCACATCCATTGGGTCCGACAATTGAGGTCATGCCTGAATCGAATTTCAGTAGCGTACGATTGGCAAAAGACTTGAAACCGATGAGTTCGAGTTTGGATAAGTACATAGATGTGCTGTAAAATTACTGTGTTATATAATCATTTAGCGGTCGCGATTGTTTCATAAATGTGCTTCTAAATTACTTTATGAGTACAAAAATAGAGATTTGCGGATAGTGTTGTGTACTTATTTTAAAAAATGTTATTAATTATTCCGTCCATCACCATAAAGGATGGTCAATGTATAGGTAAAATCCGGTACCAGTCGACCAGAGGAAATGTGCCGGACTATAAAATACCTGAGGAACGGGTACGTCTATTTCGTAAAGAAAATGCAAAGGCGCTGCACCTTATCTTCAAAGATTCATGGGAATCTGAAACCAATGACCTTATCCAACGGATCAAAAAATCCGTAGATATTCCTATTTCTATTTCGCTGCTGTCATTACCTGAAGATATAACGATTGTCAAACAAATCATGGCCTCCGGTATTTATCGCTTATTTCTGCCATCAGGTGCAAGTGACAATTTTTTGAATCTCTGTGTGCATGATTTTAGTCGCCAGAAAGTAGTTGTTTCCATAGAATTGGAGGCCGCATCTCGTTCATTGCTTGAGCGATTAAAAGCCGATGGATTGAGCAGACTTTGTATCACGCTTCCTAATAATGAAAGAACACTGCCATTAGAAAAACTCCAGGAAATAGCTGGACTTGGGCGCGATATAGGGATGCGCCTTTCTTTGCTTTTTGGTATTTATTCTTATCAGGCACTTATGGATATTGCAGGCTCAGGTCCAGGATTCGATTCCGTTATTTTAGGTTCGGCTTTAGATGATAATTCTTTTCCCTGTCAAGGAATTTGGCGAAATATGGAATTGAAGGCATATACTGAAAGGGGTGTGGAAGCTAATCTCTGGAAAAATCCGTTAGAACTTGTACCACACATATAATTATTCGCATTCTATTAAGTAGTAATATGAAATTCATTAAAAACTTTGTTGCAGCAAGTTTGTCAGTCTCTGCCATTCTTCTCTTTTTGGTGCAAGGGGCTAAATCCCAATGGTTGAAAGACGGCTCTGAAGAGCCGAGAGAAGATCATGCAGAAGATGCTTTAAAATGGTTCTATGGTATGCGCTCTTTTGGTTTAGGCTATATACCTCAGGATGCATGGCTTAATGCAATAAAACAAAAAGACGCTTTACGAAATAAATATTTTCCAAATAGAAATGGATATTTCGTCCAATCTCCTTTTGCAACACAGGCGACCGTAAACTGGACCAACGTCGGTCCCATAAATATTCAACAGGGAAATAATCCTCCCACTCATGCAGGCAGAGTCAATACGATCGTTGGCGATCCGTTATCCGGAAAAATTGCTTATCTTGGAGCTGCAAATGGAGGGGTTTGGAAAACAATAAATGCAGGGAAGTCCTGGAAGCCTCTTATGGATAATGCGCTCTCTCTTGCTATGGGTGCTCTTGCAATCGATCCAACAAACTCCAATGTTCTCTATGCAGGTACCGGTGAGTATTCAAAAGGTGTAGGTGCTTTTTTCGGAGCAGGAATTTTGAAATCTACAGACGCCGGTGTCTCTTGGAATTCGATCGGTCTTCCTAACGTGGGTGCTTTTAGCACGATCATAGTCAACCCACATAGAGTCTCAACTATTTATGCCGCAGGAGCAGGTTCAGGCGGAGGACTCTATATTTCTGATAATTCAGGAGTTTCATGGGCAAAGCTTTCCGGAGGTCTCCCTCCTGGTGATGTAACGGATCTTTCGTACGTACAATCCGGCGGCAATGATATTCTCTATGCGGCCATTCCGAGTCATGGCGTTTGGCTTTCTAAAGATGGAGGAAAAAACTGGACGGATCTTCAGGCGCCGTTTACTCAAATGCGACGTGTTCACGTTGCTGTTGACCCAAATAATTGGAAAGATGCTGTTGTGCTTTCAGTCAATTTTGCAGGAGGTTTGGAAGGTATCTTTCAAACTACCGATGGTGGAGTTACTTGGCCAAATGATTTAAACAACGGACTTGATGGCGGCACAGGTCTTTTTGGCTCTAATAATCAGGGGTGGTATGATGCTTTTGTACGCCGTCACCCGCTTAAGCCCGAAAGTATTCTTGTTGGCGGCATTTCCGTATGGAAGACAGATAATAGCGGTGCTTCATGGGATGATGTCGGGCGAGCCTACCAAGGAGGTATTCACCCAGACCAACATACGGCAGCCATTCTTCATAGTTCAGATATTTCTATTGTCTATTCCGGCTCCGATGGCGGTATAGCTGTTTCGACTGATGATGGCAGCAATTATACTATTTATCAGGATAGTCTGGCAATTACTGAATCCTATGGTATTGCCATTGATCAAACTGTCGCCGATGTTACCTATACGGGAAACCAAGATAACGGAACACTTGTCGGTGGCCGTAGCGGTGAGTGGCAAGAGATAGGCGGTGGTGATGGCGGTACAGTTATTGTTGATGCTGCCAATCATAATAATGTTTATTACACAATACCGGGAAAGATAGACGTATTCCCAAATAACAGCAGCGGTCTTGATCAATCCGATAGCGTCGGATGGGTGTTACCATTGGTTCAGGATGAAAATAAACATCATCTTTATACCGGTACCCAATTCCTTTATGTTGAAACTGCAGGCGCTGCATCATGGACAAAGCGCGGAAAAAAACTGGCTTCACAAAGTTATCTTTCTGCTATAGCACCTGCCGGTGACGGAAAAACTCTTCTCGTCGGGACGACAGGCGGCAAGGTTTGGTCAACTGTTGATAATGGTATAACTTTTACTGACCGCTCGACAGGTTTGCCCGGGAGAGATGTTACTTCTATAAAGGTCAGCCCAACAGATACAAAAACTTTTTACGTCGCTCTTTCAGGTTTCGGTACTGGTCATGTTTTTAAAACAACCGACCTTGGCGCAAAGTGGCAAGATATAAGTTCTACCCTGCCTGATATTTCTTGTAATGCACTGGTAGTTGACGCCGAACATCCAACAGATATTTATGTAGGCACTGACGTCGGAGTTTTTTTCTCCCCGAATGATGGCGCAGATTGGATCCCATTCGGAACGGGACTTCCTAATGTTGCCGTCACCGATATTGCTTACCATAAAACCAATCGTGTCATCCGTGCCGGAACACATGGCAGATCAATGTGGGAAGCACCGATGGCTGCAACGATATCCGGCATTACAACTCCCACCGTTTCAAACGTATGGTATATTGGCGAATCTGCCCAGATCGGCTGGTATGGTACTGCTTCTCCGGTAAAGATCGAAATTAGTACAGACAATGCTTCATCATGGAAATTAGTAAAAGATGGTGCTACAGGAAATAACTTTACGATTGGCGACGTTCGGTTTCCTCCCGTAGAAACAGCTCTTATTCGCATTACTGACGGAACGCAAACTCTTCAGTCACAAATGTTCAGAATTCGTACTCGTTCAGCAGGTACTACTCTCAGCACATTTAGCGAACAGCAGCTTTACATGTATGATATAGCGTACGATAAAGATGACAACATACTCTGGGTAACAAATTTTAATCCCGGTGATAATAAAATTTATAAGATCGATCCTAATACCGGTACACGCTCAGGGTCAATAAGCGTTTCAGGCGGCAGAGATTTTACCGGAATAAAATACGATCCTTCAACGAAACATTTATTTGTTCATCAATCAAATACTTCGACCAGTTCAAGTTTTGTATTTGAATTAGATGTGACCGGAAAAGTCATAAATAAGTGGGCATCGCCCAGTACGTATGGTACCGGTATCTTTGTCGCCGGCGATTCTCTTTTTCTTGCCGATCGAAATCATAATGTGATCCATGTTGTCAGCAAACAGGATCCTTCAAATACGTATTATGATATTGATTTGGCTGCGACAGGCAGAGTAGCTCCTTTCGGTCCGCGTTGTATAACACTCGATCCCGCTACCGGAAATCTTCTCCATACTTGGACCGATTTTCAAGGAACAGACGCCAATGCAACGCTTTATGATAGCTATATCCTTCGGCTCAAACGAGATGAAGGAACCGAGCTTGGATCATATTTCGTGCAAGACGGAACAAATTCAGGAACAAATGTCCGTGGTCTTGAACTTGATCCCCGCGCAGGCGGTATCAGCGTTTGGGTAACAGTACTAAACTCCGGAAATTCATCAAAGATACTAAAGATAACACTTGTAGATGGCCCTAAAGATGGTGTGACATCTATTCAGAATAAACCCGCTTCCTTCGGAGCAAGTTATCCGAATCCATTTACAGATTATACAACGCTGCTTTATTTTACTGAGCGTGAAGGCTCAGTAAAACTTCTTATCCGTGATATGCTCGGAAGAGAAGTATATGCTACTGCTTCACAACTCCAAAGCAGCGGCGACCATCTGATTATACTTCCCTTGCAGTCACTGCCCGGCGGAAGATATTTCTGCGAACTTTATATCAATGGAATTCGCTCCGATATAAAAGCACTTGTTAAAGAATAAAATGCACAAGTTAAAAGTCGAAAATAAAAAGTCAAAAACATCGCGCATTCTTTTTACTATTGACTTTATAATTTTGACCTCCAGATGAAAATTCGTCACCGTGACCTTGTACTCATCACTGGCGTACATGGCTTTCTTGGGCAGCATGTGCTTCGCACGTTTCTCGATGAAACGCATTGCGATCTTATCGTGACTTCACGCGATGAGAAATTGCAGTTTACCGACGTTGCCGATGAGCCAAGAGTCCTTGCATACCATCAGGTTGATGTAACCGACCGAATTGCTGTCAAGGAAACGATTTCCTTGTTCAAGCCGGATGTTATCGTGAATTGCGCGGGAATGGTGAATGTCGATCTTGCCGAACGTGAGCGCGAACTGACCTGGAAAACAAATGTCAAATCCGTAGAATATCTTATCGAAGCTGCCCGTAAAACTGATGCGCGTATTGTCCATATTTCTTCAGACTATATTTTTGATGGATTAAAAACTCCTTATGCTGAAAACGCTGCGCCGAATCCGCTCAACTATTATGGTAGAACAAAGCTTGCCAGCGAAAATGCTTTGCGCAGCTCAGGTGTCAATCATTGCATTTTACGCACTGCATTTTTTTATGGAGTCGAGGTTCATCGCAAGCCAAGTTTTGCCGTCAATGTCATCAATACGTTGCTGAAGAACGAACCCTTCGAAGCATTCGATGATCTTTATGCGTCTCCTACTCTCATTGATGATATTGCTTTCGCCGTCATTCGCGCAGTGGAATATAAGAAGAATGGTATTTTTCACATTGCCGGATCCGAGATGATCTCCCGATATGAATTTGCAAAACGTATTGCACTTTCCTTTCGATTAAATCCTGAGCTTATTATACCCATTCCCTTTGCTTCAACCGATACCAGAGCAGAACGTCCGCGCCAAAGCTCCTTTGTTACATTAAAAGCACAGACCGAACTCGGCTTACGTATTACCGGAATTGACGAAGGCTTGCAAGTTATGGTCAGAGGAGTAAATGACATGGAAGATGCCAGGCAGATCGTTTATCAGTAGCCGATCTATGGTAGCGGTAGGACTTTAGTCTGCGAGGGCTTCTTCTACAGTGGGGGGACTCTTAGTCCGCCAGTCTTTTGTTTGAACCAGGATTTTCAGGTTTCGGGGGGGGCAAGCACTTCCTGACCCAGTTCAAAAAATCCGCTCAGCAACCTGCGGATTTAATTTTTCATACTTTTATGAAAAATTACTCACGTAACTTCTTCTGCTTGAAGCCCGTAGGAAATTATATAATGATTCTTAACTATTTATAAAGATGAAAAACAAATTACTCACTCTCTTCCTTTTTTCAGGGATACTTGCAATTTCTGCCGTTTCTATTGCAAAGCCATCAGATAAAGATTGGATGAAAAAACTTCCTACACAAGTACGACCGTATCTCGAGAAGATTTATCCAGGATATGTAATTAAGAGTGCCGTATCAGACCCGATGTGCGATGGCTCACCTGCGATAGATGTTTCGATCAGGAAGAAAGGGCAACCTGCCTTTTCACTTATTTTCAAACCTGACGGATCGTATGTGCAACAAGAACAGGACGTTCCTTTACGCACTGCGCCGGAGAAAATACGGGCAACCATCAAGGCGAAATATGGCGTCTATCAAGCCGGCAACCAGATCGAAAAGCTGACACTTGCCGATAACTCTACACAATATCTGATTGATCTCAAAAAAGGTAAAGTCGCAAAAGAAGTAACGATCCGCACTGACGGAGATGTGATCTGCGAACATTAAAGCACCAATGCTGCTGCCGGAATTTGAGAATTTTTCCCTTTACCAGTAAATATAAAAAGGGCGGACTGAAAGTCCGCCCTTTTTATTTAACATCACCCTTTACATTTATTCTGAACGAGAGTTAACAGAACGAAGTTGACGATTAGTATATTTCAACAACGAAATGCATGAAACATTTTTTTTCCATTACTATTATTGTTTTCTGTTGCATTCAGGTTCACATTGCATTCGCTCAAGAGCTTGAGACCGAAACTGCGCGACTACCTAAACAAGGTTATGCAAAATTCGGAACAGCATTCGAATACCAAACCTCGGCAATTGGAAAAGAATATGCCGTTCCGCTCGTTCTTGGATTCGGTATCGCAGACCGTCTCGAATTTGTTCTCGAGCCGGTGCTCTATACGAACATCAATACAATCGGAACTCCATCAGCAACAGGTATTGGAGATTTTGAGGTTACTCTGACATATTTACTGAGTAAGAAGGCACCTCCTTCCCTGCCATTGCACTCGCAGGTGAGGTGAAGATACCGATTGCAAAGAATACGCTGATCGGCACCGGGAAAACCGACTTAGCTTTTTATCTTATCGGTTCAAAAAAATCGGCGACGTTGATATTCATGCAAATGTAAACTATACAATTATCGGGAATCCTCCGGGAGCAAGCTTAATGAATACATGGTTTTTTGCAGGGGCTTTTGAGTATAATATGAGTGAGAGATTTCTTCTCTTCGGTGAAGTATATGGTAACACTTCATCTACTATAGGCTCAGAATCAGATACTGCTCCGCCAACCGGTACAATGACTGCCCTGCCTGCAGAAGCTTCGACTGGCGAAATAGTGGGATCGTTAGGAATTGGTTATTATTTTTCATCCGGTTTATTTGGGAGCCTCAGTGTTAGCCATGATGATAATAACGCAACGTTGTTACGTGCTGCACTATCTTATACTTTCTCGTTAGTGCCATAATTATGGAAAATAAAAAAGGCGGACTGAAAGTCCGCCTTAATTTAAGCTTTGAAGTTTAAGCTTTAAGCTTGCTACGCATTCACTGCTTTGCCTTTTTGCATTTCGATGATCTGCTCCTGAACTGATCTTGGAGCGTCTTCGTATCGTGCAAATTGCATAGAGTAAATAGCGCGTCCTTGCGTCATTGAGCGAAGTGTTGTTGCATAGCCGAACATATCCGATAGCGGAACGCTTGCTTTGATGATCTGTGCATCGTTACGAGAGATCATACCTTCGATCTTGCCGCGGCGTGATGAAAGATCGCCCATCACATCGCCCATGTAATCTTCAGGCGTAATTACTTCAACATCCATGATCGGCTCAAGCAATACAGGTGTTGCCTTCCTGCAAGCTTCCTTGAATGCCATTGAACCTGCGATCTTAAATGCCATTTCATTCGAGTCAACTTCATGGAAGCTTCCGTCGAATAAACGCACTTTAATATCTTCAACCGGATATCCTGCAAGCACGCCGGTTTTCATTGCTTCCTGAATACCTGCACTGACCGGCTGAATATATTCTTTCGGCACAGTACCACCGACGATGTCATTGATAAATTCGTAACCCTTACCCGGTTCATTCGGCTCGACATCGATCCAAACGTGACCGAACTGTCCACGACCGCCGGATTGGCGAACGAACTTACCTTCTTGCGTAACTTTTTTCTTGATTGATTCTTTGTAAGCAACCTGAGGCTTACCAACATTCGCTTCGATCTTGAACTCGCGTCTCATACGATCAACGAGAATTTCAAGATGCAATTCACCCATTCCTGAAAGAATGGTCTGTCCTGTTTCTTCGTCAGTCTTGACGCGGAAGGTCGGATCTTCATCGGAAAGTTTTTGTAAAGCTTCGCCCATTTTTTCCGAATCTGCTTTTGTCTTCGGCTCAACTGCCAAAGAAATAACCGGCTCAGGAAAGATCATGCGTTCTAAAATGATCGGATCGTCTTCGTCGCAAAGCGTATCACCCGTACGTGTTTGCTTCAACCCAACGGCTGCGCAGATATCGCCGGTATATGCCTGGTCAACGTCTTCGCGGTGATTGGCATGCATCCTCAAGATGCGTCCGATGCGCTCTTTCCTTCCGGACACTGTGTTAAGCACATAGGATCCGGCTTTCAGAGTGCCTGAATAGACGCGGAAGAACGTAAGTTTTCCGACAAACGGATCAGACATGATCTTGAACGCAATAGCTGCAAACTTTTCATCATCGCGCGGCTCGCGTTTTATATGATCGGTAAGATTAAGATGATGCCCTTCGACAGCTCCTACATCTACAGGGCTTGGAAGATAATCCACGACGGCATCAAGAAGCTGCTGAACGCCTTTGTTCTTAAATGCAGAGCCGCAAAGGACCGGAATGATGCGGCTTTCGATCGTTGCCTGACGAAGAACTTTCATAACTTCTTCCGGAGTGATATCTTCACCTTCAAGATATTTCATCAAAAGAGAGTCATCAACTTCTGCAACGGCTTCAAATAATTTCGTGCGCCATTCCTTGGTGATCTCTTTTAAGCTTTCAGGTATTTCCTGAATATCAAAATTCTTGCCAAGTGTAGAATCGTTGTTATAGATCATTGCTTTATTTGCAACAAGATCAATAACGCCCGCATAAATATCGCCCTGCCCGATCGGAAGATTGATCGGTATAGGATTAGCGCCGAGGCGCTCTTTGATCATCTTAATGACATGATAGAAATCAGCCCCGGTGCGATCCATTTTATTGACGAATGCAATGCGAGGAACTTCGTATTTATTCGCCTGACGCCATACGGTCTCAGACTGAGGCTCTACTCCGCCTACTGCGCAGAAAAGCGCAACGGCTCCGTCGAGCACACGAAGCGAACGCTCTACCTCAACAGTAAAATCAACGTGGCCCGGAGTATCGATGATCTGGATCTGATGCTCACGCCAATCGCAGGTAGTTGCTGCTGATGTAATAGTGATACCACGCTCTTTTTCCTGTTCCATCCAATCCATCGTTGCACCGCCTTCATGGACTTCGCCCATGCGGTGAACAACTCCTGTGTAAAAGAGAATGCGCTCGGTTGTTGTGGTTTTACCGGCGTCGATATGCGCCATGATACCAATATTGCGCGTTTTATCTAATGTGAATTTGCGTGCCATACGAATCCTTGTCTAAAAATACCTTAATTTTGTATTGAATTATAGCTTAATCTATATAAGAAAACGCCAAAGCTGGCGTTTTTCCAAAGCTTATTTTATAGCCTGTTGTAAACGATAAAGAGCGTTTTTTAGTTCAATAAAGCGCATTAAATAGTGTCATTACAATGCGTCGCACTACCACGACGAAGCAATACCTGTTCAATGGCAGACCATAAATTATTTTAATATCTATGCTTGGCGATTATCATCAATTTCCTGAGATCATTTTACGATCTGTTGTTGTCTATCTTGTTATTCTCGGAGCGTTCAGGCTTGCGGGAAAGCGGCACATATCTCAATTATCACTTGTGGATTTTGCGCTTATATTGTTAATATCCAATGCTGTACAAAATGCTATGGTAGGCAATGATACTTCGCTAGGCGGAGGTGTAATTGCAGCATTATCGCTTCTTGGAGTTAATCTTATTTTAACAAGATTTATTTTCAAGAACAGGGCTACAAGAGAGTTTTTTGTGGGAGAGCCAAAATTACTTGTTCGCAATAGTCAACCGATAAAATCCACAATGGAGCATGAAGAGCTTTCAGAAGATGACCTCAATGAGGCAATTCGAGAACATGGTTTTGCATCGCTCAAAGAAGTACGGACGGCAATTCTGGAACTTGATGGATCAATTTCAATAATCCCCTATCCGCAGACAGGCGAACATACTGAACAGCATTTTGCACCGATCACGAGAAAAAAACGAGGAAGAAGAAGATTATAAATTATTGAATATCGACATTTGCTTCATCTGAAAGCAAGGATTCTCCGCCATTTTTTAGCATTACCTTTATTGCGTAAGTAACCTTTTTAGATTGATAAAGCATTCCGTCATTGAAGGTCTTCTCGGTTTTAGATGCAGATTTATATTTCGAGATCGGCGCGCCATCTAATGAACGATAAATGACAAACCAATAATCCTCTTTTGAAACGGGGTAATCCCATGTTATGCGCACTGATTTCTTTTCCGCTTCATAGACGGCTCTTATATTTGTTATACCTACCCTAATACCGTTATCATAGGCTGCTCCATGCACTGCATAAGGGGAAATTGAGCGGTTGCCGCTTGTGTCGAATGCTTCAAGTTGATACTCATAATCAATATTCTTTTTTACAAGGGTATCATTATAACTTTCTGCATCTGCTTTTAAAGAGATAATAATTTTCCATTCTTCGTCTTTCCTTTGGCGACGGTCCAAAATATATGATTCAATATCCTTGCTTGAGCTTTTTGTCCAATATAAATTTACTGACCTGTCTGTAACTCTAACATCTGTAAATACAGGGGGAACAGGTGGAATATTATCAGGGCGTTTTATCGCAAGTATAGAAGAAAATCCTGAGTTTGCATACGATTTTTTAACTGCCGCTATTTTATAATAGGCATAAGGCGTCAGGGTTTGTACTGATGCTGTATCAGTATAAGAAGTATCCTGAACAGGATTGCCGTTGCGCGGGGTGAATTCATGCGATGGATCATTTGCATAGAATAAACGATAGCCGAGCAAGTTTCTTTCCATTCCAAGATTCCAGTGTAGATGCACAATTCCGTTCGTATCCATCGTTCCCGCAAAACCGGTTGGCACAGATGGAGGAAATGTATCTACATAAGGTGCATAGACAGGAAGAGACTCTGCAACATTCCCTGCAGTATCAACTGCAGCAACGATATAGTATGGCTCATCGAGTGAAGCATGCGCATCAATATAAGTCCGATCGGTTTTCGGTAGTAATTGTTTTTTTAATTCAGTTTCTATACGGCTCGGATCAAGTTTAGATATCTCAAAGAGCGGGTGAAATCCATACATAGAGTTAATACTGCGAAGCACTATAAAGCCTGCAATATCTCCTGTTGTATCATCCATTTCCCAATCAAGCCTTAGCGATGTCGTGGTTATCTCTTTAGGAGATTTCATATATGGACGCGCAGGCGGAGTCATATCCCGGGCAAAGGATTCTATCTCCGCATATTCGCTAAGTTCAGCAAAAGGAGTAATACCTGCGATGCGGTATTTATAAACTTTATAATTTTTCGCGTTTGTATCGGTGTAGGTCAATGAATCATCTTTACTTTTTTCAGTGGTAAAAACAGTAAACGGATCTTTGTTCATTGGCTGATAACTTTTTCCGCCATCTTCGGACCGATAAAGATAATAACCGGAAAATTGAAACGAGGAAGGCGCTTTCCAATGCAATGCTATTTTTCTTTCACTCCCTTGAGCCGTTAATTCAATAGGCGCTTGAGTTTTACCCGCATCATGGGCGTCTATAAAAACATAGCCATCCTGAATCATATAAACACTGTCTTTTGCGGCAAGATAGATTCTATAAGCATACTGCTTTCTCCCTTCTACTGATCGGTCAACATGTCGGAGCCCAAGTCCTTCAGCGCTTATAACGTCAAAATCCGCAGAGAGAAGCGAGAAACCAAATCTGCCGTTTAACTCATCAATAGCATTGCGTATTTGATTTGCACTTTCAGCACCAACACTCGAGGTTTGTGTAAAACGTTTTCCATAAAGAGCCTGCGCCGATATGGCAGCAAATTTATTCCTATCCTTTACCCGCGATTTCCATTCTGATTCTGTCCAGGGTTTTATCGGCGTTGCATTCAGTATTTTCTTTGAAGCTTTATCTATCGTCCCGTTTTTATTGTATGTATATCGCTCAATGAAATACCCGATGCGGTTTGCCGTAACCCATCCTCCTGCTTTTGAAGGAGCCCAGCGCAAGATGATCGAGTCATTATAGGAGCGGGCGAATACTTTAATTTCTGCATGGTTTGGGACGCGCTCAGAAGTATCCTGACGTAATGATTCGGCTCGCATTCGTTTTAGTGTTGCAGAATCTCCGTGTTCAATTAACTTTTGAAAAATTTGAAGACTATCCTGATGAAAACCGGAATTCACCCTGGTTTTTTTCTGTGAATAACTTTTATCCATAAATATAAAGGATAAAAGACATACGACAAGGAATATCTTTCTTCCAAGACATACGGTTGATCTTTTATATTTAGTAGATATAATTTGCATTTTTCAGGGCTTCAATTTTATAATGCTTTTTTTAATTGGCGTAATAGGTTTATCGCCTACAAGAATTTTCCCAATTCCCACAGGGTTATTAAGAAGCCGAGAAGGGATAAATGAATCGCCGTATAAAAAACTTGTACCTATCCATGGCAACCCAATAGGAAACGTCTCCTTGTACTTTTCGCCTTGTACAAAATATATCTTATAACTTCCGGGATCGATCAGGTGATAAGTCTTTGCAAAATCACCTATATACATTCCGTTAAAATAATTCAGCCATCCTGCGTTACTATTGATCCAATCCTCTTTTCCATATAAATAAGAGTCGTCTTCATCTGTTGCACCCCGTGAGTAATCAAGCATTATCATGTGTGATTTGAACCACACAGCCGTATAATCATCCGGTATCCAGTTAGTATGTTTATAAGCAAGTTTTAAAGTATATTTATTAACTCCAAAATAGGTCGCTCTACCGAACCATGAAAATAAGTTGAATATTGGCGAAGAGGGATCTGCAGAAATTGACAACTTTGAATGCGCAGGCGATACATACTGCACCGATCTTTGCTCCTGAGAATAATTATAAAAACTTGGCCATCCAAAAAAGAAATCAAATTTATCTGTTCGCGGACCATCCCAAATGCCATTCCAGATCATTGTCCAATAATGATCATAGATATTCGGATAGATCCAGTTTTTATACCAATTTTCTTTAACGCTTGGCGCACGTACCACTATATATTGGGGTCTGACCAGAGTCCAGGAAGATTTAGTGTACGTATCTGAGTGCATATCATAAACATCCCAGCCTTCTTGAGAGCCAAAATTTGCAGTCAAGGATTCGTGATCCTCCCAATATTTATTGTAATCTGTGGATTGCCAGGATAGCTGCCCAACCTTTTCATTAACGGTATTGAATTTACTTGTTCTGAAATAAAAACTGAAGAGCTCCTTCTCCGTTTTACTAACAGCAGTCGTTTTGAGCTTATGAGTTTCTACTTCAGCTGTCGAAGTTGTCTTTCTTACCCGTACTTGACCTGCTCCGGCACCGACATCTGAATGAACTTTTGTTGCTGCCCTGCTTTGAAGATCTGCCAGAGAAAAAAATGTAGAATTAAATATTAAGGCAGAAGGACTTTTCCGAACTATCTGCATAATATAATTTTGCTCATTTGCTAAGGGAGGCAGTGGATAATAAAAGGATGTTCCGGAGGCAGAGAGACTTCTTTCAAGGGTTCCACCGGTCGGAGCGCCATACCCATCCACAGGAATAAACCGAGCAACATATGTCCCCGGCGTCGATAGAAGATATTCCTGAGACGACCACAATCTAATAAATCCCTTTGAATGCTCATTTTGTAAAAAGTACCGCTGAGCATCAAGCGGAGTAGAATAAACCACATTGCTCTTATCAATATAATCAGGGCGGGGGCCTGTTTTGAAATACGCTGAAGTATCCTGAGTGATCTTTGTTTTATTGCGCCGGAGGGCATCCTGCCAACTTCCACTGATAAGTTCTTCGCCATGTACTTTAACATGACTCCTTAAATTGGAATATGACGGAAGTATCTCAGAGGGAAGAAAGCCAACGCTATAAAGATCATTTGCAATTTTCCAATCACCATTTATACGGGCACTGCTGACTTTGTGTTCAAGAGTATAATCATCTACAATAAGTCGGAAGGTACGGACTCTTATATTCCCCTCACCGTCAGTATAGGTAAATTCATGAGGTTCATCAACGGAGATATTAAACCCGGCTTGCGGAGCTGCGAAAACGCTCTGGTTCGTACCAGTAGGCTCCATATCCGAAACGAAGTTCATAGCAAAAGGTGTTTCGCTTGAAACGATGCATTTATCTCCAAGTTCAAAGCTAAAGCTGCAATTGCCATGTACTAATCCGCCTAAAATATTATAATGACCACCCACTGTTCCTTGGACCCAAATAGGGTTCGGTGCCATCACAATACATCTGGCACCGGCGCCAATATCAAGTATGGTAAAATCATCGTCATAAAAAAGCAGATCCACGTGCAAACCTATAGATCCGTTTACGTAAGCGTATAATTGTCCCTGCGCATACCAGCCATTAATACCGGGTGGTTTCCCTGTATTATCGCAAAGTTTAGATGGGTCATGCGTCAGTGCAACATCGAATCCATATCCGAGCGTAAGTTGAGCGAAGAAAATAAGAAAATGCTGTTTGCCGGTACTTATACTTTGGCTTGCTCCAAATGCAAAACCTTCTGTTGGTCCCTTCCCAATTGGCATATGAACTGTAGGTAAAGAACTTCCTATGGCTGCCTCAATATCATTTTTATGTTCGAAGCTATTGAAATCAGGGGCTGGAATATCTGTGCCGGCCATCAAATATCCATCTACTTTTGCCAGCGTTAGAAGTTCAAGGGTTAAGCGTTTATCTGGAGTGCCGATCAACAAATGCCAATTCGTCTGATCAATATGAAAATTCATCCAGCCAGTAGCATAAAAAAGATATTTGAAAGCAGGATTTGTGTTGAAACCGAGATTAGCCTCAAATATCTGATTCACAAAATCATAGGAAAGATTGACTTTAAGAAACAATAAAGAATTATCACGGTCCTTGATAGATTCCGAAATCATCCATCCATTACCTTCAATCCCAAGCATTCCTAATCCTCCGCCGGAAGTAAATTGTGCGGATATAATAACGTCGGCATTAAAAAGAGTCGGTGAAGGGAATGTTCCGAAACTTAAACCTGCTGCAAGTCCAAATGCCATTTTAACATCAGGTGTATAAGTCACCCCGGAATTAGATTTGCCTGGTTGATCGGATGCATCTGCAGGGACTGCAAGCGGATCTTTCCCGGATGTTGCCGCGTGCAGATTGAAAGTAGGAAGCTTCTTATCCATGTGATACCACACGCCTCCGAGGAAACCGTAAATACCTATTCCTGTCGTACCAATAGGAATACCTGCATCGAGCAAAATACCTCCGTCAATATACCAATACCGAAACCCGTTTACCGATCCGAACTGGGCACTGACATGTGCCGTAAGCAATTTTGCAATGGTCGCCGTAATAGCGCCTTTAAATCCGTCTCCGTAGGTTGGATCACTTCTGTATAAATTTATTTCTCCATTGATACTAACTGCTCCGATATCTCCGCTGACTTTTACAGAGTTAAGTTGAAAGCCGCCAAACTCAAAAATTGATCCTCCGGTGGAACGGGTACCTAACTTTCCACAAATTGTAAGATTTGTCGTAGCAGCAAACGAACTCGTTTCCCCTGTAAGTGCAAGGTCAAAATCAAATGATATTCCAGCACCGGGAGTTGCGTCGCAGCCGCCAACAAGTTTTAAATTTGAAATACTGGTCGGAAAACCGGAAACCGAATGCTCGGGCGAAGCAAATGACCATGATTTACAGGATAATCCGCTTGCGGTCGAAAATGTTAAATGCTCAAATGCTATACCTGTAAGGTTTGTTGTTAATGATAAGTCTTTTTTCTTATTATCTAATTTCCCAATGGTAATACTTCCATTTAGGTCAGCAAAAGCTTGAAAATCTGTTTTAGTGCCTCCTTTTAATCCTATGACAGAAGTTTTTTCGATCTTCCCGGTTGCAACCCAAAGAGGAATATTAATATCACTATGGGGCGAGATTGTAAAAGCATATTGCATTCCGGTGTCTTTCACATTCAGTAATGTTGCCCGGTAATCCAATCCTGAATCCGTAATTGGCATTAATATCTTTCCGCTCAGGAATGCAGATGTCATACTACTGGATACGAAATTTAGCCCTACGGTATCGATACTTGCGCCCCAAGAGCCAAAATTTCCTTCACCAATCTGCAAAATATGCAAAGCACGTATGCTGGCACTTAAACCCATCTTGTCAATGAGCAAGCTTTTGACACCTATCGAGGGCGGTTTACCATCCTTAAAGGTCTTTAACGCTTTTGGAAGACGGATTACAGCACTATCGATATAAAATCCATTCCAGGTCAAGCCTTTATCACCTAAGTATCCCTGAGGGAATTGAATATTTAATGGATTCTCAATATCGGATTCATCAAGAGTTAGTTTTGATACTTTGAAAACAAAATCCGGTGCAGCAGTGGGAGCAAAATTCGGCATACTTCCGGTAAGGATCCAATTGCTTGCCTTCTTGAAATTCCCCACGAACCTTGCAATTACTTTCTTTGAAACATCGTCGATGGGCTCATCTTTGACGGGATCAATTGGTACGAACCATTCCCTCGGAAAAACCGCTTCAGCAGCAATATTCAACTCCTGAAATCCCTTGCAATCCCATCGTACAAAAGTACCTGAATCCGGCCCGCCTTTGAAATGGAATTCAAATGAGCCGGGATTTGAAAATCCCAAGTCCGAAGCGAGATATATCTTAGCTGTTCCATCGCCGCCTAATCCATCAGGCGATATACAAATATCTTTTGCCCCCAGTGCAAGTTTTTCTCCTGCACCAAGGAAAGGAAGATCAATAGAAGCAACGGCATTAATACTACCTTGAGTAGGTGTAAAGACTGCACCGATTATTCCTAAAGTAAAATGCTCTCCGCTACCTAAATCTTTGTCAATTCCAAATGGCAGTTTGAAAGGAATTCCGGTAAAATTATCGATCGTTTTACTAAGTGATGCAGAATGAGCTTTGAGAATATCATCTTTTGTAAGCGAAGTACCTTTGTCCAGATTATTTGCCACTTCATCGGCTATACTGACTGAGGGATCAATCACTCCAAATGCAGTCCCATCGAATACTTCATTCTTAGAATTTACTTTGAGTCCGGTGAATTTAACTGCAATTCTTATTGACTTTAGGTAAGGCATTTCCACTGAACCATCTCCCGATACTCCGGAGCCTGTTCCTGAAGCACTGCCGAGCGTTAAATGGAATTTCCCGAGAGTGAGTACATCGCCGGGTTTGAACGATGTGCTGCTTGGTGATTTATCCGACGGCAATACGGCTGTGCAATCCCCTTTGCAGGCTCCGCTTGCAGTATCTTTTTTTGTCAGCGTCGAGTCCTTTAATGTAAAATCCTTTTTTGAAATACTCGAGTCTTTAGATGACGATGTATCGCGCGGAAGGCTAATCTTAGAAATTTTTGTACCGTATGTGAAACTGCACGCAGCGCTATAACCATTATTTCTGATACTTGCGGATTTCTGCTGATCGATGGCTTGCACTCTCCAGGCATAACTATTTCCCGAGATAAGAGATGGCTGCGAGGGTCCATACGTCAGAACGGTTGACATCTCCGTTGTGGTATAGAATGAATTTCCCTGAAGTACCTGAAAAGCGGCTTCAGGCTGCTGGTTACCCGTAAGGGGAATCAATGAGAATTCATATTGAGGACTGCCATTCTGAAGAATTACCGGAGTCCATTGGAATTGAATAAGCTGCGGGTTGGCAGCCGCGACGGTAACACCACATTTCGGGTTTATCGTCTGCGGCGGATCGACATAAGAGATACCGAATGTCTTACAATCCTGATTGGATAGGATAATATTTGGATTGTTGTAATCAACAGCTTGGATGCAGATCCTATACGTACCTTCGGAGAGCATCTTCGTCCTGATGATCGTATTTTTATCGCCTCCCGTGACATCGACAGAGCCTGCATCAGTGATCGGAAAATCATTAAGATTCAGTGGCAAAGAAGCATTAGGGCCAATGAAGATAGTCCTGCCTACGTAGTTCTTCTTGATCGAGATCATCGTGCCTCCTCCGAGTTTTTCCGCAAAACCAGCGAACCGGATCTGATATGATTTCTGCGAGGTGTTGGTGAGAATTATAATCAGTTGATTCGGATTTGATGACCACCTTGAAAGATCTGCCGGGACAGGTTGTGAGACAGTTACATTGAGGATAAGGGGAGTCAGCTGGGCTTCAGCCCGAGAATAAATGCCCGATATAAAAAGAAGAACAACGCCGAAAAATACGAAACGAGCGTTGCCTTTAAAAACTTTTCTTTGCGGCGACTCTTTCCAAGTAATCATTGTTTTCTCACTCCTTTGAAAAAGGGATAAGGCGGAGTCACAATTAATCTATGTGGGCTGCTGTACAAATATACCTAATTTTTTTTTAAACGAGGCAAATTCGATAAATGATCGCACTCGAACATCTTGCAGTTCAATTCGGCGGAAAATATCTTTTCCGCGACGTGACCTTTACTATCCGTATTGGCGACCGCGTCGGCCTTGTTGGGCCAAATGGCGCCGGCAAATCCACAATGATGAAGATCATTGCCGGTTTCCAGAATCCCGAAGAAGGCGAAGTGCAGATTCCGCGTGACTATAAACTTGGCTATCTGCCACAGGAGCCCATACTTGAAGATGGTGCTTTGGATCGCAGTATCCTTGCTGAAGCTCTTCGCTCTAAAGAAGACCTTCTTGCCTATACTGAAGAACTTGAAGTTGTGCAGCAAGCATTGAGTGATAATGCTGATGATCATGAAACCCAAGCGTACCATGATTTGCTCGATAGATTCGGAGAGCTTCACCATAAATTTGAAGATGCAGGCGGGTTTACAATAGAAGCTGAATCAGCAAAGGTCTTATCTGGACTTGGATTTACAGAAAAAGATTTCGAGCGCCCGTTACGGGAGTTCTCTGGCGGATGGCAAATGAGAGTTTTGCTTGCAAAACTGCTTATTAAACGACCTGATATTCTTCTGCTTGATGAACCTACGAACCATCTTGATCTTGAGAGCATGATGTGGCTGGAGGAATTCCTGAATGGCTACGAAGGTTCGATGCTGCTTATTTCGCATGACAGGAAATTCCTGAATGATGTTACAGGAAGAACGGCTGAAATTTCACCCGGCGGAAAATGCGAAGTATTCCCCGGTAATTACGACTATTACGAAAAAGCTAAAGCCGAACGCGAAGCATTGCTTGAAGCTCAATCGGCAACTCTTGATCTCAGAAGAAAAGAACTTGAGAGATTCGTCGAAAGATTCAAATCAAAAGCTTCGAAAGCTAAGCAGGCTCAGTCTCGTGTAAAGATGCTTGAGCGTATGGAACGCGTCGAACTTGCTTCAAAAGCACCGAGTGTTCACTTCTCCTTCCCCACTGCTCAACAATCTGGCCGAACTCCGTTCGAGATCGAAGACGCGGCGAAAAGTTATGACGGAGTTCGGGATATTTTCTCGCATTGCGATCTTCGTATCGAGCGCGGAGAGCGTATTGCCTTTCTCGGAAAAAATGGTGAAGGGAAAACAACACTCGGAAAAATTCTTTCCGGCTCTGAGGAGTTCACGAAAGGAACATTGAAGATGGGGCATAATGTCACAGTCGGATATTATGCCCAGCATCAAGCCGATGATCTTGATCCGAAGCTCACCGTGCTTGAAACGGTAGATTCCCTTGCCAGAGCTTCCTTCTTCAATGGCGGAGAAAAAAACGGGATCAATTATACTGAAGGTCAACTTCGCAGCCTGCTTGGCGCATTTCTTTTTAGAGGCGATGACGTTTTTAAGCAGGTACGCGTATTATCAGGCGGCGAGAAATCACGCCTTGCAATTGCTAAAATGCTGCTGGAGCCTTGTAACACTCTCATCCTTGATGAGCCAACGAACCATCTTGATATGCGTTCAAAGGAAGTATTAAAACAGGCTATCATGGCATTCGAAGGCACGGTCATTGTTATTAGCCATGATCGTGATTTCCTGGAAGATCTTGTCGAACGCATTATTACTTTTGGTAAAGGGACAGTAAAGGATTACATGGGATCTCTCGAGCAGTATCTCGATGAACTTCATGAGACTGAACTTGCACGCATCAGAGGAAAGAAAACATTCAAGGACGAAAAACCAAAACAACAACCTGTTACTGAGCAAGCACCCTCGAAAACAGTTAAAGAAGATAAACGGTCCAAAGCTGAGAACCGTAATGCTAATTCCCAAAAGGAAAAAACACTGAGAAATAAGGTCAAAAAGATCGAAGATGAAATTGCAGCAATCGAAAAGAAAAAGGAAGAGTTAGAGCATACTATGCTCGAAGCTAACTATTACAAAAATAGCGATCGCGTTGCCCGCGACGCAAAACAGACAGCTGAATATAAAAAGAAACTTGAAGAGCTTTTTTATTCCTGGTCACAGATAAGTGAAGAATTAGAGACAGTGTAAAAAAAAGGGCAGGCACAACGCCTGCCCTTTTAAATTCTTACTAATCTTTATTACTTAAACGACAATGCCATTTTTTGCGCTTCGGACATCAACGTGAAGGCTTTCTGGAATTGCTTATCGTTCTCTAAGTGAATTCTAAAGAACACATTCTCATCAAAAAGCTGTCTTCCGATATCGGCGCGAATTCTATTTAATATCCATGTTTTATCTGCAGCAATTTCTTTAGGATCGAACTCTACTTTTTTCTCTTTAGCTCTTTCAAGGAATTGTTTAAGAATATCTTCGCTGACTCTGTAGTCTTTCACAAATGAATCAGCAGTATACTTCTTCTTCATTTCCGGAGCATGATCACTGATGAAATTTCTGATATAATCATAAGGGATACTCGCTGCAAAGATCCGTATCGTTGATTTTGTCAATGTATCTTCTTTGACAAAATAATCAGGAGTTACTCCGCCGCCGCCATAGATCGTCCTTCCTGAAGGTGTTTTGAACTTCGGACGAGTAGTATCATTGGCGTGTACATCTTTGGTGTGTGCGAAATTATCCTCTTCATCAGCCTCGTCGTTTGTAACACCATGCTTATACTTGGAGCCTTCATAGGGACGCTGAATCGAGCGACCTGAAGGAGTATAGTAACGAGATACAGTAAGACGGAGTCCGCTGCCATCACTTAAAGGGAACTGGCGCTGCACAAGTCCTTTTCCAAATGTGGTCGCTCCGACAACAGGGGCACGATCAAGATCCTGCATTGCACCGCTGAAAATTTCGCTTGCACTGGCACTTCCACTATTTACGAGAACAACAAACGGCATTTTTTCATAAGCCTGCCCGGGATGAGAAACGTCAATATCATCAAAACCGGAGACTCTGCCTTTAGTGTAAACGATTGTCTTAGTGCCTCCGATAAATTCGTCCGCTATCTGCACAGCTTGCTCAAGATACCCACCCGGATTATCACGAAGATCAAGAATAAGTTTTTGCATTCCCTGACCTTTTAATTCTTCCAGGGCTGAGATCATTTCAGCATGAGAGGTCTGAATAAAACGACTAAGCTCTATATATCCGGTATTTTCACCAACCATAAAATGAGCAAGTACGCTATTTAGAGGAATCACGTCGCGGGTGATCTCAAAGCTAAGAGGTTTCGGTCCTCCAGATTCCATCGGCATTCCGGAGCGAGCGATCGTAACATTTACCTTGGTCCCTTTTGAGCCGCGAAGATGCTTAACCACTGAATCTTCTGTAAAACCTGTTAATTTTTTTCCGTCAATAGCGTAAATTTTATCTCCGGCGATAATTCCAACTTTATCGCTGGGTCCGCTTGGAATTACTTCATCGATATACACGGTATCTTTCGTGGTGGTCAGATTGAATCTAACGCCAATTCCTTCAAAATTTCCCTGGAATTCTTCAGCTGACTGTTTAACGTTTTTCGGCGGCATATAAACAGAATGCGGATCGAGTTTTGAGAGTAAACCAATAATTGCAGCTTCATTCAATTCGGTAATATTCACCTTATCAACGTAATTCTTCTGTACCAAACTTAGTACGTCCGAATATTTTTGCATCTCTTCCATTGTATTATCAACGGAGAACGCTTTTTCAATTCGTGCACCAAGCAGAGCGCTTGATAGCACAAGAACCATTCCAAGAAAGGCAAGACGTTTCGGGCTGTAAAATGATAATTTCATATTTTCTTTTCTAAGCACATTCAATATTAGCAACATTCAGGAGATAAGTGGAGTTCGTTCTGCACGCTTTACCGTACTGTAGCCCTCTCCTCATCGTTTGCAGGCAAACGTATCTCATAACTTCCTGCAGGAATATTATGGGCAATAAATCGGGGATTAAAGATTTTAAAATCTTTATACGTAAACCCTTCTTTTATTGACCAATCGGAAATACTTGAAATTGGTCCTTCCAAAGTCAAAACTTTAAGCGCGTGTATTTTATATGGCATCATCTTTTCGTAATGAAAGCCATACTTTTGACCGTGCTCAAGAAATTCCTTTATTACTGCGATACGAAGCGGATATCGCATTGTTTCTTCGTTTACGTACAAATTCCAATAGCCGGATTGTTTCTGGAAATCAAGTGCTTCCTGAAGTCCTGACTCTCCCATATTGTATGCAGCAGATACAAGAAAATAGTCTCCACTAAACTGAGCCTTAAGTTTTGATAGATAACGAATCGCCGCCTGGGTTGAAAGGATCGGATCAAGTCGGTCATCAATAAACTGATCAACGCGCAAACCCCATTGCTGAGCAGTCGGGGCTATAAATTGCCAAAAACCATTCGCTCTCGCAGAGGACATGACATTCCTTATGCCACTTTCTGCGACCATCAAGTACTTAAAATCTCGTGATAATCCGGCAGCATCAATCATCGAGTCTATCATTGGCTCCCACCGTTTAAGGCGTTTGTACCATAGAAGGAGCTGATCGGCATTTGTATAATTATAGTAAAATTCCCGCTCAAAACGTTCGCGCACTTCCCAATTTTCCAGCGGTATTTTTTTATTAAAAAGATATGCCTCTGTGGGCACGTTAAGAGCAGTGATGTTACGATGCCAGTCAATCACGGAATCATTGGGCAATGCAGCACATGAGGAAGGTACTGAAAACTGTTTGCCAAATATGAGAAGGAGGAGAAAAATACCGTCTATCAGTCCTAATGAGATGAATATTTTTTTTCTGTTTTGTAATTTTTGTTGCATTAAATATCTTTCTGTAATTCTTCGAGTAGCGAAATCGAATAAAAAATCTCAACATATGTATGAAGAATCTAAAACTTGAGATTCTTTTGCTGCGCTCAGAATAACAATTTAGATATTACCAACCTAACGCCTTCATCTGATCCGCAACCTCCAGGGTTGCAACGACATCTTGTATGTCTACAATTCCTTTCTGGGTCAGTATATTTTGGAGTTCAGAAAATATTTCATTCCCAATATTCGGATTAATAAAATTTGCTGTTCCAATCTGGACGAGTGATGCGCCGACGATCAGGAATTCCATAACATCGGAAGCAGAAGTTATACCTCCAATGCCGATGATCGGAATTGAACATGCTTTTCTCGCTTCATAAACTTTGGCAAGCGCTATCGGTTTAATTGCAGGACCCGATAAGCCTCCGGTGACAGTAGAGATACGGGGCATGCGAGTATGAATATCAACTGACATTCCGAGAACGGTATTGATCAGGCTGATTGCATCGGCTCCTGAAGCTTCACAGGCAGCGGCAAATGGTGCAACACTTGTGACATTCGGAGTAAGTTTGACGATCAGAAGCTTTTTTGTCAGAGGGCGTAATGCCTTTGTCAATTCTTCGACACGAGAGACGTTTGTTCCGAAAGAAAGCCCACCGTCCTTAACATTCGGACAACTCACATTTATTTCATAGCCAACAAGATTTTTAGTTGCGTTGGATTCTATATGCTCTAAAACTTTACAATATTCCTCAGTACTTGAAGCAGCAATATTGGCAATGATCTTAGTATTAAAATTTTCGAGATATGGAAGCTTTTCATTTACAAAAGCATGGGCGCCTACATTTGCTAAACCGATTGAGTTAAGCATTCCCGAAGGAGTTTCAACAATTCGACGTGGATAATTACCGGGTCGTGGTTTCCAACTCACAGATTTAGTTACGATGCCGCCAAGTCCGGAGATATCACAGAAATCTTTCGCTTCGGAGCCATAACCATACGTGCCGCTTGCAACAAGAATTGGATTCTGAAAATCAACTCCACTGATGGAAATGCCCATGTTAGTTTCTCTCATAAGACAATTTGCTCCTTAGCAAATGAAGGTCCCTGCGTGCAGACAAGATGAAATTTTCTTCCGGTCGATTCTGCCTCGCTAGGACTTGTCTCAATAGGACAGCCTTGACAAATACCTATTCCACATGCCATTTCTGTTTCTAAACTTAATTCGCACGGAATCAGGAATTCATTTGCAAGTGCAGCTGCAGCCCGCATCATTCCTGTTGGTCCGCAGACAAAGATTTTTGGTTTTGGATATTTTCCGGCTTTCAAATCCTTTCGTAAATTTTCTATCACCGACCCATGAAAGCCCTTTGAACCATCATCAGTTGAATATTCGATCTTACTCAGATACTCATCTGCAAACAACGATTTATTCCGCGCTCCGTAATATACTGCAAACATCTGAGTATCCTTCTGAAGCTGCTTGGCAAGCAGGGGCATAGATGCAACTCCTACACCTCCGATAACAAGGATTGCCGTTTCATAATTTGCCTCATTATATTTCCATGGATTACCAAGCGGTCCGAGAATGTCAAGGTACTCTCCAATTCTTGTATTGGCAAGTATGGCGGTGCCGCGCCCATGATCTTGTATAATAATTTCTGCAGAATCTCTGCTTGTATTATACACGCTAAACGGACGACGAAGAAACGGATCAGAAAAATCGATTTTAGGGAGAACATTGATGAATTGTCCCGGAGCTGTTCGCTCAGCAACAAAAGAATTTTGAAATTTGAGAACCACAAGACCGGGAGCGATTTCTCTTCTATCAAGAACTTTTGACTTTTGTATCTGCGATCGAACGGTGTGCTGCATTATAATATCTGTCTGCCCTTAGAATTTCTTTTTTGGTGGTGTATTTTCTACCGGAGTTTTTTGAATATTTTTATTCGGTGTTGCCGGGTTCCGAGTGTTCGGTGCATTATTTACAGAGTCCTTCACGACTTTTACATTCGGGTTTGCAACCACTTGAGGTGGTGTCAATAGAGTCGCTTTTGGTGTGTTCTTTCTTTCCTGCAAAGCGTAGAGCATTTTTGGCTTAAGATACTCTGCATACTTTGAAAAAGGGTACTCTAGCATTACCCGACGGTAAAAAACGACTGCACTATCGAATCTTGCCTTGTCTTCATAAGCAACTCCAAGAGTATAGAGTGAGCGAGCTGCGACATCTTCATGCTTATGATCAGTTACAATGGAAAGGAATGCATTTCTTGCATTATCTATACCTGAAGATTTGAGTGTTGAGTATGCGCTGCGATATTCAATTTCTCCGGGAGAATCTTTACCGCTAATGCCTGCAAATTCTTTCGATGCCTGTTGCGCGAACATCGTTTCTCCATAATTTTTTGTCAGTTCACCGATCAGAGAATCTCTTTGACTAGCATCACCAATTTGATGATCAAGCTCTAACCATGTGAACACTACCTGCGCACGAAAATTATTAATAGTTGAATCCTGCTTCATAAAATTATATCTGAGCGCTTCTTTGTATTCTGCAATAGCGGACGGATATTCCACAAAATTTTCGTAAGCTCTGCCGAGTTCAAAGTGCGCATGTGCAGCAACAGAATGGATGCTATCGATATATTTAGTTGTATCAGAAAAGTTAATGCTGAATGCGCTGATAGTGCTTGAAGATTTTTCCTTGCGGATACGGTCTTCATACTGGATTATAAGCTTTTCTTCTTCTGGAGTGATAGTAGGACTTTGCTCGGGATGCCACCGAGTTCCAAGCACTTTCTGTTCGGCTTCAATGCGAATTTCTCTGTTTACCGATTGCAGCATCGTTGATCCCGGTCTTCGGATTTTATGAAGGAGATGCTCAACGGTATCCACTTTCTCCAATTGCAATTTCCATTCGGCAAAACGAGTAAGAGCTCTAATACGATCATTAACATAATCATTCATTTCGGCGCTGGAAAAATCTTTTGTTCCGAGTATAATATTTGCAATGTGCGAAGCAGAATCATACTCACCCATACCACGGAATATTTCTGCCTGACGGAATCTTGATCTCGCCATGATCGCTTGGCTAACAGTTCTATATGTCGTATCAAGAGCGTTGTACGTAAGTTTTACATCAGGATAATAATTAAGCTTATAACCCGAGGATCGGAGATCATCTCCGACTGAATTTCTGGCTTCCAAATCAACGGTGTATGCATATTCGTATTGGGCAGGGGGGAAAGAATTCGAATATCTAACCTTTTGCAGTATGCCCTGCAATACCTGTTTGGCCTCGATAAATTTCTTCTGTCTTCGTAGTGTCTCACCTAATCCCACAAGTGCTTCTCCCTGAACGCCTGCATCAGAGGATCTATCAATCGTCGTTCGAAATGCCTGCTCAGCCTCGGTCCACTTTCCGTCAAGAAAATACAGCGTACCACGTTCGTATGATAATCTGGATGCAGCATCGGTGGATTGACCGTTTTCAGATAAGCGAAGCTGCTCGGCTGCTACACTTAAACTATCGGGCGATGAAGCGAGTACCAATTCAGCGTACGCTTTATGAGCTTCGGATATATCCGTCTTATCTCCTGATTTCTCTGCACTTTTAAGAACATTCCCAATAGCCGAGGTTGCCGTATCAAATTGATTTGTTGCCATCATCGAACGAGCAAGCAGCATTCCAACTTCCGTACCGTATTTTGTATTAGGATACCGGAAGAGAAGTTCGTTAAATTTGCGCTTGGCTCCTGCAAAATCGTTTTTGTAATACTGCGCTTTCCCCACAATAAAAAGTGCATCCTCTATATATTTGGTCTCTTTCTTATCGGCGAGAACTTTAGAGCCAAGTATAATCGCAGAATCAAGATGGAGAGTACTACCTGACCTATTAGTGGAAATAGTAGTTTTATTGAAACTTGTTATCGGCATTGCAAGACCTGTGCGCTTCTTATAAAGCTGACGTGCCAGATACTCTTCATCCAACCATCTATGAGTAGTTATTGCAGCGGCTGCACCACTCTGCGCAACCTGATCTTTTTGAAGCTGTTCTTCATAAATATCAAGATGTTGCTGAGCCAGATAAAGCACATTGAAATAGGTTGTGAAATTCCTAAAAAGAGTGCAGGAACCAATGAATACAGAAAAACAAATAACAAGAAGAATCGGGAGGTTCTTCCATGAAAAATAGAGTTTGGCGTTTTGAAGCTTGGGCACTAAAATTTATTATCTATATGAATTGTTTAACGACATAAAAAATAAGTTCGTTCAAGATCATTCCACAAAGCATCCTCAAAAACCAAATGAATTATTTAGGTATGTTGATTACGACCGCTCATCTTAGAATGTTTCTCCTGCAGTCATTTTATTAAGACTGAGTCTCAATTGTCGTATATTTGTATTACTAAGACTAAGTCTCAATAAAGAGATAGGCGCTAAATCAATGAAATTTAATACGTTAGTTATTTTCTCTATTTTCTTCTCCTTCTTTATTGCATCGAAAACGACATTTGCGAACAGAAGGCATTTTACGTATGCTTACGAATCTGCAGTGCTGCCAAAAGGAGCACGTGAGATAGAGATATGGAATACTCTTCGTCTCAATCATAAGGATTTTTACCGAGGTCTTGACAACCGTACAGAATTTGAATTCGGGCTTGGCGGCAATCTGCAAACTTCGCTATATTTAAATCTTTCTACCGCTTCAGAATTTACTTCAGGGATAATAGAGAACGAATTTATTTTTGGCATATCTAATGAATGGAAGTATAGGTTAATGGATGCAACTGCCGATCCTATCGGACTTGCTCTGTACGCCGAAGGTTCACTCCGAAGCGATGAAATTGAACTTGAAGGGAAGATCATTCTCGATAAACAAATAGATAATTTTCTCATTGCATTTAATGCTATCGGCGAACATTCATTCGTCACTGGTATCAATAGTTCGGGTTTGGCAGAGACGCAGCCGGAGAACATTTTGGAATTTGTCGGTGGCGTAGCATTCTTTCTAACACCTTCGTTCACTATAGGCATTGAAGCGAGACAACATACGAAAAGACCTCCCGTCTTGGAAGGCGGCGGAGTGTATTCCGCTTTTTTTGCAGGACCTTCTATTTCGGCATCGGGAGCCAACTGGTGGTCGGCGCTTAGTATAATGCCGCAGATTGCAGGCTCTGAAAAGAATGGATTTGGCGTCGTCAGCCAGAATAAACTCGATCTTACCATACACGAAAAGTTCGAAGCAAGGCTCTTGCTCTCTTTTGATTTTTAGAAATGATAAAAGACATTACACTTTATTTTTTTATTGCAGGACTCGGATTTGTGCTTTATTCGTGCGCAAGTTCTATTCCCCATTCCGATGCCTCGCATCAGTCATGGGCAGAAAAAAGATGGGGCACTGTGCACCTTGACGAAGGACGATCACTCTATGTGACCAATTGTTCCGGTTGTCATAGCCTTCATTCTCCTCTTGAACATACGCAAACAGAATGGACGAAGCTCTTCGATGAAATGGCTTCGAAAGCGCACATGACTCAACAAGATAGTACCAGCGTTCTTGCCTATTTAGTCTCTTACAGTAAAGACAATATTATTCTCAATAAATGATCGGAGATAATTAAACCCTCTTGCCGAGAGCTTTTCATTTATTTCTTCTTTTTATTTTTCACGATCTTGATCTTTTCCGGATTTGAAACAAGTTTCAGATCACCTGCCGGAGTCTTCAGATCAAAGACAATGGGTATAGCTTGCTCAATTCTTTCAATTGGAATAATATTTAATCCTTCAAGAATTTTTTTCGGAATCTCTACCAGCTTCCTCCGATTCTCTTCGGGAATGAGAACGCATTTGATCCCCTCTCGCTGAGCAGCCAGGAGTTTTTCCTGTAGGCCTCCAATAGGAAGCACATTCCCACGCAATGTTATTTCCCCTGTCATGGCAATATCTCCGCGAACCGGTTTGCCGCTTACCGCAGAAAGCATCGCCATCGTAAGCGAAATTCCGGCGCTCGGTCCATCCTTTGGAACAGCACCTTCGGGTAAGTGAATATGAATTTCCTTATCTTTCGTGAAATTCGGTTTCAGTCCTAAAACAACTGCATTCGAACGAATAAAACTCAGCGCAGCTTGCGCCGATTCTTTCATCACATCCCCAAGCTGGCCCGTCAATGTCAGCTTTTCACTTCCTTCCATTACCATTACTTCCACAGGAAGAACATCGCCGCCCGTACTCGTCCAAGCCAATCCCATAACAGCGCCGATCTTCGGATCGAATTCTTTATGGGAACTATGGTATTTCGGAACGCCGAGATACTCTTCGATCTTTGCAGCCGTTACCTCGATCACTACATCTTTATCGAGAATTATTTTCGGCGAAGTTGCTTCTAACTTGCCATCTTCGGTTACAATGACGTCCGATAACGGTTGGAATACTTCGAGTAAGTCTTCACGCTCAGGATGCTGAACGATCTCTATCGTGATCAACTCTCTGGCAGCTTTACGCAAGACCTTTGCAATTTTCCTGACAAGTTCGCGAACTCCTGCCTCTTCCGTGTAATTACGAATGATCTTTAAGGTCGCAGCATCTTGAAATTTTACGTTATCTGTTGTTAGCCCATGCGCAGCAAGTTGAGCAGGAATGATATGTCGTTTTGCAATTTCTAATTTATCATGCTCTAAATATCCGGGGAGTTCGATCATTTCCATCCTGTCAAGAAGAGGATGAGGAATGTTGTAGGCAACATTCGCAGTCGTGATAAAGAATACATTCGATAGATCGTAATCGACATCAAGATAATGATCACTGAATGTGGAGTTCTGCTCCGGATCAAGAACTTCTAAAAGTGCAGAACTCGGATCGCCGCGGAAATCCATCGACATTTTATCTATTTCATCGAGGAGGATCAGCGGATTCGTAACTCCGGCACGCTTCATTGATTGAATAATTTTTCCGGGCAATGCTCCGATATAGGTTCTTCTATGACCGCGTATCTCAGCTTCATCGCGAACTCCGCCGAGCGAGATGCGGATGAATTCTCTGCCTAAAGCCCTGGCAATAGATTTTGCAAGTGAGGTCTTCCCCACTCCCGGTGCGCCGACAAAACATAATATTTGTCCTCGCATTTTTTCGACAAGATTAAGGACTGCAATATGATCTAATATTCTCTCCTTTGCTTTATCGATCGCGAAGTGATCTTCGTTCAAAATTTTATTTACATGCCCGATATTCAAGATATCTTGCGTCTTCTTATGCCACGGCACTTGTGCAAGCCATTCAAGATATGTTCGAATTACGCCGGCTTCCGGCGACATTGCCGGAGTTTTTCTTAAGCGTTCGATCTCTTCATCTGCTTTTTTCTGAACAAGTTCAGGAAGCTGAGCATCTTTAAGCTGCTGAAGCAGCTTGCCCATTTCAGGATGCTCATCCATTTCATCTTCGCCTAATTCTTTTTTTAAGATACGAATCTGTTCATGGAGAAAATATTTTCGCTGAGTCGTCTGAATCGTACTCTGTACTTTCTGATCAATATCGTGCTCGATCTTTAAAATATCAATTTCAGAAGCAAGTAAGCCGCTGATATGAAGATACTGTTCACGAATATCGGTAAGCTCTAAGATGCGCTGCTTCGAATCAAGATCTTTGGTGATGTGTGCAGCGATATAAAACAACTTTCTGCGGGGATCGGCAATATTTTCAAATGCCATCATCACTTCAGGCGGATGCTGGATCGAATGCTTGATGTAATTTCGGAATTGCTCCGATGTATGACGGACAAGTGCTTCGAGTTCGGGATTATCAATACGAACAGGAGTAATTACTTCAACCTCTGCTTCAATATGTCCATCGGCAGGAATATATTTTTTTGCAATTGCCTGCTCCAAGCCATCCACTAAAACTTTTACAAGTCCATTCGGTAAGCGAATGATACGCACGATCTTTGCAAGCGTACCATGATGATAGAGTTCATCTTTATTAGGATCATCAACTGCCGAATTTTTTTGCGCAACCAGAAATAAATATTTCTCCCGTGCCATTGCCGACATCGTTGCCGATAGCGATGATTCCCTTCCGACCAAAACCGGAAAGATCATATACGGAAAAATAATGACATCGCGCAATGCCAAAACCGGAATTTTAGCCGGAATCTTCGCAAGTTCGATCGGCTCATCAGAGGCACCGGCGAATGATTTCAGATCTATATTCGTCTCAATTTCAATTTGTTCGGCTTTTACAGCCTTTTTTATAGTTTTTCCTTTTGCCATGAAAGTCTGTAACAAAATTATAGGAGAATTGTGCTAACGCAGGAAAATTTGATAGCTTACAGCCAACAGTTTGCGCGCACAAAGTTTATCCTCAGTCATTCCGAGCGGAGTTTCGCTCCCCCAAGAGGGAAACGGAGAGAGAAATCAATAAATTAAGATAAATCCAATTTTCCCCCATTTATCTTCTTCTTCCCCCCTCCCATCCCCTGTTTTAGCTTTTCGCTTTTAGCTTTAAGCTTTCGCCGAAAGGCGCCTGACGCCTCCGTAACCTATTATAAATAAACATTATAATTGTGCACACTACAGGGATCCTCCTTTACCGAAAAAGCTAAAACATGCCCGGATCATTTCGGATATGTTTTAGCTTTTTATGTGCGAACTTCTGACTGCAAATATACTAAATTTTTCGTCTTTTGTCAAGGTGCTCAAACCGTGTTTTTATTCACATTTTATCCACAAGGCTAACGGCTGATGACAAGCGTTCTGCTTTCGCCTGCGATCTTCACTAAATATATCCCTGAGGAAAAACCTTTCGTATCAAGATGAATAGTATTCAAACCATTCGATAGATTCTTCGTATCAGAAAATTTCTTCAAGCCAAGTGCATCATAAATCTCGATCATTGTATTTTGTTTTACCGCAGATACTATTTCAATTTGAATTCCATCTTGTGCGGGGTTCGGACGCATCGTGAAGAAAAGAGGAGGTTTGCCTGTTCTTAAGAATTCAGATAGCGTAGAATCGCCACAGAGAGCTGAGAGCGTAAAAGTTGTATTTGAATTGTCAATTGATAGTACGCAGTTCTGGTAATTAGGATCGCCA
>JBBQGG010000020.1:0-44380 GCA_038322815.1 Kapaibacterium sp. (SeqCode)
TGCAATTCTATAACACTGTGAGATTGCATCAAAGTCTTGAGTACCAAACACCAGAAACATGGTACAAAAAAGCAGCATGAGTTCTATCAAAAACCACCTTAACCCACTACAAAAACTGTCCTAAAGATGGGGAGCATCATACTGTGATGTGCAAAAATTATATGAAGCTATAAGTACAAATATACGATAAAAATATGCTGCCTTACTAAATATTCTGTATTTCATCATGCCCGTAAAAACCTTCGCTCTAATGGATGTGTAATTTACTAAGATTCTTCAAAAAATAAACTTCCATAGGCACCTTGACAAACGGTTTTCTTTTTCGTATATTGGTTGCGGTGATGATGGGCACCTACCGCCGAGTACGGCGGAAGCTTAAAGCTTAAACTTTAAAGCTTAAAAAGAGATGAGAAAATGCGTGTGTGTATAGTCATATTATTGATTTATAAAGGACTTACAGGACAACTTTTGAGAAAGTGTGGGGAGAAAAAATGGATTTATTTTTATTTAAGATTTCTCTCTACGGCACGCCTCCGTTCGAAAGGACAAAGTAAGAGATAGGTACCTGTTGGGTGTATAATTAGTTCGTTGAAAAATAAGGGGTTAAGTAGGGCTCAGCGAGGTCAGTGCATAAACAAATATGGCTCCCAGTTCTTATCGACTCTGCCAACGTATTGACGGAGGAAGATGACGTGATTCGGGCGGACGGGTTTTTTGCTTAGCGGCATTCGGGCATCATCCGGCGTGAGGTTGCCTTTTTTATTATTGCAGCGCAGACAGGCAGTAACGAGATTCTCCCAGGAATCTTCACCGCCTCGGGATTTCGGATAGATATGATCGACGGTCAGACCAGAGCGCGCTCCGCAATACTGGCACTGGTGCCCGTCACGGCGCAGAATATTTTTTCGTGAGAGAATAACCTTTTTGAATGGTACGCGGATAAAATGCGCAAGACGGATAACACTTGGGAAATCCATCGTCGAATGCGCCGAGCGAACGGTCTTGCCATTAGCAACGCTGACAATTTCGGCTTTATCCATGAAGAGCAGGATAATTGCTTTTTGTACGCTACAGATAGTGAGAGGTTCGTAGTTACCGTTAAGGAGTAAAACTTTGCCTGAGAGGGAGTTCGGCTGCGTCCCGGCAAGCTCGGGACTTTCTGATTCAAGTATTGCGGCTGCTACATCATCGTCGATATCGGCGATGTAGTGTCCGTAGCGCGCGGCTCCGTTGGTATGAGCCTTGTGGATCGTATTTAATTTACTGAAGACGTATGCTCCTCTTTAAGCCTCACCGGCTTGCCATGCCGGAGATAGTGAATTACTTACTATAATGTAATGCTAAAAGAGGGCAAATGAATTCCCGACTGTCTGAACCGGAATTTACGGAATTTTGAAAAAGTTATGGAATTCGTATTCCAAAAATTTCACCCCATTCCATAGATTCCAGTTCAGACTAATAATCCTTCCCCACGATTCCGTGCCTGATCTCAACTTCAAGCGGAGTAGCATCAGGAAGAGGAGCGAAATCTTTTGTATTTGTTGTGCTTGAATTTGGTTTATCTAATGTCACTGAAAAATGCTTTATACCCGTGGAACGAGAAACATCAAAATCGACAGTAACCGGCGGTTTAAGATGTTGAGCAAAATCCATCGCTTTCTCCATTGAAATCGGCTCACCATTTAAAGTTTTTATTGTATCATTTACTAAAACACCTGCTTTCTCTAATGTACTTCCGGAAAAAATTTTCTTAAAAACAAGTTCACCACTTTCGGATATCGTTAAACTACCGCCAAAGCTTACGCCCTCTTCAGTATGAGTAGTAACGTGACGTCCCACTCCCATCTTCTTCAAATACTCGTCAATCGGCAATGTATCCGTCCCGGCAATATATTTTTTATAGAAATCCTGCAAGTCAAGCCCTGAAATTTTTTCGACTTTACTTATAAGTTCATTGTCTTTGAATGTCTTTCCTTTTTTTGCTTCGGCATTTAAGGCAAGCATGACATCGTCTAATGATTTTTTGTTATTTGTTCGTGAACGGATTTCTATATCAAGCATTAATCCGACAAGCGTGCCTTTCGAATAAAAGACAAGCGCATTCGTCAAATCAAAATCGCTTTCGGCGATCGAAAGCTCTTCCAATGTTTTTGTATTTGCAGCTTTTGAATTCTTTACAGCGTTGATCAATTCACCGATGCCAGTTTCAAAACTTCGGTATGGCAGGATATTCCAACGGGTGAGAATAGTATGAGCATAATAATCGGTGATGCCTTCGGATAGCCAAAGCGATGTGGTCATTACACGTTTCGTATAATCAAACGGACCAAGTAAAGAGGAGTGAATACGCTTCACATTCCAAAGATGAAAAAATTCATGAGAAAAAATGGCCGGTCCGTATTGCTTGAAGACTGCCCACGGAAAATTTGCTAAGAGATAAGCGCTTGAATTTGAATGCTCCAATGCGCCTAATCCTTCTGAGATCATGTGCGATGGAGCATTGATCAGAAATGTATAATGGTCGAACGGCGTATCATGAAAAAATTCTGTTTCTGCATGAACGATCTTGTGAATATTCTCCTCAAGAGAATCCATCGGAAAGGGCTTGTCACTTGCAAGAATAATGTCATAGGTTGCTTTGCCATCTTTGAATCTTCGGGTTTGGAAACTTGAATCATTAAACATCTGAGCTCTTGAATCGAAGAATCGGCGCCCTCCTGCCATTACCGGAGCATCGGCAAGCTCATCATAATTTTTTGCTTTGAAGGTTCTAGTCTTAAACTCGAAATTAAGATAGTCATGTCCTGCGACGGAATCAAGTGCAGTAGCAAGCTGCCAGAAAATGGGAAAAGAGTAGGTGACTTTAGAAGGAGTATCTTTTTTATCGTTCACATATCCGAAAAGGCATGTACCATTGGCAAAAAAGAAATTGGTATCAATGTTCGCCATTGCAAAGTAAAGACTTGTTGAATCTTTATGAGAATCACTGACCTTATACGATATATGTGCAATAGAATTTGCTTTAGAAATTTCCCAGCGATCTCCATTAACTTGCTTCACATGCAATTCTCTTCCTTTCGTATCGGTCGCGTGGAAGTCAGAGACGTAGTGCCCGTAATGGGTTACGCTATATGCTCCGGGAGCCCAAACTGGCATTTGATAGGTGACCGTTGGCGCACAGCATTGCTTTAGATCTATTCCGACACTGACTGTATGTGTTGCCGAATATTCAAGCATGACCGTATAGGAGAGCTGCTGCGCCGAAAGAGAACCAGCGGAGAAGAGAAAAAAGAAAAATATTTTTTTAAGCATGATCAGAGAAAGGTTTTTCCCGTTATTCGTAAAGATCGGAAAAGAGTTTCTCCGAATTCTTATGACAATTTTCCTGCGATCAGAGAGAGGAATTCTGCTCGTGTTCTTGGCTCTTTGAAAGCACCTAACATCGCACTTGAAGTAGCAACAGTATTTTGCTTCTCTACTCCGCGCATCATCATACAGAGGTGGCGGGCTTCGGTGACGATAGCAACGCCATGCGGCTGTAAATATTCCATCAGCGTTTCGGCGATCTGATGTGTCATGCGTTCTTGGACCTGCAAGCGTCTGGAAAATACTTCAACGATGCGTGGTAGTTTTGATAATCCAACGATCTTTCCTTTTGGAATGTAGGCAATATGTGCCTTGCCAAAAAAGGGAAGCATGTGATGTTCGCAAAGAGAATAAAAATCAATATCTTTAACGATCACCATTTCCTCAGTATCTTCTTTGAAGATAGCGCCGTTGAGGACTTTTTCGATATTCATATCATATCCGGATGTCAGATATCGCATAGATTTTGCAACACGATGCGGCGTGCGCACCAACCCACAGCGATCGGGATCCTCTCCTAATTCCAAAAGAAGCGAACGCGTGATTGCGCGAAGCATCGGATCGGATTCTGCACCCTCCTTAGAATATGGCATTTCATCATGTCCATGATCAAGACTTTCGAGTTCTTCTTGTGAAAGATGATCGGTGTTTTCTAATTGTCCGGGTAATGTTGTAACTGGTGTCATTGTGGGTAGTCGTTAGTCTATAGTCATTAGTCGTTAGCAGAAGTTTTCTTTCCTGTGATTCTGAACAGAATGAAGAATCTGAGATTGAAATTATCCGTGATTTCAGATTCTTCGCTATCGCTCAGAACGACACGTTTACATTCTTTTCAAATTGCTCATACTTCATTATTTTGCCAACGGGTTCGCCTTTGTACTCGACGAAATTATTATCGCTTTCAAAAACTTTTATCGAATGGAGTTTTCCGTCCTGAATCTTTGGATCTAAGATCTGCCAAAAAACCAGAGCGATGTTTTCTGCTGTCGGGATTATTCCGCGAAGTTCAGGTACATCATAGTTCAAATGTTTATGATCAACCTTTTCGATAATATATTCTTCCATCAATGCAGAAAGTTTTTTCAAGTCTATTACATATCCGGTCAGAGGATCAGGAATACCTGCAACCGTAACTTCAATGGTATAATTATGCCCATGCCCTTTCGGATTATTACACTTATCGAAGGTTGCCTCATTGCGTTCATCCGAAAAAGTAGGATTATAAAGCCTGTGAGCAGCAGAAAAATGAGCTTTTCGGGTTACGTATATCATCGGCGAAGTGTATTACACGCAGCAAGGCGTTATGGATTTGTAAGGTCTTATATAAAGAGCTTTCCGCTCATCAATAGAAAGGATTTTGATAGCATTATAGTTCGGGTAGTATATCCTTCTGAAGAGCTTTTCTAATATTCTGATCTGTTTAGATTGGGATAAGTATTACAGTACAAAAAAGTCAAGAAGATGTTTCTCTCTGCCGTTTTAAAAATAAAGTTGTTTCCGATATTCCATATCCGATCACGGGGAAATAAATTCCGATAATCAATACCTGAAATCTTGGAAGAGGAAAAAAAACCATCGCAGTAAATGTCATCGCCGCGCACCAAAGGATCATGATCAGAAAACCCGTTCGTGCGTTTGGGTTTCTCTGTGATATCTTATTGTGGCTGATAAAAAATATTCCCGAGAGCAATGCTGCCAACGTCATGGCGTAGATAATGATATATGCTGCTGTGCCACCCATTTTGCTGCGGATATCAATAGTCCAGAGAATTGCGGCTTTTTTAAGCGAGAGTATTGCGGCTTGTCCTGGATTTTCTCTGATCCATTTTATTGCTTCTCGTGCATGAACATCTGAACTGACTTTATCAAAATCTCCTTTTTCATCAAGATGGGGTTCGATCTCATTCCATATTTCATCAGTCGACCATAATGGCCCGCCTGTTTCTGTCCAAGGACTCCCTGTTGTAAGAGCATTATTCCCGCGCCAAAAATTAAATCCGCCGTTGGTTGAGATCGGTATAAAACGGTCGAACGCAAGATAATTTCGAATTGTCCACGGAGCCAGGATACTAATTGCAACCAGGGCTGCTAAACTTGTATACCCGAAAGCTAAACGTAATTTCTTTCGATTCAGGTAGAGTATCATTATTAGGGTAGCGGCGACGATAATGGGAGACTCACCCCGAAATAGCATTAGCATGCCACATGATAGTCCGAGCAGCAAAGAGTATCGTATATACTGTTTATGCAGATGCAATGCTTCGGAAAGCTTGATTCCTATATATAAGGTAATAGCATTGAGAAGAAGCGCCGAACTTGTTACGCCGAAAGTCATCGTCACATAAATGAAAGGAGGATACAGAGCAGCAAGCCATACAGCAGCCAAACTTCCTTTTTTAGATTTGAAAATGAGGTCAGCTATTTTGCCTACTATATAGATGAAAACACATGCCTCGATGATCTGGAAAAGATAAATTGCAAGAATGCCGGCATGAGTGTCCCCAAAAACTCCCAAAAAAATGTATTGAATAAATACCTGCCCGGGAGGCATATATGCAGTTGGAAGAACGACGATACTGCCGTTTGTATGGAGCCAGGAATAGGAATAACCTGCTCCGGAAAGTACATTACGCGCTATAATACCATATTCCATTAATACGGCTTTTGAGTAATCCAAAAATGGAATTGCCGGTAGACGTACGATCACTGCCGCAATGAGCGGGTAGATATAGATATTTCTTTTTTTTTGTTGAGAAATCCGCATTCTTGGTACATACTAAAGGGTTGGAGAACTGAATAATTCCCTTGGCTGTATTTTTGGAAGATGCACACTCCGTAGTTCGAAACTCGTTTGACGCCGGACTTTCGGAGATCTATTCTGCTCTGACAGATGGCTCAGTTTGAATTGTCATCCTGAGCGACAGCGAAGAATCTGAGATTTAGGATGTCTGAAAGCTCAGATTCTTCGTTCCGCTTCTGCTCCTGTGGTCGCAGAAGAATGCTCCACTCGGAGTGACAATTGAAATTGAGCCGCTACCGAATCCTTGAATTTAAAGAAAAATTGAACGAACCTGGTAAAAATTTCGTATATTTGAACTCGAATATTGTGTCAAAGTGCCAATTCCCGCAAAAAATATTTGCAGGGACTGTCACAAATTGGCATGTTCGCGTGTCATAGTTGTGATGGAAAAGAGGAGATCTCATGTTGGAGAGGTTTTTCTCAGAGAAAGTTTTTTGAACAAATCATCTTAACCAACTTAAATATAACGAATTACAGTCATGAAAAAAATCTACGCTTTGCTTCTTGGTTTACTGGCGTTTGCGTGGTTGGCACTTGTGCCGGCTGCTCAGGCTCAGTATACCTGTGGTACTTATAATGTCCGCGCCGATGCTACTGCTTTTAGCACCATCGATGGACAGGGAACAAGTATTACGGAACTCAATAATAACGCCGTATACTATAATGTCTCGAATGAGATCGTCCTTCCATTTAATTTTCGCTTTGTAAATCTTGTAACGAACAAGATCAAAGTGGAAGGTGATGGAACGGTTATTTGCGGTGGATCCGATTCATGGCCGAATGGACAGACCTATGATTACGGTAATTATTCCGCTTATGCTATTTATGGTTCACAGTTTGGCTATCCTAATTATGGCTATGGCTACTATGCAAATCAAACCATTCGCCCATGGTCTGGGTATATTGCGTATAATGCCGCAGGTGCAAAATATAGCTATTTAGTACAGGGAACTGCGCCGAACCGCACTTGTACTATCGAAGCAACTAATATGAAAAACTATGCAGGAACATCGACATGCAGCTGGCAGGTTGTTGTTTATGAATATTCTGCTTCTGCTCCATTCATTTCGAAGATCGTTCTTAATTATGGTGTTCCCTCAAATACGAATAGCTGGGATCAATTTAATTATGGACACAGCGTTGGTATAAAAGACCAGGGTAATTGCAATGGCGAGCTTTCGCTCTATACCGATGGGCATAACACTCCAGTTGGTAGTGCTCCGCCTTCAACGACATGCGGATATTATGGCAACACGACATATCCACCAAATACAAACTGGATTCTTTCGATTCTTTATGATCATGAATTAGCGTGGACGAATCCAAGTCCGAATCCTTCAGATGTTCAGATCCTCTTGATTAATAATCCGATCACTCCATCGATTCGTGTGTCGAACGAGGGCAGATTGGGCTTCACGGCTGTAAGACTTCACTTGAACATTTCAGGAGATCCTACAAATACGTATGATCAAGATGTTGACTTGACTCCTGCTCAAATTCCTGCTCCTTTCGGAGGAAGAAGTCCTTCAGTAACTTTCCCGAATTATACTCCTGTAAACTACGGAATTTACAAGATGACTTGGACTATCAGCGTTCCGGGTACAGCGCCTCCTGAAGATTTCCTATTGGATAATACCTACGTTTCAACCTTTATTATCAGCCCGCCGAACAACGTGGCATCAATAGTAGCTCTTTCACCTGCGCCTTCTGTTAGGACGCCGATTAATATTCCTACTCCGATCTCTTTCCGTTATCGTAATTACGGCGTAAATAATCAGACGAATGTACCTGTATCAGTTTATATTAAAAACCCACAGGGAACGATCGTCTATCGCGATACACAGATTCTGAATAACTGGTTAAGCAGTCAGTTCCGCGATACGAACTTCAAGGATTTTACTCCAACACAGAATGGTGATTACACCCTTTGCGGCGTAACATTGCTTGGAAGCGATCAGCTCCATGCCGATGATACGGTTTGCAGCGCATTTGCCGTGCGTTACGAAGCAGATGTTGCAGCAATTTCTGTCTTTAATCCGGATGACGGAGAAGAGAAGCCTGAAAAGAAGCAATTCAAGGTTGGTGCAATTTTCCAATCGGTAGGAGTTCGCGATCTTTTTGATGTTCCGGTTCGTGTACAGATCAAACGTTGCTCTGATGACGGATTAGTGTTCCAGGCTGATACGATCATGCCTGAATTGAACGTTGATGCAGGTCAGGTAAAAATGTTCTTCCCGGCTCAGCAGGGAATTTACAACACAGCGAATATCGCTCCGGGCTGTTATAAAGTATGCGCAATTGCCCGTCAGCCGGGTGATGGTGATAATACGAATGACACAGCATGCAGCTTCTTTGGCATCATTCCACGCTTAGAAGGTAATATCAATGTCGGCGTAGGCCAGAGATTCCAAACTATTTCTGCAGCAGTAGACTCTATGCGTTTCCGCGGTGTAGGCGGTATTAAATTCGGTTATTTGCACCTTATCCTTACAGATGCAAATTACACTGAAGGCGGCTCTACGTCAGTTTCAACACCAACCAGTGCAATTGATTTCACAGGTATTACAGGTGCCGGTCCTACGAATGAGACTGGAAAACCGACGGTGTTTACTGTTACATGGATGCCTAAAAAAGGTGTCAGTCCGGTGATCACCTTCTCAGGTTCAAAACAATACTGCTTGAACTGGGGATATAGATCTGTATCATATATGACATGGGACGGAAACAATCAGTTTAATCCGACTCCTGATCTTCTCACGTCTGAGCCTGTAAAACGCGGTATTTCGATCATCAACAACTCGACGTTCGTTGGTGGCTCCGTGATCAATATGGCTTATGGAAGACATGATCTTGCATTCATGAACTTGAAGATTCGTAATAACGGAAATCTGACTAATACGAATTCGTCTGCTATTCATATGGAGAATATCTATACTCAGCAGTCGTTCTCGTTCGGAATCCGAGATACAGCACCGAACTATAAGATCACGATCGATAACAACGAGATCACGAATGCGAACATCGGAATATCCGATATCGGTACCGTGCCATTATTTGATATCAGCCAGGCAACATTCTTCGATAAGAGGAATTTTAAGAACCGTATCACTCGTAACATGATCGGTACACAGGCATGGCCGATCGGCGGTCTTGGTATTTATCTTGGTAATGAAGACGGCTTATATCTCGGACATAACGAGATCAGCTGGGTTAACGGTTATGCCGGTTCCACCTATGGCGGCGGTATATCTGTAGGCAACGGCAACAGTATAAACCTTTGGATCGACGCCAATAAGATCCACAACGTAGGTTCGTTGACAGCCACGGCGAATACCTTAGTAGGTATTGACGTCAAGCAGGCATCGACGATATACACGCAGGGATCAGGCTCAGGACAGAAGCGTTCGACTCTTCCGGTAAGCACCAGAAATCGTATTACCAATAATATGATCTATGACTTCCGCTATTCATCGCTTCCATTCACGTCGGTTATGCCGATCAATATGACGACATCATCTACGAATTACTTTGTAGATAATGATTCGGTCTTCAATAATTCGCTTACAGTTAAAGACGCAGCAGCGCTCATCACAATGACGCGTTCAAGTCGTCCGTTCATCTGGAACAATATTCTTCAGGATCTGAATAACTCTGTAAATACCAATGCAGTGTTATACAACCTGACAGTACCACGTCCGATGGCAGCCAATGTAAGCTCAGATTATAACAACATTGATCTCCGCAATTCATCAGTTTTTGCAACTTTGAATGAATATGACCGTGCAAGCGGCACCTTTATTCAGACACGTACACTGAAGAATCTCAATGAATGGCGTACATTCACCCAGCAGGATATTCATTCTGTAACCGGTGATCCGATGTTCAGCAGCGATTCCTTACATCTTCCATCTGCAACGAGCTATATCTTAAGCCCGGCTTCGAACAACGGAGTATGGCTTGGAACGGCAACGCAGACAAAGGATTTTGACGGCGAAGATCGCCTTGTAGCCAACAACACTCCTGATATCGGAGCTGATGAGTTTGAAGGCTTCCAATACGTAAATGATCTTGCAGTTCAGGTTATCACCAAACCTTCAGGTATCACAGATAACGCAGGCGTTATCAGTGTGACTGCAGAGAATCCACTTGCGATCCAGGCGATCATCAAGAATCAGGGTTCGATCCAGGCATTCAATCGTACTGCTACATCGAAGGTAGAAGTATCAACCGATGGCGGTCTGACATGGACGGTAGTACCGAATGGTATCAATGTGATCACCGGCTTACATTTCGATGTAGCCGAATCCAAGACACTTGATTTCCAGGGACCGAACATTTCCAATGAAGCGGGTAAACTTTACCGCGTCACGGTTAGTGTAGATCCTGATCAGAATAATGCTAATAACAGCTTGAGCAAAGTATTCAAACTTCTTGTCAAACGTGCAGCAGTTCTCTTAAGCTATGAGAATTCGACAGCTCAGGGACAGAAGAACAAGGATTCTTTAGCAGCAGCACTTCAGCGTTTGGGAGTTCCATACGATTCGCTTAACCGCGTAACCTACGGAACCGCTCCGATCGATTACACACCATGGTGGACAATGATCTGGTCAACAGGAAATCCTGGTACAGCGTATAACGGCCCTCTGGGAGTTGGCGCAGTGAGCCTGAAGGAATCAGAAGAGATCATCAATTTCTTCAGAGCAGGTCAGACCTATGCAAAGAAATCACTTGTGATCGCAGGCGAGAATATCGCAAAGTATAACGACACGACATCGGCATTCCGTCAGAACAACAATGTGATCACGGATAACGAGTTAATGTCACAATGGCTGCACACGCAGTTCGTAGCCCGCTGGCCCGGTTTGAACTGGCCGACATTGGCACCTATTCAATATCGCGGCTTGCTCAACGGCGTAGGAAGCTATTTCAGATTTGCTGACAGCATTCTTTCTTATCCGTCAACTCTAGGCGGTGGACCGAATGTGATCAAAGTAAATCCTGCAACTGGCACTGTTGGCGAGAACATCTCTCGCACAGCATATAGCTATGCAATTCATCCTTCTACTCCGCTTGATAGTGGTGCAGGTACGGCATGGACAGGTTCAACGTATAACTCGGTATTCTATGCTTTTGATTGGTCAGATCCGCTTCAGACAGCGGGCACAATGGACAATCAGACATTACCGGTTAACGTAAGCGGCACAACACGCTTCTTACGCGGCGCTCTTGATTTCATCCAGAGCTTCCGTGGTACAGTATTGCCTGTTGAGTTTACGACTGTCAAGGGTAATGCACTTAAGACAGGTAATGAGATCACATGGTCGGTTGCTGCTCAGAAGAGCGTTGATCACTATGAGGTTGAAATGCTTACGGGTAATGATTGGAATTGGGTTGGTCAGACGAAAGCTTCAGCAACAACGGATTATAGCTTCATGCATACTGCAGCAGCAGCGTTCGAAGCCGGTAAGACGTTTACTTATCGTATCGTTTCTGTCGATCTTGACGGATCACGTACGACGAGCATGACGACGTCATTCGGACGTACGGCATCGGGAGCTGAGTTCTCACTTGAGCAGAACTTCCCGAATCCGTTCAATCCATCAACGATGATCAGCTTCTCACTACCAACCAATGGTACTGTGTCGCTTCGCATCCTTGACATGACGGGTAAAGTAATTGCAACACCTGTTAACGGAATTGACTATTCTGCCGGAAAGACAGAAGTCAGATTCGATGCAGCAAATCTTGCAAGCGGAACATACGTCTATGAGCTCTCCTTCGTGAATGCGAACGGCGAAATCAGCAAGTTGAGCAGAAAAATGACGCTCAGCAAATAAACCTTAAAGAGAGATTCTTTACTAAGCCGCCTTGCCAATCCGGCAAGGCGGCATTTTTATTGAAGGGTAAATAAAAATCTGAAGGCCTCATTCTTACGTTTGGATAATCTGTTATGTCAAAGTCTTGTATTGTAATTTTAATCTTCCTTATTGCATCTGTATTGCATGCTCAATCCCTTGCTATTACAGACGCAGCTTCTAGCAGAATTATTTACAGGTCACCTAAAAATGGTGATACCTATGTTCCAACGAGAACAACCCTGATAGTTCGCCCCGATCAGGAGGTTATGAGAGGTCGTTCTGTCACGGATTTCTTTTTTACGGTGATTGGCCAAATAAGCGGAGTCCATGAAGGACAGGTTTTTATCTCTGATGATAAACTGACCATCATATTCAAACCGAACTTTCCTTTTGTATTAAACGAAAAAGTTAATGTTACTTTTTCTACACCATATATAGAGAGCAATGCACCAATTTCCTATAATTTTCAAATCACTTCGATGAGTGATCTGCGGTTAAATTATTGCCTAAGTGAATTGCGGGATAAAGAGAAAAAGGAGATGGCTATATTTCAGGAAGAAGCGGAGGTAAAAAATAAGCATAACAAAATACAAAGCGAGGTTCTTGATTCACTCCCTTCGAATTTTCCTTTTATCACAATTGACTTTGCAGATATCGGGAAGATTGCACCGGGCAGTATCTTCATAGCTCCGAATAACAATCTTAGTGTTACCTCCGATTTTATTATCATTGCGGATAATACCGGCAAACCCGTTTTTGAGCGAGATATGAATTCACCTAATGCACATATAAAGATTCCTATAGCTGTAGAAGATTTTAAGAGGGGACTTAATAATACACTTTCATATTTCAAGTTGGATTCAGTTTTGCACGGCGATATATTTTATGGTAAAGTGTATCTCTTAGATGATCATTATAAGATCATCGATAGTTTTCAGTGCGGGAATGGGTACCAGGCGGATGGTCATGACTTCAAGTTGCTTCCTAGTGGTCATGCGTTACTTGTTTCTTACGATCTCAGGGATTCTGTCGATATGAGAGCAGTTACCGGCGATCCTAATGCTTCATCTCATGCTACGGTATTCGGTGCGATCATTCAAGAGCTGGATACGCAAAAACGTGTAGTCTTTCAATGGAGGAGTTGGGATTATTTTAATATTACCGATGCAACACATTTACGACTCAATAATCCAAATGAAACAAGTTTTGATTACGCTCATATCAATTCTGTGGATATGGATACCGATGGAACGATCATTGCCAGTTTCCGGCACATGGATGAAGTAACAAAGATCAATCCAAAAAATGGCCATATTATATGGAGATGGGGCGGCAAGCATAACTACTTTACCTTTATAGGTGATACTCTGCAATTCTCTTATCAGCATGATGTAAGGCGAATCGCTAATGGACATATAACTTTATGGGATAATGGAAATTACCATAAATCTCTCTGGGGGGATGGAAGTTATCATGATACTGCCTATTCACGTGCCGTCGAATATGAGCTCGATGAAAGCGGTCCTCTGACGGCCAAAACGGTTTGGGAGTTTAGTGATCTTCCCTTTAGCAGTGCAGCCGGGAATGTACAGCGGTTGACGAATGGCAACACATTTATTGGATTCGGATTTCTCAATGCACCGAATGCAATGGAGGTTACACCAAGCGGCGAAAAAGTATTTCAACTTTCCTTGCCTAAGGGAACATTCAACTACCGTTCATTCCGCTTTGAATTTCCAGACCATTCATCTGTAGTTCAAAGACCTCCCACGAATTCCGAATTTGGAATTCAACATATCTTTCCGAACCCTGCTGCAGGCTTCATTAACATCGACTTTTTTACACATGAAGACGGAACGGTGAAGATTGATCTTGTTAATATCTTAGGTCAAACGGTTCGAACTTCGCAAGTAAACGTATCCGAAGCGGGTGGATATACTGCCGGTTTTGAGCTCCATAATTTTCCATCAGGCACGTATTATTGCAAGGTTTTGCAAAATGGCAATATGAGCATGAGGTCGATCATTGTAAATAAATAGCATCTTAAGCGGTAGTCAAGGCTATCACAATCGATAAATAAGAATTGAAACTTCATAAGAACGGCATTATGTTCTTAGGACGCTTATGCCACGACCCAAGAATAGAGAAGCTCTCGGAGCAGATTTGCTCACCGATAGGCAGCGGGAAATTCTGCGTCTTATCGTCCAGCAGTATGTCCTGACGGCAAACCCTGTCGGGTCACGCTATATATCGCGAATAAGTACATTAGGTTTGAGCGACGCTACTCTGCGTAACGTCATGGCCGATCTGGAATATCTGGGTTTTATTGATCATCCCCATACCAGCGCAGGACGAATGCCGACCGATAAAGGATATCGTCTTTACGTAGATAATATGATGACAGCCCGGAATCTAAGCGATGCTGAAAGAAATGCAGTAGCCCAATCTCTCGGAGCGGCTATAACGCCGGATGCAGTTATTCGCGAGTCTGCAACACTACTTGCAAAGCTATCCAAACAGCTTTCGCTTCTTTTACTTCCGGCGATGGATGAAAGCGTATTGGAGAAAGTGGAGATCATGCCGCTTTCATCCAATCGCATTCTCATCATTGTTGCTGCTTCAAGTGGCAGGATCCGAACAGTCACATTAGAGACGGATACGACGATCGAACGCTCGCGCCTGGATGAACTTGCTGCTATTTTAAATTCACGGCTTGCTGGAAAAAGTTTTCGGGAAGTAAGAAATATATTTTTCGACAGCATCAAGGATCTGCCGGATGAAGATAAATCAATACTTCGGGTTTTTATAAATTCTCCGGAAAAATTCTTCGAAGATACCGGAACCGAACGCGTAAAACTTTCAGGTGCAGGGAATATTTTTACTCAGCCGGAATTTCAAAAAAAGACGAACTACAGTGATGATGAATTTCAAAGCATTATCGAACTTATTGAAAATGAGGAAGTTGTCATCCATGTGCTCGAAGGTTCGGAAAAACAAAGTGGGCTGTCCATACGTATAGGCAGCGAACTTGAGGATGAGCGGATGAGTAATTACAGCATCATCTCCACCAAATACCGAATCGGTGACCAGCACGGTACCATCGCCGTGATCGGACCGAAACGGATGGATTATGGGCGCGTAACACCAATCGTTGAATATGTTGCCAAAGCAATGTCTTCAGCACTTTCGACTAAATAAGAATTTGTAATATATGATGTTCAAGAAAAAAGATAATATGAATGAAGAGACGATTTCTGGAATAGAAAATGAAATAAACGGCGACCCTCAAGACGAGCGCGATATTCGTATTGCACAACTTCAGACTGAACTTGATCAAACCAAAGATCAGCTTTTGCGGCGAACTGCGGAAATGGATAATATGCGCCGCAGACATCAATCCGAAAGCGTACAACTGATCTTCGAAGCCAATAAACGCCTCATCATCGAACTGTTGGCAACAATTGATGATCTCGAACGTACAATTACCTTCATCAATCCAGATGAGAAAAATCCTCTTTCGGAAGGTATTCAATTAGTATATAAGAATTTCCAAAAGATCTTGGAGAAGAATAACGTCAAACCTTTTGAATCGGTAGGTAAGATGTTTGACGTGCATTTGCACGATGCGCTGATGGAAGAAGTCCGTGATGATACTGAGCCGGGCACGATCACAAACGAAGTACAAAAAGGTTATATGATGGGTGAAAATGTGCTGCGTCATGCAAAAGTTATTGTAACAAAGAAGGCAGAATAAATTACGTTAGAATGAAAAGAGATTATTACGAAATATTAAGTATAGAAAAAACAGCTTCAGTTGATGAAGTAAAAAAATCATACCGTAAACTTGCTATGCAGTATCATCCCGACAAAAATCCGGATAATAAAGAAGCTGAAGATAAATTCAAAGAGGCTACCGAAGCATACGAAGTCTTAAGTGATGGTGATAAGCGGGCTCGTTATGATCGCTTCGGTCATCAAGGGGTTAAACAAAATGATTACGGCCATTACCAAAATACTGAAGATATCTTCAGTCATTTCTCCGATATTTTCTCCGGCATGGGCGGCGGAAGTATTTTTGATACTTTTTTCGGCGGCGGCGGACAGCAACGCGGACCAAGCGGACCTGAACGAGGTACTGATCTTCAGATTCGTTTACCATTAACGCTTGAAGAGATTGCTGAAGGAATCGAGAAGACAATAAAAATTCGCCATTTCAGAAAATGCAGCACATGCACAGGCAGCGGCGCTAAGCCTGGTTCATCCGTTCAAACCTGCACTACTTGCAACGGGCAGGGGCAAGTGCGCCAAGTACGTTCGATGGGTTTTGGACAATTTGTAAATGTCGGTCCCTGTCCTACATGTAATGGAGCAGGAACAATCATCAAGGAAAAATGCACAACGTGTTCAGGTGAAGGCAGAGTGCAGGAAGAAAGTACGCTGAAGGTGAAAATACCTGCCGGAGTCAGTGACGGAAATTATTTAACGATGAGTGGGCAGGGGAATGTCGGCAGGCGCGGCGGACCGGCTGGTGATACAATTGTCGTGATCGAAGAACTTGAGCATGATATTTTTGTCCGCGATGGCGACGATGTTATCCTCGATCTTGATATTACATTTCCGCAAGCAGCGCTTGGTGCGGAAATCGAGGTTCCGACACTTTCAGGACGCGCACTCTTAAAAATTCAGAGCGGAATTAAATCCGGTACGATCTTGAGGATGCGCGAGAAAGGCATTCAGCATCTCAATCGCCATGGCAAAGGCGATGAACTTGTGCGGGTCAATATCGTGACTCCATCGAAGTTGACAAAAGAGGAGCGCTCTCTGATTGAAAAACTTTCGAAAGAAGAACATTTCCGTTCCGGAGATGAAGAGCCCGAGAAGACAAAATCAGGAAAGAATAAATCTCCAAAGGCGGAAGAGGCAGGAATTTTTGACAGTTTGAAAAGTATGTTTTCGTAATAATTTGTGTCATTGCGAGAAGGGCTTTAGCCCGACGAAGCAATCCCATCATAGATTGTAGCGACCTAGAGTCTTTCACGATTTAGGGGATTGCTTCGTTATCCGCAAGCGGACTCCTTGCAATGACATCTTCAATAACGCACAGAAGCAATTTCGATGACAGTCCGTGATATTTTTGGGAAAATAAAAGCCAAGACCAAATCTGCAGTCTTGCAGCTTTTCACGCCGAGGGAATTCAAAGCATTGCTGATGTTTCTTGGAATTGGTTTTGCTGTTCTTCTTTTTCGCGGCGGCAAAGAACTTCTCTATACTCTTTATCCTCCTGCTGTCCCGAACGAAGTTGCCTTGCGCGAAAAACAAAACGACAGCATTTTTGCCGCACTGAGCAGAAAAGTAATCAATGAAGACTCGCTGAAATTTTCGACCCCCGATGATTCTGTGCTGACGAAAGAAAAAACTGCGTCCAATTTCGAAAATAAAAAAGCAAAAGATATCGCACCTCATAGTATCCCTTTAAATAAAGCTAATGAAGAAGCGCTTGCAAAACTTCCCGGAGTGGGGAAAGTGACGGCACAGCGCATACTCCTTTACCGCTCAAAGCGCGGCAGCTTCCGTGATGTCCGCGAAGTGATGAATATCCAAGGAATAGGCGAGAAGAAATTTAATCAAATGGCGCAATATTTGCGGCTGAACTGAAGTAAAAACTCATGAATAAAAGGAAGCTTTTACAAAAGATTCTCTCGAATTCAAAGAACATCAGTTTTGATGAATTTACTTTGCTTGTCGAAGCTTTTGGATTCAGCTTAGAGAGGGTTTCAGGATATTTATAAGAAAGCCGGGGTAAGAGAACTTGTGAATGTGCAAAATGTACAAGGCAAAGCTAAACCCTATCAGATCAGGCAATTCTTAACCCTCATTGAACGTTATAACTTACTATTGGAGGAAGAATGAAAGATTACCATATTAACGTATTTTACAGCGAAGAGGATGAAGGATATATTGCAGATATTCCTGACCTTTCCTTCTGCTCAGCATTCGGAGAGACTGCCGAAAAAGCTCTTCATGAAGTAGAGACCGCTAAGAGAGCATGGATAGAAACAGCAGCACTTGAGGGTCGCCCTATTCTCGAACCACTATATCGTCCCGCAATCTATCAAGCGGCATAGGCGACTACTTATTGCGGCTCATGCGCATCATCTCCGGCATTTATAAAAGCCGTAAACTCATTGCTCCCAAAGGCGACTCGACTCGTCCGACATCCGATCGCGCGCGTGAATCCCTTTTTAATGTATTGCAAAATCTGGTTGATTTTGATGGGATGAGTATTCTCGATCTTTTTGCCGGCAGCGGAGCTTTTGCATTTGAAGCATTGAGCAGGGGAGCAAGTCATGCAACACTTGTTGAACAAAATCGGAAAGTCATCGCTGCAATAAAAGAAAATACGAAGGCTTTGGAAGTAGATTCGCAGGTAGAGATAATTCAGAAAGATGTTTATACATGGCTCGGGGATAAGTACCCCCCAACCCCCTCCTTGAAAAGGAGGGGGAGTTATGATTTAATTTTTGCTGATCCCCCTTACGACGATCCTTCGACTTTGAAAAGCCTTCCGGCTATCATTTTTCCCTCAAGGCTCTTAACGCCGGATTCTCTTGTTATAGTTGAGCATCGCACGGGAAGCCATATTGATATTCCGGCAGGTGCAGAGAAAATACGCGAATTAAGCGCCGGAGAGGCGGTTTTTTCATTTTTAAGGCAATTATCACCGATTTAGTGCCAAAAACCAGAAAAGCGATCTATCCCGGAACATTCGACCCGATCACCAATGGTCACCTGGATGTCATTGGGCGCGCTGGCGAGCTTTTTGACGAGGTAATTGTGTCTGTAGCAACCAATAGCTCAAAAACTCCGCTGTTCAGCGAGATAGAGCGTATAGAGCTATGCAAAGATGCGATTGCTGAAGCTCTACCATTGGCAAGAAATATTTCGGTTGATTCATTCGGCGGCTTGCTTGTGGATTATGCAAAAAAACAACATGCAATTGCAATCGTACGAGGGTTGCGAGTATTAAGCGATTTCGAATATGAATTTCAAATGGCGCTGATGAATAGAAAGCTTGAAGATATTACAACCGTTTTCTTAATGCCGAATGAAAAATATACATACTTGAATTCGACGATCATTCGTGAGATAGCAAAATACGGAAGTGATATTTCGGATTTTGTGCCCGAATGTGTACGTAAGAAATTAAAAGAAAAATTTAAGAAATAAAATAGTGTGTCATTGCGAGGAGGGCTTTAGCCCGACGAAGCAATCCCCTAATAGTTTGTAGCGACTGAGGGTCTACCAATATTTAGGGGATTGCTTCGCGACTCCTCGCAATGACCCCACAGAATTAAATTACAAATGATCTCGACAGGAATAGAACAACGGCTTGCAAAGCGTATGGAGCATTGCGAAGAAGCGGCAACGCTGAAGATCGCTGCGCGTGCGATGGCGCTCCGCAAAAGCGGCAAGGAAATAGTAAGTCTCTCCACAGGTGAACCTGATTTCCCGACGCCGGATAATATCAAGCAGGCAGCGATCAAAGCTATCGAGCAGAACTTTACAAAATATACTTCTGCTGAAGGAATGCCGGAATTGCGCGAAGTTGTTGCTGAGAAATTTAAGAAAGATGACCAAATAGAATCTTCTGCTGAACGCGTCCTAATCACAAGCGGCGGCAAACATGCTCTGAGCAATGCTTTGTTCGTGCTGTGTGAAGCAGGTGATGAGATCATCATTCCTTCGCCGTTTTGGTTAAGCTATTCTGCGATGACAAGTCTTACGGAAGCTTCACCTGTCCTAATTGAAACCAGAGAAGAAGATGATTGGCTGCTGACGCCGGAATTACTTAATGACTCGATCACATCGCGCTCACGAGTTCTTCTGCTTAACACTCCGCATAATCCGACAAGCACGATCTATTCCGAAGAGATGCTCCGTAGTTTAGTACCGATGATCGAAGAGCACGGGTTGATCGTCGTCGTTGATGAGTTATATGAAAAGCTCACCTATGATGGCAGAAAACATTTCTCGCTTGCATCAATTCCGGAAATTGCCGAACAAGTTGTAACGGTCAATGGCTTAAGCAAAGCTTATGCCATGACGGGCTGGCGGCTTGGCTATGCAACCGGACCTGAGTGGATCATCAGCGCAATGGGGAGATTACAATCGCAGGCAGTTTCGCATCCAAGTTCTATCAGTCAGAAAGCGGGCATCGAAGCATTGACCGGTCCGCAGGAAAGCATCGAAATTATGCGTAAAGAATTTCAGGACCGCCGCGATCTTGTCGTATCGCTGATGAAAGATATCCCAGGTATTACGTTCTCGCATCCTAAAGCGGCGTTCTATGTTTTCTTTTCTATCGCATCGTATCTCGGTAAGAAATTACCCTCGATGAAAATTATCAAAAGCGGTGAGGATATTTGCGAAATGCTTCTGGAAGATCATGGGCTGGCACTTGTGCCGGGAAATGCTTTCGGAAAATCCGATGCGATCCGTCTTTCATTTGCTGCATCGCAGAGTGATATAAGAAAAGGTGTGGAGATTTTGAAGATGGGATTAGAATCAATAATTTAATAAGATCGGTAGAGACGCGATATTATCGCGTCTCTACCGAAAATTTATGGTAGAACCATCATCTGATTCCCATCCTCTTCTCCTGAATGTCTCACAGACGCTGAAAGTCCTCGAAGTTTTTTTACGCGATGAAATGCACCGTGTTGGATTTGAGAATGTGGTGATAGGTCTATCCGGCGGAATTGATTCAGCACTCTCAACATATTTAGCAGTCCGCGCACTTGGAAAAGAACATGTACATTGTGTGATGATGCCTTATAAAACTTCAAGTCCTGAAAGTTTATCGGATGCGAAAGTAGTTATTAATGATCTTGGGGTTTCTTCTGAGGTTATGGAGATCACTCCGATGGCAGATGCATATTTTGCAATGAATCCCGAATTGGATAAATTACAGAAGGGAAATATATTTGCACGGCTTCGGATGATCGTGCTTTATGACCAGTCACATTCACGCAAAGCTCTGGTTATTGGTACTTCAAATAAAACGGAATCCTTGCTTGGATATACAACACTTTTCGGAGATAATGCAAGCGCACTCAATCCTATCGGCGATCTTTATAAAACGCAGGTGCGGCAATTATCTAAAGAGATTGGCGTTCCGCAATCTATTCTTGATAAAGCGCCGAGTGCCGATCTATGGTCGGGACAATCCGATGAAGAAGAGATGGGATTGAAATATGATGAAGTTGATCAGCTCCTTTATTATTTAGTTGATTGCCGCGAATCGGATGAGGAATTATCAGTCCGTGGATTTGCAAAAGAATTTCTTACAAAGGTCAAAGGCATGATCCGAAGATCGCAATTCAAACGGATGCCTCCGCTTATTGCCAAGATCTCTCCCCGCACCGTAAATATTGATTTCAGGTACCCTAGGGATTGGGGAAGCTAGAGGGGAATATGGATTATGAGGGGTTGGGTAGAAAGGAAATATTTTTTCCTCAATTTTACATCGGAATCGACAATTCTGTACCAATTTTAAAATACCTTTTAAAAAAGTCCGTATCTTTGTAGTCCGAAATTTGTGGACAATTTATGCCCCGATAGCACTAAATCATAAAATTAAGTGTTGTCATATATCTAAGGGTATAAAGTAAGCTGTTAAGTACATCGAATTATTGGAGTTACAAGTGGCAAAAACAACAAAAACGACCGAGGAAAAACCAAAGCGCGCTGCGCGAGGACGTACACGGCGCCGCATGAAATATATAACAGGACTGATCCTGTGCTCCGATTGTACTAAGACAGCCCGTAAGGAAATCGTAGGCGAGGCGCATACTCAGGAAGCGGGCGAAGGACCGCAGCCGATCGATCCGATCACTGGTGAGCGTAGGAGCGACAACCTATGGGTACGTTGTACGAAGTGCCACAACACCATGCTTGTCAATCTCACGGCAATGTTCGATGAGAAGCCGAAAGCGCATACCAATATGACGGCTTCGGAATGCACGCTCTATACGCCGACGCGTATCTATGCGATCGGAGAAGCAGTTTATCATAAAGATTGGGATGATATCGGCTCAGTCGTTTCGAAAGAAGTTACCGGCAGCGGCAGGCATGCCATCATCGTAAGTTTTGATAAATCAGGCGAGAAAAAGCTCTTAGAGAATTTCGCCACCGCATAATTTTTTTTCACACAAAAATCTCTGAAGGAGGGATAAATAAATAGTGGTAGGTATTATTATTCAGGATAACGAGCCCATCGATAGAGCGCTCCGACGTTTTAAGAAAAAGTATGAACGTGCAGGAATTCTCCGCGAATTCCGCAGGCGCACGGCTTTTGAAAAGCCTTCGATCACGACAAAGATGAGGCTTCAACGCGCCGCAAGACGCCAAAAGCACATGCAGGACGAGCAAGGCTAAGAAACATCTTAATGCTGTTTATGAAAATAAGCAGTGCTAAAAAAAAGAAAAAGAAGCCGGGTTTTTAACTCGGCTTTTTATATGAATGAAAAGAAAATTACATCAGACACATGAACTCCTCAAAATCAAAAATTATCGTCTTTCTCCTTGGGTTAGTACTCGCTCCGTTACTTTCTTTCGGTCAGAATAATCTCGATACAAAAAAACTCGATAGTTTGCTCGATCAGCTATCGGCGAAGAATAAATTTATGGGTTCTCTGACCATAAGTAAAAATGATCAACTGCTCTATAATAAAGCGTATGGATTTTCTTTCGTGAACGGAAAGGAAAAACGGAAAGCGACCACGGAAACAAAATATCGCATTGGCTCGATCACAAAAATGTTTACTTCAGTAATGATCTTCCAACTGATCGAAGAAAAGAAATTATCGCTTGATACAAAACTTGCTGAATATTTTCTGGAAATTCCTAATGCAAATACTATTACGATCAGTAATCTGATGAATCACAGGAGCGGCATACATAACCTCACCGATGATTCAACCTATTTGGATTGGAATACGAAGCTTCAGACAGAAGAGGAAATGGTCGCGAAGATTATAAGTCATGCGCCGGATTTTGCTGCCAATGAAAAGACTGCATACAGCAATTCTAACTATGTGTTGCTTGGATACATCATTGAGAAAATTACGAAAAAAGACTATGCAAGTAATTTAAAAGAGAGAATTACAAATAAGATTGGGTTGAAAAATACGTATTATGGAGGGAAAACGGATCTTAATGCAAATGAAAGTTACTCCTATAGTTTTGTAGATGGAAAGTGGATACAAGAGGCTGTAACAGATATGAGCGTGCCACACGGGGCAGGGGCTATAGTTGCGACGACAAATGATCTTACAAAATTTATTACTGCACTTTTTCAAGGTAAGCTTATCAGCAAAAGCTCATTAGATAGTATGACTTCCTTGACCGATCACTTTGGCAGAGGAATATTTTCTCTTCCTTTTTATGAGAAAAATGCTTTTGGACATACCGGAGGTATTGATAAATTTACCTCGGCTCTTTCCTATTTTTCGGACGACAGCATGGCAATCGCCTTTTGTACGAACGGACTCGATTATAATATGAATGATATAGCCTTAGGAGTTTTGAGTATTTATTATAATAAGCCGTATGAGATCCCATCTCTGAAAGAAATTCACATAGACCCTGAATTTCTAAAAAAATATGACGGCGTGTATTCCTCAAAGGAGATACCCATTAAATTGACGGTAAAATCCGAGGGAAATAAATTAACTGCTCAGGCTACAGGGCAATCTCCATTCCCGCTTAAACCTGTTAGCGAGACGGAATTTACTTTTGCTGCAGCAAAGATCAGCATTGAGTTTAATAAAGAAAAGAATGAACTGATCTTAAAACAAAACGGAGCGAAATATATTATGTCGAAGGAATAATTCCGGCAGACTTAAAGCACCTTAAAATAATCAAACGGCTCCTTACAATCATTACATCTGTATAGACCTTTGCAAGCTGTTGAGCCGAAATTACTGATGATTTCCGTATTGAATGAATTGCAATTCGGACATTGGATGAAGGATACCGTATCTATTGATGAAAGCGGCGGAGAAATTCCGTAGTGTTTGAGTTTTAATTTTGCTTCGGGGCTAAGCCAGTCAGTTGTCCAGGCAGGAGAATACGTCATCTTCACATCTACAAGTCCAACGCCGTTTGCATGAAGAATTTCCTTGATCTGGTCTTCGATCATACCCATTGCCGGGCAGCCTGTGTAAGTTGGGGTTATCGTTACTTCGCATCCTGCTTCAGTTAATTTTACGCCGCGCAATATACCAAGCTCTTCGATCGTAATGACCGGAATTTCCGGATCGGGGATTCCGGAGAGGAGAGTGTATATTTGTTCTTTGGTTAACATAGTAGTTAGTAGTTAGTAGCAAGTGGTTAGAGGGAGAGTTTAGTAATTTCCTTACTACTCGCTACTAACTACTTATTACTAAATTACCATTTCGCATCAGGATATGCCCTTGGCAGATACTGCATCTCTGCTAAAATAAATCCGAGGTTCTCAGTATGGATGCCAATTCTCCCACCTGTTTGCATATAGCCTTCGGCAGGATGGGTAAGCGTTGCGGATCTGATTGCGTCACTTATTTTCGAAAGCCATTTATCGTGGAGTAGGCGAGTATCAATTGCAATTCCTTCATTAATCAGAATTGTCTCTACTTCATCAATTTCAAATAGTTCGCCGGTGAACATCCAGAGATCATCGACTGCCTTTTGCATACGTTCATGGCTTTCCTCTGTTCCGTCACCGAGTCGCTGCAGCCAATCATAGGCATGGCGCCAATGATATTTTACTTCTTTCAGACATTTTGTAGCAAGCGCAGCCAACATTTCGTCCCTACTTTTTGAGAGTTCTTCGAAGAGAAGAAGTTCAAAAGCAGAATTAAAAATTTGCCGTGCAATTGTCATCGCGAAATCACCGTTGGGTTGTTCAAGAAGAAGGACATTCAAGAATTGGCGTTCAGCCCTTTTAAAAACAAGATCATCTTCAGTTCTGCCTTTGCCTTCAATTTCTGCAGCATATTTAAGTAATGCCTGTGCTCTGCCGATAAGATCGAGAGCGATATTGGTCAAGGCAAGATCTTCTTCTAAGATCGGAGCATAGCTTGACCATTCCGAAAGTCTGTGACCTAAGATTAGAGAATTATCGCCGAGGCGGAGAGTGTATTTAAAGAGTGTTTCTTGTTTTGTCATATAAAAAATTAGAGACCCACTGCGCCTTCGGGCATAACATAAAATGTCGGATGGCGATAAATTTTATCATTAGCCGGATCGAAGAGCATATCGCTATCATTAGGATTGCTTGCAATGACGGCGTTCGATGGCACGACCCAAATACTTGTGCCTTCATTGCGCCGAGTATAAAGATCACGGGCATTGGTCAGCGCCATTTCTTTATCGGATGCGTGAACACTTCCTGCATGTTTATGTGGAATGCCGGAGTTTGCCTGAATGAATACTTCCCATAAGGGCCACTGAGTATCTTTTGTTTCTGCCATGTTAAAAAATATGAACTATGAAATATGAACTATGAAATATTCAATATAAACTCATCGTTCATATTTCACATCTCATATTTTTCCTACGCTGCCTTCTTTATCCGTTTCGTCGCATAGGCTGTTGCTGCTTCGCGTACCCATGCGCCATCTTTATGGGCTTTCACATGGTGATCGATTCGTTGTTTATTGCAAGGTCCATCGCCTTTAACAACGCGGTCGAATTCTGCCCAATCTATTTCACCGAAATCATAATGGCCGCGCTCCTCATTCCATTTCAATTTCGGGTCAGGAATGGTGAGTCCGATAATATCAGCTTGCTTAGCGGTCTTATCGATAAATCTCTGACGAAGATCATCGTTCGAATCACGCTTGATCTTCCAACGAATTGCTTTTCCGGTATTCGGCGAATTCGAATCATGCGGCCCGAACATCATGAGCGACGTCCACCACCATCTGTTCAGAGCATCCTGTGCCATCTCACGCTGCTCTGCTGTTCCTCGCGCCATGTGCGTCATGATCTCATAGCCCTGACGCTGATGAAAACTTTCTTCTTTGCAGATGCGTATCATTGCGCGGGAATATGGTCCGTAGGAAGTGCGCTGCAACGAAATTTGATTCACGATCGCTGCACCATCAACAAGCCAGCCGATCGCGCCCATATCTGCCCAGGTGACAGCAGGATAATTAAAAATTGTTGAATATTTTGCCTTGCCTGTTTGAAGCTGTTCGACAAGTTCTTCTCGGGAAATGCCAAGGGTTTCAGTTGCGCTATAAAGATAGAGACCATGCCCGGCTTCATCCTGCACTTTTGCAAGCAGGATAAGCTTGGCGCGAAGACTTGGTGCACGGGTGATCCAATTGCCCTCCGGCTGCATACCGATGATCTCGGAATGTCCGTGCTGCGATATTTGGCGTATCAGATGCTTGCGGTAATCCTCCGGCATCCAATCGCGCGGCTCGACTTTTTTATCAGCACTGATGATCTTTTCGAAACCCTCAAGATTTTTTTGTTCGTCCATGAATTGTAAATTTGCTTAATTTAACAGAACAAAATAATCAGAGATTTATTTCTTCCAAATGGTGTTTTAGATATTGAAAGGAATATCCTATGTTTACGCAAGACATAACACCAACTGAGAACCCTGTCACTTTTGAAGTCCCCAAGAATCTTTTGGGGCATAAACTTCGCGTGACAGCTATTCCAATTGACGAGGGCAAGACAGAGCGAGCACAAAAATTGGAAGGAGCTCTTGCTTTCTGGAAAAGCCAGCAAGTTGACTTGAGCAATTTCAAATTTGATCGAGAAGAAGCGAATGAGCGTTAAAAAGTTCATTGATACGAATATCGCAGTGTATGCTATCGAAAAGGATTGCGAACAAAAAGAAATTTCCTTAGCGATTCTTACCGAAAGACCTTGTTTAAGCACTCAAGTTATACTTGAAGTCACAAACGTTTGTATCAAAAAATTATCGTACCCTAAAGAAAAAGCATTTATGCATGCTGAATATTTATTGGATACATGTCCGTTAACTATTATATCTGAGGAAACGATAAAGAGGGCATTTGGTCTTTCTCTCCCCTATAAATATGGACACTGGGATAGTCTCATCCTTGCCTCTGCCCTCGAAGCAGAATGCACTATTCTCTATTCCGAAGATTTTCAAGATGGGCAAGTGATAGAAGGGGTGAAGATCGTTAATCCTTTTCTCTAATTTCAAAAGTCCAAACATCCATTTTAGGATAGTAGTGCTATTTAAGAACTCATTAAGAACATGACTATTCCCGCATCATATACCGAGACTCGAGAATTCAATTATTCGAAGACAGCTCTTTCGGATACTGTTTCTAAGGCACTGCAATCGCTTGAATGGGAGTTCGCATTAGTCAATCCGGAGTTTTTCAAGGGCAAGATTCGCCGGAGTATTTGGTCTTGGGGCGAAAACTTCGAAATCCATATCGAAGAGAATGGGAGCATCAGAATGCAGAGTAAATGCCGCCTCGCTACGTCTATTGTTGACTGGGGTAAGAACAAGAGAAATGTGAAAAAATTTTTCCTTGCTTTCGAGAAAGTTTCGAATTGAGGAGGTATTATAGATTTTTTATAATCCTAAAAATCCCATTAATCCGGGTTCACATAGCCTGATCGTAACTCACCACAAGATTCTCCGTTAGCGGCAAACTTTGGCAAGTGAGAATAAAACCCGAAGCAACATCGGTGGCACTCAGTGCAAAATTTACTTTCATGTGGACGCTGCCTTCCAATAATTTTGCACGGCAAGTGGAGCATGAACCATTCTGACAGGAATACGGAGCATCAAGTCCGATGCGTTTTGCTGCGAAGAGCACTGCTTCACCCGGCAGCATCGTCGTTTGGTATTCATCGCCATCCATGATGATGGTCAACTGCGCATCTTTTACTATTTTCGGAATATCAACCGGAGTAAGTTCTGCTGCAGTAACCGGAGCGGAGAAATATTCTATATGAATACGAGTTTCATTTATTTTAATCTCTTTTAATGCTGCAACAACATTATCCATCATGGGACCCGGTCCACAGATGAAGAATTCGTTGTCAAGATTTACGCCAACAAAATTTTCAATAAGAGCAAGATTCTTCTCTTTTGTCATCATACCCTGCTGAAGATAGGGATGGTTTTTGGGAGGAGTATTGAGAATATGCACAACCTTTAATCTTCCCTCGGATCTTGACTGAAGATCAGTGATCGTATCATGAAAAATGATCGAAGCATCATCATTATTTCCGTAAAGAAGAACGATCGTGCTTTTGGGTTCAGCCTGAAGCACCGCTTTCATTATTGACATCATCGGAGTGATGCCGCTGCCACCGGCAAAGAGAACGTAATTCTTCTTATGCGCTGGGTCGAGCTCCGAATAGAAGCTTCCCATCGGAGTCATGACATCAATACTATCTCCGGGCTTTACGACATCATTAATATAATTCGAAACTTTACCGCCCTTGACTTTCTTTATCGCAACTTCAAGTTTATCGCTTTCGAACGGACTGGAGCAGATGGAATACGAACGTCGGATTTCTTCACCCTCGATAATAAAGCGCAACGTAAGATACTGACCTTGTTTATAGATGTATTCTTCTTTTAATTCTGCAGGCACATCAAATCCAAGCAACACCGCTTCCCGGGTTTCTCGGATTATTTCCCTTACCTTTAATGGATAGAATTTTGACACAATTTACTCTTATCTTGAAATTCGAGCCTATTAAACAATAAGTTGGCGAAAATGTCGCACGTATGACAAACAGAGGTAAGTAAAAATAGTGAACTGTTTTTCTTTAGTCATGTTTCTATTCATGTGTTTTTCTATATTTGAGGGATAAATTTGTCAACCTCGTATTGCTAAGTAATCCACAGATTAACCTTTGACGAAAAAATGGGATATTTGCACGTGGCTGTTATCGAAGATTATGAAGAGTGTTTAGTCGCTCATACTGAAGAAGGACTAAAGAAGCAAGTCATTAATTATCTGAAAAATAAATCTATAACTCCTCCTACTGATGATGAATGGTCAGTCTGTATTTTAGCAGAAGCTGAGGATCATATACATACTGATAACCTTAAACTCGGTTTGATCACGTACTATAAAACGGAATCCAAATTAGGCGAATGACAATGTCTCACCCATCAATGCCCTGCATTGCTTTTTTAAGAGATACGGGGCAATTGGAAGGGGCTTTCTAGAGTTCTTTCATCCTCATTGGTCGTTCTTAAAACCAATTATTCAGGCATTTTTAAGCAGTCCTTTCGGAGAAAATCCCAGAATTTTCAAGAATTTAAGGCTTACTATAGCGTCGAAGACTGAAACAAACCCCTATTTGTTGAGTCATTACTACATGAAGCAGGGTGTTATTTGCAAGCCAAATGCTTGTCTCTGCCTAAAATTTTATCCAATTTGTATCGGTTTTATTCCCAATGACCGGATTAGGCGATAAAGAGTTATGTGAGGCCCTGCGGAAAAGCGGGGAAAGCCGTGAACACGCGTTCGCGGAGCTTTACCGCAGGTATGCCTCGCGTATTTATCAGTATGCCCGCCGCATACTGAACCAGGATATGGAAGCCGAGGATATTTTACAGGAGACGTTCCTTAAGTTTTTAGCGATTTTGGAAAAAGGGGCGGAAATCGAAAACGTCCCGGCATATTTGCTCCGCATAGCGCGAAATCTTTCCTTCCGCTCCGAGAGCAAAAAACAGGTAACAGTGCCGATCGAAGATTACCATGCGATCTTCAACGAAGTGCCAATGGAAGCAGAAGAGACATCGAAGGTATTGCAGATGTCGCTCGATCTCCTTCCGAAGGAACAACGCGAGGCTTTAGTATTACAAGTCTATGGTGGGCTATCGTACAATGAGATTGCTGAAGTTATGGGAGTACCGATGACAACGGTGCGCAATTGGATCGTTCGGGCAAAAAGTAAAATGCGCCAGATCGTTGCACCGTATTTTCATGGAACAGACGGAGAGACACGGGAAAATTAGAAAGACGGACTACGTCCGTCCCACTAAAGAAAAGGGAACAATATTATGTCAATGACAAATGCATATTCGGATCTGATCCACCTCTTCATCGACGGAGAGGCGACGGAGACCGAGCGCAACACACTTTTCGGAGCATTGAAGGATTCGCCTGAACTTCAGGAAGAATTCGCTTCGGCTATGGAGTTGAAGAAAGCTTTCGCTGCCGATATCATGCAGCTTCAGCCGCCAAGCTATCTCCAATCGCAGATCGCCGAACGCGCCGGACTTATCGTTGCTGCAAGCGCATCAGTTGCAACTGCGCCTGTCGTTGTGAATTCAATTTCAAGCGGCATCTCTTCTGTGCTCACTACAGCAGCGCCGATCGCTACGATAGCGGTGTCAAAAGGGCTTATCGCACTTGCTATCGGAACTTCCGTCGGCATTCTTTCTACGATCGGAGTAATTAAACTTACTTCGAACGATGCAGCTAAAAATACAACTCCGAGTGCAGCACAAGCCATTACTCGGCAAATGGCGCCAACACATACTCCCGGGAATCTTCTTGAGGCAGCATCTCCTGCTCAATTAGAGATCGCAAAAGGTACATTCAAGAATAACGTCAGTACTATTTCTGATCAATCATTTGCAGTAAATAAAATACCGGGGAATGCAAATGCAATTCGTTCAGAAAGAAAATATCAGAATATCAGAGAAGATATTTCTACTTCTTCTCATTCGAGTAATACTCCTTCAATAATTCAGGAAAAAACTCTGAAGATTGAAGATAAAAGTGTGAATACTTCAACAGTAATTGAAAATACGAATAAGCCATCCGATCTTCTTTCGGCGATCACGCCCGTTAATATTAATACTCCACTACTCAAGAGCATCGGTGGAAACAATGTACCCAGGGAATTATTTAATCCTGAAGGAGTTGAAGATATTGGAACATCAGGAATTGGAAAATTCTCAGCACGCTTAACCGGTATAGCTGCGTCAAAGCTTTATCAGGGAGAAATTCATACGACATTACCGATTTGGAATAATATTGCCGGTGCAGTTAAATATGATGCAGGAAGTGCATTTGCTCTCGGCGCAGAAATAGGACAGGAAACATTCCCGATCTATCTTGCAAATGGCAGCGGCGGCTATCGTAATTATCAATCAATAACATGGTACGGCATTTCAGGCACGGTCACAGGAATATATGTTGATCTGCCATTGAATGCACATCCCGAAGTCAGAATGCTTGGTGCGTTGAGCAATGCCGGACCCATTGCAAAAATTTCTGCAGGATTAATAGTGCCGGTTACTCCAAGATTATCGTTCTCAATTGACGGCGAAGAGACTCTGCTCTTTATTCAAAGTAACGGAGCAAATATTACCGGCAATAAACTTGCACTTACCGGATCATTGACATTCCATTTTTAATTATTTATTACACAAACACCAATATGAAAAAAGCACTTTTATTCTCAAGCATTTTTAGCTTCGGCTTGTTTGATCTCATCATGTAACGGGGTTTTTGGCGACCTCCTCGGAACCTCAGAATCAGGGGATGATAGTGATTCAACGTCTTGTCCTCATCATGGCAGACATCATAAGGGTAATGACCATGATGCTGATGATACGACAATAGTTAAAGATACAAGTTTTACTAACCATATCATTTTACAAAAGCACTAAATACACGTGATAAAAATACTACATAAGCGGTTTGCGCTCGTATTTTTTCTCGCACTCGGAGCTGTGATCTGTTCATGCCAGAATGCTTCGTTCATCAATCCCGCCGAGTCAGTTCCGGTATCGGATCTATGGTACACCGGTGAAGGGATGAAAGATATAAGCGGAGAAGTTCATGATGATCACGGTGGAGGGCAGAAGCCATTGAACGGACAGGTCATAGCCGCATGGGAGATGCCGAACGATCCATCACGATCGCTCTATGTCTATGGCATCGGTACGTTATCCGGAAATAAAGATAATACTTTTACTATCCATCTTCGTGATACCCTGCCGAAGTTCGTTCTCCGTAGTGCTGACACGACGAATGCGATCGCTTGCGGACATATTTTCCTCGTAGACAATTTTGGAATTAAAAATGGTGATACGCTCAGACAAAATTGTAATTGGGATAGCCTCAATGTTGTCGGAAGTATGAATGAGATGGCTGTTCTATTTATAAAAGGGAGCCCGACTCTTCTTGGTAAAAACTTTATGGCAAGCTTACAGGGATTTAATTTATTTTTTGCGACAAGGATGGATCAAAATCAGAGAGTTAAGGATTTTGTCCCTATTTATAACTCCAAAGGCATTGAAATTCGTGTAGATGATAATGGAAGTGATTGTAAAAAAAGAACTCCGTATTGGCTTCAATAATTTTACATTGTGCATTTGCGGTTCTCTGTGATACACGAAGGAAGAAATACCAAAAAAGAGAGGCCGGATGAAAATCCGGTCTTTTATTTTAAAAAAAATTCTGAGCGTAAAAACAGTGTGGCGTCAAAATGGCATCAGGGTAACACGATATATTTCCCGTACCGCCGCTCTACGCCTCGCTCCGAGCGAGCGATAATTTCATAGACATAACATCCCGCTCTATCGGGTGAAAAATTAAGTTCAAAATCACCGGATGAAATAGGCTTGTTTTCTATGATACTATTTTGTTTTTTACCGAGAACGGAATAAATATTTACCGTAAGAGTTACGGGCTTATCAGAATGTATTTTCATAGCTGCCGATGATCCGATGCGGATAGGGTTTGACGACAGACTGGCTTGAAAACCTGTAGTAGTGTTCTGTGAAGAGACGGCTAACGTATTAGTAAAATTGATACTATCAATGAACCAGCCGTCACCATCGGAGCTATGAGTCCGCAGTCGGAAGCGAACGATAGCGTCCTTGCCCGCAAGATATTTCAAACCGAGTATTTCATGAACAGGTTTGCTCATATCAAGAGAGCTTTTCCAGTCTGCCGGATGATCCGTAATATCGTATGCAGCAATAGGGAAGTAATCAACTCCGTCATTTGTAGAAACTTCAACGATGGCAGAATCTCCTTGTGTAACGAGCGCTATATGAGTATATTCGAGCGTATGCGCTTCGGTGTTGATCGTTACCGGAGGCAATACAAACCAGGAATCTGTCCCTTTTTGGTACGGAACATCGGGAAGCGAATCATTGATGAATGATGACGGAAGTTTTCCTCCCGCACGAGTCGTATCCCAGGCGAAAGGAGTGAAGATATCCTTGCTTCCTTCGAAATTTTCCGAGTATGAAGTAAGCGGCATTCCGCAGTAAAGCCACCGAGCCGGAGAAAGAATGGAAAGCGTTGTATCGTTATCACTCTGCTTTGTCGAAGCGGCAAGTTGAATCCGGTAATAGCCGTCAGGATGTAAATTGTAAAACGTATAATTCTTTTGTTTTCCTCGCGAATCGTCGCCAACGAGGAAGCTATCGACAACGCCACCATTAACAAGAAAATAAATTTTATTTAATTTCTGAACATCCGTTCCGGCAACATTTTTATCCGGCACACCGAAAAATATTTCAAGTGAATTTGGAAGTGCTTTTGCAGATGTTATGATCGGAGGCAGAGATTCATTATTCGCCCTGGGCGTGAAATGTACTGTTTGCGTTACTGATGTATCGCCTTGAGGAGTTATAACTTGAAGTGTATAAACATAGTTTGTGTTCTTTACTGCCTTCGTATCATTATAACTGCGCACCGATTTGGGAAGATCAATTTGCAATCCTCCATCCAGACGCTTTAAGCGGAATACATAATCGCTAAGCGCTGCGCCGAATGTCGTAACGGGCGTATGCTCCCAAACCAGATCGGGTAAATGTGAAATGCTGTCTTCAATAGCAATAAAATTTCGAGCAGCTGATGGTGCATAAGGGCGAACGATGGATGTATAAATATCCTGGTCGTACCCAACTCGCGAATCCGCCCATGCAGGGTGCCAAAGTTTATTATGTGCTGCTACGCCTATATAATCACCGAAAAAGAAGGGATCGAATCCTGAATGACTGACTTTTACATCAGATGAATTTCCGGAAATTCTTTCCGGAGCAAAGTTTTGTCCTCCGTCTCTCGAGAAATACATATACAGGTCAGTAAGAATATTCGCAGTATCAGAGCGGCTATCATAACAGACGACTCCGAGATCACCGGTAATATCATCAACGGCGATCCAGGGAAAAAATTTATCGGTTGCAATAGACGACGGATCGTTTTCTATTATTTTCGGTACTGACCAGTTATTACCGCTATTATCACTGAATGTAAGATAGATATGATGACGATTGTTGCTGCCCATCGCTGCCCATGTCATATAAATTCTTCCGTGATGAGCCGAAGAATAATCGACAGCGATCGAAGGGAAGCTATTGACGCGTAATCCTCCTTTGATCGTCGGATGCGCAGCAGGATCGCCTGCAGGCAGGATGGGTCCGAGTTCAGTATAATTCGATATTTTTTTATCGAGGGGAAATGTTTTTCCTCCGTCAAATGATTCGGCGAAATGAATTTCGCGGATAGCAGGATCAATATTTTCGTAGGTGAGATACACATTTCCATCGACACCAACGGCAGGAATTGGCGATTGATAATTTCCGCTTGTTGTTATAAAAGAGGGCTTGGACCAGGTTGATCCGCCATCGGATGAAAATGCAAACCTAATACGATTAACATTTGCATCGGAGTACTCTACCCAACTTTCATACGCCCGATCTTTATAGGGGCTTCCCGGGACTTTATCAACTGCTATATAGAATTTATCAGCAAGGACTGCGGAAGATTTGAAGTCCGTCGAGTCGAAAATTATTCTGACGGAGTTGCTCCAATCAGTGCCGCCATTTGTAGATGTAAAACAGACGACATCATTGATCGGATGAGCAGGTGATTCGCCGCGGCCATAGGAATAGAATGCTTTGCCGGATGAATTAAATGCAACCGATGGATCAGAAGCGTAAGCAGCGAAGATCCAATCTGAGGGCATTTCAGCCTGTGCCCAGGTTTTGCCTCCATCAAAAGATTCGAAGTGGAATAAGGCAGAAAAACTTCGGTAATCATTTGCGCCGATAATTATGTTATTCGGGTCTGTCGGATTGATCGCAATAGATGTTTCATCCTGATCTGCTAATAGATAGGAAGACACATTGATATTAGGGAAATCCGGCGCAGCGTTTAGTAAGTTTTGCGGCGCAGGGATCGAAAAAGGATGAATGCGATGTAATGTTGGTTTTGGACGATCATACACTCTTCCTTCTGTCTGCAACTCAGGCAAAAAGACACAGGAACGCTGTCCGTAGCTTTTATAAGCGCCAAGTGATAGAAGAAATATGATTATATATGCAATTATTGATTTCATAGTCATACAGACCACTGTTCTTATAACCCTCGAAATGGGAAGAAAACTTCCAAGAACAGTTCTTGCTCCAATCTTTTTCTTAATTTTGCATACATACATACATGATTATAAGAATGAATAGAAATATGAAATCAGTTTTTGTTCTGATTTCCTTCGTATCTATGTTTTCAAGGGCAGTTGCTCAGCAGCCATCGGATAGTGATATCTTAAGCCTGATGAATGCCCGGCACATTCCGGGAGCAGCAGCCCTCGTCATAAGTTCAGGATATTCAAGGGGAGAAAAAATTAGTACCAAGGGAGTTCAACCACAATCTGAACCTGCTTCAGTTGATACTTGCCAACGTTGGCATGGCTGGCTGAGCGTTAAACCAACAAGCCAACAAGAAGCAAGAAGACAATATGATACATTGAGGCGGTATATTGCATCATGCGGGAAAAACAATGATTCTTATGACGCATTTAATGGCCTTTCAGGTGCGGCACAATTTATGAGTGATGACCCTACTCGATTTGATATTTTTAGGAACTGGCTTATCTCCGTTTTGTATCTAAATACAACATCTCCGTATTATTTTTGCGCATGTATGGAATCTATTGCGGGAACCTACCAATATGGGAAGTACCATCCTTTAGCGACGTTGGCAATTCTTAAATATATAGATAGTAACGGCTGTTCCAGTAAGGGGAATAGGGATCAAATAGTAACAGATAGTTCTATTGACTTTCAAGAAGGATATGACCCAACACATTTGCCTTCACTTGATTCATTAGGCTTAGGCTTTCTTCTGCAAAAAAATGGTGTACCTTCAGAAAGTGGAGCACTTCCAAGTATTTATCTCACATCCTTCGCCTCAAATCCGAATCCATTCAAAAATGAAATCGCTCTTGATTTCACATTGAATCGCATGTCGTATGTTACGCTTGCAATCTATGATGAACTTGGCAGGTCTGTTTGGGGCGATGGCAGAGGCTCGTCGCTTGAAGCGGGAAGGCATACCGTACATATCGAGGGCAGATCACTACCGAGTGGTTCGCTGTATGCGAGAATAGCAACGGGATTCGGCGAAGTGAAGACAGTGAAACTGGTACATGAAAAATAACCTCATCCCGACCCTCTCCTTGAAAATGAGAGGGAGTTTCTTTGCCTGATGCATAGGTGCCCGCAATATTAAATTTTAAAAAATATCTTATGGGCACCTTGACAAACGGGTTTTTATTTCGTATCTTTGTGAGACAGTCTTTTAGTCGCTAGTCTTTAGTCGTTCGTTAGAAAAAATAAAATGAAGAAGAGATTTGTACCAGAATTTAAGAGAAGAGTCCGCCGCCAGCGGATTCTTCGGTTTTAAAGAGAAAAAATGCGTACGCGCGCACTGCTATGATATTGAATTATAAAGTGGTTACAAGGGCTTCCGGCAAAAAACTGAGGTTACAGTACGTGCAGCGCGTTCATACGAAAGTGAGATTACTCCGTATTTTTTTCTTAATTTTGCATACGTACATTCGTCGCTAACACAATTATGCCATTATACGAAGATTTTTTGAAGGGTTTGCCTCCGAAAGAAATGTGGGGGGAGAGGATTTATAGTACCAACGATTTTAATTATCCTGATTCGTTGAATGCAGCCGTGGAACTGCTCGATCAGAATACTACTCGTGGTTTCGGTAACCGCCCTGCTATTTTTTATAAAGAAAATAGACTGACCTATAATGAACTTGCTGAGATCGTTAGCAAGATGGGAAATTCTCTCCGGAAACTTGGAATCCAAAAAGGTGATCGAATTCTCCTTCGCTTTCCAAATAACCCAACTGCCGTAGCGCTTTGGCTTGCAACGCTTCGCATAGGAGCGATCGCCGTAATGGTGATGCCAATGCTTCGCGCGCGGGAGTTGAGTTATCGCACCAATGACTCGGAGTGCTCCCTCGTATTTTGCGATGCAGCCTCAATCGACGAAGTCCGCAAAGCACAACCGGCAATGGATACGGTGACGAAAATTTTAATTTGTGACGGCAAAGACGATGTCTATGAATCTTTCGAAGACCTGTGGATCAATGAGAGCGCCGATTGTAAACCGGAAAATACTTCGCGATCTGATATTGCATTGATAGGCTATACTTCCGGCTCGACAGGCGATCCGAAAGCGACGGTGCATTTTCATGATGATGTCCTTGCAATAGCCGATGGATATGCAAAAAATACGTTGCATCCGACAGAGCATGATATTTTTAGCGGACATCCCTCGCTCTCATTTACATTTGGTCTCGGTGGTCTGCTTGTTTTTCCATTCAGGTTCGGATCGAGCGTTGCACTGCTCGATCAATTCACGCCGGAAAATATGTTGAAGACGCTTGTGAATTATAAATGTACGATCGGCTTCTGCGCTCCGACCTGTTATAATATGATGATGCGTCTTGATGAGAAAGGGGAATATGATCTATCGAATCTGAGGCTCGGAGTAAGTGCCGGCGAAACGCTTCCAAAAGTTGTCTATGATAAATGGAAAGCAAAATATGGCGTTGATCTTTTAGATGGGATTGGCTCAACAGAGATGTTGCATATTTTCATCACGAATAAACCGGGTGATGTTAAAGGCGGAGCAACGGGAAAAGCTGTGCCCGGATATATTGCAAAGATCATTGATGATAACGGTACTGAACTTCCACCGAATACTCCGGGACTTCTTGCTATTAAAGGACCCACGGGATGTCGCTACTTAAAGAAACCGGAGCGTCAGGCAGGATATGTAAAAGATGGATGGAATATTCCGGGCGATGTTTTTATGCAGGATGATGATGGCTGGTTTTATTATCAATGCCGCAACGACGATCTTATTATAACAGGAGGATATAACGTTTCACCTCCGGAACTTGAAGCAGTTATCAATGAGCATGAAGCGGTCAAAGAATCTGCCGTTGTTCCGAAACCGGATGAACTTCGGGGTCAGATCGTCAAAGCTTTTGTCGTGCTTGCACCAAATTACCAGGGAAGCGAAACGCTTGCAAAAGATATTCAGGATTTTGTGAAGCGCGAACTTGCTCCCTATAAATATCCCCGCGAGGTGGAATTCATCGAAGCGCTTCCGAGAACCGATACCGGGAAGGTACAACGATTTGTTCTCAGAGATAGAGCTGCCAAAGAATCATCTATCTAATATTCTCCAATAATTAAGTGATAAAAACTGAAGAGCCGACTAAAAAGCCGGCTCCACTGATCATGAATATCCTTTCAAATATGAGACTAAAATAGATCCTCTTCCTCATCGTCATCATCATCGAGAAGATCAATATCTTCTGCTTCAATGAGATCGTCTTCTTCGATTTCCTCAATGTCGTCATCATCGATAGCCTCATCGAGTTCGTCATCGGTTGCCGCTTCGTCAGTTTCTTCTTCTTCTACTTTTTTGTCTCCTTCTTCCTCTTCTTCGTCTTCATCATCAAGGAGTTCGTCATCATCTTCGAGGTCATCATCATATTCGTCGTCGTCATCGAAGGCATCTTCTTCACCGAGCGGCAATGCCTCTCCATCGGACATCATCAGGTCGGCAATTGCTGCCATGCCGACTGCTGCGCCTGCCATTTTCATACCAGTCTTAAGCGCTTCAGTCGCCGGACTGGGGTCTCCGGGAGGAATGCTGATGAGCGATAACTGCGGAGCGGCAAGAGCCTCTTCAACAGTCTCATACATCGGAAATATCCTATCCAAAGCGGTTAAAGCCAGAAGGGACCGCACCGCTTCGCTAGTGCCTGCAATGCGCATATCGCCATGGTGATGGTTTTGTTGCCTCTGAGCCAAAAGCAGCGCTGAAAGCCCTGCAGAGTCCATATACTCGACTTCTGAGAGGTCAAGCACCAGCGTTTTGACGTCAGGTTGGGCAAGGATCAAAAACTCAGCTTTCAGAGCTGCAGCAATTACTGAATCAAGCCGTTTCTCATTAGGGCGGAAGATCGTCGCCTGGTCACGTTGTTCGATTTTGAAATTCATTGTAAAAGTTTGTTTCTAAGAGTAGCAATACATAATATATGCAAAAATACGAATATTTCCGGGAATGCGAAATTACTACATTTTTTTGAGGCTTCATGAAAAATTAGCCAATAGTGAAAATTGTAGAGGTGACGCCAAGGACGGTCCAAGACTTAGTCCTCTGTATTATTTACGATAATTATAAAAAAAATTCAAAGGAGTAACTTTGTTCGATTAAAAAATGTTTATATCACGCTATTCCAGAAATATTTTGATAATCGCATATAAAGAATTCGAAATGCAATGGGAAATGAAACCGCAACTGCTCCAACTCCAAACGGAGCGCAAGTAACTGCCACCCCTAAAGCAGGTCTTGAAGATATCATCGCCGGACAAAGCAACATTTGCTTTCTTGACGGCAAGCGAGGCATCCTCGCATATTATGGCTATAATATTCATGATCTCGTAAAAGGAAGTTTCGAAGAAACTGCTTACTTGCTTTTTTATGGTAAACTTCCGAATGCTTCGGAGCTTTCTGACTTTTCTGCAAAGCTTATCAAAGCCCGAGAACTACCTAAGCAGATCAAAGATCGCATCGCATCCTATCCGAAGAATGTTCATCCGATGGCAGTCATCAGAACTGTTGTCAGCGAACTTTCCTTCTACGATCAAACCACCGAAGATAATTCTAAGAATGCGAATATCGAAAAAGGCATTCGAATGATGTCGCAGATTCCGCTTATTGTCGCATCGTATGATGCCCTTCGCAATGGACGTCCGATGCCGGAGTCTAATGCCAAACTCGGTCATGCTGCAAATTTTCTGAACATGCTTTTAGGAAAAGAGCAGGATGCTGAAATTGTCAAAATGTTCGATTCGGCTTTGACACTTCATGCCGATCATGAATTCAATGCTTCGACTTTCACTTGTCGTGTAATTGCATCAACTCTATCTGATATCTATTCGGCTGTCACCGGAGCCATCGGTGCCCTCAAAGGTCCGCTTCATGGCGGAGCCAATGAGCAGGTCATGCGAATGCTTCTGAAGATCAACGATCCGGCAAGAGCAAAAGAATGGGTTATAGATGCCCTTGCTCGTAAAGAAAAAATTATGGGATTTGGTCATCGCGTCTATCGCACTGAGGATCCGAGAGCAACCCATCTGCGCAAATTCAGCGAAGTAATGGGCAAGCGATGTAACGAACACCAATGGTATCAGATGTCGCGCGATATTGAGCAGATCATCCTCCAGGAGAAAAAACTTTACGCCAACGTGGATTTCTATTCAGCAAGCACTTACCACCTCATGGGCATTCCTCTCGATCTCTATACTCCGATCTTTGCTATGAGCCGTATCACAGGCTGGTGTGCCCATGCCCTGGAACAATACTCCAATAACCGCATCATCCGTCCTGCTGCAGAATATACAGGACCTGTTGATCAGACTTGGAAGCCCGTGGAGAAGCGGTGAGAGATTTGATCATGTAGGAACAGAGAGTTATCCTGCGAAGGAAAATAGTTTTGATGATAGAGAAAGAGTTATATTTGTTCTCCTATAATCTTTGCAGGGTTAGAATTACTTATCTATCAAAATCGTAACCGATCTCCCTCATTCTCGTATACCTATAAAATAAAAAATTTAAATGATCTTATGTCAACACAAAAAGCAACATTTGGCGCGGGATGTTTTTGGCAGGTAGAGGAGTTATTCCGCACTGTGCCCGGTGTGATCTCCTCGACTTCAGGGTATCTTGGCGGTAATAAAGAAAATCCGACATATAGAGATGTTTGTAACGATGATACGGGATATGCCGAAGTTGTTGAAGTTGAGTACGACCCATCGGTCGTAAGCTACGATACGCTGCTCGATATTTTCTGGAGTAATCATAATCCGACGACGCTCAATAGACAGGGACCTGATATAGGCACTCAATATCGCTCGGCAATATTTTTTCATTCCCCTGAACAGGAGATAGAAGCGACCGCATCAAAAGCAAAAATGAATGCAAGCGGAAAATTTGGGAAGCCGATCGTGACGGAGATAACCCCTGCTTCAACTTTTTGGAAAGCAGAAGATTATCACCAAAAGTATTTATTTAAGAGAGGCATGACGCATTGTCATGTATGATGGCATTTAGTCAGGCACACGCAACGTGCCCTACTAATAATTATTTCGATATGATCATCGTCCTCGATAATGTAGCTGCCGGAGTTCTAAGTTTACTGATATATATTCCGGATGGTAAATTCTCGGCTTCAAATTTTGCCGAATAACTGCCCGGATCGACTGTTCCGTTAAATAACGTTTTGATCTCTCTTCCCAGCGCATCATAAACTCTTAACTCGATAGGGATGCGTTCACCTGTATGGAAAGTAACGGTCGATGAATTTGTAAAAGGATTGGGATAGTTTTGTCCCAGAGAAATATCCTGCGCAGAGTTTTTCGGGAGAACTGCTGACTTGATCTCGCCTTTCGTGAATTTATATGCACGGTAACTATAGATTCCGGGATCGAATTTTAATTCTAAAGCAGTCGAACCGTCGGGTTTTACTTCAGTAAATGCAACGCTGTCGCAGCCACCCCAGCCAATGACACTATTTCCGTTTTCAAGTCTCTGAACATTCCCCATTGCTTTGCTATACACATCCGGATTATGATGATATTCCCAGACTTTTGTGGCTATTTTCATTTTCTCATCCAGATGATACTCCACTGCACGCGAGAAAGGCTCCGCAGTATTATGAAATGTCCCATTATCAAACATCGTAATATTACCACTGGGAAGTCTTCGGACATCATGTTGATGGGAAAAAATAAGAGAATCATTCACGAAACTGAATTCATTATGCTTCCCACCCCATCGCCAGATAATCTTTCCGTTTTCACGATCGATCTTTGTGACCTCATCTAAATTACGCGACGACAGAAGAAAACTACTGTCATGATCATACTCAATTGAATTGCAGTGTGTAAAATCGAGGAAGGGTTGTGCGAAATTTTCATGCGTAGGATCCGATAACGCAAAGTGATCACGTGTCTTCCATTCGAAGAGAAGATTCTTATCGGCATCGAATTCCTGAAGAATATTTTCAACAACAGTAGTATTACTATCTCCATCGGAAACAATACCGGTCATATTAACTTGCTCACTATTCTGTGCAAGTAGGGCGTATCCGCCGCCGGGCAAGAAGAGTAATTCATGACTATCGGTATTATATCCATTTTTAGCCTCAAAACTATCTCGAAGATTAAAGTTTGAATCTAAGCCATAAAATTTTGATGTATTTGGATCGGCATCAAAATACGTGAACAGACCATTGGGCTGAGGTCTAAAATCTTGTGAAAATGAAGGCCATGTGCTGCGTTCAAAAAGTACATTTCCGGCATTATCCAAATTAATTAAATAGGTGCCGCTGTCATTGTGAATAAACTTAAAATTTCCCAGGTAGATATTACCGGGTGCGGGATTGCTACTTTCAGTAATATAGATTTTAGGAAAATCATAAGGGAGAGTATCGGCTCCGCTATTACTTGCTGCGTTCCATCGTTGAAAGGCATTTGACGTAATCCCAGATGTCGCAGCATCGGCTGATTCTTTTGGGCGCATGCTTAAAGAGCTTGGAAGAATTTTGGATTTTGATATTTGAAATGTAAATGAGTATGGCACGGTGTTTTTTCCGGATACACATTTAAAGGAGCTTGTAGTAACCGTAACTTTTTCACCGGCTGTAAAAAAAGTATTGGGGGTGAAGATCACCGTCCTCCCGTCGAGAGCAAGGATTAATTTGCCGGCATGATAGGCGCTTGATGAGCCAACGACATTACACTCGCTGCTTTGAAACGTGGATTTACTGATCGCTTCACTGAATCGAATGCCGATGGTCGTTTTTGCCGAAACCTGTGTTGAATTCGGAGTAGGATAACTATAGTTTACCTGCACATTACTCATTGGAGTTTGAGCGTAAACCTGATGCTGAGAAAAAATTATTACACAAAAAAATGGAAGTACAAACTTCGAAACAGCGGTAAATATGCGAATCATAGAGTTGTGGGTTCTAAAGAAAATGCATAAATTATTTACCATACTATACAAAGAATTTGCTAATGCAATTCCAGGAAAAAACAACCATTTAAGGATGGATTTTTTTTATTGGAGGAAAACAAAAGTAAATGGTTTAAAACCCTACTTACAGATGGACATTTTTAATCCCTTAAAAAAACAAACGCGCTCCGTAGAGCGCGTTCTAATCATGCATCATCCTTCTTCTGTATCTTGACCAAACTTTTTTTATTGAGCGCTTGCTTTATCCTGAACTTTGACCGCTGAGATCGTTGTCACAGCAAAATCTTTATCCATTTGCACTGTCTTTGAAGCTGCAGGTGTTTCGATTAACTCATCTTTTGTGATAATATCGTCTCCTTCAAGGTGTACCCAATATTTCTTATTCGCCTGTAAAACGACGAGATATGAACCACTGACACTATTCGATTTACTGTTAGTGATCTCCAAAGCCCTATCACCTGCAGCACGAACGCTAACTTTAACCGAATGAGCTTTGCCGGTTTCCTGATTGCGTATGGTACCCTTAAGCACGATAACTGCTTTTGAAAATTGTGCCTGAGCTGAATTGATGCTTGAAAGACTGAAAACCAGTCCTAAGATCGCAAAAGCTACTATTTTCCTTAATTTCATCAATTTCATCGAAGTGTCTATTTTTTAGTTCAATTATTATACTTATAGTAGTATATATATAAAAAATCGTGCCAAACTTTTCTATAATTGAAAAAATAATGCAGAAATCTGCTATTAACCTATAAACCTCAACTTGTGATTCTGAGCGGAGCGAGAATCTGAGGTTTCCGACAAACCGAGAGTTTAGATTCTTCGCTGTCGCTCAGAATGAACTGTGTTAGTTTCCGTTCGATTTTTATGTTCTTTGAAACTGATCATCATAGCGTGTATGCTTGGTAGCAACCGCGAATGCTTGTTTGACGAGTTTATTTGCCACAGCAATCATC
>JBBQGG010000021.1:0-43219 GCA_038322815.1 Kapaibacterium sp. (SeqCode)
ACAGTCAAAAAAATCTATCGCGAGGAAAAGAAAATCACACTCGACCATGAAGCGATCAAGGGTTATATGCCAGCGATGACGATGACATTTCCGCTTGCGAATATATCCATCCTCGATAAGTTGTCAGTCGGAAGTACTGGGAAGTTTACCTTGCTTGTCTATAAAGGTTTGGCAACAATAACAGGCGTTTTTAAAGTAAAACCTTTGGCAGTGAAAGCAGTCTATGTATGCCCGATGCATCCGAACGAAACTTCGGATAAGCCGGGCAAATGTGCAGTCTGTGGCATGGACCTTGAAAAAAAATAATTACCTGCTTCCATAAACCTAAATCATAATGAAAAAACTCGATCTGCTCACCTTGCTGATATTCGCATTGTGTTTTACCACTGCTTGCGATAAAACTCCTCGTTCTGAACAACCTAACAAAGACACCATTGCAGTTCCGACGAGAAGTGCTGAAAAATCATTTGAAGTACGGGCTAAAGTGACGGCGATCAGTTCACGTGATAATACAATTACATTAGATCACGAGAAAATGGATGGGTTTATGGACGCAATGAAAATGCCTTACCGCGTAACAGACCCATCACTTTTAAAGCAGGTGAATGTCGGCGCGGAAGGGCTATTCACGATTCAAATCATTGAAGGAGAGGGTATCATCACCGCCGTTCCAGTTCATCAAAAATAATCGACATTAATTTGAATCATTACTGAATAAAAACGATGAGCACATGATTAAAAAGACAGAGAATTTATTCATTAAGATAATAAAGAACAGTTCGTTACGTAACCGGTATTCGCTTGCGCGTGAGAAAAATATTTTGATCGTATCCACGATAATTTTCTTACTTTTTACTCCATCCAGTTTTTTCGCACAAACAGCGAAGCTCTCCGAAAAGATTTTTATTTCGAAGGTCGAGCAAGCCGGGGTTTTTCTCGAAACGGATAAACGTCTTTCCGAGCTTCGTTCCAGAACGCAATCGGTGACGTCACTTTTTTCGTCGCCACTTGAAATCGAAGCAGGCTATCAAAGCGGCTCTCCCTTTAACGATCCTGATCGGGGATTTTCGGCTGGCATATCGCAGGAGATCGATCTTTACGGAAAAAAATCTTTACGGTATCACACTGCTGACGCAGGATTACGAAAGGATATTATTGAAATGCTTCAGACAAAGCGCGAATATCTTCGTGATTTGAGAACGCTGTTCCTTAATGCATATATCCTTAACGAGCGTCTTCGCATATCCGATAGTTTAGCAAGCGATGCTGAAAAACTCGCTTCGGCTGCAACTCTTCGTAAAGAAAAGGGTGACATTTCACCATTTGAGTTTAACAGTATTACCTTAGAATATCTGAAAGAGCGCTCATCCAATCAGGCGTTGTATGCTGAACAGGTTACGGCGCTCACCGCAATCCGCACACGGTTTGGAGTTGATCTCTCAAATTCTGTTTTAGAGATCGACTCGACGGAAGAAGAATTGCAAAACTTGTTGTACAAACCTGATCTCTATGCTTCTATCGTCGATACCTTGCCGGAAATTCAGTTGAAAAACGCGGAAATCGAAATACTTAATTATCAACGCAGCCTCGTTTCGAAAGAACAATTCTCAAATCCAAATATAGGGGTATCGTTTATGCAGAATAGACTAACTTTTGGACAAAGCGATATTACCGGTAATCCTGTCGTGACTCAGAATATTTCGGGAATACAAAAGGATGAAAGACAGCTTGGCTTTAAATTAAGTTTTTCACTTCCATTTTCCATACCGCTACTTTGGCAAGCCGGGGAATATCTGACGCTCCCTTATGACGGCGCGATTGCAGCAAAGCGCTTGGAGATACAGCAGTTTCGCAAATCCCTTACCGCAGATTTACAAAGTGCAGTGACCAGAACACAATATCTTGATAGCGCACAAAAAACCTTACAGGCAGCGCGGACGATGATCGCAGCCAATTATTCGACCTTGGAGCGCGCATACCGTTTGGGGCAGCTTTCGTTAAACGATTTTCTGCTGAATAAGCGTATTCTGAATGAAATACTTCAAAATTCTTTGGATGCTGAAAAGCGCTACCACGAATCCAGAATACTACTTTTATATTTAATAAATAAATAAAAATACGATGTACGGCATAAAACTTTTTCTTTTCTTTCGCAATCATATCGTGCCGATATTCTTCGCAGTATGTTCAATATTTGCTTGTAATGAACATGTTCTGGCGCATGGTGGTGTGGACGATGAGGCGCCATCGTCACGACCAGTAACGACTCCGAATGCCATGCTAACAGCCGTTGCCTTTCCGGATACTGCAGAAATCTTCGTAAAATATTCTGCGCCCAAAGTCGGCTCAGTAAGTACGCTAAAATTCTTTTTTTCCTCTTTTAAAACAGACGTACCTTTTGATCCGGAAAAAATTGAGATCGAACTTCTTGGTGGTAAAGGCGAAATTTCAAAACAGCTGGTAAAAAAGGAGAATGGCATTTATGAAGCGGCCATAACTTTCCAATCCGATACCGTTTATACGATCGGTTTGACATATATTATCGGTGGAGCCTCTATTCATGCAAACATTACGCCAATACTCGTCGGAATAGCAGCCCTGAAAGCATTGCAGAAAGATGAAAAGGGAATACCTCCAAGCGCCGCTTCTAACAATGTGGTGTGGTGGGTAATAAGTGGCATGGTGTTTTTTGCCGTAGCTCTCTATTTCACAATCCGATGGAAAAAAAGCAAGCGCAGATAATTTTTACAATGTTTTCTTACAATTTTTTCGCATAAATTTTACAAAAAACAATGGGAAAGTCGATGAATAGGATAAAATATATAACGCGCGCAGGGCTGATATTTTGCATACCGTTTACCGCAATCATTCTTTGGGCGCACGGAGGAGAGGATCACGGAGCGCCGACAGGCATTGCGAGTCCTGCAGCCGAAGCGAACTATCTCAGCAAGGAGACGCAATTTGCCCTGAACGTAAATACCGATCAGGTTGCGGAGCGACCCTTGCCCCAATCAATCAAAGTATTTGGTGTAGTATCTGCACCTACCAGTGCAAAAGCGGCTATCTATGTGCCTATCGCGGGACGTATTAATGCATCACGCTCATATAAAATCGGAGACGCTGTGATGAAGGGGCAGACTCTCTTTAGTGTCCAGCAAGTCATATCGGGCACTGAACGTTTGTCTCTTGAACAAGATCTTACTGCCGCCCAAAGTGAACTCGAAGCGGCGACGAAAGATCTTAACCGAAAAGAATCACTACCGGACATCGTTGCAAAAAAAGATATTGAACAAGCGCAGATACGCGAGGTGTCGGCAAAGAAACGGATGGACAATCTGCGCGCAGGACTGGGTAACGGAACGAAATCCATTACGGTGTCCGCTCCCATATCCGGCGTTGTAACATCGTCGTCTATCGTCAACGGCGAATATGTCGATCTGTCGAAACAACTTATGGAGATTGCAGATCCCAGACGTGTCTGGGTAGAAGCGCAAGTCTATGAAGGCGATGTACAGGCAGCGAATGCATCGTCATCTGCAACAGTAACGGTGCCGACCTCAACAAGTGTCTTCCCCGCTAAACTGATCGCGAAGGGTAATACAGTGCAAAGCGAATCAAGAACTATCAGTTTTATTTATGAAGTTGAAAATAAGAACAATGAATTAAAGCTCAATGGAAGCGCTACGATACTTATCGGTGGGACCGAAACGGAATCTGCAATATCCGTCGCCAAACATGCCGTGATCTCGCAAAATGGCAGAAATTTTGTTTTCGTTCATAATACGCCGGAATCATTCGTGCCGGCAGAAGTAGTCTTAGGCAAACATAATGATGAAGACTTTGTCGAAGTCTCCAAAGGCGTATCGCCGGGAGATCGTGTTGCTACAACAAATCTGAATCTCTTTAAACAAAACCTGCCATAGTTACCTTATCCACACGACAATGTTTGATAAAATCATTCAATTCTCACTTCGTAATAGAGTCTTTATTGTCTCCGGAGCGATCATAGTCCTTATTTATGGCACGATTATACTCGTAAACCTTCCGGTAGATGTTCTTCCGGATTTGAATCGTCCAACGGTTACGATCATGACGGAAGCGGAAGGAATGGCTCCAGAAGAAGTTGAGCCGCTTGTATCGCTTCCACTTGAGACAGCAATGAATGGCGCACCCGGTGTCGAACGAGTACGATCTGTTTCAGGCATCGGTCTTTCTATTATTTATGTGGAATTTGGATGGGGAACAGATATTTATCTTGATAGGCAGCTTGTCAACGAGAGGATCCAGTCTGTAGTGGGAAGACTTCCGAAAAATGCTATCCCCTCGCTTACACCTGTTTCATCAGTCATGGGTCAGATCATGATGGTGGGTCTGACATCCGACACTACATCTCCAATGAATCTTAGGACGATTGCGGACTTTACGATCCGTCAACGTTTGCTGACCATCGGCGGAGTCGCGCAGGTTATCAATATTGGGGGTGGTGTTAAACAATATCAGGTATTGATCGATAACACGAAGCTGAAAGCATTTGACATAACACTGCGAGAGATCGAAGATGCCTTAAGTTCAGTTAGTGCAAATACAACCGGAGGATACGTTTCAAAGGAAGGGGAAGAATACCTTATCAGAAATATTGCGCGGACGACATCACTTGAGGATATTGGCAATACCGTAATAAAAACTACTGCTGAACACGTCCCTGTTTTGATTCGTAATATTGCAACCGTAACCTACGGAGTACAAGTCAAACGCGGTGATGCCAGCCTTAACGGAAAACCGGCTGTTATCATCTCCATAGAAAAACAGCCAAACGCGAATACGTTAGATCTAACTCAAAAGATAGACAACGCACTTACAGAACTTCAAAATGCCTTGCCGCCGGACGTTAAACTGGAACGAAATGTTTTTCGCCAGTCTCATTTTATTCAGTCCGCAATTAGAAACGTTGTTGATGCTTTGCGAGATGGGGCGATCTTAGTCATAATTATTCTCTTCTTATTTCTTCTCAATTTTCGAACAACGGTTATTACCCTTACGGCAATACCGTTATCTCTCGTTATTACCGCTATTGTGTTCAAGATATTCGGTGTTTCGATCAATACAATGACACTCGGCGGTCTCGCTGTTGCGATTGGAGAATTAGTTGACGATGCCATAGTTGATGTAGAGAACGTCTTTCGACGGCTGCGGGAGAATCGGGCAAGTTCACAACCCTTACCCGCACTTGTCGTCGTTTATCGGGCTTCGATAGAAGTGCGTAACTCGATTGTGTACGCAACCATTCTTGTCGTATTAGTATTTTTGCCGTTATTCGCACTTAGTGGAATCGAAGGAAAGATATTTGCGCCTCTCGGCATAGCCTACATTACATCCATTCTTGCCAGTCTTCTTGTTTCTCTTACCGTTACGCCGGCATTGGCTTCATATTTGCTTCCGAAAGCAAAGATTATGGCAAAAGAAACGGAGAGTTTTCTCGTTCGATGGCTTAAAGACCGTGATCGCAAAATTCTAAATCGGACATTAGAGAAGCCTCGGACAGTCATGATCGCCGGTGTCATACTCTTACTTGCTGCGTTGGCGATTATTCCTTTTTTCGGTTCTGAGTTCTTGCCGCCATTTAATGAAGGGTCGTTGACGATCAACTTCATTGGAACACCCGGTACATCGTTGCAGGAATCTAACCGAATCGGTACACTTGCCGAAAAAGCTCTGCTCACAATTGCTGAAGTGAAAACAGTATCCCGAAGAACCGGCAGGGCTGAGTTAGATGAACATGCAGAAGGTACAAATTCAAGTGAAATGGATGTGGATTTAAAGGAATCCGGCAGAGACAAAGGGGAAGTTCTTCATGATATACGCGATAAACTGGCGCTGTTTCCAGTCGTGATCAACATCGGTCAGCCAATTTCCCATCGCCTCGACCATTTGCTTTCAGGCGTCCGCGCTCAGATCGCTGTTAAGCTATTTGGCAATGATCTGAATACGCTTCGCACCAAGGCAGAGGAGATACGCAATGCGATTTCCACCGTGCCCGGCGCCGTAGATATTTCTGTTGAAAAACAGACGCTTATCCCGCAAATACCTATCCGCATTGACCGGGAAGCTGCATTGCGCTATGGGATCACTCCCGGTGAAATTGTTGAATATCTCGAAACCACTTTGAATGGAAAAGTCGTCGGTCAAGTTTTGCAAGGTCAGGTAACATTTGCAGTTGTGCTCAGAGCCGATTCAATTACTCATTCTGGTCCCGAAGATATTTCCAATCTCTTCATTCCCGGTCCCCATAGTACTCTCATACCGTTGCGCAATGTCGCGTCCGTAGAAATAGGTAAAGGAGCGAATGTTATCAACCACGAAAATAGCCAGCGTCGTATCGTTATTCAGGCAAATGTTGCAGGTCAATCACTTGGTGATGTTGTCAGTGGCATGCAGCGAACGATAAAAGATCATGTGAAACTGCCTGAAGGTTTTTTTGTGGTTTTCAGCGGTCAGTTCGAATCGCAGCAGGAAGCATCTCGTCTGATCGGGATTCTGAGTCTTTTTTCGCTTACTGCGATGTTTTTGGTTCTCTATACACATTTTCGATCATCGCGCATTGTTTTACAAGTTCTTCTTAATATTCCGCTTGCTCTTATAGGAAGTGTAATTGCAATTCTGCTCACCAACCGCACGATTTCTATTGCCAGTCTTGTCGGTTTTATAACATTGACGGGAATTGCCTCTCGCAACGGCATCATGATGATCTCACATTATATTCACTTGGTAAGAGAAGAAGGAGAGACATTTTCCAAAGAAATGATTATTCGTGGATCGCTGGAAAGACTTGTACCCGTATTGATGACAGCATTGACCGCAGGTCTGGCACTTGTACCGTTGGTACTTGCAAGCGGAGAGACAGGTAAAGAAATTCTTTACCCGGTTGCCGTTGTAATTTTAGGCGGGTTGATCAGTTCAACGCTGCTTGACATCCTCGTGACTCCGGTTGTATTTTTTGCATTCGGCAAACCCGCTCTGGATAAATATCTTTTGGAGGAATCTCACAAAAGTGACTTTACTTCATAAAACCGAAAAGATTAGTAAATCTGCATTTCACAATAAATTAACATCTAACACTCATCGAAAGGACTAAATATGAAAAATACATTCTTGACAGCAGGTTTTATTTCTGCTGCGCTTTTACTGGGATGCTCGAAAAAGACGGAGCAAACCGAACGACCTGCTCCTGCGCAGGTGGAAAGAGATACCTCCAACAAAGCCCATCCGGCAGCGCACTCTGACGATTTGGAGAAAGATCAGGACATGATGAACCAGAAGATGGTTCAGATGCTTGGGCAGGCTGACAAGGGCTACGAGGACAGGTTTATGGACATGATGATTCCCCATCACCAAAGCGCTATTAACATGGCAAAAGATGCTCTGGTAAAGACTAGTAGATCAGAACTAAAAAAACTTGCACAAGACATCATTTCCGGACAACAAAAAGAAATTGATCAGATGAAGTCTTGGGGAAAGAAATGGTATGGTCACTCCGGTGGCGAAATGGATAAGGACATGCAGATGATGAACGACAGAATGGTACAGGCTCTCGGACCCGCAGGAAAGGAATATGAGGATCACTTCATTGACGAGATGATCCCTCACCATGAAGGAGCGATAGCCATGGCAAAAGATGCGCTTAAAAAAACATCCCGTCCTGAATTGAAAAAACTTGCGCAGAATATTATTACCGCTCAGGAAAAAGAGATAACTATGCTAAAGGAGTGGAGAACAAAATGGTACGGACACTAATCCGTTCGTACTATTCACCACATTGAATTGATAGCCGGACAAGCTCCGGCCATCAATTATTTTATGAGATTCAATCGCTATCTTTTTATGTACAAATTTATGATAAAATTATTATTACTGGCGGCAGTTTTATTGAACGTTTCCTGTTCAAAAAAGGAGGAGTCGTCTCCCCCTACAAAAGAGACTTCTACAAAGACAAAACAGGAAGAAAAAATCCCAATTTTTTCTCTTGAAATGACAACAGAGCCGAAAGACGTAAGGGCAGGAGCGAAAACTATTTTTACATTTATTACAAAATCAACTGATACGAATGGGATTGAAGTCCCAGTCGTGATTGCCAAGAATTCAGTATTCGATGTGGTGATTGCCAATGACAATCTATCCTATATGGAGCATACGATTGCAAAACCTCAAAAAGATGGCACGTATGCAACCACAACCTCGCTTCCTTCAGGTGGAAAATATTTCGCATTCACCTCATTCCAGCCGCAGAATACTTACGCAGTAACTTTCACGAAGACCATTGAAGCCAAGGGCAGCCCTTCTTTGACTCTTGCTCCGGAAAAAGACACTTGGGAATCATCTGCAGATGATATTTCTTTTCGTTTAAGTACAATCGGCGAGAAATTTATTACGGGTGTGCTCTCTATGGGTTTCGTATCCCTGACTTCGAAAGGAAAATCTCTGGACTCATCCAGGATCCAAGATTTATATGGAGCCAAAGTCCATCTATTTCTGATCGGCGCTGCTACAAAAGAGTACTTTCACATCTACCCTGAGACCCAAGACGATAAATTCATCTTCCACGCTTTCTTTAAGAAATCAGACCGGTATGAAGGAAGATTAATGCTTATGATTAATAAAAAACTACACACTATTCCGCTAACCATCAATGTCCACGAAGGTTCAAAAGAAGAAATAAAGGAAAAAAACGAGATGCATTCCCATTTTCATACAAGCGATACACCGAAGAAACAGGGCGACTAAATGATGTTGAAACGTAAACTAACGATAATCCTTGTGGTGGCAACGAACCTCATAAAATAAGGTGAGAACAATGAAGTACGCATGGTTGATTTGGTCAGTCCTTTTTCTGATTCCTTGGCTGATCTTATACTGGTTCGGTGGGACTTCGAGGCGTAGGATGGTGCAAGTAAGCCTGTGGACAATGCTTTTTGGATTAACGGAGCCATTATTTGTTCCAGATTATTGGAATCCACCGACGCTTTTTAGCCTCGCACAAAGAACAGGCTTCGATATAGAAAGTTTAATCTTTTCTTTTGCGACAGGTGGTATCGCAACGATTCTTTATCAAGTGATATATAGGGTAGAACCGGAACACCTTCTTCCGAATAAACGAAGCAACAGTAGACATAGGATTCATCTCTATATATTATTCTCTCCTTTTATCATATTCCTGCTTCTCTCTACTCTGACAAGCCTGAACCATATGTATTGCAGCATTATTGCGATGTTAATAGGGGCAATCTCTACACTCTACTGCCGTCCCGATCTCAAGGTTAAAATCTGGGTTGGTGGAGGATTGTTTTTTGTACTATATTTTATTTTTTTTGAATTATTGAATGTCTTGTATTCGGGTTATGTGAGCGCCGTTTGGAACTTCAAAAATATTAGCGGCTCTTTAATTTTCGGGGTGCCCATAGAAGAACTACTCTTTGGATTTACCTTTGGGATGTTCTGGTCAAGTATTTATGAGCATCTCTTGTGGTACAAGATCAAACATCTGTGATATTTGCATTATAAATTGTCATTGGCGCATTTCCTCAGAATCCATTGATTTTTGTATCGCCAAGAAGAAATGAGGAGTGCAAAAAAACCGTGAATTATGTAACATATTCCCAAAATTATGCAACACTTCTGCGCCACTAATTGCGTATTTTGCATTACAGTAGAAAAAAAATACCGCTAAGACTAATATTTTATAGAAGGTCCATCGCAAAAAAATAATTTAAGCAGTGAAGGAGAAACACCTTCAGGCTCACTCAGTAACGTTGAGCATACTTCGGAAAGTGAGAAGATCATTCAAGAAGATCTCGAAAAGTTGAGCCAAAGCGGATTTTCCAACCGGTACGAAGGCATGCGGAAGATCAGGATTCCAGTTCGGGTACCTTTTCAATAGAGCTGGGAGTAGCAGGCAAAGCAACTCCGTAAGATGATAGAGAAAAGACGCTCGCTTCTTTCCTAATATATAAAAAACAGAACCTCTAATTTTGTGGTGATGAATCTCTTGCTCATGAGCAACCGGTTCACTATAAAAACCATCGGTAATCTAATGAACGTCGCGAGATAGGGTTGAGGGGTTGATCCGTGCGTTGAGAGAACTTGACATTCATTCTGAGGAAGAAAAGCTAAGACTACTCTATACGAAATCATAGTCGTTTCGGATCACTGACCATTTAAATCTTCGGCATCAAATTAACTGCGTCCTTCTTCTTTTGGTCAACTATTTGCGCGTATATCTGTGTGTTCTTGATATTTGTATGCCCCAATAGCTTGCTTACAGTATAAAGATCAATTCCATTCGTTAATGCGAGTGTCGCGAAGGTATGTCGCGAGACGTGGAATGAGATATGCTTTTTTATTCCCGCTGCCTTTGCCCATCATTGGAGAGCATTCCAAATCGAACCTTCACTTTTCATCATTTCAAAGACTTTCTCATCTTCATTGCCTCTCTCTCCGAGAAATGTTCTTGCAGAAGTATTTGCAGTTCGGATGAGAGTTAATTTGGGAGCAACGTCTATGACATCGAATCCCGTTTCGGAGAGTTGAGATATATGTTTTGCTATTTTTGTTCTTAGTGCACCCGTAGAGATTCGAACTCCAAACCTTCAGATCCGTAGTCAGATGCTCTATCCAATTGAGCTACGGGTGCATATTTTGACAAGGTCACGTATAACGCCAATTCAAAAATAAAAATTCAAATTTAGGGATTAAATATTACGGAGCAAGAATTTCGGAAATTTTGATGGTATTATGGGAATTTACAGCTTCAACATCTATAAATAGTTTGTCTTTCAGTTTTGACCAGAAACCTAATCCATATTTATTAAGAAAATAGAGCAAAGAAAGCTCGCGTTCCTGAAGTTTACCTTCGGGTAGTAGTACGTTTAATGCTTTTTCAAATTGCTGTTTTGTACCGCTTTGTTTTTTTCTTTCTGCAGCAAGAGATTTACCTTCAAAATCTTTTACTGTTGTAAGTATTTTCCCTTTTAGCGAAGTCAGCGCAGCATCCAATGTTGGTTCGGTTGATGAGACCACAGGCCGCAGTGATTCAATAGCGCCATCAATATCACCTGTTATTTTGCTAAAAGAGTTAGAAATAATAGTTTCCTGATCTGAGCGCAAAAGGCTTAAAATGATCTCATTCGCATTCTCTATAAAATCTTCAATTGAAATCTTATATTTATCAAGAAGCTTTTCAAAACGATCTTCAACTATCGTCATGCCGATGCGGGGCACGATAAGCGGCATTTGAATTCCGGCCCAATCATAAGCGACTTTCAATTGTGCAAAATATGCGATCTCGCCGGGACCAGCTACATAGGCAACTGTCGGAAGAATTGTATCTTGTACCAATGGTCTCATCACTACATTCATACTGAATCGTTCAGGATGTTCAGAAAGGATCGTATTAATTTCAGTAGAATTTATATGCAAAGAATTATATGAGAAGTCGTCGGCAACTTTGCTTAACTTAAATCGTTTTCCACTATCAGCAATAAACAGATTCATCCCTTGGGGATCAAGTTGAACATGATATTCAGCTCCTCTCAGATCTTTGCTAAGTTTTTGGATTCTCTCAGATAACGAAGGAGTTGTATCAATTTCTTTTTTAAAAATGTGAGATGCTTGCTGTTTTAACTCCGGAGTATTTGGATCGAGGATGAGAAGACCATTAGTGCTTAATAATTCGCCCAGTAAATGTGCCTGGGATTCGGCAAAAGTAAAATCTTCCTGATAAGCATTTTTATACAAAGCGAGAACTTCATCTGTGAAGTCTGTTCTTGGAATAAAACTCTCGATCTCTGAAAAGACTCGTTCTAAAGCTTCTTTCTCAAATGTTATGCCACCGATCTGCCTTCGTGAGATGTCATCTACGGGAGTGTAGCGAATATTACGTAGCTCAAAATTTGAAGTGATAATATTTATTCCTGAGGTCTCTTCGAAATCATGATCTTCGGTTTCCTGCCAAAAGATCGGGACGAATTGGTGTTCAGGATACAACTCTCGAAGTTGATTTGAAAGGATGATAGTATGAAGTGCCTTATATATTGTATAAAGCGGTCCGCCGAGAATTCCGACTTGTTGACCGGTAACTATAGCGCAACATCGTTCGCTTTGCAATGCCTTTAGATTCTCTTCAACTTTCTTTGTTAACGTTCCGGCATCCGAATGCTGCTTGTGAAGAGTTTCAACAAGTACTTTACGATTTGCCTTAGCCTCCGGCGAAGATGAAATCTTCACCCGATTTTCCAAAAGATATTTGAATGCCGCGCCCCTTTCATTCGGAGAAAGAGGGAAGAATTGGTTTACCGGAGATGAATCGAATGCCGTGATATAATCACGGGCAAGTTTTGAAAAATGCCGCGAAACGGAGATATCCATTACGTTATATCTGTAAAAAAGTTGAATGCTCTTAACATTCTGTTAGTAAGAAGTGTTTAGTGCACTATGAATAATAAACATAAACTGCTCCTTGTTGATATCGATGGAACCCTGGTGATTTATAAAGATAAGTACCCTCATCGTCTTTTCGAAGGAATGATCGATGCATTTTTTAATAAAAAAATCTCTCTTGAGAATTACCGGTTCTCCGGTAAAACCGATAAGGCGATCATCGCCGATATGATTGGTATCGCCGGTATTTCTCAGGAAGAGCATCTTGAAAAAGAAGAGACAATGATGGAATGGGTAGCCGACATGGTCGAAGAGCAAACCTCACCGGACTCATTCCGTCTGTTGCCCAATGTTCCGAAATTGCTTCAAACCCTTTTTGAAGATAGCAATATTACACTTTCGCTTCTCACCGGAAACCTTCCGCGCTGCGCAGAAATTAAATTACGTCATTTCGATCTGATGAAGTATTTCTCATTTGGAGTATATGGCGTTGAATCAGTAAACCGAAATGATCTTGGCCCGATCGCATTGAAAAAATTTATACTGCAGAATAATGGGATAAATGAATTCGATCCTATTGTCATTGGTGATACTATTCCCGATATTCTTTGTGCCAATCATATCGGAGCAAAATCCATCATTACATTAACGGGCAGAACAGTTCGCGAAGAAGTTGAGCCATATAAGCCCGATTATATTTTCAATGATCTTTCTGATACACAAAAAGTCTTACAAGCTATTTATTCCTAATGGCGCTAATAATTTTTCGCTGCGCTGTCTGTGGAGAGCCGAATGAAACATTCGTCGATGAATCGGCTGCATTTGATCAGCAATATACTGAAGATTGTCAGGTCTGCTGCAGACCAAACGTACTTCGAATTCATATCGATGAAGAGACAAAAGAAGTAAGGGTCGAAGCGGAGTTTGAAGAGTAAATCTGCGGTGACATTGCGAGGAGTTAGCGAAGCGGACGACGAAGCAATCCCCTTAAGTCGATCGTCAAACTTCAAGATTAGCTATATCCTTCTGGGGATTGCTTCGTCGGGCTAAAGCCTATGCTGCCTAATCGTCGCATACCCTGGCAATGACACTATAAATAATCTTCCTCTATCTCAGCGTCAAGCTTTCCTAAAACATCTTTAATCACTGCATACTCAAATCCTCTTGATCCTAAAAATGCGATTAGCTTTTGCTTCCTCTTCTTTTTGTCAGGTTCTCTTCTGGAAAGCTGCTCCCATTTTTTTGTTCCAGCTTTTAACGCACGGTTATCTTCGTCTTCCTCTTCATCAGCTTCACCAAGGATATCTTCAATAATATTTTTTGCAACACCCTTTTTTCTAAGTTCATTGATAAGCTGACGAGAGGAGACTGGCTTTGTGATTCGTTTATCATGAACGAATGCTCTGGCAAAGGCTTCATCATCTACTAAGCCGATACTTTTGACATTAGAAGTAACTTCATCAATTATTTCCTCATCAAATTTTTCTAATCGGAGTTTATCACGGACTTCCTTCTCCGTTCTGCGTCTTGTATTTAGGAATTTTGTTGCGATTCTTTTAGCTGAGACTCTGCTATCAAACTCTCTGAGCTTTTCAAAAAGTATTGCATCAAGTTCATCACCTTTGCGAAATCGGAATTTCTCGATGGTAGCGACATTCACACCGAAAGCAAATTCACCTGCAATAAATACAGAAGCGCGAAGTTTATCGCGCTTCTGATAAGTGATAGCAGTGATTATTGGAGCTTCATCGGCTTTTAGCCGATACTGACTGATAGAAGCTTCCTTCGTGTTTTTTTTTTGCAATGTATATTAAAATTAAAAGCTTGTCATTGCGAGGTACGAAGCAATCTAAAATCTTGAAACCGAGATTTAACCCGATATTTTAGATTGCTTCGCTGTCGCTCGCAATGACGTTGTAAAAAAGTTTGACGAATCCCCCAATGTTACATTTTTAATTTTACATTTCCCCTATTTTTTCTTCCCAGGCTTTGTCATATCTGCTGCCGTTACGCCATTTGTGGATGGCTCATTAGTGGTCAGAGTGATTCCGAGTTTTTCACGCACAGCATTTTCAACTTGGGTATAAGAATCAGGATATTCTTTCAAGTATGCCTTTACTGAATCTCTGCCTTGTCCGATACGTTCGCCGCCTAAGCTGAACCACGAGCCGCTTTTTTGAATGATGTCATTCTCGATTGCAACATCTATCATATCGCCCATCTTCGAAATGCCCTCGTTATAGAGAACATCGAACTCGACTTCCTTAAATGGCGGAGCCATTTTATTTTTCACAACTTTCACGCGGACTCTGTTGCCAATAATATCCGTGCCGTCTTTTATGACATCGCGACGGCGAATATCAAGACGAAGCGATGCGTAAAATTTCAGCGCATTGCCTCCCGTTGTTGTTTCCGGATTTCCGTACATCACGCCGATCTTCGAGCGAAGCTGATTCGTGAAAATGACGGTCGTATTGGATTTGCCGATAACGGCAGTGATCTTGCGCATTGCCTGCGACATCAATCTTGCCTGCGCCCCCATTTGTGCATCACCCATTTCGCCTTCGATCTCAGCGCGGGGGGTGAGCGCTGCTACAGAATCAACGATGATCACATCAACTGCGGCACTGCGGACAAGCTGTTCCAAAATATCAAGCGCCTGTTCGCCATATTCCGGTTGAGAGAGGATCAACTCATTCAACTTCACGCCCAATCTCTCAGCATATTTCACATCAAGAGCATGCTCAGCATCTATGAAGGCAACGTTGCCGCCGCGCTTCTGTGCTTCGGCAATAATATGTAAGCAGACCGTCGTCTTGCCGCTTGATTCCGGTCCATAGATCTCTACGATACGTCCGCGCGGCACACCGCCGATTCCGATCGCTGCATCGAGCGATAGCGAACCTGTCGGAATCGCCTCGACCTTTTGATGTGGCGTATCTCCAAGACGCATGACCGCACCCTTGCCATGCTGTTTCTCGATCGCATCCATAGCGATCTGTAATGCCTTATTCCTTGCTCCCTGAATTGCGGATACTGCTCCGTTAACTGCTGCTGTTTCCATCGTCATTTTTCGATTAAATTAAAAACTTATTTTTTGGGCTGAAGCCCCTGAAAGTCATTATATTTCAATACTATAACATTACGCGCGCGCACACTTTTGTTCTTGGTAAAATGAGTGCAAAATAGGTATCTGTATTCCAACAGAAAATCGAAATTTTTGTCCCCACAAATTCTCCCCAATTTTGCATATTTATCTCTCTCCCTTTAAGCTTTTAGCTTTTCGCTTTAAGCTTTCAACGTACTCGTCGGCATAGGTGCCCATAAGTGTACCTACTAATATAAGGACATTTTTGGAGGGTTGCGTGAAAAATGGAAAAATTGGAAACTCGAAGTCGGAGCTGGACCCGCTTATTCTAAACCTGACCTACTCTAATTTCAACTTCTCGATCTCACTAACGATCTTCACCGTCTCCAAACTCACGGTAATAACTTTGCGGATGAGCTTCACGATGTAATCGGGTTCGTCTTCGCGGTTGGGGTCGTTGGTGATGCCGCTCCGTTTATCAGTGCTGACTTGGTACTGATCTATTATCCAATCAAGTGCCGAGCGGTTGCCGAGTTTGTAGTCGAAGACTTCGGGAGGGATGCCGCGAAGAGTGAATTTATCATTGTAGATAAGGTCAGCCCTCACCCCTGCCCCTCTCCCGGAGTACCGGGCGAGGGGTTCTAAAGCTCTTTCTGCCGTAGTACCTAAAGCTCCCTCTCCCGGTACTCCGGGAGAGGGTTGGGGTGAGGGCTTCTTCAACTTCATCTTCTCCACCCTTAGATCAAGTACCGATCCCTCTTTCCATTCTTCCTCAAGATTGTATTCCGCTGCCTCTTCATAATTCACATGCAAGTCCGCCAGTTTTTTTCCGGCTTCCGAGTATGCCCAGAAATCCGGAGCCAGCGGAATGCGCGGAAGCTCGCGCCGCAGATTCGCCGCATATTTCTTCCGGTATTCAGGATGATGCAGAAGCCCGTAGATATAATAAAATATATCCCACTTCGTTATTTCTTTTCCCTTTCCCCCTTTAAGCTTTAAGCTTTGAAGTTTAAGCTTGAACTGGGCGACAGCCCAGTCCGTGATGTTCTCCCGACGGTTGCTGCCGTCTTCGTCATAGACGTAGAAGGGAAAGCATTGACCATTTGGTGTAAATTGAAGATCAACAATGTGGTTGGATGCCAAGGCGTGGAAATCTCTTTCCATACCTAAGCCCTTAATTGCAATAATTACGTTCTCTGATTCAGTCTCAGGGGTGGGGAAAATCCTATGAAATTGATACCTTCGTTGGTTAAGATATTTATCGAAGTACAGGTATTGCTTTGAGTAAGGTCTACGCAAAGCTGTGCGAACTTCCGAGTCCTGAAAATCAATAATTCTTCCTTTTCGTAAACAATCCTTTAACGTGTCTGTCCAACTAATCTTGGTAGGATCATTGTCAACGAATGAATCAACGTTATCTTTAGTACTCCTCTGTGCCCATCTTCCACGATGAATCTCATAAGTATCTAGGGTGAGCTTAATATTTTGTTCGAGCTGAACATTAGAGAAATTGTACGCCCATGCGTCTCTGTTTGTTGCCACTCCCAAACTAAAGAGACGAAATACCGCTTTTGCTGCATTATCAAATTTGGAACTCGCAGGATCTGAAATTGGCATTTGTTGGTCGAAGTCGGAAGCCTCCGATTCATTGAGCCAATTATTCCTTTTATCGGGATGAAGTTCACTCCATGGTACACCTGCAACAGAAACAAATTTATTAAGCTCTCTGTACTTCTCCTCTTTCCTCGAATAGTCTTCAAGCTTATGATAAAATATCTTACCCTTCGTTTCCTCATTTGAATGCCTTACCAGAACTGATATGGATACTCGGAATCGTTTTGATCTTCTCATTTATCGTCTATCTGACACTGAAAGTAGCCGATGGCAGATCGGAAGGAATTGGGATATGGATTTTTCCCATGATGCTCAGTGTTATATTTGTACTCTTGATCATATTTGTTATCAAAGCAGTAAAGTTAAAATAATACGTTAAAAAATACCACTATGAAAAAATATCTGCTTCTCATCTGTTTCACGCTTGTGATCTCCGGTTCAGCACCTGCGCAGTTCGGCAGGCAGTGGGTAAAAACCTTTAATGACCCTACGTATCAGGGCAACGTACCTGCGGCTATCACACTGAATAGCGCCGGATGTGTCATAGTCACCGGTACCGCTTATGACAGCATAAAAAAAATAAATCAAATACAGACCATCAAGTACGACCCCTCTGGAAATGTTTTGTGGCAGGTGAAATATGCTCCTTCATCTACTTGTACTCCCTCGGATATTACAACCGATGCAAAAGGGAATATATTTATTACAGCAAATGTGGTTGATACTTCTTTGAAATTTTATCCTCAGAAAATTCACGCGCTTAAATACAACTGCTCAGGCAAATTAGTCTGGGATGCAGTTTACCCAAAGCCTCAGACGCCCCCTGATTTCTTTGAGGTTTCAACTAGAATTGCAGTGGATGTGGGTGGTAATATCTTCGTCGGAGCAACTGCGCAGTGCACCCAATGCTATGGAGCTGCCGGCTTTTTTTTAGAACCAACCATAATAAAATTTGACAGCAACGGACACTACATAACTGAAATGAGAACAGGTCGCATATGGGCTGGTAACATTCCAACTTCGCTCGATGCACTTAATGACATGGAGCTTGTGGGTAATAGCATCATCTACTCCATTTCTAATATTGTACAAGACTCTTTACCTTCTGGTAGGAATTTGAGTGCTGAGGATTTTGGCGTTGAGAAGTATGATACTAGCGGAAAAAGAAAATTCTTCAAAAGGATACCACGACCATCAAAAGAGGATTTTCCTGTTGCCCTCTTTGTTGGCAAAAATGAAAATATCTATATTACCGGTTGGACGGCGGACTCAGTGCAAAATGCAACGCATAGCTACCTCACAGTCAAACTTGATTCAGCCGGAAATATTTTCTACGTGAAAGAGCGCGGTAATACAGCTTGGAATAGCGAAGGAATATCCGTTGCAGCCGATGAGCTTGGAGATGCCTATATCGCAGGTAAAACTTTTAAGAACGGACCGGTATCGGAAATTGAACTTTTTAAGTATGACCCTAATGGAAATGAAGTGTGGGCTAAGACTTTCAGTAGCACGTTTAAGAATTACATTATCGGCAGGATTCATATTGATGCGCAGGCAAATATTTATATCAATGCTTCATCAATCGACAGTACCAATTCCGACTGTCTCCTCTTGAAATATGATTCATCGGGAAGTTTGATCGGTGAGTACCGAACGAACGGACCAACCAATCAAAATGATTATGCGGAAGGAATGGTGGTGAATACCGCAGGCGAAATTTTTATTACCGGAAACAGTCAAAGCGCGAATGGCACTGATTACCTCACAGCAAAATATGGATTTCCGACAACAGCTATAGGGGATAGCCTATGCCTCACAGCCGGTGTGAGCGAGCTAAGAAACGCTGACAATGCTTTCTCAATTTATCCCGATCCAGCAAATCAATCAGTATCTATTTCCTGGCCGCAATCAGAAGGTAAAAAAGTAGAGCTGGGAATATTCAACGTACTAGGTAAAGAAGTAATGAATTCAAAAGCTCAAGGACCGGAGTTCAACATTGATGTTAGAAACTTGGTGGATGGAGTGTATTTCATTCAGCTAAAATCTGAAACGATGACCGTCAAGCAAAAATTTGTTGTTAAGCATTAACGTAATAAGTTCAACCGACTAATATGGAAACTCAACTCGAACAAATACGCGATCAGCAAAAGGAATCCTGGAATAAAGCTTCTCGCGGCTGGAAGAAATGGGATGGACTTAGCATGGATTTCTTAAAGCCAATGGGCGATGAGATCATCCGTTTGCTTGCGCCGAAAGGAAATGACGTCGTACTCGATGTTGCAGCAGGTACGGGCGAACCGGGACTTACGATTGCCGGAATGCTTACGGGCGGAAAAGTAATTAGTACGTACCTTTCCGAAGGAATGCTCGCTATTGCAGACGAAAGCGCAGCGAAGCGAGGAATAAAAAATTTCGAAACCGTTGTAGGTGATGTTTCCGAACTGCCTTTCGCGGATAATACGTTTGATGCCCTCAGCTGCCGGATGGGATTTATGTTTTTTCCGGATATGCTGCTTGCTGCCAAAGAGATGGTGCGGGTTTTAAAACCTGGCGGCAAGATGGCAGCATCGGTTTGGAGCGGACCGGATAAAAATTTCTGGTTTACAGCAGCAACAAGTATCATCAATAAAAATATCGACCTTCCATCTCTGCCCCCAGGTTCGCCCGGTATGTTCCGTTGTGCAGCTCCGGGACTTATGGCAGATCTATTCTCAAACAGGCTGGCTTGAAAAACATATCAGAAAATGAATTTCCCGGAATATTACGGTGCGGAACAACAGATATGTATTGGCATTTTGCTTCAGAAGTGATCGGTCCGGTTGTTGCAGCTCTGAGTAAAGCGAACGAGGCAATGAAGGAAAAAATAAAGAGTGAAATATTCGCACTGATCGACCAGAAATATCCCGATGGGAATGTGGTGATAGATTCATGCGCTATTGTTCTTTACGGTGAGAAATGATTTTAAAAAACTAATAAAATGAAAACCGTAAAAGTAACCTATACAACGAAGGCAGAATATGCCGAACAGAATAAAAGCAATATTGTGCAAGTGATGAGCACTCTGCAAAAAATAAATAATCCGGCAATACGGTATGAGACATTCGTCGGACCCGATGGCAAATCATTTACACACCTTGCTACTTTTCAATCGGATGAAGCCGAGCAAGTTTTGCTAACCTTGCCGCAGTTCAAATCATTTCAGGAGCATCTAAAAGCAAGCGGTCCGGAAACTCCGCCAAAGCAGGAAATCCTGACATTGGTGGGTTCATCAGTACCACGTTCAAATTATTGAGAAATAGTTATTTATAAATTAACCGGACACTACATTCAGAAGGAAATTATTATGGCAAGAAAAGATAGTCCGGGAGTGTACATTCCGCCCCCATTATTTTACGTTCTAATTTTTATTGCTGCGATTATTCTTCAGAAGAATGTGGTAATTGATGCTTCCTTTTTTGAAATGACGGCAGTAAAAGTTGTCGGCGTTGCATTACTCTTCACTGCATTATTTTTCCTTTCCAGAAGCATTGGACAATTTATTAGCAGTAAAAATACTTTGATCCCTATTAAACCTGCATTCTCTCTTCAAACAACAGGTATTTATCACATTACCAGAAATCCGATGTATGTAGGTTTGGCACTTGTTTATTTGGGAGTAACGTGCCTTATCGGAAACTGGTGGAATATTATTCTTTTTCCGATTCTTCTTTTAGTCGTTCAGCAGTATATCATAAAAAAAGAAGAACAATATCTTGAGCGAAAATTCGGTCAGCAATATCTTGACTATAAACTCACTGTGAGGAGGTGGCTCTGATTTTATGCCATACAACGAAAAACTTGCAGATAGGGTGCGAGAAGCGCTTGCAGACATCGCGCATGTTGAAGAGAAGAAAATGTTTCGCGGCGTGACCTTTATGGTGAATGGAAAGATGTGCGTCAGTGTAAGTGGTGATAATCTTATGTGTCGTATCGAACCTGAGATATACGATGAAGCTCTGGAAAAAAAAGGCATTAAAGCAGTGATCATGAAGGGTAGGGCGATGAAGGGTTGGGTGTATGTCAGCGAAGAAGGAGTGAAGAGCAAAAAAGATTTTGATTATTGGATAGGGTTACCGCTCGAGTTTAATAAACAGGCAAAAGCTTCGAAGAAAAAGATAAAATCGGTATAGCTGCCCTCACAAAAGAAATTCTTTAGAGCAGGCCGACGAATTTCGTTCATATCAGATAAGTTGAATAATTTATAAAAATAAAAATAAGAGAATGTTTTGATTTGTTGAATTCAAATTATAGCAAATTACATTCAAAACCTGTAACTCTTTCCCTGAATTCTATAACTCCTCTTCTGTTAATAAGACGTAAATTTGTACCGCTTTAACAGGCTGAATTTCACTATCTTACGTCAATGCCCTGGACTCAAATTTTTTGGTTGTTCGTGCTCTCAATTCCGGTTGCCTCCATCTCATGGACTGTCACTCATGAAGAGGTCTTTCGCGAACCACGAGAGTACTGTATAAAGAAATCTCAGAAAAGCAAGGGATTGCTTGTCCGAAAATTCTTCTATCTTTTTACGTGCGAATATTGTCTGAGCCATTATATAACTATCCTTATATTATGCCTATCCGGCTTTAAGATGCTTTTTGATGATTGGCGTGGATATTTAATCTCAGGATTCTCGATTGTCTGGATCGCCAATATTTATATGAGCCTCTACGCCCATATCCGGATAAATATTAAAGTAGAGACACTTGAGAGTAAAGTGGAAGAAAAAAAATTAGATCAGAAGGATATTCATAATGAATAATGTTTCAAATCCACTAATTCCAATCTTCCTTCCTCTAATCCTTTTCCTGTTATTTTGGGGAATATTTTATTTCGCATTTCCCGGTCTTTGGAGGGGTTTGAAGTTCGGTGCGCAGAAGGCTTCGGTGCTGGCCACTCGAAGCGGTTTAAAAAAATGGTCGGACGCTAATCCTAAATTAAGCGGAATTCTCCTGTATCTCCCTATGATCCTGATCCTTATACTGGGAGCTTTTGCAGCATTTGGCGCAGGTACATTATTCGGCGATCTTGGTAAAAGTTTTAGGCTTACGGATTCAGGTGTTTATCATATTGATCAAGCCGTTAATTTGTGGTTTCGAACAGAGCGGTTTCCCGGTCTCACCATTCTTTTTATAGCTGTCACCGATATCGGCGGACCTATCGGCATGGGTGTAATTGCAGTTATTATATCCGTACTTCTTGTCAGAAAAGAACGTGCGTCGGCAGTCTATATGGTGGTGACATCATTAGGAGGATTGCTTTTAAATGTCGGATTGAAATTACTGTATGCACGGGCAAGACCTGATTTCGCAACTGCAATTGCCGTTGCACAGGGTCGTTCTTTTCCGAGCGGACATGCGATGGGATCATTTATTGTTCTTGGTGCAATTGCATATCTTTTACTAAGACAAAATTTCACTTGGAAGCTGAAATCCATTCTTTTAGCAATTATCGTTACTCTAATATTACTTGTAGGTTTATCGAGGGTGTATCTTGGAGTTCATTGGAGTTCTGATATTATTGCCGGCTGGTGCGCAGGAATAGTGTGGTTAGCTTCAGCTACAGTTGCATTCGAAACGCATTTACGAATCCGCCAGATCAAGCGGGGTGCGCAGCCTACGGCAGCCGGAGTGGATGTGCCTGATAAACCAATACCCCCATCTGAACCAAAAGCCGAGAATGTGTCCTTGCAGGCAAAAAAAGTAACAAAATGAAGACGAAAACAGGTAAGGCGGCAGGAAAGAAAAAAGAGATCATCTTTGTAAGCATTACTGCAACGATCATCGTAATCATTGCTGTCTTAAATTTTTCAACCGGCGACAAACATGTTCAGAAAGAACTCGAGCATCTTTATTCTACTCATGACACTCAATTCTTGCGTGCTATGTCTGTTGTCCTTGGACCCGCACTTGTAGGCGGGAATAAGATCGACGTGCTTCTTAATGGTGATGAGATCTTTCCTGCGATGCTTGAAGCAATTCGTAGCGCGAAGAAAACTATTACATTCGAAACATATATTTATTGGTCTGAGACGATCGGGCATAAATTTGCAGAAGCATTAAGTGAACGTGGTCGTTCCGGAGTAAAAGTACATCTTTTAGTCGATTGGTTAGGCAGCGATAGGATCGATAAAAATGATATTGAAAAGATGGACCGTGCCGGAGTTGAATTCCAGAAGTATAATCAAATTGCGTGGTACAGTATTTCCCGCCTCAATAACCGCACACATCGAAAGCTTCTTATAATTGATGGACGAATTGGTTTCACCGGCGGAGTAGGCATCTCCGATCAATGGAGAGGTAAAGCTCAGGATCCTGATCATTGGCGCGATACGCATTTCAGAGTAGAAGGACCGGTGGTTGCACAATTGCAATCTGCATTTATGGATAACTGGATTAAAGTTACAGGAAAAGTACTTCATAGTGTCGAATATTTTCCTGCATTGGATTCGAGTGGATCGCGCGAAGCCCAAATGTTTAGTAGTTCTCCCGCCGGTGGAGGCGAAAGTATGGAACTCATGTACTTACTTGCAATTGCTTCGGCAGAGCATTCGATCGAGCTTTCGAGTGCATATTTTGTTCCGGATGATCTTTCTATCAAAGCTCTTGTCAGCGCATTAAAGCGTGGTGTGAAAGTCCAGATCATTACTCCAGGTCATCATATTGATAACGGCACCGTTCGAGCTGCATCTCGTTCGCGCTGGGGAGAAATTCTAAAAGCTGGTGCAGAAATCTATGAATATCAACCGACGATGTATCATTGTAAGATCATGATCGTCGACGATATATTTACTACGGTTGGTTCGACGAACTTCGATCCTCGCTCATTCGGTTTAAATGCCGAAGCAAACCTGAATATCTATGATGAAGATTTTGCTCTGGCGCAAGTAAATACGTTCCGAAACGATATGGCTCGTTCTCAGCGTCTTTCTTATACGGCATGGGAAGAACGCCCCATCCTGGAAAAAATATGGGAGCAGATAGCGTCGCTTTTGGGATCTGCGCTTTGAGTCGATAGGAGAGTATCAGTTTTTAAATGGAGGATAAACATATTCAAAAGGAAGTCAAGCATCTTTATTCAACCCATGACACGCAATTTCTGCGTGCTATGGGCGTTATGTTGGGTCCCGGACATGTAGGGGGTAATAAAGTTGATGCGCTTTTAAACGGTGATCAAATTTTTCCTGCAATGCTTGATGCAATTCGCAGCGCATCGAAAACAATTACGTTCGAAACATATATCTATTGGTCTGAGGAAATAGGTCATGAATTCGCTGATGCTTTTACTGAGCGTGCTGCAGCTGGTGTAAAAGTACATGTACTGGTTGATTCACTCGGCAGCGACCGATTATACGATAAGGACATAAAAAAAATGCAGCAAGCCGGAGTTGAATTTCATAAATTTAACCCGATCCAATGGTACCATCTCACTCATTTTAATAATCGCACGCATCGTAAACTTCTCATCATCGATGGAGGCATCGGTTTCATTGGCGGAGTAGGTATCGCTGAGGAATGGACAGGAAATGCGCAAGATCCTGACCATTGGCGCGATACCCATTTCAGGGTCGAAGGACCCGTAGTAGCGCAAATGCAATCTGTCTTTATGGATAATTGGCTCAAAGCCACAGGAGAAGTTTTGCATAGTGTTGAATATTTTCCCCCGCTTGATCCTTGCGGCACTCGTGCAGCACAGGTATTTAGCAGCTCGCCTGCAGGCGGAAGCGAGAGCATGGAATTAATGTATTCGCTTGCAATAGCATCCGCCGAGTATTCGATCTACCTTTCGAATTCCTATTTTCTTCCGGATACATTATCGATCGAGGCACTCGTCAGCGCTCTCGAACGTGGCGTTACAGTACAGATCATCATGCCGGGAAAGCATATCGATAATGGTATTGTTAGAACTGCATCTCGTTCTGAATGGGGAGACCTTCTCAAAGCGGGCGCAGAAATGTATGAATATCAACCAACGATGTTTCATTGCAAAGTTATGGTTATTGATGAAATATTTACGACTGTCGGCTCCACTAATTTTGATCCACGATCTTTCAGGCTTAATGCTGAGGCGAACTTGAATATCTACGATGCTGACTTTGCAATGCAACAAATAAATATATTCCGGAATGATCTGGCTCAATCAAGGCAACTTAGTTATGCTGATTGGCAGGCGCGTCCTTTAAGTGAAAAAATTTGGGGTTCGATTGTATCCATTTTTGATGCTGAGCTTTAAGCCAATACACTGCATTTTGCATTATATGAAAAACATATAAATTTTTCCTTAAATAGTGTAATGAATAATGTAGTGTTAATTCGTAATTTTGTTAACCCGCAAAGATTTTAACTTTAAAAAAATATATACTATGACAACTTATCAAAATGACCAGGTTACAGATCTTGATGTAGATCAGGATTCTGTAATTACCGGAATGTTCAATGATCCGGAATCTGCCGAAAAAGCGTATAAGTCTCTTCACGAGCGAGGTTATAAAACAGAAGACATTAATGTCGTAATGTCAGATGAAACGAAAAAGAAACACTTTGAGCAAAAAGGTGAAACAGAGATAGGCACAAAGGCTTTGGCTGGTGCCGGAACAGGCTCGGCAATTGGCGGCACTCTGGGAGCAATTGCAGGCGCAGTTGCAGCGATTGGTACTACACTACTGATTCCCGGTCTGGGCTTAGTCATTGCAGGTCCTATCGCTGCTGCTTTAGCGGGTGCTGGCGCAGGAAGCATTGCCGGTGGTGCTATTGGTGCTCTTGTAGGATCAGGAATCCCTGAAGCGCGCGCCAAAGTATATGAAACAGGCATCAAGAATGGCAAGGTAGTTCTTGCTGTGAGGCCGAGAAATGGTGATGATGCAAATTACATTGAAAACGAATGGCGAACTCACCACGGTGAAGAAGTTTATCGTTAAGAAGTTCACACAACATAAAACTCAGTTCCTGAGATCGTGATTGCGATCTCAGGATGATTATTTAAGCACAATACATATGAAACACCACATAATTTTATTTTTTTTTATTACATTACTTCTCACTTCTTTTTCAGGCTGTACGCTTATCGGCGATATTTTCAAAGCCGGTATATTTGTTGGCGTTTTAGTCGTTGTAGTCATCGTCGCGCTGATCGCTTTTATTTTTAGAAAAATGTCGAATAGAAACTAAAGTGTTCTATAAAAGGTAGTCTATGAAAATATAAATTCGAATGAAAATAATTTTAGTTTTTGTAACGACCCTTGACGGAAAAGTAACAAAGTGGGGTGATGTGCATGTGCAGAAATGGTCTTCTAAAGAAGATCAAACGTATTTCAAGCAAGCATGGAATGAAAATCCGCTTATCATCATGGGAAGCGGTACATACGACGCCGAGCCTTTTAAGGCTCCGGTAAATAATCGTCTTATCATCATGACTCAGAATCCCGCTGAATATAAAGATAAAGAGGTGCCAGACAAACTTGAATTTACGAATGAAACGCCGTCAAAAATACTTGAGCGTCTAAAAAAAGAAGGCGCTGAACATATCCTTCTTGTTGGCGGCCCGCATCTTGCCACAGCGTTCTTTCAAGAAAATTTAGTTGATGAACTATGGCTTACATTTGAACCGAAAATTTTTGGCAGCGGAGGAAATTTTGTTGTCGAATCGAAACTCGAAGTGAATCTTCACTTGCTAAGTTCAGAAAGAGTAAATGACCAGGGGACATTAATAAATAAATATAAAGTAATTAAATAGCATTGCATGAAGATCAAACCGGATAATTTTAAAGTTAAGTCGCAAAAGCGAATCAATATTTCCAAGATGCCGACAACTTCCGGTCATAAAGAACCGGATAAGGACAAACTTGTGGAATTACTTGGGCACGATACGCTGAAGATCGCAGCACTTCAATACAAATTATATGCGGAAAATAAGCAGTCATTGCTTATTGTGCTCCAAGGCATTGATGGCTCCGGTAAAGACGGTTCTATCAGGCATATCATGAGTGGAGTAAACCCGCAAGGCGTTGATGTTTTTAGTTTTAAACGACCATCCGATTCAGAATTAGAGCATGATTATCTCTGGCGTCATGTAATTAAGTTGCCTGAGCGCGGCAAGATCACGATCTTCAATCGCTCGCACTATGAAAATGTTTTGATCTCAAAAGTACGTCCTGAAGTAGTTCTTAATGAACGAATTCCCGGAATCGACTCTGTATCTAAAGTAAATAAAGAATTTTGGGAAACCCGCTACCAGCAGATCAAGCATTTTGAAAAAACAATCAACCAAAATGGCACTCAGATCTTAAAATTTTATCTTCATCTATCAAAAGCGGAGCAGCGTAAAAGATTTTTAGCGAGAATTGAAGATAAAGAAAAGAATTGGAAATTTTCTTCAAGCGATACAAGTGAACGAGGATTCTGGAAACAATACCTGCATGCCTATGAAGATGCCCTTGCAAATACGAGCACAAAAACGGCGCCATGGTATATTATCCCAGCCGACGATAAGTGGTATACTCACCTGGTGATTGGGAAGATCATCTTAGAAAAGCTCAAAGAGATGAACCCGTCCTTTCCGGTTATCAGTAAAGAAGAAGAAAAAGATATGCTCAAAGCAAAAAAAGAATTAGAGAAAGAAAAATAAGTCCATCATTTCTATAATAATAAATTATTTAGGGATTCAAAATTATCTGGATCCCTTTTTTATGTTGTATATTGTTGGTGCTTATATAGGCACCTATACAATATGCGAGGAACAACATTACTTACACAAAACCGCTTTGAAACGCGCGTCCGCGAAGCCTTTGACGACGGCTGGGAAACAATAGGCGAAGAGTTACCCGTTATTCAAACCCAATTTCTAAACGATCAGGCAAAGTCTATTCTTTTTAAGAATGACAGCCCTGATATTCCGATGGCATATTCATTGAATATGTACCGCGGCTGCGAGCATGGCTGTTCCTATTGTCGGGCGCGACCATATCATGAATATCTGGGCTTCAATGCCGGAATTGATTTCGAGTCAAAGATCATGGTCAAACATGATGCTCCGAAATTACTTCGCAACGCTTTCGAGAATCCGAAATGGATTCCTCAGCCAATCATGATGAGTGGAAATACGGATTGCTATCAGCCCGCTGAGCGAAAATATAAATTAACACGACAGCTTCTTGAAGTTTTTCTTGAATACAGAAATCCTGTGAGCATTCTTACAAAGAATGCTCTGATCTTGCGCGATCTTGATCTGCTTAAGGAATTATCAAGTATGAATCTTGTGAGCACGTTATTATCGGTGACTTCGCTCGATCCCGATCTTCGCAGTAAACTTGAACCGCGCACTTCAACTGCGAAAATGAAATTAAAAGCAATGGCAGAACTGAGCAAGGCAGGCATTCCAACAGGAGTAATGGTTGGTCCGATTATTCCGGGGCTGAATGATAATGAAGTGCCATCTATTTTAAAGCAGTCAAGCGAAGCCGGTGCTACAAGGGTTGCGCATACAATACTTCGGCTTCCGCAGGCAGTTGCGCCGATATTTACAGACTGGCTCGAAAAAAACTTTCCTGAAAAATCAAAGCGCGTTCTTGCGCGAGTCATGATGATACGCGGAGGAAAACTAAATGATGCGAATTTCGGAACACGAATGACTGGTACAGGCGGCTATGCAGATTATATGCATCAGCTTGTTCATGCATTATCGGTAAAATATAATATGGTACAGCCGCGAATGCCATTATCAACTCATCTTTTTCATCGCCCTGGTGAACTCGATTTCGGCGGTGATTAAAAGTTGAATTATAGGAATTAGAGCACCATAAGTTGCTTATCAAAGTTTAGATAAAGTGAAAACTATTTGGACGATAGGTCATTCCACGCGTTCGCTTAAAGATCTGATTGAGATGCTCACTTCGTTTAAGATCGAACTCCTTGCAGATATTCGAAGCTATCCCGGCTCACGTCGTTATCCGCATTTTAATAAAGAAACTCTTGAGAGATCTTTGCCGGATAGCAGTATAGATTACATTCATCTACCAGCTCTAGGCGGAAGAAGAAAGCCTAATCCCAATTCAAAAAATATCGCATGGCGTAATGCTGCCTTTCGTGGATATGCAGATTACATGGAGACTGAGGAATTCAAAGAGGGAATTGAAGGATTAGAAGCTCTTGCAGAAAAAAAACGGACGGCGTATATGTGCTCTGAAGCCGTTTGGTGGCGATGCCATCGGTCGATGGTATCAGATTATCTGAAAGCCAGTGGATGGGAAGTGCTTCATATTATGGAAATTGGTAAAGCGCAGGAACATCCATTTACGAAGCCAGCGCGTACTAATCAAGGGATGCTATTTTATGATTAATTGGCATCATATATGGATAGTTAGGAAAATTGTTGCAGTCATCTTGAAAATTTAAGAATTCATGATCTTGATTCTTTGAAGTGAATCACTTTCCTATGAATTTTTTCAAGGTGACTGCTTTTATTTAATAGCCGAATTATTAACGGATAAAACAATATGAGACCACTTTGGACTGGAGCCATTAGCTTTGGACTTATCAACATCCCGGTGAAAATATTTTCAGCGACAAAAGATAGTGCGCTGGATCTTGATATGCTTGATGGACGCGATCATTCGAATATCAAGTTCAAACGCGTTAATGAAAAAACGGGGAAAGAAGTCCCGAATGAGTATATCATTCGTGCATATCTCTATAAGGACGATTATGTCGTGCTTGACGATGAAGATTATGAAGTTGCCGATGCGAAGAAAACAAAAACAATTGAAATTCTAAACTTTGCAAAAGAGGAAGAGATCGACAGCATTTATTATGAGCAGCCATACTATCTCGAACCGGATAAATCAGGAGCGAAAGCTTATGCGCTTTTGCGCGATGCGTTGGCAGAATCAGGTAAAGTGGGCGTCACGACATTTGTTATGCGCAATAAAGAAGCGCTTGCTATTTTAAAACCTTCTGGGAAAGTGATTCTTTTGAACCGTATCCGATTCGAAGAGGAGCTGAGGGATCCAGCTGAATTAAATCTTCCAGCAGTGACAAAAGCAAAATCAAAAGAAGAGCAAATGGCAAGGAAGCTCATAGATCAGCTTACGGAAAAATTCGATATAAAATCGTATAAAGATACGTATTCGGAAAAACTCTTAAAGATCATTCACGAAAAGGCAAAAGGGAAGAGACGTCAAAAAACCGTTCCAAAACCAAAGATCATCCACCAGAAATCCGACGACCTCATGTCAATCCTAAAAGCCAGCCTTTCTGAAAAGCGCACAAGAAAGAAAGCAGCATAGTCTGAGAACATTTCTGACAATCATTCATCAGTGAATCATCAGGGCTTATTGCTTTGCGCCTTTGCATTCTTAATGTAAAAGGGTCCGAGCCAGATGTTAGTAATTAACAGGTAATTTTGTAGATTTACTATCTATTGTAAATATAAAAATGCGAAGGAGGGCTAGATGATCGCTCCTTCGCATTTTCATGATAGACTCACTCATAATGATGTCAGAACATAATGCGTCCTGTCATCGGTCTGGTGATCTCAGGAATTTCTCTGGTCGTTAGACCCGCGAGATTTCCCTTGATTGTCATTCTCTGAATCGACGTCACTCGAACCGGCCTGGCCTTGTCGGCCTGAGGTTGAGGACGAGGAACCGCTCTGTCCCGATTTTTGGCTGGAGCTGCTTCCGTTGTCGGAACCGCTCTGACCCTGTTTCTGGCTGCTGCTTGATCCGCTCTGGCTGCTTTTACCCATATCGGATTGATTAGTTGATGACTTACTACCGCTCTGATTGCTGGTGCTATCATTGATGGTTTCATTATTATTATTTGTACTCATTGTCGTATATAAATAAATAGTAAACGTGAGAGCCTTTCTTTACAAGATATTTTTATTCTCTATTGAAAGGCTGTATTAAAGTTGGAAGAAGAAGTTCAGATCTTAAAGGCTGCAAATACAGCCGTTGAAATCTCCGCTTCAATTTCCTGTTTCAAAAACACTTTTTTATGGTGTGCCGATGGTTGATGAATCTTCATTACCTTGGGCTTCGCGTCTCTGAGTTACTCCATCGGATTCTGCATAGCCTGCCTGATGTGACGGGCTGGTTTGTCCTTTGCGATCATCTCCACCCTCATCTAAATTTATTCGATTGGGCTTCTCATCGGATTCTGTCTCTAAATTGTTCTTTGAACGTGGATCGTTTGAAGTCATTCTTTTTATTTTTTGTGGGGAAAACGATTGGGAAGAGGGATAAAAAAAGGAGTTGGAGATATCTCGATTTTTCTTCTTTATCAAAATCTAATATACAAATATACGTAAAAACTAAAATAAAAGCTTACTCTTTATATGCGATTTCTATTGTAATTTTACCATGTATCTTTAAGTAGTTGTTCTCTCAAAGATTAGCGTTCTAAATTCTAACATTAATTTATTTTCCAGACATTTTTTTTAATGCTTTCTCTATATTTGCTCCGTTTCCGAGGACGGGTGTCCACAGATCGCCTTTTTTATCGAGACGTTTAAAAATCGTTTTAATCGTGTAAACAGAGGGGTCAAGTTTCGCATTTACTTCGTTCCATTCTAAGGGAGTGGAGACTTTAGCATTCGGTTTGGGGCGGGCTGAATACGGTGAAGCAAGAGTCTGGCCCTTGGAATTTTGCAAATAATCGAGGTATACTTTTTTCTGACGCTTACTTGGACTGCGAACGATACTTGTAATTGTAGGCAATCGGGTATTCACTCTTTGCGCGATAAGTTGGGCAAAGGTTCTGGCTATTGCATACGTATATTTTGCTGCAAGAGGAACATAGATATGCATGCCTCGCGAACCGGAAGTTTTTGGATAACATTCGATATCAAGTTCATTGAAAACTTTCCGAACTTCAAGAGCAGTTTTTACAACTTCCCTAAAATCAATACTCTCCGGATCGAGATCGATGACTATCCAATCAGGATTATCGGGATTTTTAATTCTTGAATTCCAGGGATTAATTTCGATGCATCCCAAATTAGCCATGTAAAGAAGTGTGGCTTTATCGTTGCAAATAAGATAATCAATATAATCCTTATTGGACTCGGAATAAATTCTTTTAGTCTTTAACCAGGGGGGCACGTTTGAAGTATCAATATCTTTTTGAAAAAAATCGGGACCGTTAATTCCGTTTGGGTGACGGCGCATAGATTGAGGACGATCTTTAAGATATGGAAGTATCATCGGAGCCATCTTATCATAGTATTCGATAAGTTCACCTTTGGTAATACCTTCTTTCTGCCAATAGAGCTTTTGCTGATTGGTCAGATGAAGTGTAACTTTCCCTATTTTTAGATCTTTATCTACTTTTTCTTTCTGCTTTGCCATGATGTCCCTTTTGGTAACTCCGGTACAACTACGGATGCTTTTTTATCAATGCGTAATCCAAGATAAACGGGATGCCGCATGTGCATATCATCAGTCCACTCGCTGAATTTAACTTCGCAGACAAAATGTGGCTTCATCCATTGGACTTTCCCTTTTGTCTTAATTCTTTCGTTAAAAGGTGAGGAAGTGATAAAGTACGGTTTGAATTTATCATATAGTTCTTTCAATACTATTTCGGAAAAACCTGTGCCGCAGTTGCCGATATATTCCAATTGCTTTTTATGATAGGCACCCAGTATCAAAGAACCAAAGTTTTTTCTGCCCCCCTGAGGTGCAGTTACACCTGCGATGACAGCCTCTTGTTGACGAGTGATTTTTACTTTTTTCCAACTACCATTGCGCTTACCTACCTCATAGATGCCACTTGCATCTTTAGCAATAATACCTTCGAGCTTTCTTTTTATGGCAAGTCTATAAAACTTTTTACCCTCATTTCTTACGTGGTCAGAATAAAAAATATTTTTTAATTTTGCCCTTTGCAGAAGAAGTTGTAGCAACTCTTTTCGATCAGATAAGGGCAAATCACGCGTACTCTTTCCATCTAAATGTAGAATATCAAATACATAATATCGTAATATACCTTCGCCCGTTTTCTGATAGTTTTGTAAAAGCTGAAAACGGGAAATTCCCTTAGTATCTTCAATAACGATCTCGCCATCGATTATCACCTGATGACCTATTTTTTCCAGTTCTTCGACTATGGGAGCAAAGCGTTCATTGAAGGAAATAAAATTGCGACTATAAAGATCGACATTCTTTTTCTTATCAATAGAGGCAAGTGCCCGGTAGCCATCGTACTTAACTTCAAAAAGCCAGCCATCATCATCGAATGGTTCATCGATGAGTTCGGCAAGCATTGGCTTAAGCCTTTGTAGTGGTTCTTTTTTTTGTCCCTGACTTTTCATCTGTGCTGCGCATTTTTAGAACTTTGCCGCTTATGACGGACTTTTTCTTTTCTAAAATATTTTTTTCAGAAGCATAGTCGTCATTCTTTTTCAACAGAAGCCATGCATTCTCATCGCGTCCTTTCATTTGGACAAGGGCGAATTCTCCCTTAAGTTTTTTCCCATTAAGTATAAAACTGACATATCCTTTTTTTAGTCCTGCCAGAAGAGCTTTTTCGCTTTCCTTGGCTAATTCAGATTCAACCGAATGATACGTACCTTTATCCCAAACGATGACATTTCCCGCACCATAATTTCCTTCAGGAATCGTACCTTCGAAATCCCTATAGTCATAGGGATGATCTTCAACCATCATGGCAAGACGTCTATCTTCCGGATTGAGCGAAGGACCCTTCGGCACAGCCCAGCTTTTCAATACACCTTCCATTTCAAGTCGAAAATCATAATGTAAATGAGATGCAGAATGCTCCTGGACTACAAATATCAATGAACTGACAGTTTTCTTCTGCTTTCCGGAAGGTTCGGAAGTCGTGGTGAAATTTCTTTTCTTTTTATATGTAGTTAGACTCATATTCGTTTCATAATTTATAGCAAGCGGCAATAATTTAATTCCACAGTACTATCTTGGTTTACTATACGCTATTGATAAAGAGTACGGATGTTTTTTCATTGCCTGAAGTAAGGCAATGCATCTATCTTCAATAAACTTTTTAACTAAACATGCAAATTTCTCGTTTCTTTGTTCTTAAGAAAAAATAAAACATGAATCCCGAATTAATGAAAGCTCTGGAGCAAGTCCAGAAAATGCAGGATGAGGTTTTCAAGGTGCAAGAATCCCTTGGTACCGTAACTGCCTCTGCAGAGGCAGGAGGGGGGATGGTCAAAGTCACCGCTAATGGTAATCAGGAAATCATTTCCATCAAACTCGAAAAAGAAGTTATTGATCCGAACGAACAGGAAATGCTCGAAGATCTGATAGTAGCTGCTGCAAATCGTGCTCTCAGTAAAGCCAAAGAACTTGCTGAAGAGAAGGTCTCGAATGTCACGAATACGTACATGCCGAATATTCCCGGCTTGCCTTTTATGAAATAAAAATATTCAGCGGATGCTATACACTTCTCCTGCACTTGAAACCCTGATCGAGCGCCTTTCTTCTCTTCCGACGATCGGAAGAAAAACGGCAGCCCGCCTTGCAATATATTTACTCAAGCAGCCCGATAGCGAAGTCAAATCTCTTGCCGAAGCTTTGTATCATTTAAAGGAGCGGGTACGTACGTGCAGCGTTTGTGGAAATATAACTGAAGAAGATCCATGTCCTATTTGCTGTGATAGGCGCCGCGATCAAAGTATTATCTGCATTGTAGAAGAGCCAAACGACGTTCTTGTCATCGAACGTACGAATGAATTTAAAGGACTTTACCATGTTCTCGGTGGCTCTCTTTCACCCCTGGATGGAATAGGTCCTGATGAGTTAAAGATCAGAGAACTTCTTTTACGTCTGGGTGAAGAGAAAGGTGTGAAAGAAATTATTCTCGCGCTTGACCCGAATGTCGAAGGTGAAGCTACCGTACTTTATCTTGCAAGACTTTTGCATTCTATTGTTCCGCGCATCACGCGTATTGCACGCGGTATCCCGATTGGCAGTGACCTGGAGTTTGTCGATGATGCAACGCTTGCCAAAGCGTTGGAAGGAAGGCTGCTTGTTTGATGACGAAGCCATGGTACGAAGATTGGTTTGCTGATGAGCGCTATCTCGCACTCTATCACCATCGCAATAACGAAGAAGCCTCATGCGCGCTTGATCTTATCGAAAAGGTAACTGAAATTGGAAAAGATTCTGCAATCCTTGACCTGGCTTGTGGCGCGGGACGGCATTCAATAAATCTTGCCAAACGCGGATATAAAAACATTACGGCAATAGATCTTTCTCCTACGCTAATTCTCGAAGCTAAAAAAAATGCTGAAGCAGAAGGTGTAAAAATACATTTTAAACAACAGGATATGCGTTTATTCGATGGAAGCTTCGACCTGATTATGAATCTCTTCACAAGTTTCGGATATTTCGAACACGATGAAGAAAACGAAGGAGTAATCTTACGCGTCGGAAGATCTTTGAAATCGGGCGGATATTTTATTTTGGATTTTTTTAATGCCGGTATGATTCGAGGAGGACTTTCTCCGCATGATGAAAAGGTCATTCCATCCGGTGAACGCATCGAGCAATTCCGAAAAATTATTAATGATCGTATTGAAAAAAAGATACTCATTCATTCAGAAGATGTTACATCAGAATTTAATGAATCGGTACGGCTTTTCGAACTTCAGGATTTCGAACGGATGTTTGAAAATGCAGGTATATCAATAAAGCAAAAATTCGGAAATTACTTTGGAAAACCATTTGAGGCTGGGAGTTCTCCCAGGCTGATACTCGTTGGTAAGAAGAATGGATAAGAATAGACGGATGGACAGATACACCTTCAGACGTATGGTATTGCCGTATGGCGTTTTGATCTGCTCTATAGTTGCTTTTTCTTCCTGTGACCTTTTTACGACCCGCACTCCTGCTGCTCCGGATTTTGGTTCAACGTTCATTTGGACTCCGGCAGAAACTCCAAACACCTTACTTAATAATTTCAAAGCCACAATAGAAGTGCTGGATGCTTCAAATTACACGAAATGTTTTATCGGTATTAAAGATTCTTCGGTAACGTCCGAAAAGCTTACGTTTAGTTTTACTCCGCGCTCGGGACTTGATGCAGCCTCACGTAGTCTTTTCGATCTCTGGAACGTTCAATCGGAACAGAATTTTATGACTAAGCTTCGATCTTCACTTATTGCAAACCCCCGGCTTACAGTAACGTTTACGAATACCAGTACCGACCAATCCAATTCTAATTCGGCGACAATCACTTCGGATTATTTAGTCCTCCTGCCAAGCCAGTCGAATTCCTCGATCCCCCCTTCGATAAGCGGGCATATTATTTTAAAAGTTGTTCGTGTTACGACAGAGCAGGCAACGACAGAATGGCGCATCATAAACTGGCTGGATGATTTTGCACCGCCAACGGGAAACTCGAAAACTTTTACAGATCTTAAAGTCCAATTAAGTTCATGAAGGCAGGGCAGATTATTATTGGTGCGGCCATAATCTGCTGTTGCATTTCCTGCAATCCGTTTGCTCCTGCAATTGACAACACAATTTCGCAAAGTGGCATCAGTGCCGATTCGATCAATGGATTCTTCGAAGTTTTTCGCGCTGCATATCAATTTAAGGATACAACGGTCTATGGCAAATTGCTTGCACCCAATTTCGTTTTCAGTTATCGAAATTATGATCGGGGACTTGATTTAGAGTGGGGGCGTGATGAGGAGATGCAGGCAACGGGCTCGCTCTTTTCTTCCAGTGAATCGCTGGATCTGCTCTGGGGTAATATACTTGATTCCAGCGGTACAGATACACTCTATGATATTACCCGTTCGTTCTCGCTTGACATTATTCTAAATTCTACTGAGCCGTTACATGTAGATGGCAGAGCGATCTTCAGCCTGTCGCGATCCACAAAAAATGATCCGTGGAAGGCAATACGGTGGCGGGATGAATCAAATTTCTAATTTTCTTAGCATTGTTATACCTCTGCGGACTTCGGGTCCGTCTGAAAAGCCATGCGGCAGAAGAGGTTGGTAAAAATATTTTCTATGACTACATTTCAGACCCTAAAGCTCGCAATCAAAAAACTCGGTATGGGCAGCACACTTCTGTTGCTTGCTCAGAAGCGTGCTAAGAAGAAGAGACTGGCAAAGCTTTTGCAAATATATCCGGGCGCAGCAAAACTTAGTGATGCAGTTGGTCGGACGTTCCTTTCCGGCAGCAAGGAAACCTCCCGGACGGACATGAATGTCCGTCCTACTGAAGAAGAGATAGCTACTATTACGGAGCGTGCTGATGAAATGCTCCGTGATGAAAATTATTTTTTTACATTTCTTCACCATCTTAAGGGTATTCCCGATCCATGGAATTACGATCCGATCGAAAAAAAATATTGGCAAAAAAAGAACTACGAAGAGACACAGGTTCATTCCGGCGATACTCCACGAGATGTGAAGATCGTCTGGGAAATCAATCGCTTCAAATATCTACCACTTCTTGCGCAAGCAGCATATTCTTCGAAAGAGAAAAAATATGCCAATGAAGTTGAATCTCGTATTCTTTCGTGGATAGATGATAACCCTTTTGGGGGAAGTATAAACTGGTCAAGTCCTCTTGAACTTGCTATCCGCGCAATTAGCTGGACTGCTTCGCTTCGCATTCTCGCCGCAGCCGGTTTCGACATTTCGAAGAATGAAAAGATCACGCGAAGTATCTGGCAGCATGCTGCATATCTTAATGCAGAATTATCGACCGATAAAATTGTCCGATCCAATCATCTCATTGGTGAGACCGTTGGTCTCTATATCCTCTCGTCTTTTTTTGATTTTCCTGAAGCAGTATTTTTCCGCATTCGGGCAAAGAAAATTCTTGCCGATTCTATCCTCAAGCAAACATATCCGGATGGTGCAAGCCGTGAATCATCAGGATGGTATCATACATTCATTTCGGATTTTGCTGATCTTGCCTTGCGAACGGCAAATACGATCGGAGACACTTTTGATACAGAATTTATAGAACGCTTTAAATTGATGCAAGTCTATCGCAATTCAATAATGCTTCCCGATGGTGATGCAGTCAAATATGGCGATATTGATTTTGGCAAAGCGATCAATCTTCCTTCGAAATGGAAAAGTATGGTGTTCGGAGAAAATAATTTCGTTGTAAAAGAGCGAAAAAATTATTTTGAGACGGCAAATCATATCAGTGCAATGCTTGGGAAAAACTATTTCTTTATTCGTGCCGGTGATTTTGGCTGGGGCGGCGACGGATTCTCTTCCCATGCGCACGATGATTTCCTTGCTCCGATCCTTGCAATGGATGGCGTAAATATCCTCGTTGATCCCGGCACATACGTTTACAACGGAGCACCGGAAGAGCGTAATGGAGAACGTATAGCATCGTATCATAACGGCTTGATCATTTCTGATCCCAAATCACGAGCCACGAACAACGAACCACGATTGAAACCCGGTTTTGGCTGGATCAAGACTCGTCCGCCTGCATTCATTGAAAGCTGCCTAAGCAGCGAGAACGAGATCACCGTGCAAGCCATTTACGGAGAATGGATGATCGAGCATCAACGAAATTTTATTCTTACGAACGATAGCTTTACTGTTGAAGATCATCTTCATTTTCAGATTGACCGATCTCTTGAATGGAATTTCCATTTTCATCCACGATGGCGGCTCGAAAAGATCAGTCCTCAGAAATATGCTTTGCGGGATTATGTAAATAATTATTATGAATTTGAACTTTCAGGCATTAATGCAGAGTTAGAACTCCTTCAATACGATTTTTATCCATCCTATATGAGAAAATCAAAGGCATGGAAATTGCGGCTGAATAGTTCAATTCGTGCAACGGAGAAACGGAACGTAAATTTTGTTTTGAGAAAACTCACGTTATAAAATTGTCATTGCAAATGATCTCTGCTAACGACTAAAAACTGACGACTGGCAATTGCAACTACGTCAACATCTTACTACCGGAATCTGGGCGGCTGCCGATAAGGGATTAATATTCCTTAACGGTTTCACGATTCTATTAGTTGTTATTGCCGTACTTCCTCCATCTGAATGGGCTGCGTTCTCGCTGTTTCAATCTATTTTTCTGATCATCTGCGTGCTTTCTGATTCCATTTTCCTTCAGCCGATGGTGAAGTTTGCAAGCGAGCATGAAGCTGAAGTTTCGGAGATCCTTGCTGCAAGTTTTAATCTCTATGCGTTCGTTATGCTTTTTTTCGGCATAGGATTTGCTGCCTTCGCTGATGCAAGCGCTAAACTTTTTGCAAGTCCTGAACTTGGCACGATGCTTGGATGGCTGCCACTTATTCTGGTGTTGAATATTTTTCGGAATGTCGGAATCCGATATTTGCAGATAAGTTATCGTATCTCACATATCTTTTGGGTTGATCTTGCATTCTTCGGTTCGATAACACTTATGACGATCTTAGCAAATTCGCTCGGGCTTTTTCATACGGCGATGGATTTTGTTATTATTAATTTGTTTGGAGCTGCCATTTCAAGTCTTGTGGCAATTCTTTTCGCACGAAAGGCTTTTTTTAAGATGCGGCTTCTGAAGGTGCCGCGTAACGAATATGGCAAGCTTTTATCCTTCGCAAAATTTCAGGCAGGGACCTCAGCGCTTCTGACAATTCAGCAATGGGCAGATGTACTTATCGTCGGAGTGTATGCACCGACCTATGTTGCGCTGTATTCGGCAGCAAAGACACTGTATCGTTTCTTCGATGCCGTTCGTGAAGGTGCGACGTTACTTATCGTACCTATCGCTTCGCGGCTGCATACAAGCGGTGATGGTAAAAAGCTTTCCGAACTTGTGGAGAAGATGCTTTTTCTTGCATTCGCAGCATTGGTACCGATCTCACTTACGCTGGCGCTTGGCTCGGACGTGCTGATGAATATTTTTTATAAAGGGAAATTCCCCGGTATTGCCCAAGTATTTCAGATACTCATACTGACGGGTTTCACGCTTCCGCTCGCGCTTGTGGCAACGAATGTCCTCATCGGAGTGGGACGGGTAAAAGGATTATTTCTTTCCGTGCTTGGTGGAACAATAATTTTTTACGGACTCGGCCGGATTCTCACACCTACGTTGAATGCAACAGGCATGGCGCTTGCCGTGTTAGTATCCACAACAGCAATCGGCATCTTCGCCTTCATCGCGATGAGAAGGGAGCTGAGCATCAGTGCGAAGGGGATTTTGCGAGGAATACGGAAAGGAGTTGTAAAGTAATTAATGGTATTCAAACCAATTTCAGAGTGGAAGATAGAAACCAAGCACATCCTCCTGTGCTATGTATTAGCCATTATCGTTCGTTTCTCATTCATTGCAATATTTCCGGGCGCAAATTATTTTGGGGGAGTTTCTGAGCGATGTTTAGACGTTGCAAAAAATGTAGTTGAAGGAAAAGGCTATGTTTTTAATGTAAATATTGCTCCCTTCGGACAGTCCGATCATTACAGTTATGAACCATTTATTGATAAGCCGATAGGTTATCCTACTTTTCTTGCCGTAATTTTTTTCATTCTTGGTTATTCGCCGGTCGCTGCACAAATAATTCAAGCATTGCTGGTTTCGTTTGGAATAATTTTTATTTATAGAATAATTCTTCTTATAGGCTTGCCGAACAAGTATGCCTTTGCCGCATCATTACTTGCAGCTCTTTGGCCTAATCATGCCAGATTTGAAGTAACGATTTTGCCGGAAGCAATTATGCCAATGATCCTCATTATGACTTGCTATTACATAATGAGGGCATTAAAGATTAGTTTGGAAAATGGACAATTCGAAATATCAAGAAAATTTATTCTAAGAAATTCTCTGGCAGCTGGTCTTCTATTAGGAATTGGAGTTTTATCAAGACCGGATGTGGTATTTTTACCTATCTTTTTATTTATTCTATGTGGTTTTACGTATGGATTTTATAAATGTTACAAAATATTTTTTTATTTAAGCATTGTTTTTTATGGAATTATTGGTCTCCATGCGATTCGAAACTATGCTATCACGAATGAAATCATACCATTAGGCTATAGTAATGGTACTGTTTTGTGGCAAGGAATAAGCCAGTTTGGTGATACCCTGGGTACAGTATATAGTGATTACCGAATTGCACACCATGAAGGTTATTCAAGTATTTTATATCCAAATGGCGTTGAACGAGATAGAAAACGATTTAGGGAAGCAGTTGAAATAATTAGAGAACATCCATTTTTTTATCTTTCACTTATTCCTCGCAGAATTCCACTCTTACTGGTACCCCGTGGATTATTGGTGCAGGATAATCCCATGCCACGAACTTCCGATAAAGAAGATTTCCCGCAGCATTTTTCTAAAGGATTCATGGAGGAGTTGAGAGAAAACCCGGGAAGAGCTTCGGTTAAGATTTTCTCTGCTTTATCCGGTGTACTTTTGCTTGTAGTTGCTTTTTGGGGATTTTGGAAATATCGCAATATGTCGAAACTCATTTACCCCCTTGGTTTTATGGCACTTTATTTCATTGTGGTCTTGTTGCCAATCAATGCGGAAGCCCGGTATTTCTTTCCTGCTGTTATTTTCTTGTTTCCGCTTGCAGTTTTAGCGTTCGTTAAACCCAAAACGACTTAACTCTGAAAAAAGCCATTATGAAACAATATTGCACCACCGTTATTGGCATTGTAGTATTTATAATAGTATTCTTTTGTACCCCACTTATTGCGCAGGTTACTTTCACTGATGTAACAAGTGCTTCTAAAATAACTTCTCCTCCTTCGGGACCATCATATAATTCGATGTGGGTGGATATCGATAACGACGACTACCTCGATCTGTATATTGCAAGAGGTAATGCTGTCGAACATTCACAGCCTCAATTATTTAGGAATTTTAAAAATGGCACTTTCCAAGATCTTTCTGCCACTGCATTTGGTATTAGAGAGCCGGCATATAATGGTCATATATGCTGGGGCGATTATGATAATGATGGTTTCCTAGACCTTTATGAAAATCATTTTGATGGAAGCGATAACAGATTATGGCATAACGACGGCAATTTAACATTCTCTGATCTCTCATCAATCACAATACCCACAGGCAACTATGCAACAGGTGATGTATGGGCAGATTACGACACCAATGGATTTGTGGATTTACTTGTAAGTACTCAGGCAGGGCTTGGTACGTTTGAAGAAAAAAATATCGGTGGCTCAAAATTCGAACAAGTTGATCTCTTTACAAATAGAGGTCAAGGACACTTACTATTATCAACCGACTTAAATCTCGATGGCATTCCCGATTTTTACATAGCCAATATTCATTCATTAGACCAATGCTTCCTCAGTTCGAAGAATGGGCTCTATGTAAATATGGATAACTCCTTTATCGACAAAAATAGAAACAACGATGGATTTATGACGGCTGCATTTGCTGATGTAAACAATGACGGGTATCCCGATCTTTTATACGCTCAAAATGACCACCTGTTTTTACTTTTGAACGATAGTGCAAGATCATTTAAGGATATTACTGCTTCTTCTGGTCTGCAATTGACGCCTGGTGTTTACAGAAGTTCATATATTCAGGACGTTGATAATGACGGTTTTTTAGATGTCATCCTTCTTGAGTTTAATGGTATTACTCAAATATGGTATGGAAGTGCTGCTGGAATATATAGAAAAGATTCACTTGTTTCCCATACTCAAACTCGACTTGAAAGCGTGTTATCTTGGACTGATTATGATAACGATGGATTTCTTGACTTACTTGTAGTCACTCCCCAATTTACAAATTTATACCATAACAATGGTAATGTAAATCGTTGGTTGAATGTAACGCTTCAAGGGCATAGAGCTAATTCCAAAGGAATTGGGGCGCGAGTTATTGCTTATGCTGAAGGTAAAACCCAATATAGAGAAATAGGATTTACACAAGGTACATTGGGATATTCTCCACTCATGGCCCATTTCGGTTTTGGTGCAGATGGCTGCTCTGGTTCCGGAGTCATAGACTCTGTTGTTGTTATCTGGCAGCCGGGCGGGCGGCAAGTTATTCGGAATGTGCGCTATAATGAGCTTGCCGTGATCGATCAGGATTCA
>JBBQGG010000022.1:0-42880 GCA_038322815.1 Kapaibacterium sp. (SeqCode)
GCTGATTTATTAAGGAGTAAAATTAGCAAGGAATATTGTATTGGACGCCTACTATCGTGCGCTCGCTCGTGCAGGAGTAGTATATCTCATCGGCATACTCTTCATTACAATGACACTTAATGCTCTTGCCGATCGTGATCAAATTTTTTGGGCTGCAGTTGTATGGGGATATTTTCTTCTATGCGAAAAACATTTGAAAAAGATAAAGGCAAAAAGTGCATGAAGGTAGATTCAAAAATCGTTACTGTCAAAAACTACGAAGAAAAGCATAAAAGCCGGTTAGTGAGAAAGACATTTGCCGGCTTTGCGATAAATGTTCTCCTGTATCTTTTTCTTTATATTGGTCAGATTATTATCATCCGCGGACTTAGCCGAAGCGAATATTCTACTTTTGTTATTGCGCTTAGTTTTATTAGCCTCACTGCGCTTTTTGCAGATCTTGGGCTGACATCACTCTTCATTAAAATGTTTGCAGAATCGGAAGAGCAAGCCGCCATGGGAAAAGAAGATCAACGGGGCAAAATTCTGGGGACGCTGCTGATTTTCCGTGGAGTCATGTGTATTATTATTGCCACTTTCATTTACTTTGTTCCACCATTTTTGGGCTATGACGAACAAACATGCTCCGCGATGAAAATTCTGATAGTCATTTTCTTCATCTCCTCCCGTCTTCTTACGCTGCGAAATGTCGGGGAGTCCTTCGCTATGGGTAGAGGAAAATATACTCTTAGCTCTTCCTTTGCATTGGTTGATAGTTTCATTTTTGCAGGGGTGCTCTTTTTCTGGACCAGCAAAGGGTTAACGATTTCAACTGCTATTTGGATATATGCCTTGAGCAATCTTCCTGGATTTTTTCTCCTTGCTGTCACCATATTACGATGGTCGGCAAAGGAGTCGATTCGTGTTAGATTTTCATTTTCTATTCTCTCGAAGATTTTTCGTCATGCTCTGCCGCTTATTTTAGGAACTGCTTTTTTGACGATCTTTAATAATCTTGACCCATTGCTTTTGGATAAATGGTCGAATTCTTTTCAAGTTTCGGCATTCGGGGCAAGTTTACGGGTAATGACGGCGCTTGCTGTTCTGCCCATGGTTCTCGTCAATATTATTGCTCCTGAAGTTGCAAGACGGCTCGTTCGTGAAGATCATACCGAGACGCATGGCATGGTTGATAAAGTCTTAAGAGCCTTATTATGTCTTGCCGGAGCTATAGCCCTGATAATTTCATCAAGTTCACAGGGCATAACAATATTAATATTAGGCAAGGGCTATGCCGATGCAAGCCCGCTTATTATTTATTTAGGATGGTTATTTATTCCGTTAGCCTTCTCGACCGTCGTTGTTGAAATTGGTATTGCAGGGGGATCACTTTGGAGTTCTACGATCTTTCGTTTTCTGCTCATGAGCTTTACGCTTATAGGAGATATTCTTCTCATAAAAGCCTACGGAGCGGAAGGGGTTCTTATTGCTCGGACGATCGCCTTAACTATTGGTTCAGTAAGTCTTTTATGGCTAATGAAAAAATTTGTTGCCATAAATGAAAAACTATTTTTTTCATTTCTCGCGCGCTTTCTTTTCTGCCTTGCTGTCTCAGCAATTTTGATAATGATATTATCTAAGATTAAGACCCCAGAGATTCTTGCTGCTTTTTGCGTGTTAGCAACTTATATTGTACTCATCGCTGCTTCCAAGGCTATCACGAAACGGGATGTGACTGTCGTGTGGCACGGTCTATTGAATAAATTACACTGATTCTTTCATGAAGATATCTATTATTATCCCGACATTCAACAGAAAAGAAATGCTGCGCGAAGTGCTGCATACCTTGCAAAACGATCATCTCTCAAACTCAGCAGCAGATATTGAGATTATAGTTGCCGATGATTGTTCAACCGATGGCACTTACAGCATGATTGAAGAAGAATTTCCTACAGTAATTCTGGTGAAGGGGCGCGGGAAAAGTGCTTTACTTGCAAAACGCTCTGGGATAGAAGCTTCTACGGGTGATTATATTGTAGCAATGGACGATGATGCCTTACCAAAACCAGGTTGGATCAAAGAAGTTATTCCTGCACTAAATCGTGGGGAAAAACTTGTGCAATCCAAGATAGTTTTCAGGGATTTAGGTCAAGATGAACTCCATGATGAATCACCAGTATATTTCCGCACCGGATTCAAATTAAATATGTATCCATACTCGGTGAATAATGGTGGAGCAAAAGAGCAATATCTTCACAACTGTCAAGAATGCGGGTTATTTATTTCCCGGGATGTTCTTTCAGCTATTCCGCTTGACGATCCGAACTTAGCTATTGATTTTGGAGAGGCAGCTTCCTTTTTTATTCGAGTTACAAAATGCGGATATAAAGTTTTTTTTCAACCGACTGCAGTTATTAACCACTTAGGGGCAGATTGGGGTGGCTGCAAAGAGCGAGATGGTAAAATTGCGCCAAAAAAGAAAGTTACCCCTTACACTACCGGAATGATCCACAATTTTTTTATTTTCGCAAGGATGTATAAACCTATGCGGATTCCATATATGATTGGATATTATATCTCTGCCGGCATTTTTCTTTCAATAAAGCAGAAAAAAAATTGTTTGCCATTTTTCCTGAAAGGAATAGCGGGTGGGCTTACAGCTAAAATTATTCCTACCAATAAATATTCGTGGGGCTCACAATGAAAAGGCTATATTTTTTCCTATATTTTGGATATATCGCTCTTATTTGCTTCGCGTCATACGAACGCCCTTTGTATTGGGATCTTTGCCCATATATTGCATTAACACTTGCGTATGAGAATCCAAATATTGAGGAGGTACACGATCAAACTTATCGAATCCTAAGAGAGAAACTTCCTGCTTCGAAATACGAAGGTCTTAAATCGAATCAATATGAGAGAGATATGGAAAGCAACGCTTCTCATTTTGCACAACAGCTCCCTTACTATTCAATAAAATCTTTCTACATTTTTTTACTATATTTGATTTATAAGATTGGCTTTGATCCGATTGCCGCAACGTTACTACTATCGATCCTATCTACAATTCTGATTTCGTTTGTCACAGCAATCTGGTTGCGAAGGCATTACACTCATGGGTATGCATATCTATTCTCTGCCTTACTATTGACGGGGATCGGACTCATCAATATTACGCGTGAATCTTCACCCGATGCTTTACTTTGTGCAATTCTTATCAGCGGAATGTATTTGATGGTTCAGAAAAATTTCCTCCTTATTCCTATTATTTTGTTTTTAGTGTCTCTTTTTATTCGAGTTGATGCTCTTTTTTTTATTATTGCAGTACTCGGTAGCCTGACTTTTTTGAGTTCACCCAAACGTATCTCGAAGTTTATGTTTTTTTTGTTGACATCTCTTCTCGTGATACTATCAATCGGACTTGAGCAATACTTTCATTACTATGGTTGGAAGATACATGCATACCATTCCTTCGTGCAATTCATTCCTAATCCTGCTGAGATATCAGTATCGTTCGGCATTAAGGAATATCTTTCTGCACTGCTCTTGGCGCTCTTGCAGATTCCCCCTGATGCGCTTTTTTCAATTGTTTTTATCTTAAGTATCGTTGGTATTCAATACAATCGGATTAAGGGAGAAAAACTTTCCCAGTATAGCGCCTACAGTGTACTAATTCTGGTTTCTATAATAGCACATGTGGTAGTATACCCATCATCAGCTATTCGTTATTTCAGTGCTCAATATTTGCTCCTGGGAGTATTCTTTTTCATAAATATTTCAGCACTATTTGAAGTTTACAAAGAAATTCATTTTTTAAGGCCTTATATTTTCAAAAAAAAGAGTCAGGAAAAATCATGAAGGCTTGAACAATTACAGGCACTTTCTCAAAGTTATTATTCATTCTTATTTCCCAATTTTCGGATTCAGTAAATATCCACTTTGCGTATTCTTCAACTTGCATCCAGACTTCCTTATCCGCTTACTGATGGCGGAGCGATCGGCATTTATAAGCCGACGGAGGCGATTGCTCGCTTAGGTCACGAGATCACTTTTGTTACATACACTGACCCAGATCCGGAGATTACAAAGGAAGCTATTGAAAAATTCTCTAAATTTTGCAGGATCGAATTAGTAAATCGTCCGCTGCCTTCGCGGAATAAAACGCTTCTGCGCACGATGTTCACCGGTGCATATCCGATCGAGCGGCGAATGATGCCGGAAATGTTTATACTGCTGGAAAAACTTCTGACCACAAATTCATATGATCTCGTACATCTTGATGCATCGCACATGGGCAAGTACGGTCTATGGATAAAAGAGCGTTTTGGTTTGCCTGTTATTTTGCGTCAGCATAATTTTGAGACACTTATTTATAAACGTTTTGCGGCAAATGCAAGAAATCCGTTAAAGAAAATTGTAGCATCCATCCATGCTAAACGAATGCTTAGTGAGGAAACAAGATTCATGAATGGCTTGGATGGAGTTATCTCCATTACAGCTGAAGATGATGCACTTATGCAAGACCTTGCTCCGAATACTAAATTTTGGGTAATCCCTGCCGGAGTGGATACGGAATATTTTAAGCCTCAACCTATTGATTTAGAAGAGAATACTATCCTCTGGATAGGCGGAATGGATTGGGACCCGAACCGAGATGCCGTTGAATTTTTCGCGAAGGAAATCTTCCCTCTTATTGTTGAAAGACTTCCGGATACCAGCTTTATAATAATTGGTAGCGGTACTGAATCGTTGACTGCGCTTGCCTCAAGGAGCACTGGCAAAATTCGTCTGCTCGGAAGAGTGCCGGATATCCGAACGGAGCTTGCAAAGGCAAAGGTCATGATCTGCCCATTGCGGGTAGGCGGCGGAATGAGGTTAAAGCTGCTTGATTTCTTTGCTGCCGGAAAAGCTATTGTTTCCACGCTTATCGGAGCTGAGGGAAACCTGGGCAAGGACGGAGAACATCTGCTTTTGCGTGACGATCCGAGATCATTTGCCGATGCAGTGATCTCTCTTTTAGAAAGTAGCGAGCTTCGGGGACGACTTGGAGCAAATGCACGGAAATTAGCTGAGGAAAAATATTCATGGCAAAGCATCGCAAAAGAGTTCAATTCAGTATATGAGGAAGTAACGCAGATAGAAAAAAAATGAAGAGTATCGTGAATTCAAAAGTAAACACATGGCAGTAATACTAATATCATCGGCTACGATAATATTACTGTACACGTATTTTTTTTACCCGCTCCTTATCGGAGCATTGGCTAAACTGCGTCCACGTTTTTCCCCAGTTGACGAATCTTACACTCCGCGAATATCCATAATCCTTTCAGCCTATAATGAAGAACGCCAGATCGAACAATGTTTGGATTCGCTGATAGGGCAATCATACCCTCTTGAAAAAGTTGAGATTTTAGTCGGCTCTGATGGTTCTAGTGATACTACGAATTCTATACTTAAAAACTACTCCTTAAAAAACATATCCATCAAACCATTTTTTTTTGAAGTACGGCGCGGAAAGATTGGAGTCCTGAACGATCTTATACGTAAATCAAACGGTGACATCCTTTTTTTTGTGGATGCTGATATGACGCTTTCACCAGCCTCGTTGACCAAACATGTTCGCCATTATGTTTCGGAGGAAGTCGGTGGTGTTGCCGGTATCTATAGAATCATAGGAGTTCCGGATTCCGGAGTCTTTGAGTCAGAAAACGATTATCACTCATACGAAATGTGGCTTCGCAAGAATGAATCGCTTATTCACTCAACCGTAGGACTTTCAGGCGGAAATTATTCTTTTAGAAAAAAATTATGGCGCGAGCTTCCGAGCGATTTCATTCATGACGATCTGTTCTCGGTTTTTACTCTTTTAAGCTCCGGTAAAAGATTACTCTTCGAGCCTTTAGCTATTTCGACCGAGCATTTTGTAAGAAGTATCGGTGAAGAATTTCACAGAAAAGCTCGTTTTGCTTCTCGTGGATTTGAAACCGTGAAATACTTTCCGAAATTGCTTGCTCCACAGTCGGGACTGACGGCGATCATGATATGGTCGCATAAAATTTTGCGATGGATCGCGCCATTTCTCTTTTTGACGATCTTCATTGCTACAGTTGCCGGATCGATCCACGGATATTTTCTTTTCTTTTCGATTCTTATCGTTCTTGAACTTGCCGGTATTACTGCAGCTATCATAGGCTTCGTTTTTAATGCGATGAATATTTCAGTGCCTGTTTTCCGACATGCATTTTGGTTTGTTGCAATGAATGTAGCTTTTATGGTGGGAGCGTTTCGATTTATTTTCAGGCTCGATAAAGAACATTGGGCAATGGCAACACGGGCATCACTAGATTCTCCCTCGCCTCAAATAGCTCATAAGGAGGAAGCCTCGCTTTGAGCAGACGCAAAGAACTCATAGCTCTTTTATTCGGCGATTTTCTTGCGCTCAATCTTGCCTGGCTCACCTATTATTGGGTGCGTATGCATTCGGGTTGGTTCGATAGCAAAACTCTTTATATTACACATTCCCATCTTATTCCAACCAGCCTTATCGTCTATGGAATGTGGATGCTTGCATTTCTTTTCTTCGGTTTGTATCGGACATGGTATGTGCGTCCGATCTTCGATGAAATTATTACCGTTCTTAAAACTCTTGCGTTCGGATCAATAGCATTTGTCATTCTTGTATTGTGGGAGCCCTACTCCGGTCAGGAAAGTCCTGTGCGAAATGATCCCCGCGTTTTAGGTTTGCTGTATTTTGTCATTACTTCGATCGCTGTGATCGGTTTCCGCTTAATCATCAGATACTCCCAACGCAGATTTTTAGAGGCTGGGATAGGTCGCAGGCCTTCGATCATAGTCGGCGATGCCGTGAAGGCTCAGGAGTTAGCGCAGAAAGTATCTCAATATCCGCGGCTGGGTTATGATGTGATCGGATATGTATCCATGGATAGTGCATTAATCGATCCCCCCGAATCATTCACCATTATCTCGCGTAACGGTTCAGCATCGGAAAAAGAAATAAGCAGATTAGGCAGTGTTGCCGAACTTGAAAACATTACTTCAGCGCAGAAGATAAAAGAAGTTCTTATTGCACTTGATTCCGGCGATCATGATTCTCTCATCGAGATCATCGGACGGTTAGCAAAAACAAATGTCGGTATCAAGATCGCACCCGATCTCTATGACATTGTTTCCGGTCAGGCGAGAACGCGGGAGATCTACGGATTTCCGCTCATTGATATTAATCCCGAACTTCAGAGACCGTGGGAAGAGGCAGCAAAAAGATTTCTCGATGTTGCAGTCAGCTCGTTAGTGATCGTTTTAGGTTCGCCGGTCTGGCTTCTTACTGCTTTTGCTGTATGGGTCACATCAAAAGGACCGGTTATCTATTCTCAGGAGCGCGTCGGTAAGAATGGGGAGATATTTCATATCTATAAATTTCGCTCCATGAGAACTGATGCTGAATCCGCAGGACCTGTATGGGCATCGAAGAACGATCCGCGCGTAACACCCATGGGAAGATTTTTGCGTAAATCACATCTTGATGAAGTACCACAATTCTGGAATGTGCTTAAAGGCAATATGTCTTTAGTAGGACCGCGACCTGAACGCGAATTTTTCATTGAAAAACTTACTGCGGAAATTCCGTATTATACCAGACGCTTAAAAGTGCGCCCGGGAATTACCGGATTGTATCAGGCAATGGTCGATAAATACGATGAGAATATTGATGACGTAAAAGACCGCGTTCGATATGATCTGATGTATATCGAATCCATGTCATTCCGCTTAGATCTTAAAATTCTTTTCCGAACAGCGTACATGATGCTTAAAGGAAAAGGACAGGCATAAATAATTATAAAGGAAATATTTTGAGTACAGCAACAATAACGAAAAATCCTATCCACATGGTAGATGTGATAGGGCAATATAAACGGTATCAGGATGAACTCGATACTGCAATTCTTTCCGTCGTGCGAAGCGGAGCATATATTAATGGTCCTGCCGTAAAACGATTCGAAAGAGAAATGGCAGAATATTTGCAGGTTCCGCATGCAATTGCCTGCGCATCGGGTACTGATGCATTACAAATTGCTCTCATGGCGATCGGAGTTCAGCCCGGCGATGAAATTATTACCACACCGTTCACATTCGTTGCTACAACGGAAACAATTGCACTGCTCGGAGCGAAGCCTATCTATGTTGATATAGACCCGCAGACATTCAATATAGACCCGGAAAAAATTGCTGAAAAGATATCCCCGCGTACGAAGGCAATATTGCCTGTTCATATTTTCGGGCAGCCCTGTAATATTTCGCGCATCAAAGAGATTGCAGATGCACACCATGTCTATCTAATCGAAGATGCAGCACAGGCAGTAGGTGCATCTTGGCAGGGAAAAAAGGTCTGCGGCTTCGGAGATATTTCTTCGATCAGTTTTTATCCATCGAAAAATCTTGGCGCATTCGGCGATGCCGGAATGATAACTGCCGCTAATGATGAACTTGCCGATACACTTCGTTCGATCGCAAATCACGGTGCATCGAAAACATATTTTCATGACAGGCTCGGAGTGAATTCACGTTTGGATTCCATGCAAGCCGCGATCTTAAGCGTGAAATTAAAATATTTAGACGAATGGAATAATCGTCGGCGTGAAGTAGCGGCACTTTATACTGAGATATTCTCACTTCATTCTGATAGTATTCAAACTCCGTTCGTTCACCCGGATGCCGAACCGATCTGGCATCAGTATTCAATTATTATTTCGAATCGCGACCGCGTGATGGCAACACTTAAAGCCGAAGGGATTCCGACGAATATTTATTATCCTGTTCCTCTGCATTTGCAGCCTGCATATCATTCGTATGGTGGAAAGCAAGGCGACTACCCGAATACGGAATTTGCTTCAGCGCATATTCTTTCGCTTCCGATGCATTCGGAGATGACAGATGATGAAGCAACGTATATTGCAGAAACAACTATCCACCATATTCAAAACGCAGCACAGTGAAACGCGCCCTTATCATCATCCCAACCTATAACGAAGCGGATAACGCCGAACGGATCATCCGTGCCGTTCTTTCGCAAGAACCGAAAACGCCCGATGTATCGCTAAGCATTCTGATCGTAGATGATAACTCGCCTGACGGCACGGCAGATATTGTTCGAAAGCTGCAGAGCGATCCTTCTATTGGTGAGGGAAAATTACACCTGCTTTCGCGCGCCGGAAAAATGGGACTAGGGACGGCGTATGTTGCAGGATTTAAATACGGTTTGGAAAAAGGATTCGATTATATTTTTGAAATGGATGCGGATTTTTCGCACGATCCTGAAGAAGTCCCGAATTTTTTACGCGAAATACGAGATTACGATCTTGTGCTTGGCTCGCGATATATCACCGGAGCGAATGTTGCCAACTGGCCGTTGCGCCGATTGTTGCTTTCATATTATGCAAATAAATATGCCCGCATCGTTACCGGAATAAAAGTATATGATACAACAGGTGGGTTCAAATGCTTCCGCAGAGAAGTGTTGGAAGCAATAGATCTTGATGATATTCACTCGAATGGATATGCATTTCAGATCGAAATGAATTTCAGATCATGGCGGAAGAAATTTCGTATCAAAGAAATTCCTATCGTCTTTGTCGATCGTCATGCCGGAACAAGCAAGATGAGCAAGGCAATTGTGCGCGAAGCCGTGGGACTTGTCTGGAAACTGAAATTAAAGGCGCTATCGGGCGAGTTGTGAGGAGGAAGTGTCATTGCGAGGAGCCGCGCAGCGACGACGAAGCAATCCCCTTAATTTTAGTAGACAGCTTATCCTCAGGGGATTGCTTCGATGGGCTAAAGCCCCCTCGCAATGACAAAAAATATTAATGGATATTTCAATCATCATCGTCAATTACAACGTCCGCGAATTTTTGCGCGGAGCGCTCGAAAGCGTGCGGCGCTCGCTTACCGTCGGGGGATTGACGGGCGAGGTCTTCGTTGTTGATAATGCCTCCCGCGATGAAAGTGCGGAGATGGTCGCTAAGGATTTTCCTGAGGTAAAACTTCACGCCCTTGGAGAAAATATTGGTTTCGGCAGAGCAAATAATCTTGCAATGCGCGAGGCGCGAGGCGATTACCTTCTTATTTTAAATCCCGATACGATCCTCGGCGAGGATACGCTTCGCGTGATGATAGATTTTATGAAGTCGCATCCGGGGTGCGGAGTATCAGGATGCAAGCTGCTCAATGCTGACGGCTCGTTCCAGACTTCCTGCCGCCGCGGCTTCCCTACTCCTTGGGCAAGCTTTACAAAGCTTTTCGGGCTTTCAAGTTTCTTTCCGAACTCTCCGCGCTTCGCTCAATATAATCTTACATATTTACCTGTTGATCAAACGTACGAGATCGACGCCCTTGCCGGAGCGTTCATGATCCTCTCGCGCGATGCATTTGAAAAAACCGGAGGCTTTGACGAAGAATATTTTATGTATGGAGAAGACATTGATCTTTGCTATCGCATCAAGAAAGCCGGACTTGCTGTTTTTTATGTACATTCAACTTCAACGGTCCATTTCAAAGGTGAATCAACTCGCAGAAGTGTACTCAATGAAGTAAAGGTGTTTTACGAAGCAATGCATATCTTCGTTCGCAAGCATTACGGAAAAAATCCCTTGTTTAGCATCGTCCTTCGTTTCGGAATTGCTGTTCGCTCGCTCATCGCACTGATAAAAAAGTATCGCGGAGCGCTTGCTCTTGCAATTGCCGATGGCTTAGCCATAACATGTACGATCTTTCTTCTTTCGCTTTGGACATTTGGTGCATGGTTCGCGCTTCCCCGCGTTGATTATCCATGGGTATTTATTGTCCCCGTTGCCATTTGGTTTGCTGTTCTTTTGGGACTCGGAGCATACCAGCCGGAATCACGACGCCGATCAAAGCCAATCATTCTGGCATTGCCTGCAGCGCTGATCATTCTTTCATCGCTGACATATTTTTTTAAGGAATTTGCATCAAGCCGTTCGTTAGTTTTAGAAATTACCGGAGCATCCGCAGTTGCAATGATCGTCGTCCGTTTCGTCTTTCGTTTTATTGATCGAATTCGCTTTGGCGGCGAAGGCAGTGCGCGTCCCCTGCTTCGGAGAACCCTCATCGCCGGAACAGGCTCTGAATCGCTTCGCATTGCATCACTTCTTCTTGGTTCGGGATTTACGCGGCGTTATCAACTCATAGGATTTATTGATAACGATCTTGCAAATATCGGTAAGCCGCTTTTAAATAACATACCGATCAAAGGCGATCTTGGTATGCTTGCAAAAATCATTGCCGAAGAAAAAGTAACGCAGGTTATTTTTCCATCGGATGCGTTTACATATTCCGATATGCTCGGTGCGATGCAGCAGGTTTCCGGCGCCGGATTATCGCAGGAAGTAAGTTTCAATGTTGTTCCGCAAGCTTCGGATGTTCTGCTTTCGCGCTCGAAGATCGAACTCATCGCTCCGCCTTCATCGCCTGAATCGTTGGCGCTTATGCCATTAGAATACAATGTGCAGAAAATGAGTCATCGCATTGCAAAGCGGATTCTTGACGTAACTTTTGCCGGTCTTGCATATCCGGCGATAGGTTTTACTAATATTCTGGCTCGTTCGGAAAAGCGGTCATATCTCTTAAATGAACTTCGCCAGGTCTTAAGCGGCAGGCGCTCCATCGTCGGTCTGAGCCGCTCAACAAATGAGGGCACTAAGTTGGCAAAGATTGGAGTTGTAAGTCTTGCCGATATTACCGGAAATCGTGCTGCCGGAAATCTCAGGGCAGAAGATATCGATCAGATGAATATTTACTATGCCCGGCATCATACCATCGGCATGGATATCGAGATTCTACTGAGGAGATTATTTTCGAAGGAGAAGTAAGGTGTCATTGCGAGAAGGGCTTCAGCCCGACGAAGCAATCCCCTGAGGTTTAATGAGAGGGTTCTTTCCATACTTCAGGGGATTGCTTCGTCGTCCCTTCGGGACTCCTCGCAATGACACATGAATCAAATTTTTTTAATTATCATCTTTAACAGTACCTTATGAAAACCACATTTCGTCTTTCAATCGCATTTATAGCTGTTCTTCTTTTTTTACCTGCGGCAATGTTTGCGCAGCGCTCAATCACTGTTACGGGAGTAGGCTCTGCTAAGGCGAAGCCCGATTATGCTGTTGTGACCTTGATGCTGACAAGCCAGAACAATACAGCGCAGACGGTATTTGCGCAATCCGATGAAAGCGCATCGCGTATGATGAAATCTCTTGGCGATGCCGGAGTTGCGCCTGAAGATATTGAGCAGCGCACATTTGCGCTCAATCCGACTTACGATTATTCCGGCGGCGGCGGAGCGCCTCCGAAGCTTGTCGGATATCACATGATGGCAACCTATCAGGTGAAGGTCAGGAACTTAAAAGCCCTTCCTGTTGTCCTCGATGCCGGAACGCAAGCAGGAGCGAATAATATCACCATCGAAGGATATGACGTAGGCAATAAAGAAAAATTGGAAAACCAAGCCACAAAAATGGCGATCGATGATGCTCGCGAAGCTGCCGGAAGACTTGCAAAAGAAATGGGCGGTGCGCTCGGAGAGATTCTTTCTATCAGCGATTCGGAGTCCTCAGGCGGCGCAGCAACCTCCGGCATGGGACGCGAAGAAGAAGAACGCCGCGGACCAAGCACCATCAACCCCCGCGAAATTAAGAAGAAAGTAGAAATGAAGGTGACCTTTTCAGTCAAGTAACGTCATATGGGTTGCGAGATTTGTGATGACGGGGTGAGGTGGTTACGAAAAAGATCATTAAGAAATAGAAATATGAAGAAAAATAGATTGCCGATTTTTCTTGCTATTATGCTTTTTGCAAGCACAGGCTTTGCGCAATCCGGATGGTTCACAATTAAGTCTGGATTACCTCAAACAAATGATTTGTTTTTCCCTACAACGGATGTAGGATATATAGTCGGTGACGATGGATTTGCCCGGAAAAGCACAGATGGAGGCTTGACTTGGCTTCCCATGAAGATTGAAAGTGACTATAAAGGCAAAGCAAATTTTCTGAGTATCTCTTTTCCGACTTCTCAGATTGGATATGTATCCGGAAATGAAGTTAGTGGTTTCGGAATAATTTTGAAAACCACCGATGCAGGAAATTCATGGAATAAAACTTCATATTCTGTTCCATATTTTATTAATAATAAAATTATTTTTCCATCAGCAACAGTCGGGTATATAACCACTCTTTTTCAGGACAACAACGGCGGGTATGTTTATATGCTGATGAAATCGAAAGATGGCGGCAATGTATGGGAAACATTGGATTCCTCACTTAATGTAAGTATTGAGCAAATGGTTTGGAAAACCGAAAATCTGGGACTATTTAGATCTAATCATTTGGGTGATCCACCTGAATCATATTTACGATATACTTCTGACGGTGGAAAAAAAATTCTTTGGGCAGGTACCGGTATAGAGGATAAAACTGTGGTTGGAAGCGGAGAAGGAAATGTTTGGTATTGCGGCATACGGTATATTCTTTCTCGAAGTGAAGATACTAACTTTCATTGGATGAGCACGAATGGAACATATGTTGATGTCGAATACGGAACATTCTTTATTCCAAATGGTCCTAGTAGTTATTGTGTTACAATTGGGTATCCCGGAGTAATAATCTTCAAAACTACCGATAACGGATTTAATTGGTTTGATCAATTTAAGGATACGTCTCTGAGACCAATCTCAGGTTTTGCACCTTCATCTCAAATCGCATTCTTATTAGCCTCTTATGATTCTCTTACGATAAAGAAATGGAAGATTCTGAAGAACGATCGATGGTGGCGGACCGGCATTAAGTCAAGTCCAACAGTATGTTAATAATCACATCTCCCTTTCCCCTAATCCCACAACGGGAATTATCACTGTACATAATACTTCCACAAATATATTGCACGTCACCGTTAGCAGCATCCTCGGCGAAAGCGTCTTAGAACTTGAGCATCCGAATGCGGCAGAATTCACGCTCGATCTCTCCAAACTTCCGGCGGGAATATACTTTGGGAGATTTGAGATGACGGGCGAAGTGGTTACGAAGAAGATCATTAAGGAGTAAAATCGAGAACTAAGGTTATTTAAAAGGCACCTATGTTTTGGGCAATTCCGAAAAAAATCTTCTCTGGGCACCTTGACAAAATGATTTAAATTTCGTATTTTTGCATTCGAAAGTTCAAGACACTAACTATTTTTGATGATTAAGGTCTTTTAACGGTCAAAATAATTGATCGATCAATTCTTCTTTACTTATTAAAAGGTGTTCAGAGACGCTTCGCAGTATGGAATTGAATGTACCAATGGGTATAACTTGATGTTGAGGAATCGTAATAAAATGTTCACCGTTACGGAGTGTTCGCAATCGGAGATGGCTTCCGCGCTGGCGTGTAGGCTCATAACCGAAAGCACTGAGTTTCTGAGTTAATTCTTTCCCGGAAACATTCCGAGGCGTTTTCATGCGGCGTACACTTCTTCTTTTACATAATGAAATCTTATGACTTTAGGTGCTTTTCCCTCGTCAAAATGAGTTTCAACGGCTTCGCGGATATTATGAAGCAACTCTTGTTTTGTTGCACCGAAGGTAAAAATTGATTCACCTAAGGCTTTAGCATTAAAACCGCCATCTGTTTCATCTTCTTCAATTAAAAATATGATCTCATTCATACATCATACAAAGAAAACTTCAGCTTCCTGGTTCCCATACCAAAAATGTTCACATCATATCAGGGATGAACATAGCTGATCTCCTCACTGTTTACTGTAAACTGTTAAACTAAACTTATATATTGTCTAAAGCAATTTTAGAATTCGAAAAACCTATTGCCGATCTCGAGGAGAAGATCGCCGAGATGCGCACGCTGGGCGAATCTGTCGATCTTTCATCCGAGGTTGTAGCGATGGAATCCAAAGTCGAAGAGCTTCGTCATGAGATCTTTGAGAATCTCACTCGCTGGCAGCGCGTGCAACTTGCCCGGCATCCGGACCGCCCTTATTCGCTTGATTATATCAATGCTCTGACTTCGGATTTTATCGAACTACATGGCGATCGTGGTGTGCGCGACGATCCGGCAATCGTCGGCGGTTTCGGAACACTTGATAGCATCGGAAGCGTGATGTGGGTCGGTCATCAGAAAGGTCGCGATACAAAGCAGAATGTGTTCCGGAATTTCGGAATGCCGAATCCTGAAGGTTATAGAAAAGCATTGCGTCTTTTTAAGCTTGCCGAAAAATTTGGCAAGCCCATCGTCTGCTTTCTTGATACACCCGGCGCATTTCCCGGCATCGAAGCCGAAGAGCGTGGACAAGCGGAAGCTATTGCCAAAAATCTTCTGGAAATGTCAAAGCTGAATGTGCCCGTCATCATCTGCGTCATCGGCGAAGGTGCTTCAGGCGGAGCGCTTGGCATCGGAGTCGGCGATAGAATTCTGATGCTGGAGAACGCCTGGTACTCGGTGATCTCACCGGAATCCTGTTCATCAATTTTGTGGCGCACCTGGAGCTTCAAAGAGCAAGCCGCCGAAGCTTTAAAACTTACAGCGCCGGATCTGCTATCGGTCGGAGTCATTGACCGGATCATTCCCGAACCGCTGGGCGGAGCGCATCAGGCACCGGAAGTCATATTCGAAACAATGAAGAAAGTTTTAGCAGAAGAAATTTCTTTGCTCATCAAAAATGAGAAATTTTCCGATGGCGCTGCGTTAGACAGACGCGTTGCAAAATTTGCAAAGATGGGATTCTGGGAAAATTAATATCTGTGTTAACCCACACGACAACACTTCGCGTCCGTTATGCTGATACCGATAAAATGGGTATCGTCTATTATGCAAAATACCTGGAATATTTTGAAGTAGCAAGAACAGAAATGCTTCGCTCGCTGGGGTTGCCCTATCGCGAGATCGAAGAGAAAGGTTATGAATTACCTGTTTCAGAAGCCTCGATCAAATATCTTAAAGGCGCCGGATATGATGATGAACTACTCATCACTGCAAGTTTAACTCCGCAGCATTCACCGAGAGTTGTAATTCATTATGACGTTAAAAAGAGCAACGGTGAATTAATTGCCGAAGGCGAAACTACTCTTGTCTTCATTGACCGCGCCACAGGCAAACCAACCAGAGCGCCGCAATTTTATTTGGATGCTGTAGCTATCTGAACAGAGCCTCTTTATTTAATGTTAACTTTTTAGATATTATAAATAAAATTTATGCAAGTAGGAGATAAAAATTACGAAATTCTTATTCGCCGCAGGGGCGAAACGGGCTATGCGGCATTTTGCCCGGAGCTTGAACTTATTGTCAATGGCACGGCGCATGAGCAGGTCGAGAATAAAATGAAGGAGCTTATTTTAGAGCATGTTGCAAGTGACCAGGCAGCTAAAGGAGGAGCGAAGCTGGAGACAGAAAAGAAATAATGATCGAATTATATGTCATTCCGAATGAAGCGAAGCGCTGTGAGGAATCCCCTGAAATTCAAAGAGAAACTTCGGAGCTAGCCTCTGGAGATTCCTCACTGCGTTTTTCCTGCACAGCAGGAAAAACTCCGTTCGGAATGACAGGTATATAGCTACGTTTCTTATGAACACCACCGACGATAAACGCTTTGCCACCGTTGCGCTTCCTCTACATTTTAAGTACCATTCCGGTGGTCTTGAGGGTTTAACATATCTGATACCCGAAGAACTTGCCTCAGTTGCGCTTATCGGCAGCCGGGTTTCTGTTCCGCTTGGGAAAAGGCTAACAACAGGGATATTGGTTGGGATATCCGAAAAGGCTCCGCAAGGAGTAGAGCATATCCGCCCAATTGCAGATATACTCGATGAAAAACCCGTCTTCGATGAAAAATTTCTGGTGTGGACGAAATGGATCGCCTCGTATTACTTAACATCATGGGGAGAAGTTCTTGAAGCAGCTCTTCCACAAGGATTAAAACCGGAAACAAAGAGCAAGGCAACGGTTATCGCCGAAGATGTAGATTCTGAAATTGCTAAATTAAAAAGGCGATCCCCGAAACGCGCTGAGATCCTTCAAAAAATTTCTGAGTATCCGAACGGCGTTCTGATATCGCATTTTGTGAAACGCTCGAAACTTAAAGGTGTTTATGCTCATATTAATGCCCTTGAAGCTGAAGGATTTCTTCGCATTGATCAGCCGGTCAGTAATTTTACAAAACCAAAAACTCATCGAGTCGTAAAACTTTCTTATGAACTCGAAAATGATACCGATTCATTATCGAATGCGTTGATGGAATTGGAGCGATCGCAAAAACAGGCTGCTGTTCTACTAAAATTGATGCAGCAAAAGCAACTTCATCCAGATGAACCTCTTACACTTGAACTGCTAAAAAAAACAGCAGAAGTTTCCGGAGCAACGATCAGTGCTTTGCAAAAGCGAGGATTTATCCGGTTTGAGAATCAAGCGATCATTCAGGAAAATATCCGTAAAGCTCCGACGACTGAAAATGATATTGCAAATCTTTCCTTCACATCAGAACAACAGCAAGCCGTTGAGAAGATCGAAAGCGCTTATAGAAATTCCGAAGCTAAAACGTTTTTACTTCATGGCATTACCGGCTCAGGAAAAACAGAGGTTTATATTTCGCTGGCGAAAAAAGTTTTGGATTCCGGTCACGGAGTTTTAATTCTTGTTCCGGAAATTTCTCTGACGCCGCAGTTGATCGAAAGATTCGAGAAGCGATTAAGCACCGATAAATATACGAAGATCGCCGTGCTGCATTCGCGTATGTCGCTTGCTGAGCGCTATCATTCCTGGAAAACTCTTGCAAGCGGCGAAACGAAAATTGCTATCGGCGCGCGAAGCGCCGTCTTTGCTCCGATCCATGATCTTAAACTTATCATTATTGATGAAGAGCATGAGATAACCTATAAGCAATACGATCAGACTCCGAGATATAATGCACGCGATGCAGCCATAGTCCGGGCGCATTCTCTTGGTGGAGTAGCCGTTCTCGGAAGTGCAACGCCTTCGATAGAAAGTTATTATAATGCAAAGCAGGGAAAATATTCGCTTATTAAATTAACCAAGCGAGCACTTGATGCGAAACTGCCGACAGTTCGTACGATAGATATGCGAAAGCCGCTGATGCGAAAAGAGCAGATGGCTAAGCAAGGTTCGCTTTCGGACGAATTAAAAAAAGCGATCGAAGAACGATTTTTAAAAAGACAAGGTACGGTGCTGTTGCAGAACCGGCGCGGCTTCTCGACCTATCTTGGATGTTCCGATTGCGGTGATGTTATTATGTGTCCGAATTGCGCAGTGACGATGACATGGCATCAGGTCGGAAATAGTATGCGCTGTCATTACTGCGGCTTCACTGCTCCGAAAAATCAGAGCTGCCCGACTTGCGGAAGTGAAAAACTTTTTCTTGGCGGCATCGGCACTCAGCGTGTTGAAGAAGAATTGAAAGAAGCATATCCGATGATCCGCATTGCCCGTATGGATATGGATACGACAGCAAAACGCGGAGCTTATGAAAAAATCCTGACTGCGTTTGCCAGAGGGGAAACAGATATTTTACTTGGTACGCAGATGGTTGCCAAAGGTTTAGATTTTCCGCGCGTTACATTAGTCGGAGTGATAAACGCCGATACAAGTTTATGTCTTCCGGATTTTCGTTCGGCGGAGCGGACGTTTCAATTACTGACACAGGTCTCAGGCCGTGCCGGACGTACAGAAGAACTTGCCGGAGAAGTTCTGATACAAACGTTACAGCCTCAGCATCCTGCAATTCAAAAAGTGATCTCTCATGATTACGATACATTTTATGATGAAGAAATTCTTCTGCGTAAAGAGATCGGCTATCCGCCTTTTTCTCGATTAGTGCTCATTGAATTTCGAGGCAAGCGCGAGCAAGGTGTTCGAGAAGCAGCCTTTGTTTTTTCTACCTTGCTTCCAAAAGCAGGATCGTTCTACGAACTGCTCGGACCTTCTGAACCGACGATAAAAAAACTCCGCAACGAATACCGTTGGCATATAATTTTAAAAGATAAACGTGATAAAGATCCCGGCGGTGAAAAAATGAGAAGATTACTGACAGGTGCAATGGATCTATATCAGAAGAAGTATGCCAATACTACTGTGACGGTGACCATTGATGTGGATGTGCAAGGAGTTCTTTAAGAAAATATGAAATTGGAAATATGAACTATGAAGATAAAAATCATATTTCATAGTTCCGATTTCATATTTTCCTAACTTATAGCCCGCGACTGAGTAGAATATTCTTCTCTCTGTTGCGGGCATTAAGGGCTTCGGTATGTGCTTCGAAAGAATTTAATTCTTTCGTATGATAAAACTACGAAAAAGACGGGAGAATAGTTTCATTTCATAGAAAAAAAAATTAATTGTCATTTCGAACGGAGTCTGCTGCGACCCGAGAGCGGCAGACGTAGAGAGAAATCTATAAATAATGATAAAACTATTTTTTTCATTAGGGATAATATGGAATTATTTTTATTAATAGATTTCTCTCTACGTATCGCTCTCCCTTCGGTCGACCGATTCTCCGTTCGAAATGACAGTACTTAGACTTTGCTTAAAAAATCCAAAAGTATCTTATTATATTCATCCGGCTTATCCATATTAGAAATATGCCCCGCCCCTTCAATATCGATATGCTCTGCACCCGGAATATACGCAGCTAATTCTTCGGAAAGATTTGTCGGTGTGATCGTATCAAACGAACCCGATACAACAAGCGTAGAATTTTTTATAGTAGAAAGCACTGCGCGATAATCCGGGCTCCATGTTGCTTGCCATGAGGCAAGATATGCTTCCGGATCTTTTCGAGCCATTGCGTAGATCGCTTCTTCGAGTGTTTGAGAATCTATATGAGGATGTAAGACAAGTGGAATTCGCTCCTTCGCAAAATCAGGAAGTGATTTAGTTTTTAATGCAGTTGCAGCTCTGGGAAGGATCTGATCTTTATTGGGATGATAAGCAAACGTATTGCAAAGAGCTATTTTATCAAGCGACGTAAGACCTTGACTTAATGCCTCAAGAATAATAACGCCGCCCATGGAATTCCCGATCCAATGAGCTTTTTCATAACCGAGTGAATGGATTACTGCATCGATATCTAAAGCAAATTCTTTGAGAGAGATCGGAAGAAGATTACCATCTTTATCTCTGGCATCGGAATCACCTGAGCCTCGCATATCAAGAGCGATGACAGAATATCCTTGTTCATGAAAAAAAGGAAGCTGGTATTTCCATGCTGTCCGGTCAGCGCCGACACCATGAATGAAGACGACAAGATCACCGGTGCCTTTCAAAAAATCTGCGGCAATGGTAATTCCTCTTACTAATATTTTCTGCATTTCTAATTGCATTAAAAAAATACGTCATTGGCGCCGTGGCAACCGAAGCATTCTTCATTAGCCTGTCATTCTGAACGGAGCGAAGCGTAGTAAAGCGTAGTAAAGAATCCCTGAGGTTAATAAAAAAAACTTTCTATTACGATCTTGGGATTCTTCGCTGCGCTTCACTAAGAATGACATATAAACCTGAGGGGATTGCTTTGTCGGGCTAACGCCCTCCTCGCAATGACATCTTTTTTTTACTGTGAATAGGCAGAGATCACCATCTCTACGCGGCGATTTTTTGCACGAGATTCTTCGTCTGACCCTTTTTTCAAGGGCTTTGTTTTTCCAAAACCTTTTGCCGTCATTCTATCGGCTCCGATGCCATGGGAAGAAAGATAGCTCATCACGCTTGTGGCGCGCGCAAGGCTCAGAGAATTATTCGCTGCATCGCTTCCAACGTCATCAGTATGGCCGTCAATTTCAACCGATGCATTTTTGCTTTTTTTCAGGAAATCAACAGCTCTATCAAGTTCTAAACGGCTTTCAGGAAGCAGATCCGATTTGCCGAAATCGAAATACACATTTTTGAATTCCGTTGCAGCTCCGACTTCAATTGCAGCGAGTTGAAAATCGAGTTTGCTTCGATTAAATTTTCCTGTTGCCGGATAAGCGAAGCGTTCTGATTTCGGAAGATGCCCATCAGCGACAGCCTGCAAACCATAACGATGTCCGCGTTGAATAGCAAGAAGATAGATACCACTATCATTGCAATATACACTGAATGAATTTTTTCCCTCGTCAAGTTCATCGACGAAAACTCTGGCGCGAAGAGGTTTACCTGTTGTTTGATCGGTAACGATTCCGCGAAGCAAGCTTACCGGCTTTGGAAGAAATGTCGAATCCTGTGAGCGCAGACGAACCTGATAAAATTTCGATTTCCCGGTTCGGTTTGAGACAAAATATGCTGTTTGTCCGTCAGAAGTAATGGTCAACCCGTAATCTCCGGCAGCAGAATTTATCGGATAAGGCAACGGTACCGGTTTCGTATATCCTGTATCGGTGATTCGTGTCATATAAATATCATCGCTGCCCTGAACATTTGGATTGCAATTCGGGCAGGGACGATTACTGGAAAAATACACCGTACGTCCATCAGCAGCAACGAACGGATATGATTCTGAGAATGGGGAATTTATTGTTTGCGACATATATAAAACGGTATCCCAATTCCCGTTTTGACTGATCTTCAGCAGCCAAAGATCATCGTCTCCTTGTCCGCCAAATCCATATCCATCAGCTCCGCTTCTGCCTAAATTTTCACTGAAGATCACTATTTGTCCATCGGGTGAAAATGAAGATTCAAATCGTGTCCAGCCCTGATAAAATTTTACTGCTCCATCATCTCTGAGATATTTCATGAGGCGCTCGCGATAGTACACATCTTTTGTTTCCGGCGCTCTTTGGAATAATTCTGCAAGCGATGAATCACTGTTCAGCTCTTTTAAGATTTTTTGCTGAAGACCGTATTGAAATTGTAGATGCGTATTTTGCAACCTTGCATATATTTCCTGTATCTGTCCGGGAATGAGTTCAGGTTTTTGCAGCGAACCATTAATAAATTTCGAACGCATAACGGCACCGCCATTTACGAAAACAATTTCATCACCACTCGGACTTATGGTAGGATTATTTTGATCCGCGCCGGTATTTATTTGTGGGCCTGCATTGATCGGAATTGACCATCCGGTATCGGTAAAGACACGGTAATAAATATCGCCATCCCATCCGAAATACCCTCCCTGACGAACTCGCCACGATTCTCCCGGCATAGGCGGACGGCGTGAGCCGAATACCATAATGCTTCCGTCAAGACTGAACATCGGGCGGTCATCAGCCGAATCGGCAAGCGGAAGTTTAACTTCCGTAACAACGAGTGAATCAGTTTGCGTTAACGAATTGCCAATGGAATTAAATGTTGCTGAAGAATCTGTCTCTTTTTTCTTCCCCTTCTTTTTTTGCGAATAGGCATTACCCCAAACAAGAAAAACTCCGCTAAAAGCGGCAAAAAAGAGCAGGCGAAATACGATGGAACGGTACAAGGTTGTTTTTATGTAATTTACTGCGGGTTATAACGGGGGTTTGGGGTTTGGGGTTTCGGGGTTGGGGTTTTTATGTCGTTCCGAAGGAAGCCGAGATTCGTCTCTGAAGTATGATAAGAAGCTTCTCGTATAACCTCAGGGGATTGCTTCGTTGGGCTAAAGCCCGCCTCGCAATGACAACGTAATTGTATGCAAAAAATATTATCGCAACCGCCAACAATTGAGACAGCAAGACTTACTCTTCGTCCACTGACCATGGCTGACGACGTGGCAATCTATGCCTATGGCTCGGATCCAGAGGTCTCAAAGTATGTTTTGTTCGAAACGCATCAAACTATAGAGGATAGCCGGGTATTCTTGCGTTTGGTCTTATCTGAATATGCTGAACATAAACCATCGGCACTTGGCATTGCATTGAAAGATAACGGTAAACTTATTGGCACGATCGGATACTTGAATTGGAATGAAGATCATAAGAGAATTGAGATCGGTTATGCACTTTCCCGTGACTACTGGAATCATGAGTATGTTACAGAAGCCGCAAAAGGGTTGATCGGTCATTTGTTTCGTAATTCCGATCTTATCCGAATCGAAGCACGGTGCAAAATTGAAAATACCGGAAGTTCTCGTGTCATGGAAAAAGCAGGAATGAAATTCGAAGGAATATTGCGAAAACAAGTATTTTCAAAAGGCGAGCATCACGATATGAAAATGTATTCTATATTACACGATGAATGGGAAAGAGAAAATAATCATTAAGGAATACGATCCGAAATGGCAATCACTTTTCGAAGCAGAGAGCACTGAACTAATGGATGCTATCGGTCATTACGTTGCCGATATTCAGCATATCGGAAGTACTGCTGTACCCGGACTTGCAGCAAAACCTGTCATTGATATTCTGGTTGGCTTACGCCGTTTGCTCGATGCACAGGATTGCATCTTGCCGATCGAAGGAATGGGTTACGAATATGTTCCGGAATTTGAGGATGAATTTCCCGACCGAAGATATTTTCGTAAAATCTTGAATGGAAAACGTACACATCAGATTCACATCGTTGAGATCGGCACAGACTTTTGGAAAAGACATCTTGCTTTTCGTGATTATTTGTTGAACCATCCGGAAATAACAAATCAATATTCCGATCTGAAAAAAGAACTTGCGAAACAATTCGAAAACGATCGCAAAGGTTATACAAATGCGAAGTCAAGTTTTATTGAAAATGTACTAGCCGCTAATGACAAATAAACTTACTGCCGACACTGCAAAGCTTGCCAATGCATCCATTATTAAGGGCGATATAACCGGATGGTTTGAAGAACTCTATAAATCTGCCGGAGATGACCCATCAACGATTCCATGGGCAGATGAAAAACCCAACCCGTACTTGATCGAATGGCTGGATGAAAATAAAATTAGTGGCGATGCCCAACGTGCGCTGGTTATAGGATGCGGGTTGGGAGATGATGCAGAAGAACTTTCCAAGCGTGGATTTACTGTAATTGCTTTCGATATTTCCCAGACAGCAATAGAGTGGGCGCAGAAACGCTTTCCGAATTCCCGAGTGAAGTATGAAGTTGCAGACCTTTTTGATCTGCCGAAAGAGTGGATCGCTTCATTTGATTTTATTTTTGAATGCTATACAATTCAGGCATTACCGCGATCTGTAAGAGCGGAAGTGATCAGCAAGGTTGCCTCTTTAACAGCGCAAGATGGGTTGCTGCTTATCTTCTGCCGCGGATGGCGCGATGATCAAACTGAAGATACATTGCCCTGGGCTTTAAAAAAAGAAGAGTTGCAGCAATTCAACGAATTAGCATTCTCTGAAATTTCTTTCGAAGAATTCTGGGATACGCATGATGCGAATAGATATCGATTTCGCGTGCTTTATAAAAAGAAGTAATTTCTTTATTGAATAGCAATGTTATTAACGTCATTGCGAGCGATAGCGAAGCAATCTATATTTTCAGGATTTATACGCGCTATGGAAAGAAACTACTTCGTGTACATAATGACGAATCAAAACAACTATGTTCTTTATACTGGCGTAACAAATGATCTTAAACGACGAGTTTACGAACATAGAAATGGTGTGACCGATAGCTTTACAAAACGCTACCGTGTATTTAAACTTGTCTATTATGAAATATTTACATCTAATTCAATGGCTATTGCAAGGGAAAAGCAAATCAAAGCTGGTTCACGAATTAAGAAACAAGAGTTAGTCAAAGCTTTCAATCCTCAGTGGAGAGATTTGTTCAGTGATGTAGCTTTCATGTAGAGCCAAACTTTAGATTGCTTCGCTATCGCTCGCAATGACGTCGGATTTATACAAATTATCTTTATATGAAATCATCATACTATGCCGTCATCTTTACATCAAAGCGCAAAACAGGCCGCGAAGAGTATGCCGCCACCGCCGACCGGATGAAAGAACTTACTATGCAACAACCTGGATTCCTCGGCATTGACAGCGCACGTAATGATGATGGGAACGGTATTACAGTTTGTTATTGGGATAGCTTGGAGGCAATAAAAAATTGGAAAACAAATAATGAGCATCAGTATGCTCAGCAGATGGGAAATAAAGAATGGTACGAATCGTATTCTGTTCGAATTGCAAAAGTTGAAATGGAATATTCAATGGAGGAATTATGACAATAGGAAATGAATTTTTAGATCAGTCACGAAAAGTGTTTCGCTCACAAAAAGATCTTGCTGATAAAGCGATCGATCAGCTCAGTGATGCCGAGCTTTTTTGGCAGCCTGATGACGAATCCAACAGCGTTGCGATAAACATGAAGCATCTTGCCGGCAACATGATCTCGCGCTGGACGGATTTTCTTACAACAGATGGGGAAAAACCTGATCGCAATCGCGATGGTGAATTTATTATTTCGGAGAATGATATAAAGGGTTTGCATGAGTATTGGGAACGCGGGTATTCCGTGTTTTTTTATATCCTCGATTCACTCACTGAAGACGATCTCTTGAAGATCGTTACCATTAGGAATGAACCGCATTCCGTCATACAAGCAATTCAGCGGCAGGTCTCGCACTATGGCTATCATGTGGGGCAGATCGTTGGTATCGCAAAGCAAATAAAAGTAAGCGATTGGAAAACGTTGACAATTCCGCGAGGAAAATCGGCAGAGTTTATCGATACGAAATTTGTTGCTGTGCAGAGTAAGAATTGATTGCGTCGCTGTAACTTGCATTTTGTTTTAGTCTCAAAATTCATTATTTAAAGATTTACGTCTATATTTAGTTATCTTTGTAAAGAAATAAGCATTTTTTATATTAAAACCCTTAAACCCCATGCTAAAATATATAAGCCTTTTTATTGTGCTGGCGACATTTCTTTCATCTTGCAGCAAGACTGATAATCCAGTCACTCCGGGATCAAGTTCGTTTGTTCAGCCAAAAGCCGGAAGTTCGTTCACTTACGACGAATACGCTACCGATACAACTACGGCTCAGCCTGTTCCGGGTTCACGCGATACTTCGGTGCAAACTATTGTGCAAACCGGTATGACATACAATGGCAAGACCAATGTCACGAAGATCATCTCAGTCACATCCGGTAATAATGATACATCTTATATTAACTTTGAGTCGAACGGCGATCTAAGTGTTTATATAAATGGTTTAAGTATTCCACAGAAATGGTTCACTTTTCCAACGGGGAGCAAATCCACAAATTCCGTTACATTGTCAGATACTACGCAAGATGTTTTTGGCGTTTCTATCGAAACGAAAGTCGTCTTAACGGCATCTTTTGTTGACAATGAAACTATGACGGTAAAGGGACAATTCCTAAGTGTTACGAAGATAAAACAAGCTTTTACTATTACGATTACTACTGCCGGTGTGCCAAATATACAATCACAAAATTCATTCTTATATTTTGCCCCGTCGATAGGTTATGTTACGAAATCGGAAACGCCGGTTTCGACCGATCTGTCCGGCGCAAAAGCACAGGGACACCTAAGTATTCTTTTTGATTATACTTTGAAATAAGTTTATCCGAATTGCAATAATTACTAACCCTCCATCGTAGCAACGGTGGAGGGTTTTGTTTTTTTAATGTCACTGCAATGCCCTCTGAACCGTTCTTATCCAGGGTAAATATGGAAGTCGGTAATCAAATATAAAAAAACATGAAAAAGTATTGTCTCCTTTTTATTGCTTTATCATATTTTATTGCAAGCAGGTCTTTTGCTCAGGATTCCACAGCCACCAAGCTGGTGGATTCTGTTGCGTCAAAGATCATCGAACCCGTCGAAGAGAAGCATTCAGTCCATTTTTCAGCTTCCCAAGTATCGGTTTTACGTTTCAGAGCTATAGTAAAGACGGAGAAGAAAATGAAGATCTGCTATGGCTGGGTCAGCTTCAGGCAAAGCTCGGGTTTGAAGGAGAACCGTTTCAATTCAATAGCAGTCTCTTTCTTCAATTCGGGCAGCAAATATCCCGTGAAAGTTTTCCGAAAAAAACGCAGGATAATTTTTTGCTTTCTCTTGTGCCTTCTTTAACACTTTCCAAAAAACTGGGGCTGCGGTTATTTTTTGAAGTGACCGGAGAAACGGAAATGGGAGAAGGGATGATCGATAGTACAACGACAAAATTCCTGGATCCGTTATTTCTCTACGAAACGCTTTTTTTAGGCCATAAGACTCATACAACTTCCGATGACGGAAGTACTGAATTAGATCTGGTCTTCGGTGTAGGGTATGCGTATCAGCAAACAATTACCAATAAATTTACCTTGGCGCAAAACAGGAAATTTGTTGTAGATGAAAATAATCCCCTTCAGAATATTCAGGATCAATTTACTGTTGAAAAAGGCTATAGCGGCATCATCGAGCTTGATTTTATAAAGAGAATCGGTGAAAACTTTTCCTTTAAAACAAGTGTAAAAACCGTGATACTGACAAAAGAGGATTTTACACAAAGCATAAAAAACTCTCGCGTTGGTACACTGGTATTAGCCGGTTTACAATATCGATTTTTAAGTATTGATTATACCATGCATCTGCTTTACGATAAAAATATTTCTCCGCGCAGACAGTTGGAGCAGACAATGGTATTCGGGCTGAAGTTTGATATATAATTTTTCTTATGTCCATAGACCTCAAAAAATTTATCCGTGATATTCCCGATTTTCCTCAGCCTGGAATCATGTTCCGGGATATTGCTCCGCTTCTGGAAAACGGTGCAGCGTTTCAATCGGCACTGAGCCATTTTTACGATCTCATTAAAGATGAGAAGATCGATAAAATTGTGGGCATTGAGTCACGTGGTTTTATTTTCGGAGCTCCGCTAGCCCAAAAGCTTGGCCTTGGTTTTGCAATGGCTCGAAAACAAGGGAAATTACCCGGTGATAAAATTTCTGTGTGTTACGATCTTGAATACGGTACGAATACCATTGAAATGCACAGCGATTCTATCAATGATGGCGAGCGTGTTTTTATTATCGATGACGTCCTTGCAACCGGAGGAACTGCCAATGCAACTATTTCGCTGATCGAACAGCTTGGAGGCGAAGTGACGGGATTAGCATTTTTAATTGAATTGACTTTTTTAAACGGAAGAAAAAACCTACCCGGAAGAAGCGTGTATAATTTGCTTGAGTATTAATGATACTCACAGATGGCTGATATTTGCAAAAAGGGCTAATTGGATGATTGACTCTCCGAAATAGAAAATCCTGTGACTCTTTGCTTCCGAATTTCGTTTACTGGAAAACCTTTTTGTTTAATCATAAACCGTGAGTATGACATATAAATATTACCAAGACCGTCCCGGAACACTTTCAGGAGAATTTGTTCGCGATGAATACATAAAACTAACCGATCGTATTGCCGATGCCGATAATTCCGTTTCTCCGGATGCATGGCTTGCTCTTTATGCAGATTGGAACGCTCTTAGCTCATTCATCAATAGTGAGTCAAGCCGAATTCAACATGCATTGAGCAAAGATATGGCAAATACTGCTCTCGAAGAGCGCGAAAAATATCAACGTGAACAGGTTCAACCTATTGCCGAAGAAGCCAACTCGCAGCTTCTCCTTGCATTTTTGGCTTCGAAACATAAAGATGCTGTCGGCGCACGGTATGGAATGCACTTGATCCGCGTTCTCGAAACACAGATCGAAGCTCTTTCGCCTGTCAATATAGATCTACGGGTTAAAGTCGGTGAATGGTCAACGAAATATGATAAGATCGTTGCTTCAGGAGAAGTCCCTTTCCGCGGAGAGATGATCACCTTAAGCAAGGCGCGCAGTATGCAAAGCTCCGAAGATGCTTCTACCCGCAAAGAAGCGTATGAAATTTACCGTAAATGGTTTTTAGAACATCACGATGAACTTGGGGAAATTTATAGTCAACTTGTAAAACTCCGCGACCAGATGGGACGCAACCTTGGGCATAAGAATTTTATTCCGCTCGGATATGAATCCATGGGACGCACCGATTACGGCATCGAAGAAGCAAAAAAATTCCGTGATAATATTAGAAAATATGCCGTACCTGTTCAGTCAATGCTTTTTAAAGCCAGAGCAGAGAAGCTCGGAACCCCTACACTAAAACCTTGGGATGTAGCCTATGATCCTGAACTTTCACTTCCGAGTAATATTGCGCCGGTAGATATGCAGCTTGATAAAGCGCAGAGAATTTTTGAAAAAATTTCACCTATTCTTGCTGCACATTTTGTCAGAATGCGTAACGAAGGACTTATTGATCTTGAAAATCGGAAGGGCAAACGCGCGGGAGCATATTGTACGTCGTTCAGCGATGAAGCACGAGTTGCGATTCTCTGCAACTCTACCGGCGACAGCGAGGACATCCGTACTCTTACACACGAAATGGGACATGCCTTTCAGGGCTGGGAAAGCCAACCGATCGAAGCTGTTGATCTTCAGTGGCCGACATCCGATGCCTGCGAAATTCATTCAATGGGAATGGAATTTCTTGCTATGCGGTATATCGATGAATTCTTCAATCCTGTTCTTTCCGAAAAATATAAACGCAATCGTTGGAAAGATGCCGTTGAAATGGTATGTTATATCGCCGTTGTAGATGAATTCCAGCATTGGATCTATGAGAATCCAAATGCTTCGATCACAGAACGCGATACAGCATGGGATACGATCTGGGATATTTATAAACCGGGCATTGATTTCTCAGGATGCGAAGAATATAAATATGCACGTTGGTATTCGCAGGGTCATATTTTTAATATGCCATTTTATTATATTGATTATGCCGTTGCCGAAACAGGCGCAATGCAGATCGCATTGATGGATGTGAGCGATCATAATAAAACTGTTGATGCGTACTTGCAGCTTTGCCGCATCGGCGGAACGAAGAGCGTACTCGATATTTTCAAATCCGTTGGGATGCGCTCACCCTTCGATGAAACCCTAATGAGCGATCTGATGAAACATGCATCGAAGGTATTAGCTGTTGAAGAAGAAAGCATTACTGCATAATCAATAACCTTATCTTATCATTCTCAAGGTCAGGCATTGCCTGACCTTTTTTTCTGTTTCATTTTTATAAATAATAATCCAGACCCTATGCTCACATTCGATCCCTCACAAATTCCGTTTCAGGAAACACATAGGCTTCTTCTTGGCGGCATCGCACCCCGCCCCATAGCGTTTGTCGGCTCTGTGGATAAAGACGGAAGTCCTAATCTTTCCCCTTTCAGTTTTTTTAATGCTTTTGGGGTTAATCCTCCGGTTATCTGTTTTAGTCCTGCTTATAGTGGAAAAACAGGTAAGCCTAAGGATACGCTTCTGAATATTCTCGAAACGAAGGAATGCACTGTATCGATCATTAACTTCGATATGGTCCGTCAGGCAAGCCTTGCTTCAGCCCCTTTTGAGAAAGGTATTGATGAATTTATCAAAGCAGGGTTGACGAAGTTACCAAGCCAAAAGGTTAAAGCTCCGGGTGTTGCAGAAAGCCCTTTTGTCATGGAAGCGAAGCTCTTAAAGCATATAGAGTTTGGTGGTAAGCCCGGAAGCGCTAATATGCTTATATGCGAAGTTCTCCTAATACATGTTAAAGAGTCAATTATGAATGAGAGAGGCTCCATAGACCCCCGCCAGATCGACCAGGTCGCACGAATGGGCGGCGTTTGGTATTCGCGGGCAGCTCAGGGGCTGTTCGAGCTTCCACAGCCCTCTAAAGTTAGTCCGGGATTTGATCAGTTACCGGATGAGATCCGGAAAAGTCAATATCTAACCGGTCATGATATTGCAAAACTGCTTAATATGTGGGAGGTCCCGACCTTCCCCAACCCTACTAACCAAAATACATTACAAGACCGCCACCTTCGTGCTAAGGAATTGATCGAGAATGACGATATTGAAGAGGCGTGGAAAGTATTGATCTCCTAAAATCCTATCCCCTCTTTCCCCTTCATAATTAATTTAAATATTTGTACAACAAAAAACCCCGTCCATATCGGACGGGGTTTTTCTGAACTCTCTCTGACGGTAAAAAAAATTTAATTTCCCGGCTGAGTTCTCGGAGCATCAGAATTAGTTACTCCGAGATCTCATGCCGTGGAACGTCGTTCAATTAGTCTCTTAAAATGATGATCTGAACAGTGTTGTTATCTGCGGCTGCTGAAGACTCAACAGTTACGCTGACACCAGGAACTGTAGTAACCCATAACTGACCCATCGGTATACCAGCGTTATGACCGCGATAGGTAACGGTGATGCCGTCATTTGCATCCAAGTTAATTCCAGGTGCATTAGCTGCGTTAAATGTCACTGATCCGCCGCCATTCACGCCGGTTGCAGGAACAAGTGGTAATGAGTAAGTCTGGAAAGTAGGAATTCTTCCTGAAACGCTTGGAGTCTGCTGATTGATAGCTGCAGGTCCTGGATTTGAACTTGTGATGTTCGTAGCATTTGTACCTGTTGTACCAATTGTTAATGTCGTGTTGGTCTGAATGTTATTCTGAGCTTGGATATTGCGCATATTCGTGATATCCGTAGCACCAACACCTGTTGGAACACCGTTGATGCTAGAGATCAAATTGATCGGCACGCCAGCTCCACCGCATGAACCGAAGTTCGTTGTGTTGAGATTAGCGATACAGCTTGCGCTGACACCAAATATGTTCAAGCGGCAGGCAGCAACCGTTCCGTCAAAGAAACCGTCACCGTTAACAAGAAGCTCAGACTGAGCACCTGTCGGGAAAACACCAGAGCATGATGCTACACCGCCAGCAATACGCACATACGTCTGATCGCCGGTGTAAGTAAACGTTGACAAGCCATTAATATTGTTTGTCGTACCGGCATTCAAGTTACCGATATTGTTCGTCGAAATACCAGCAACTGCTGTACCAATATTGTTTACGTTACCTGCTCCATTACCAATGGTCGTTGTCGTTGCGTTACCGCTACTGATGTTATTGGTTTGACCTGCACCAGTACCAAAGCTATTGATGGTGGCTGCTGTAGGAGCGAGCGCCGAACGTCCGCTGATCTGAATAAGATCACCGGTTACGTTATTCGCTGTCGTAGCATTAAGATTATTCGTTGCACCTGTCAAAGTATTAATAGCTCCCGGAGCACCGATCGTATTGTTCGAGCTGCTCGTACCTAATGTGATATTACCAGTCGAACCTAATGTACCGTTAACCTGCAAGTTGCCGGTTGTAGTAGCAAGTAGAGTTGTTGTACCAGATGTCTGGACAATGTTACCGTTAAAGGTATTCGATCCGTTATAGGCATTTGTGCTACCTGCGCCACCGATCGTATTAGCTGATGCTGCAACTGTTCCGAAGGAGTTTATCGCTCCGCCGGCTATTGCAGCATTACCACCGCTTTGTGTGAAAGCACCAACGACGGTCAATGGACCTGTTGTTGTTCCAAGAAGCGTAGTTGTACCACTTGTCTGAGTGACGTTACCATTGAAGGTTGAGTTACCATTCTGGGTAAGTGTACCATTATTGGTTAAACCTGTCAATGTTGTAGGTCCAGCGACAGTCAATGACTGATTCATAAATACGTTACCTCTGAAGCTTGCAGCTCCGATCTCACGGAAATCACCGTTGCTGATGAGTTCGTAGTTCGTAACAGAAGCATCATTAGCAGCATTGGGTTCGCCAACGCCGTTATGAACGACGTTACCATTAGTGGTTGTCGTACCCGTTGCCGTAATGGTGTTATTTGCACCAGTAATCGTATTCGTGCTTGTACCGGCATTGCCAATGTTGTTTGTTGAACCGGCTGTTGTTGTTCCAACATTGTTTGTATTACCCTGAACATTGTTCGTTAAACCCTGTATCGTGTTAACGCTTGTTCCAGCATTACCGATGGTGTTTGCCGAGCCTGCATTTGTCGTTCCGATCGTATTCGTCGGTGACTGAATGCTATTCACTAAGCCATTAATGTTGTTCGTCGTGATACCGGCAGTACCATAATTTACTACGCCGCCTGCAACTTGCGTTGTTCCAATGTTTACTGTTGGAGCTTGGCTGTTATTGGCAACTGTACCAGTAGTAGTATTCGTAGTACCGGTTATGTTATTTGTAGATATTCCGGCAGTTCCGATATTATTTGCGCCGCCTGCAACTTGCGTCGTACCGACATTGACTGTAGGAGCCTGACTGTTATTAGAAACTGTACCAGTTGTGGTGTTAGTCGTACCGGTAATCGTATTCGCGCTCTGACCTGCAGTACCAATTGTATTGGTTGAACTATTCGTTGCACCAATAAACGTGTTGCCTTGGATATAAGCAGATCCGGTTACTTTAAGATCTCCGTTATCCGTAATTTCATACGTAGCACCATTCGGTCCTGCAAGAGGTTCCGGAGTACCATTGACAATCAGATTACCATTGATGGTTTCATTGCCATTCGTAATAACCGGTCCGTTCTGCGTTGTCGTACCGTTTATAGTGATACCGCCATTGAACGTCTGAAGAGCAAGCCAAGTGTTTGGGTTGCTCAAATTCAAACCAATAGCACCGTTGTTCTTGGCAGGATTAGCATTAGGAATAATGCTGATCGAATTATCATGGCCGATATTCAAGTTGCCAAGTTGGTCCTGATACAGTCCGTTTCCGGCAACGAATTGATCGAGCTTCATACCCGTTACAACTCCTGTGCCAATCATATTGTTAGTGATCCAATTACCAATGGTAGAGATTCCAATTTGTAATTTTGTACCAATTCCTCCACCTGTCAAGCCTGGGCCTACAATGAGGGTATCAGGTGATGAACTACCTGCTGCTAAACCAATTGTGATTTGACCAGGAGCTTGATCAGTGATTAAAATTCCGTTAACTCCAACAAGCTGGATATTTCCGTTAGCATCACCAACTACAATGTGGTCGATGCTACTCAATGTCTGTGTTGCTGTAGGCAATACCGCTTTAGGGATCTTACCATTCTGATCGAGTGGTAAGAGCATACCGGGCTGCGGAGTTACCGAAACGCCGATACCGCCGACCGTCTGCGCATTGAGCGCATAAGGAGCAGCGACAAAAGCTGTCTTCGGAAGCTCAGGAGTACCATCGACGCTAATGCCGAGGTAGTACTGCTGGTCAAACTTTAAGCTTTGCGGCAGTAGGCCCTGAAGCCCTCCGAGTGAGATGTTGAAGATTCCGTTATTGACCTGTACCGAACTCTGTGTCTCTTGGTAAAGAACAGTGTTGGCAGCGTCATATATTTTGACGTCAATATTAACCAGTCCGTTTACCGGCTGATTATTCTTGACTAATAGTCCCTGATACGAAATGCTTCGCGGGACTTGCGCATAAACTGAGTTAAGCCCGAAAATGCCGAGGAAAGCCCCAAGCACCAGACTCAACAATATTGAACGACGTGAAGTCATACCCTTCGTCTCCTGTTTTAATGTAAATGAAGTAATTGAACGAACGTTATTTAGAAAAATTTTTCTGTATTCCTTACGAAAATGAGCCGCATAGAACTGCGCCCGCTCTTCCAAGGAATACAAATATACAACAAAAATGCCTTCGTATCCACAAAAGTGAAAATACAAAGAAAAAACGTGAAGCCAAATCCCCGATAGGGAATGATGACTTATTCACATTTCTTCGAAAGTTCTCAGGACAAATATACAAAGAAATTTGCGTACATCTGCAAAAATCTATTCATCCGTGAGGTTTCATAGAGTCGGTGGAAGGGGCAATCTCCGGTTTCCGACACTACGGGGCATTAAATGTAGCGTAATTCGCTGGGCAAATATACGACATATTTTGCCCGTACACTATAAACTCTGCGAATTTTATTCTGTTACACTTAAAAGTGGTTTTTTTTACAGAAAGTACCATCGCGTTGAATTTTAAGCAAAAATAAAGTCTATGTGAAGCTAAAATCAATAGAAAGTGGGACAAATAAGAAAAAGCTGTTGTTTCGAGACTTTCCATAATACCATGATATCAATAAACCCGAGCCAAAGACATAATGCTCCTCTACCCTTCCAACGCGCGGTACTTTGGACTTTGTTCTGGATCGGATTCGCTTTACTCACCACAGCACTTATCTGGCTGCTTGTCCCCAACGGAGGAGACCATGCAGCTAATTTCCTCGCAGGGTATCTGATTGAAGAATCGCTATCGGTCGATAATCTCTTTGTCTTCCTCATGCTCTTTACGTATTTTAAGATCGCCCCTGCAGTCCAACGCAGAGTATTGAACTACGGTATTATCGGCGTTATCGTTTTGCGAGGCATTATGATCTTTGCCGGAATCGAGCTCGTTAGCCGGTTCGAATTCCTCATGTATATCTTTGGCGCTATTGTACTCTATACAGGAGCAAAGATCTTCTTTGGAAATGAGAAAGAGTTTGATGCTGAGAAAAGCATCATTGTCAAATGGACGCGAAAGTTTTTTTCTGTGAGTAAGGAATTTCACGGCGATAAGTTTTTTATCCGCCAGGGAGGGAAGTTAATCGCTACTCCTTTATTTGTGGTGCTTTTAGTGGTTGAGTTCACCGATCTTCTATTTGCCGTCGATAGCATACCTGCTATCTTTGCTATAACAAGGATACCTCTTATTATCTACGGTTCTAATATTCTTGCAGTCCTTGGTTTGCGGTCACTGTATTTTTTATTGGAGCGTATGCAGACGGCATTCCGCTTTGTGCAAAAGGGAGTCGCCGTGATCTTATGGTTTGTCGGAGCGAAAATGATCCTGCCGCTTTTTTCAAAGGAATTAACGATAGGCACGCTGCCTTCACTTATCATCATCATTAGTATTTTACTCATAAGCATCCTTGCATCTCTGGTTTTCCCTGAAAAGAAAAAAAATAAAGCGTAAATGCCTCGTCATTCCAATCTCATCCCGCTTTCGCATGATCATCACGAAGCATTGCTCATTGCTCTCCGCCTGAAAAAAGGCGGACCTACCTCGGAGCATGACCGATTATGGCCTACTGCACTTGACGGGCAAGTACGATCATTACTACTATTCTACGAAAGAGAGCTGGTTCCGCATTTCAGACTCGAAGAAGAAATTCTGTTTCCGATTGCAATAAAAATAGCGGAATTGGAGGAATTGGTAAAAAAACTCATAACTCAGCATCAAATGATGCGCGATGCTATTGGCATTATTTCTCAGATAACAGATGGGGATGGATTAAAAAAGGACCTTGCAGATTTTGGATTATTGCTCGAATCCCATATCCGCACCGAAGAGCGAGAGTTATTTCCGAAATTGGAGGAGACAGCGAGCAAGGGGAAGGTTACATTGCCCCATTTGAAATAAAACAGTAGTGGGGGCGGACTAAGAGTCCGCCCCACTATCTATTCAGATCGCCTCTTACTCCATTGAACTTCTTATCCATGATCCTCGTTTAGTGCTTCCCGAAAAAATTATTTTTCAAATTTAAGAAAAAAGGATATTTAATGGCAGAAGTAGCAGAAAAGGAAGCTCCGGCAACAACAGCAGTATTAAACAAAAAACTGTATGTTGGCAGCCTTCCGTATAATTGGTCAGTAGAACAGCTTGAAGAGCTGTTTAAGCCTTTTGGCCGCGTATCAAGCACGGCAATCGTCAGCGATCAGGTCACGCGTAAATCGAAGGGTTTCGGTTTTGTCGAGATGGATTCAGAGGATTCAGCAAAGAAGGCTATGGAAGCGCTTAATGGCAAAGAGATCGAAGGCAGGCCGCTGAGCGTCCGTGAAGCAAAGCCGAATATGGATAAACGCGGCAATCGCGATGGCGGCGGAAATAGTGGCGGTGGCGGAGGCTGGCAGCCACGCGGACATCGTGCCGAGTATAACGACCCCAACGGAACTGACACTTCAGGAAGAAGCTACGGCAACCGTAATGGCTGGTGGTAAGTATTTGTAAATCTGATGTTCAACAAGCAGCTCTCGGGCTGCTTTTTTTGCGTAGGATTTGGAAAACAATTGCTAGTAGGTGTTTTGCAAAGGCTCCTGGTAGTGGGGTGGACTAAGAAGTCCTCAACTAAAAACGCACAACCTCTCCGGTTGCCAGCGACTCCCTGATCCCAAATGTAACGACTGTTGTTGCAAGAATCGAATCAAACGGAATCGGAGAAGCTCCAGCCGTTTTGATAGACCTAATAAATGCTTCGACTTCCTCTTTATGTCCCTTGCCCTGACCGCTAATAATTTTTGGTTTGCCTGATCCGGACCAAAGCTCAAGCTCGGTAAAATTTTTCATGATCGCTGTTCTTCCGGCTGAGAAAACCTGCAGCTCTTCTTTTGGAAGTGATCTATCTCCATTTGCAATATAGAAAATAGCCGCAACTGTGCCGTCTTCATATTCGATCGTAATGGAAATGTTATCGTTATCGATGACATCGCTTCTTCCCGACGAAAGAGATTTTGCAACAACACTCTTTGGCAGCGCATCCCCGGTAAGATATGCAGCAGTATCAATGAAGTGACATATTTCTCCGATAATTCTCCCGCCGCCGATCTCTTCATCCTGTGTCCAATCTGATGCCTTCACGGCTCCGGCATTCACGCGATAGAAAATGAGCTTAGCTTGATTCGGCTCACCGAAAAATTCTTTTGTCTTAACAACTAACGGAGAAAACCTTCTATTGAAACCTATGAGTAATTTTGAGTTCTGCGTCTTTGCATACGTACTTGCTACTTTTGCAGCATCTTCAAAATTCAGTGCAAGTGGCTTTTCACAGAAAACATTTTTTCCCGCTTCAAGTGCTTTGCAAATTAGATCTGCATGAAGGTTGTGGCGTGTTGCAATGAAAACAGTATTAACATCAGGTGAAGAAATAACTTCATTCGGATTTGTCGTTGAAGATTTAAATCCAAATTTATTCTGAGCATCCTGCGAACTCGCGCCGGATTCATTTGCAACGATAACTAACTCTGAATTTTCTTTCAGAGTCGGCAATAAAAAACCCTGTGCGAAATTACCTGCGCCGATAAAACCAATTTTGGGGATTTGGGGGGTAGGGTTTGGGGTTTGAGATTTTTCTCCTAATTCGTAATTCGTAATTCGTAATTTTTCACCGCTCCCAGGATAGGTCAAAACAATCCCAAGATATCGCTCCTTCACTTCACCGGCGATCATATCATACGCTCGCTTTGCTTCGGTTATAGGGAATTGATGAGTAGTAATTTTCGAAGGCTCTACTTTTTTTTCTGCAAGAAGACGAACAAATTCTTGCATATTACGACGCTCGGTCCAGCGGACATAGCCAATAGGATAATCAATCCCTTTTTCTTCGTAATCAGGTTCGTATCTTCCGGGACCGTACGAGCGCGAAAATCTGAAATCTAATTCTTTCAAATAATATGTATCGCGGGGAATATCCATTTTCGTAACGCCAACCATCACAACTTTGCCGCGATCGCGTGCTATCTGTGCCGATAATTCTATAGGATCGTTCGAGTTTGTTGCCGCCGTAATAATAATACTATCAACTCCAAAGCCATTTGTTAATGACTTGATCTTATCCACAAGGTTATCTGCTTTTCTACTAAATGCGAAATTGGCATTATTACGATTGGCAAGCAGTACATTGTCATCATCAAGATCAATGCCAATGACAATGCATCCTGCTGCTTTTGCAATTGCACATGTCAGCTGCCCGACAAGACCTAAGCCGATAACGGCGACAAATTCACCAAATCTCACCTCTGCCTGACGTACTCCTTGCATGGCTATCGCGCCGAGCGTTGTATAGCAGGCCTCTTCATAGCGTACATTCTCGGGAATCTTCACGCAAAGATTTTTCAGAACACTTACTATTTCAGAATGGCTTGCCCCTTGACCGCCGCAGGCAACACGGTCGCCCGGTTTCAGATCACTTACATCTTCACTCACTGCGATTACTTCTCCGGCACAGGAATAGCCCATCGCTTTTTCAGAGTCGAGCTTATTCATGACACGGCTATAGGTTGCCCAAAACCCCTGCTGCTTGATCTCGGCAAGGACTTTCTTTACATCATCAGGGCGGCTTTTTGCTTTTTCAATGAGCGACGCGCGCGCAAGTTCAACGGACATTTTTTCCGTTCCGGCAGAAATAAGACTTGCATAATTACGCACGATAATACCCGAACGCTTCGGAGCATTCGGCGCATCAACGTCACGAACAGTGATCGCGCCGGAGCGCATGGATTGGAGTAGTTGCTTCAAGTTGTCTCTATTTCTATTATACTTTGAAATTTTGCAAGCACATCATTGACGACAATCTCCGGCATTTTACAAATATAGGAAATGTCACGGCTTCCCCAGTCGAAGGACTTCATTTGATCACTTAATATTGCCCCTTTGACTTTAAGGCCGGCTGGAATTAGTACTTCAAATGGATATTCTTTTATTCGGGATGTGATCGGACAACATAGGAGTAAACCGGAATAGCGATTATAATACTCTACAGAAAAAACAAGAGCAGGTCTGCGACCTGCTTGCTCATGACCAAGTTGAGGGTCAAAATTTATCCAAATTACATCACCTCGTCTGGGGATATAATGTTTCACTCTGCCTCCCAAAACCTTTCTTTACCGACGGGAGAGCCAAAATCAATTTCTCCGTGACGGTTTTCAGGTGTGATTTTGTCAACAAGTTCTTTCAAGGAGTATTTCGGCAATCGTGTTTTCTTACGCAAGAGTATTGAACCGACATCACTTAAGACATCTAGTGATGTTCCCTCACGCATATGCGCTTCTTTTGCCACCATACTCGGGATTCGAATGGCAAGGCTATTACCCCATTTTTGAATTTTTACAGTCATACTATGTAGAAACAATGTATATACAATTCTGTTCCTTCATCGTAACTGATACGAGTCTTGGTAACTTTTGATTCGTTAGAGAAGTTTACATAATTGTTGCTCAATCTACAAACTCATGAAAAAGCTCATACTTTTCATCCTGTTCCTATCTCTTCCCCTCCAATTAGTGATGGCTCAGAAAACCATTACTGATAGTCTCGTCTCAGGTGGCAGCATGAGGCATTATCGTGTCTATCTTCCTAAGAATTATGTAACCGGCAGTTCTCGTCCGCTCATTATTCATCTTCATGGTTATGGCTCGAATGCTCAGGTTGAGCAAAATTATACGAACTATATGCCGATAGCCGATACTGCCGGATTTCTCGTCGTCTATCCTGAAGGCACAAGAGATGGCAATGGCAAACAGTATTGGACTGCCGGAATTCCGTCTCTGCCAACGACACCAGATGACGTTGCTTTTTTATCAGCGCTCATTGATACATTGCACACTCATTATAATGTAAACACCCTGCGGATTTATGCATCGGGTATAAGCAACGGAGGATATATGTGCTATCAGCTGGCATGGAAACTTGCAAATAGGATCGCGGCAATTGCATCGGTTTCCGGCAGTATGGCTCCGCTTGAATTTGCAAAATGCAAACCGACTCAGGCTGTTCCGATCATGGAAATTCACGGAACAGCAGATCAAACAGTGAGCTATTATCAATCGAATATCAGTACCAATATTGATACGCTAATGCATTTTTGGGTTTTGAACGATCACTGCATACCCTTACCGGGAATTACAAATCTTCCTGATATAGATAAAACCGACGGCACAACCGTTATTCATTACGAGTGGTCTGCTGAGTTAGCAAACACCTCATGCGAGCTTTATAAAATTATTGGCGGCGGACATATTGACTGGCCCGGAGCGGGGGCTGGTAATAATGGTGATTTCAGCGCCTCTGCTGCAATTTGGCAATTCTTTAACAGGTATCAAATAAATCCACCATCAGAAGTTAAAGAGATAAGTGCTACTGTATCAATCACCATTTATCCGAATCCCTGTTCAGACGTTCTTCATATTGGAAATGATTTTCAAGGGAAGATCAAATTATATGACATAACAGGAAGGCAAGTTCTGACGAGCCGTGAAAAAGATATTGATGTTCATGCGCTTCCATCTGGCTTATATCTGCTCAAATATGAAAATGGGTCAACCCATACCTCTGAAAAATTACTGAAGTATTGAAATTTTTTTTTGATAAGGATTCTATCTCATAAACTTGGATACAAATGGTGAGCGCTAAGTCAGTGACATAAGAAATGTTTGCAGATTATCTTCTCCAGAGAGTCCAAGTTTTTTTCGTATCTGATAGCGGTGGACTTCGATAGTGCGATGAGATAGGCAAAGGGAGTTTGCAATATCTTTTGTGGCAAGGTTGAGTTTCATTAATAAACACACTTTAACTTCTTTCGGAGAGAGTGCGGGATATTTTTCCAACAGTCTCGTTCCGAAATCGGCGTGAATTGCATCGAACTGCGTTCTGAAAAATTCCCATTCGGATTCGGAGTTACGCAATCGCTCAATATCAGAGATCACACTGCTCACCGGAAGATTTGTTTTTTGTCCGGGAGAATGCAACGTGTCTTTTAATTGCGAAGTTACTTTTCCCAGCGCCTCATTTTGTTTTGCCAGCTGCAAAGCAATCGCAGTAAGCTCTTGACGTTTTGTATGTAGATCCTGCTCAAGTATCCCCTTTTGTAATTTTAATTGAAAATGCTCGCGTAATGCAGCTTCCACTTCAAGACGGATATGCGCTTCTCGCATAAGACTGTTCTCGTTGTCATGGTGAGTTTGCTCCAGAAGTTCATTATATTTTTCATAATTTTGAAGCGCTGCTTCAAAGCGCAAAACGCGTTTATCACATTGTGCAAGCAATCGATACATCAGCGCTTCGGTAATAAGCTCTCCGCTTTCTGAAGCCATGGCAATTGCTTTGTTCGCCGCTTCACGCGCTGCATCAGGATCTTTCATATCAAAAAGAAGTTGGGCTTTATGCATGAGGATACTAGCAACCTTACTGACTAATTCATGTTGTTCGCAAAAGGCAAGCGCCTCATTGTAGCTCTCCAGCGCTTTTTTCTTCGCGCCGTTTTTGGCATAGGCAAATCCCAAATGCTCAAGCGCTTTGGCGCGCTCGGAATGAAAATCATGATCTTTGGTGACCGCAAGAGCTTCGTCATATAATGTGAGCGCATCGGTTATATTATCACCAACAACGAGCATCTCTCCTTTATTTAATAATGCCTTGACAATACAAAGGATGTCTCCATTTTTTTTACCGGCTTCATAGGCTTTATCGAAATATTCGCTGGCTTTATCATACTGATGCATTTCATAGTAGAGGATGGCGATATTGAGAAATCCGGGACCAATACCTTCTAATTCTAATTCGAGACTAAGCTCCAGGCTTCGCGAATGGTAATCGAAACTCTTATAAAGATCCCCAATGGCGCGGTAGGAAAGGCCAAGATTATTAAGAGCGATCTCCTTGCTAGATTTATCTTGCAATCGCTCTGCTAAATCGAGAGAATCGTTATAGAATTGAATAGCCTGAGAATATTCGGCACGGGAAAGATGAATATTTCCCATCAAATAATAAAGCTTTACAACTTCCTGCTCATTATGAAGCTGCTGCTGAATGCGCATGGCTTCAACAAAATTTTCCTTTGCTGACTGGAAATCCGAAGTCCGGTATTGACAGCGGCCTAAGAGTGTAAAAGTTTTTCCTGATATATCTGGATCATTTATTTTGCGGGCGATCTTTGCAGCCTGCTCGGCATAATCGAGAGCAACAACAGTATCGGATAAATAGAATTTTTCGCAAAGTTCGGATAGAAGCCGTAGGCGTTTACGATTCTGAGTCGTTTTTCCAAGCTCTTTTATGAGGGCGGCTATCTCGCCCTGTGTATTTGATGCCATAAATTATCCCCTAAGCTCTGTATTACCAATAGTTACTGTCTCTACGTAGTATTTACGTAGCACCAAAAAATAATCCGGTGTGTAAGTTTGATGTACGATGATTGTACGAACAATCACAAACAAAACATTTTTTTTAACACGTACTTACTAAAACAACACCATGAAAAATCTAATCAAAGTTCTTACAGCCGTTTCTATCTTCGTAGTTATCAACTGCTCATC
>JBBQGG010000023.1:0-42832 GCA_038322815.1 Kapaibacterium sp. (SeqCode)
TCACTCCTACATCGGCCGAAATTATCTGGGCATGGGCATTGAGAATTGCAGAACATGCAAAAAGCAATGCAATGAAAAATGTTTTCATAAAATTTGTTATTCTGTAAAATTTTTTAATAGAGGGCGGACTACGAAGTCCGCCCTGTGAATTATCTACTGTTTACTTTGAGCAGCAGCCCATAGTACATGAACTGCAATCAGAGCCGCAGCATTCCGAACATTTTTCGCCGCATTTACAATCTGCGGATTTATTGGAAGCTGCAACTTGAGTATGTGTGGTCGCGCTTAGCGAACCGATGGCGAGTACGCCTGCTACAAGAAATGCAAAAATAGCTGATTTCATAATCTGTCCTTATTATATAAATGTATTAAAATAGTGCAGCAAAGGGTAATGAAGGGATAGGTATTAAAGCATATCCGAACACTCGGCAAAGAAGGCTGCTCTGCTTACAAAGCCTGGGTCTGAAGGATCAGATCAAATTCGGAAACTGCGGTGCTGTAAATAGAGTGGCGGACTGGAGTCAATATATGCAACTATGCCGATCTTGGCATTTGCAAAATTGACTAAACGTATCGTTTCCGCATTGTTTGAAGTAAGACTAATGAAATGCTGGGAAATTATGGACGATTTAACAGCTGTATTTGCCGGTGATGGCTCAACTTTATTGAGATCAAATGCGCAAATAGGGCATTTCGTAGGAGTTGTGACAGGAAATTTGCAGCAAGAGCGCTGTGGAGCCGGCATTTTCATCGTGCAGAAAGCCATCGGCGCAATGCCGAACGTGCTTGAGAGCACGATCAGAAGTGAGAACAAATAATATGCCGCTTTTTTCTTCACGATATATTATACGTAAAAAAGAGAACTTAGTTACTTCAACCCACAATTACAGAATGGCCCACATTGACAATCCGGTCCGCATGGACAATTAGGATTGCCACAAAAATCTGATTCAGCGAAAGTTTTGCTTTTGCGTGTTCCAAAAATTGAGTTGAAAAAATTTATTAGCGTGTTTTTCATTATAATTATCCTTTATTAACGTTCTATAGTTACGACAGAGAAAGCTCTAATTTAGTTCACGAGAACACTTTCTCTTGGTATCAATGTATTACAGTAAAAGATGCATAAAAACTTTTATCTTTTGTCATTACAGAAGCTCTATAAATTCCGGATGTGAACGACCGAATATCAAGCTGCAAGGGGAGAATGGCGTTCCCCGAATAAACGGTTTTACCAAGAATATCGGTGACTTTTACTAAAGCCACATCATCTTCTTTTCCAGAGAAGGAGAAAGTTACGGATGACTTGGATGGATTAGGAAATATACGAAAATCTCCGGACGAAAAATTACTATTCTCAACAGAAGATGAAATAATGTTTACCGGAACATGCTGTACACTCCAGACAGAATCCGTATTCATATTTATAAATTCTACATCGATATTATCAAGTTTGTTGGTCACTGCATCAAGTAATATTCCGAAGCGTTCTCCGGGTGCGATCTCGACGGTATCATTTTGTATCGCTTCATCGAGTGGACGCCCGTCAGAGTCGATCTTTCTTGCATGCATCCAAGAGGGAAAAATCAAACGCTCATAGAAAAATCCGATAGAGCCGACGCGCAAATATATTTTCTGACCAGAGGTGCCTCTGATAACTGTTGAGTCATTGACCGGCAACTGCGTTTCCGTTTTTCCGTTAATTAAAAAGTACTTTGGAATGTATGGAGGGATATGAACGGTATCGACAACAGCATCATGCACGGGAATGCTATCGTGCCAGACAGGATCAATTTCAGAGAGAATCCAATTATAGGAGAGGTCGAAAGACGGTCCACCCGACCAGGCAGTATTTGATCCGTCGCGTGGTTTTACTACGATAAGACCGTACATTCCCATCTGCACATGAAGCACATCGGCGACATGACAGTGATACAGGTATGTTCCTGCATGAGCGGCATAAACGGTGTAATTCGCTTCCTGCTGGTGGTTAAGCCAAAAGCTTGTTGCAGGATCACCATCGTTGATCGTCGTCGCATCCAAGCCATGTAAATGTACTGTATGATGATCGCCCTGAGAGATCGAAAGCGCTTTAAGAATAAGGGTGTCACCTTCATTACAATACAACGTTTTCGCTGGAATGTGAGGTGCTTCGGAAAGCCTCGAAGCCATTCCATAAACGCGAATGATGCGCCCATCCCACATCGTATCGGCTCCGGCATCACTGCGGAGATAGACGTTATATTTAACAGTCTTTTGTGCAAAGATACTACCCGAAAAGGTTAAGAAAACGCTTGCTATGATAATACAATACTTCATTTCATTTCCATTATCATAAACATTCCGTTAGGATGAGTTTTTGCAGCTGAGACGGCAACGAGATTATGATCGTGAACTGAATATCTGCCAATTTTATCTATAACAAGTTCTAAGACAACTCCCTGCATGCTTTTGATCGCCCACGAATCCTTTACCCATCCTGCCCGAATATTCAAAGACGTGGAGGATAAGCATTTCGAATGAAAACCATGAAAATGAATTGCATGCATTGATTGCCCGGAATTCACAATATAAATCCTTACTGTGTCACCGACCGATCCCCAAACTTTTGCAGTTGTATCACCCTGAATATCGGGATAGCTCAGTCCGTTGATCGTAAAAAAATCGGGATCGTAATTACTTTTAGAAAATTTACCGCCACGAGAAATGCTTTCATTCAAAGACGCTTGATACTCTTTGATATTCCAAAAGAAAGAATGCTGCGTTGATTTCGAAGCAACGATCATTCCCATTGCGCCGAGATAAACAAATGACGGATATTGAACGCTGTCGTAATACAGATAAATACCTTCTTTATCAATTGGCAGGTGAACCTGTGCACTTTTTCCTGGCTTGATAGTTACCGATTGGGAAGGAAATCCCATGATCGAAAATCCATGAAGGACTGAATCGTTATTGATTATCGTCAAATCCAATACCTCACCGGGAGTTGCAGTAATTACTGCATTATGAGAATCATAGACCGCTGTAGTATTTACAGCAAGAGAAGGGAATGTCGTTTTCTTTACTGTAACGAAAATACCTCGATTAATATATAGGGTTTGGGGAGTGGCAATTGCTTCAGAAGTAATCGCTGCAAAAAATAAAATGGTAATTACAAAAAGCCTTTGCAAGTCCGTCAATTCTTAACGAGTTTGGTACGGAATACCGAACCATCGTGATTCAGGAAGAGTACGAAATATTCACCGGATGCAAGCTGCGAAAGATCTCTATCGAATGTTTTTCCTTCGTTTATATACAACTGCAATTGGTTTACGCCTTTCATATCAATAATGCTGAGTGTTCCTGTTGATATAGCGCCAAATAGTATACTAATTCTGTTATTGACAGGATTTGGATATAGACGAAGTTCTTTAGTCGGCGTATTTATTACAGGTACGTCCGCTTGAGATGTTGTCGCTGTGATGATCCAGGTAAGCGTATCACTAACAGAAGGATTATCCTTATCCCAAACCAGCATTACGATTTTACCCGTGCCATCGGTGCCACCAGGGTAGATATTGGGAGCGAGGAATCCATTACTATCCTTTTCTACAGGATACATCGTATGTTCGCCTTCGGGTATGCCGGCATAACAGGTACCCAGATCGCATAGGGAGTAATCCCAGGCAGCAGGAAGATCGAGAGAAAGTTTTTTCCAACTGAGATGTATATCGTTTCCTGTCGTATTCTTGAAATGGATGTAATACTTCGTAACCTCATCCATTACGCTGGTCGAAGTGACAAATTTTGTCGTAGGTTCAACGGAATATGTCCTCATGCTCTGCGCAGAGGCAGAGATCGCAATCAAAAAAATACAACTTATGAAGAAAGCAATTCTCATTGAAATATCCTATAAAAATCAGTGAACGATCGTCAGCGGCAATACAGAAGTTTTTCCTGCAGTTGTCACATGTAAATAGTATTTGCCGCTGGCAAGAGCATTTGTGGAAAAATTAATTGTATGTTCACCTACGCTAAGTTTACCATCGAAGATGGAAAGGACGTTTACGCCGTTCGTATTATAGAGCGCGGCTTGTCGAGTGTCGCTCGTGAGGCAATTAATTTTTAATGAAGTGGAGTTAGCCGAAGGATTCGGGTAAAGGCTCAACGATTCATTGCTATTAGAAGATGCAACGGAGGCTTGCGTTAAAATTTTTGCGATCGCAGTTTTCATTGCAACAGTATCTTTATTGGCAAAACCCTGTTTCCAATAGAGAACTTTATGATCTGAACCTCCTACGAGAATGATCGTCGGCATTCCGCCCGAAGCGCCGTAATCTGTATTCACTCCGTCATCACCGGCGAAGCTTACACCGCTTACGTTATTCGATGTCATCCATTGCTGAATGCTGCTGCAATCTACACTCGAGGTAAATCCGAATGTATAGATATGAAATTTACCCGGATGAGTTGCAGCGTATTCTGCTTCGATCTTCGCTAATGCTTTTCGACCCTGTACGCATGGAAGACATCCCATAACGACTTCCATAGCTACAACATCACCTTTATCAAGGGTACTGAATAGATTATGCGCTGTTCCATCACAATCAGTAAGAGTGAAATCAGAAGCAGTTGTTGGGACTTGAGCAACGACAGGATGAGAGAGAAATAAGTTTGCCGCCAGCAATGCAAATACTAGTAAAGTTTTTTTCATAGGAAAGTTAAATTAATGAACGATTAGAGAACAGAGTAATTAAAGGTTGAATTCCGTCCGTAAGTTCTTTACAATAGTAAAGAACTTACGGACGGAAATAAGTTAAATTCATCTGAAGACGTATCTTTTACTTTCTTACAAGGAAAGGTTTTAAGAAAGTCCCTTGTTCAAGAGTAAACTGATAAAAGTATGTGCCTGAAGACAGAACGGCAGCATTCATCGTCAGGGAATGTTTTCCGCTTTCAAAATTCTCATTCGCCAGAACAGCTATTTCTTTCCCTAATAGGTCAAGTACCACTACACGAAGATGAAGTGGCGCAGCCAGAGTGAATGCAATCGTAGAATTTGAAGACGAGGGATTCGGATAGATTTCGTCGATGGTGATCTTTGATGCAAGAAAACCATTTTCTTTCACTGATGCAGGGTCGAGCGTAGTGAATGACCATACATCTGACCAGTCTCCGATAGCACCATCATTTAAACCTCTGACTCTCCAATAATATTGAGTGTTACCGGTAAGTCCTGATAAGTCAAAATGTGGCATTAAAATATTATTTTGGTCAACAGTTGTCATGCTAAAATCTACCTGCTGTGACACCTGAAGATTATATCCGGTTGCAACATTCAATGAGTCCCATGTAAGAGTCGGTTTTAACGAGATATTTACTGCACTCTTGAATGGCGAAATAAGAGCTAATGTATTCGGCTTTGTTCCTATAGTTCTGAAAGACCATGTTGGAGACCACTTTCCTTCGCCTGCACTATTCTTTGCAATGACATGCCAATAATATGTTGTTGAATTATTCAGGTTCGCAAAGCCCATAGATGTGCCGGAAATTCCAGAGGAATCAAGAAGCGAGGTTGAAAAATCTGATTTCGATGAAACCTGCAGATGATATGAAGAAGCTCCAGTCGTTCTTACCCAGGTAAGCGTAGTAGGAATTGCAATCTGTGTTGAGCCGGTTGCAGGACTTAGGAGTATTGCATCAACAGGAGCTACTCCGGTTGGAGTGATCTTTACAACTTGATTCTTTGTGCGGTTAACATACCAAATATTGGAATCGGGTCCGATCGTTAATCCGACCATACCCGGATCGGCAGTTTGTATTGTTCCTATATAGGTAGGCTTTGCCGGTGTCATTGTATTGTAAACTCTAATATCTCCGGTGCCGTAATTGCCGACGATCAGCCTGCCATCGGAATACGCGATTCCTGAAAGATTTGTAAATCCTGAATCCACCGTCTGCCATTTCACTCCGATCATTTCCGAATATAATCCAAGGTTCTCATTTGGAGCGGTGAGATCATTTCCAAAGTGTCCGGATTTTGTATCAACGCGTACGATTCTTCTATTGCCGTTGTCAACAATATAAAGCCAACCTGTACTCTTATCGACAACCATGTGACTTGGCAGATTGGGAATGCGTTTAAGTTTAACCTCTTTGTACTTAATTAATTCCCCATCTGAATGGTCATCGCCACCATAGCCGTGGGATTTCTGATAATCGTAATGATATAAGCATCCATGATAGCCGTCAAATACCCAATACGCATTTAACGTATCGAATGCAATACCCATAGAGTACGGACTTTGATGAAGCATGTCGATATGACTGCCCAGAGGTTGTCCGCTTACCCAATTGTTCTGATTGATGCGTGCAAACTTTGTTGTATCGGAATCCCATAGTACGGGTCCCATAAATGTACTTGTTGGATCGCCCGTGTTATTAAGGGCTTCACCGATCGTTGAAAAATATCCGCTGTCGGGTGAGCCCATGGCGAACGCTGTTGGATAGATCATGAAATGCTGGCTGTGAGAATCGTGACGATATTCAGACCATTGATTTGGCTTTCCAGCATTATAGAAAATGACCATAGACCCGCCGTTATTACGATCTCCATAGTTCACCACCCAAAGTTCATTCTTGCGAGATGGAACGGGGGAAAATTTAAGGTCCTGGGGAACGGCAAGATTATCAGAGGCGGAGCCGATAGTGGTTAATTTAGTAGATGCTCCGAGGTATTTATCAATGGAGGAGCCTGTTTGTGCGAAAAGATCTACAACACAACAGCAAAAAGAAATTGCAAAACAAATCCGTAAAAAATGCTTCATGGTTTTTTCTCCGAATAAGTAAGTATGACAAAACGTAGGTATTGGCATGGAAATTACTTTATTTTGCTAATGGTTCCCTTTGAAACAAATTTATTTTTTTTGGTAATGGATCGAACAAATACAGTTATAAAAATATCAGTATATGCTTAACTTTATGCTTGCTGTTTCATTGCCTGCGCTCAATTTGAGAGAGTAGACACCTGGTGGAAGATTTGGTTCATCAATTGACATAGTGATCCAACCCATTGAGCCTTCGCCAAGACTATAGGATCGTAATTTTTCACCTAAAACCGAATACAGTGTCATTTCGGCTCGTTCAACTGAAGGCAAAAAGAAGCGAATGTTTGTTTTGCTCTGAAAAGGATTTGGATAATTGTATAGCTGAAGATGTAGGTTATCACCGGAATTTTGTAATGGCAGCCCATTCACAATTGCGGGACTAATATGCACGATCTTTCCAACTGCCGGAATATCATCTGTCATTGCAAAAAGGATATAAAAACCTACCGGTAACTCCACATTGTCAGAAGGCAACTTGACGTGAATTGTATCTCCATTTTGGATAAAGGGAAGTTCCAAAAATCTTGCAATCCCCGTATTCATAAAATGCGTGACGGCTTCAGTACCTTTTAATACAATACTTGTCGGGGCAGAAGTTTTCGCAATGCGAAAGACGATCTCAGAACCTCTTGGAAAATCTGTCTGATTCAAATCCTTCATCTCCGGTCGAATACCTTTGAATAAATATGGCGGGCTGAAAGCTTCGATAACGCTTGTATCTTTCGGTTCTTCGCCGGGTTTACCCTCACCTCCGGTAACGACTACACGTCCATCCGGAATCAGAAGTGGAGTGGAATGGTACTCGCGAGCAAAGTTCAAACCGCTCATCCTTTGCCATGAATCGTTATAGGGATCATATAGATCAGCTAGTCTCATTGCTCCCCATTCATTTACGTACGAGGTGTCGCTTGATGTAGTCTTAAAACCACCTGTTACGAGAATTTTCTTGTTAGGCAAAAGAGTGGATTTGCACCAATAACGAATCGGCAGCATATTAGCCCCAAGTTTCCACGAGTTAGAAATAGGATCATAAATTTCTACATTATCAGCAGGTTTATCAGGATAGTATCTGGAATCGTAGCCTATCGAGACTACCTTTCCGTTTGGTAGTACCGTTATTTCATGATCGGGATGCTGACCATCCGGATTACGAGGTCCCTGAATAAAATCTGCTGCCAGTCTCCATTTTTTCGCAATCGGATTAAATAGCTGCGGAGGGCGATGAGTCATAAAAATTTCACCGGTTTTTAATAAGGCGATTGGGGAAACTTCGTTTCCGATTGCAACGGAATCCGTATACGTCCATACCATAGACTTATGATCCATGATCTCGCATGTCTTTACACGAATAGGATTAGACAAACCGCCTCCTCCTATTGCCAGAAGATCACCATCCGGGAATTGAATCATTGAAGGATACCACCTGTAATCATTAATGTTGGTCTCCACTTTCCATTGATCCTTTACAGAGTTATAAGACTTTACCTGTCGAGTTCCGGGACCATAAACTTCTGTCGCTGCACCCCCGGCAAAAATGACTCTGCCATCTTGCAGTAGTCCGACTGCTGCACATCCTTGTATACTTTGTGACTTCGCTGCCTTACGAATGGTGTTCTTTACAGGATCAAATAAAATCGGGTCCTGTGTATCATGACAATAAAGTATTCTTCCATCCGGTAGCAAGGTTGCCGAATTTGTGCCGCCAAGTTTTTCACCTGCTTTATTCAGCACTTCCCATGAGCCTTTATTTGAATCGTTTGTAAGTGTAAAATTTATAGTTTGAGGCAGATTTGAGAGGCTGATGCTTTGTTGATGATATTCTTTGCTAAATGAAGTTGCACCGATATTATAATCGCCTTTAGGAATAGCGGAATATCGAAAATTACCGTACGAATCTGTCCTTGTCTCAGCGAAGAATGAGGTATCTTTCGAAAACAGAGTAATTCGTGCACCGGCAATCAACAGTCCTGATCCGTCATGAACAGTGCCGGAAACTTCTTGTGCGGATACATTTGAAAAACAAAGTACTGCAGTGAGAATAATAATTAGAGTACGAAAAAAAAAGCGGCAGTTCTCCATAAGGATTATTGTATTGTAATAAATAGACAGTTCAAATTCCGTAATAGATAAACACCGATTTTTGTCATGAGTTACATACAAAGTCTATTCATAACCAAGAAGCGAGGACTTGCCGCTTGGAACGCGTTGAGTCAATTATCCTGTTTAAAAAGCAATCATTATCTCTATTTCATATAATGTCACATACAGATGTTAAAGGACTAAAAACTGATCTGGATCACATTGAATTTGCGCGCGAACGATATGTGAAACTTGCTGACTCCATTCGAGAAGATCTTAATGGGACAATTTCAGCTCACACAAAAATTGCTCTCACTGCACTAATGGAATACGCTGAATCCGGTGCGCGTCTTGCCCTTCGTTCCAAAGAAATGGTCATGAGTTCTGTTTCACCTGAATCGAGTTCTCACTAACAATATGGATTTTCGCTTCGTCATAAAGGTCATTGTAACGGCGTTAGTTGTAACAGGAATTTCTGAGATCGCAAAACGATCAAGCCTCTTTGGCGCACTGCTTGCTTCATTGCCATTAACGTCCTTACTTGCCTTTATCTGGCTCTATTTGGATACGCACGAAAATGAACCTGTTGCAAAACTTTCGATGGATATTTTTTGGATGGTGATTCCGTCGCTCGCTTTCTTTCCGATTTTCTCATATCTGCTGCGTCAGGACATATCATTTTATCTCTCGATGGGAATTGCAGCCGTTGCAACGGCAGGGATATACTATCTCTTTTTCTTAGCTCTTAAAAGTACCGGAATAAGCACATAGCCGGACAGGGTTTACAAATGCGCCAATTACTTCTTATAGTTTGTATAGCTTTCTGCTCCTGCCGAACTTCATCTATATCGGAGCCTACCTTCACGGGAAATTATCCTGCAAATATCAGTACAATTATTGAAGCAGATTGTTTAGGAGGTGGATGCCATAGCGGTGCTACTCCAGCTAATATTAATTTTGACCTCACCTCATGGGAAACCATGACACATGGTGGTACTTACAATAACGAAGTCATTCCGTTTAATGCTCTGAAAAGTCATTTTTTTGGACATATCAATACAGATACAAACATTGCACCTGTTATCACTCCAACGATGCCTTCGGATGTTAACCATCTTTCCAAAGACGATCAAAAGGCAATTTTCGATTGGATCAATCAAGGTGCAAAAAGCGCTGACGGAAAAATCCCGTATAGTGATGTCACAAAGAAATTATTTGTCGTTAATCAGACAGAAGATATGTTCAGTGTTATAGATGCCAATACGCAAAGAGTGATCCATATTATTCCCGTCGGCACTAAGTCAAATACCTATCAACCGGCAGCAATTGCTGCAATGCCCGATCATTTGAGTGTTATCGTTGCAATGATAGGCGATAAAGGGCGTATAAGAAGATACGATCAGGCAGCATACTCAATGACAGGCGAATTCACGTCGAATATTTATCCGAATGAGATTGCCCTTACTCCTGACGGAGTCAAAGGATATATCACCGATATCTCTTCGGTCACCGGTAATCAGTTCGTAGTTTTCGATCCTCGTACAATGCAGCTTACGAAGACCATATCTTCGCCGCTTATCCTGCAGTCATTTGCTGTAACAGTTTCTCCTGATGGTAAGTATGCGTATATGTCAGGCTATAACTCTGACAATATTTTACGAATAGATACACGCACCGATTCAGTGATAAGTAATTTACCTCTCGGACCGGATGTCGAAGTACCTGTTTCGCTGGATTATATCCGGCAGTATTTACCTTCCAAAATAATACTATCTCCGGATTCGAAACGAATGTATGTAACGTGTGTGAATACTTCCGAAGTCGTTGTATTCGATCTTGAGAAAGATTCAATTATTTCGCGCATTAAACTTCCTAACTCGCCGCGTGCCGAAGCGCTTTCACCGGATGGGTCAGAACTGTGGACGGCAACGTGGGTGAATACCGTCCATGTTATTAGTACTTCTACAAATCAAATTATCGCAAATATTGATAGCGTAAGCCAGAGTCCTCATGACATGACGTTCACACCCGATGGCAAATATGTCTATGTTGCCTGCGAATATCTGCTTGGTGGACATCAGCATCACTCATCGTATGCTGCTGTTTCACCTTCTTCTTATGTTGTGATCGATAGGGTAACCCGAAAAATTCTCTCTGTGACAGAATTACCAGGTTACTCCGTCGGTATTGCAAACGGATTTGGAAATTAACATATTGTGGAAACAGTCATGACTAAATTATTTTCTGTATGTTTTCTGATTTTAGCAATCTTCTCTTTTACGATTCACGCCTCAGCACAAGAGCGAGTTCCTCAGGATACCACTAATATACGGCATACAGAGACGGCTGGAAAAGCATATAAGGTTCACGCAACAGTCAAAAAGATCTATCGCGAAGAAAAAAAGATCACGCTCAAACACGGGAAGATCAAGGGATTTATGCCTGCAATGACGATGACCTTTCCTGTATCAAAGGCGGGACTTTTGGATAATGTCAGGGAAGGGAGTAAAGGGGTTTTTACCATATTTGTCTTTAAAGGTTTGCCATCTGTTACAGGAATTAAGATTGACAGATCAAAGATAAAATAATTTCTCTTTTTTTTTATATAAAAAGGGAAGGTCTCTAAAAGAAATAAACAACAGGATCCTTTTTACATAGAACTATTCCCTGCTTTATAGCGTATTCCTCCACATGATTCGCCTAATAGTATTACTTTCGCTCATTTTTTCAACTGTCGGTGTAACGATAACAAGTTGCGGGTGCCCGGTAGTGGACATGAAGAAATCGGTGTGTAACCAATGTAATAAGGACAAAATTCAGAAAGCAAAATCCTGCTGTCCTTCATGCAATAAGCACGTAGTTCTTAAAAACGACTTCCAAAAATCGTCCGTTGAATTTCAACAGGTATTGCCAGTTGTTGTAAATTTTTATCAGATTAAAACAGATTTAAAAACTTTTACACGTTTCCCTCTTGCTCCCCAACGAGATGATTCCAATACTATTTCTCCCGGTTCACTGGAGAAGTGCGCTCTGCTCGCAACCTTCCTGATCTAATCCCCATATTTTTTAATTTATCATGCCTCTCATTAACTTGAGAGTGCATTCGTTCTGTATTTTTTTTTACGAAAGTCTACTATCGGTAATTAATAATGGAAAATCACGAAAGCAAAAACAGTCTTCATTCAGGTATGCAAGATGCAGTTAAAAATGAAGCGGATCATTCTAACATGGATCACAGTAAGATGGACCATTCAAAGATGGATCACTCGAAGCATGACATGAATGTTCCGATGGGTATGGCCGGGCACGACCATCACAAAATGATGATCGAAGATTTCAAAAAACGTTTTTGGGTATCACTCTTGCTCTCCGTTCCTGTGCTGGCGCTGTCGGCAATGATCCAACAATTTTTTGGATTCACCATTGCTTTCACAGGTGATAAATATGTCTTGTTCGCTCTCTCATCAATCATCTTTTTCTATGGCGGTCTTCCATTCTTAAAAGGATTAGTTTCAGAAGTTAAGGCGAAAAATCCCGGCATGATGACGCTGATAGCAATGGCAATCACGGTTGCATATTTGTATAGCACAGCAACAGTGTTCGGCTTAAGCGGCATGGATTTTTTCTGGGAGCTAGCAACACTTATTGATATTATGCTTGTCGGTCATTGGATCGAAATGAAATCGGTTCTCGGAGCTTCGCAGGCGCTACAATTGCTCGTGAGCTTAATGCCCTCGGAAGCTCATAAAGTAAACGGCGATCAGATACTGGATGTGAAGTTGGATGAACTTCAAAAAGATGATGTGATCTTAGTCAAGCCCGGCGAGAAAGTCCCTGCCGATGGAATACTCATTGAGGGTGAAAGTTATCTGAATGAATCTATGCTTACGGGCGAATCGAAACCTGTCAAAAAACAAACGGGGGCAAAAGTGATCGGCGGTTCCATTAATGGCAATGGATCAGTGAAAGTGAAGGTCGAGCATAGCGGAAAAGACAGCTACATGAACAAGGTCATCAAAATGGTTGAAGAGGCGCAAAAAACTAAATCGAAGATGCAAAATCTTTCTGACCGTGCTGCAAAATGGCTTACGTATGGTGCGCTGACTTTAGGGTTCGGAACATTGGCTGTTTGGTTATTACTTGGTTTTCCATTTGTGTACGCATTAGAACGAATGGTAACGGTAATGGTTATTTCCTGTCCGCATGCTCTTGGATTGGCAGTTCCGTTAGTAGTTGCAATTTCTACTGCCATGTCCGCTCAGCATGGCTTGCTCATACGTAACAGAACAGCCTTTGAAGAATCAAGAAAGATCACTGCGATCGTTTTCGATAAAACAGGAACGCTGACCAAAGGGGAATTCGGAGTGAGCAGAGTGGAATCGCTTTCCCAAAATTTTTCTGCTGATGTTGTGCTTCGCGTAGCCGGTGCGCTTGAACAAAATTCCGAGCATCCGATAGGAACCGGCATTATAAAGAAAGTGCAGGAGAAAAAATTAGAAATTCCAAAAGCGGAGAATTTCAAAGCGATCACGGGAGCCGGTGTTGAAGCAATTGTTGATGGTAAAGAAGTTAAAGTAGTAAGCCCCGGTTATTTGAAAGATAAAAATATTTCTATTCCTGAGAACGTATTTACATCCCAAGCTGAAACGATAGTTTTTATATTAATAGCAAATGAACTTGCCGGATTTATTGGTTTAGCCGATGAGATACGACCTGAATCGGCAGATGCAATTCAGAAATTCAAAAGCAACGGAATTAAAGTCTATATGGCAACCGGAGATAATGAAACAGTTGCCAAAGCCGTAAGCGATGCACTCCATCTTGATGGATATTATGCACAGGTATTGCCTGATAAAAAAGTAGAGATCGTAAAAGACTTGCAAGCCAAAGGCGAATTTGTCGCCATGACAGGTGACGGCATCAATGATGCACCTGCTCTTGCTCAAGCAGATGTCGGAATAGCTGTAGGTTCAGGCACAGATGTTGCTGCAGAAACCGCCGATATTATTTTAGTAAACAGCAATCCGCAGGATATACTCAGTCTTATTCTTTTCGGAAAAGCCACCTATAGAAAGATGATGCAAAACTTGATCTGGGCAACCGGATATAATGCAATTGCTATTCCTTTAGCTGCCGGAGTGTTGTATTCCAACGGATTTGTATTAGGTCCGGCAGTAGGAGCTGTCTTTATGAGTTTGAGCACGGTGATCGTCGCTGTCAATGCGAAACTATTGAAGATAAAGAAATAACTAGCCGTATGAAAACAAAATCTAAATATATACTGATACATTCGTCGCCCGATAAAGTCTTTACCTATATGGACGACATAGGCAATACGGGAATGCACATGATGAAGAGTTCAATGCCAATGATGGGTAGTAAACTGCAGTTGCAGCAACTCTCCTCAAATACGGTTGGACCGGATGTAAAATTCAGATGGTATGGGAAAATGATGGGTTTTACAATGGATTTTACTGTTATTGTGACAAAATGGATAGAGAGCAAAGAAAAGATATGGGAAACAGTAGGCAATGCAAAGATGATTATTCTCTCATGGTATAGGATGCATCTTCTCTTGACGCCCAGCGGTGAATCTACGAAAGTCGAATTGAGTATTGATTATGAAAAATCGAAAAACTTATTTTTCGGGTTCATCGCTTTCTTTTTGGCTCCGCTATATGCTAAATGGTGCTTAGGCAATATGCTTTATGATAGCCAAATGGTGCTTGAAGTCAAAACATTTCATTCATAATAAAAATAGGTGCGGAGAACATTTATTATCGGAGTATTTTTTATTTTTTCTGGCACAGGATTTGCGCAGATGGATTCTTTGCATCATATGCGGAAAACGGGTATTGGTTTGGATAGCATCCTCAGGGCTGTTTCGCGTCATCCGAACATTCTGAAGAAATCTGCTGAAGTTGAAGCTGCACAAAGACGGATTTCCCAGAGATCTTCCCTTATGGATCCCATGATGATGCTTGGCGTGCAAAACCTGCCGACAAATTCATTCAGGTTCAATGAGGTGCCGATGACCTCGAAAATGATAGGATTGAGCCAGAGCTTTCCCTTCTTCGGAAAACGAACGAACGAACGATCAATTGGAGAGAAGGAAGTCCACTCCATGCAGGAAAATACTGCCGAAGAAGAAAACCGGCTCAGAAGAGATATTCGCCTTGCCTTCTTCGATATTGCACATTTAGAAAAATCTGTCGAAACATACCGCCATCATTTAGTCACTATTGCCGAGCTTATCGAGCTATCCGAGCATTCCCTCGCTGTTGCCAAAGGAACACAGCAGGAAATACTTGCGCTGAAATTAGAAAGTGCTGAGACGGATTCGCGCATTGCTGAAGAAGAATCCATGATAAATATGCGGACTGCCGATCTATCGGGAGCAAGTAATATGGTTATTACGGTAATACAATACGAGGAAACTCCTGAACTTTCTCATTTTTCACATAGTATTGGCTTTTTAGATTCGCTTGCTGCGGTGTTTCGTCCGGCGCTGTTGGAATTATTTTCTGAAACTGAACAATCTGCTTTTGAGATCGAACGTGCACGGCTTCTTAAATATCCCGATTTTTCAGTCGGGTTGAGCTACATGCAGCGTGATGCCGTTGCCGGTATGAGGCAATCTGATATGCTTAGCGCGCAGTTAAGTTTTAATCTTCCTGTATTCTCGCGCAAATTGAACGATGCCGTTGCCGAACAAGAAGCACTCCGAACGGCAAAGCGTGAAGAGATAAATGCAATGAAGCTTGAAATTCATACCATGCTTGGATCTTTGCTCAAACGAATGGAAGGTATCAGAAAAGAATATCAAATTCTCAAAGACGAAATACTTCCTTTAAGCGATCTGAGCCTATCAACAAGCCAAACTAATTATCAAAACAACAAAGCGACATTGAATGAAGTATTGCGGAGCGAACTTGTAATTTTGCATGAGTTCCACCAGAAATACCAACTCCAGGCAGAGTATGATAAAGCAATTGCGCAGATCGAATACCTGACAGGTATTGATCTAATTACAAGATAAGAAAAAATTTATGGAACAATCAGAGATATACCAAGCGAAACAAAAATCATTCTGGAAGAGGAATTGGATTCTTCTTCTTGTTTGCGTTCTTATTCTTGCGGGAATCGGATATTTCATGTTTCATCAATCCTCTGTTCGAAAGGAGTCAACGGTTGCCGTGGTGAATAGTAACGTCCTAAAAAATTCAGCATCACCTATTGAAGGTAGTGTAACTTTGTCAAGCGCTGAGGCAATAAAAGCGAATGTGCAAATAGTTGCTATCCAGCAGAGAGAGTTTATCAAAGATATTCAGGCAATCGGTACGATTAAAATTGCCGAGCCGAATGAACACGTCATCAGTTCAAGGACGCGCGGAAGAATAGAGCATCTGCATATCAATGCAACGGGCAGAGTTGTCCGAAAAGGCGATCCGCTCTATGATTATTACAGTCCCGATCTCTTGAATGCGGAGCAGGAATATCTGATTGCTATAAAAGCCCGCTCCACAAGAATGGCAAATGCAGAGGATCATATACATGCTAATTTGGATGAGGGTTTAATTGATGCCGGAAAAGAAAGGTTGCGTCTTTACGGACTAAGTAACAATCAAATTTCTGAACTTGAAAAAAAAGGTGTTCCCCGCAGCACGATAACAGTTCTTTCGCCTGAATCAGGAGTCGTCATGCAAAAACTGGTACAAGAAGGCGCATATGTTGATGAAGGAACATCCCTTTTTCAGTTGGCAGATCTATCGGTTGTATGGGCAGAGATTGAAATACCTGAAAGCGATATTCGCATCATACGCAATGGCTATCCAGTCACGATAGGCACGGCAGTTTATCCTTCAGAAAAATTCCAAGGTAAAGTCGTCTTTATCTCTCCCGTTGAGAATCCGGAGAGCCGCACCATTACAGTGCGTTTGGCGCTTGCAAATGCTAAAGGAAAGCTGCGCCCGGAAATGTTCGTAAATGCAAAAATTCATATAAATATGGGACAATCTCTTGCTGTCCCTGCAAATGCAGTGGTACGAACAGGAGACAAAGATTATGTTTGGATTCGTAATAGCGACGGATCATTTTCAAATCGTACCCTAATGATCGGAGCACTTTCGCAGGATAATTATTATCAAGTCCTTGGCGGAATAAATGAGAACGATATCGTTGCTGCAACAGGACAATTTCTCATTGATTCTGAGCATCAGTTTGCAATGGGCGCGAATCCGATGGCAGGCATGAATATGGATGCCGGAAATGAAAAAAGTAAATCTTCGGGTGATGGTGTAGGTACTGTGAGAAGCATAGATAAAACTAAGCAAATGATCACCATTGATCATGGAAATATTCCTGATGTGATGTCTGCGATGACGATGGGATATAAAGTGAGTGATCCTGCGCTCTTAGAAAAAGCAAAGAACGGCGATCACGTAAAGTTTACTCTTTCACGCGCTGAGAGTGGAGAGTATGTAATTACTGCAATCACAAATGAATAAAATAATAAGAAATAAACAGCAATGAAATATTTAATACATCTGGTAATGTCACTATCGTTTGCACTCATGTTCATCATAGGGTGCAGCAAGCGCCCCGAGGAAGTAATTCCGGCAATTCAAAGTACTTCTGGTAAGTCTGGCACCGGAACCGGTATTGTGGAAAGAATATCAACGGACAGGAAGTTCGTTACTTTAGCTCACCATGATATTCCAGGCATTATGAGCGCAATGGCAATGGAATATCCCGTGCAATCGCCCGAACTTTTGAAAGATATCCATGAAAAAGACTCTGTAAGTTTTATTCTGACGAAAACTCCGGAGAGTCAATACATGGTAACGGAAATCAATAAGAAATAAAATACAATCGTATGATTGAACGAATCGTCGACTGGAGTGCAGGACATCGGGTTTTCATACTCGTTGTGTTTGCGATCATTGCTGTTGTAGGAGGATGGGCAGTATCATCCACTCCGCTCGATGCAATTCCCGATCTATCGGAAAATCAGGTTATTGTTTTTACAGAATATATGGCAGGTCACCGCAGATCGTCGAAGACCAAGTGACCTTTCCTCTTGTAAAAGCGCTGCAAGGACTTCCGAATATCAAAGCAGTCAGGGCAACATCCATGTTCGGTATGTGCTTTATTTATATTATTTTCGAAGATGGTATTGATATTTATTGGGCAAGATCACGGGTTCTCGAAAAACTTTCAACTGTGCAATCCTCACTTCCTCAAGGATCGAGGATGGAACTCGGTCCGGATGGAACAGGCATCGGCCAAGTCTTTTGGTACACTGTCGAAGGGAAAGGATACGATCTGGGCACGCTTCGCGCAATTCAGGACTGGTTTGTAAAACCTCAGCTGCAATCGGTCGAAGGCGTTGCTGAGATAGCATCAGCAGGCGGATACATCAAGCAATATCAGATCAATGTCGATCCGGTTAAATTGCGCTCTTATGGGTTTGAGCTTGGTCAGATTCAAAGCGCTGTAATACGAGTCAATAATAATGTCGGCGGAAAAATTATCGAAGTGGGCGGCACTGAACAGATCATACGAGGTCAGGGATACATAAAATCTTTGGATGATATAAAACTGATCACTCTCGAATCAAGAAATGGTATTCCAATTACGATCGGCGACGTTGCAAATGTCACTATTGGCTCCGATATCAGGCGCGGTGCATTGGAAAAAAATGGCACCGGCGAAGTAACCGGCGGAATTGTGGTTATGCGAGTGGGTGAAAACGCCAAAGCCGTTATTGACCACATCAAAGAAAAGATTGCCTCAATTGAATCGGGGTTACCTTCGGGAGTGAAAATTCTTCCCGCTTACGACAGATCCGAGCTAATCCAGGCATCGGTCGATAATCTCTATCATACACTCATCGAAGAAGCAATTATTGTAACGCTCGTTATTCTTCTCTTTCTTTTTCATATACCGAGCGCACTACGGATTATTGTTGAAATTCCTATATCCGTACTCATTGCATTTATACTGATGAGAGTCGTTGGGATATCATCGAACATCATGTCGCTTGGCGGAATTGCAATCGGAATCGGAGTTCTTGTTGATGCTTCAATCGTCCTTTTAGAAAATGCCCATCGCCACTTAGCGGAAGCTCAGGAAAAGAAGGAAAAAGAAGGTGTTGATTTCGATTATAACAAGGTTATCATCATGAGCACGAAACAGGTTGCTCGTCCGATCTTCTTCTCGATCTTAATTATTGTCATTAGTTTTCTGCCCGTTTTTTTACTTACCGGACAGGAAGGAAAACTTTTTCACCCCCTTGCATTTACGAAAACATTCTCCCTTTTGGGAAGCGCGCTTGTTTCTATCACGCTCGTGCCGGTTCTTATGACATTGCTTATGAAGGGGCGTTTTCGTAAAGAAGAAAAAAATCCTGTTTCCCGCTTTTTTAGCAAGATATATCATCCTATTATCGAATGGGCGCTCAAACATAGGAAAACCGCTTTAGGATTGAATCTTCTTGCGTTGATCATCGCCATTCCTGTGGCGCTCAGTATCGGCAACGAATTCATGCCCCCCCTTGATGAAGGAAGCCTGCTTTTCATGCCGTCATTCCTTCCAAGTATTAGTTTAAGTGAAGGAAAACGTATCATGCAGATACAGGATGCAATAATCAAAGATTATCCGGAAGTATTGCAAGTTCTCGGAAAAGTCGGAAGAGCGGAAACACCGACTGATCCAGCGCCTATTTCAATGGTCGAAACGATTGTGCTCTTGAAGCCACATGACCAATGGCGCGCTGGCGTTACAAAAGATATAATCATAAATGATCTGGCAGCGAAACTTCAAATTCCTGGTGTCGCTAATAGCTGGACACAGCCGATCATTAACCGTATCAATATGCTGACAACAGGCGTAAGAACGGATATCGGCGTAAAATTCTTTGGTGAGAATCTTGATACGCTGGAGCATCTGGCAATCGATGCTGAAACAATTCTCAAAACAGTACGGGGTGCTGCCGATGTTGTTGCAGAACGAGTGCAAGGCGGATCATTTCTCGACGTGAAAGTAAATCCGATGGCTGCTGCAAAGTACGGAGTCTCACAATCTGTTATCAATGATGTTGTCGAAGGAGCGATCGGGGGGAATACGATCGGAACAGTCATTGACGGCAGGCAGAGATTTCCGATCAACGTCAGGTATATGCCTGATTTTAGAGGTTCAATCGAAAAACTTCGAAATCTTCCGGTGCCGCTTATGAATTATTCATCAATTGGTATTACTTTCCCAGGCTCCTCTGCAAGCGGCATGGCCAACTCTGCAAGGACAGGAGCCACCGGCAGTTCCGGCTCTATGAATACAAGTCCTACAGACCAAAGTATGAGTGGGGGGCAACAGCCTTCTTCCGGTGGAATGGGTGGTGCAGCATCTGCAAAAACACAAACTCCCAGAGGAGCGATACATTCACTTTTTGATTCGCCAACTACTACTAGTAGAGCGTACATTCCATTAGGAGAACTTGCGGATATTTCCCTTGCAACCGGCGCGCCAATGATTTCGAGCGAGAATGCACTGCTTCGCTCACTTGTCTATCTGAATGTTCGCGGGCGTGATATGGGAAGCTTTGTAAGTGAAGCAGAAAAAACTCTGAAAAGCAAATTGGCGATCCCTGCAGGGTACACACTTTCATGGAGCGGTCAATTCGAAAATCAGCAGCATGCAGCAAGCCGCCTGATGTTTATGATACCTCTCGTATTTGTGATTATTTTCTTTCTCCTCTACTTTACACTTAAGGATTTTAAAGAAGCATCGGTCGTTATGCTTTCAGTCCCATTCGCACTTATTGGAGGAGTGTTTTTAATCTATATCTTAGGGTATAACTGGTCGGTTGCAGTCTGGGTAGGTTTTATTGCGTTGTATGGTGTTGCAGTTGAGACAGGCGTTGTGATGGTCGTCTATTTACATGAAGCTTTAGATAAGCGATTGCACGAAGCAAACATCGGGAAGCGAGTTCCTCTGACTGATGATGATATTTACCATTCGACGATGGAGGGTGCCGTGTTGCGTCTGCGCCCAAAGCTAATGACTGTGGCGACGGCAATGCTTGGTCTTGTACCCATTTTATGGTCAACAGGAGTAGGTTCAGATGTTATGCGCCCGATTGCGGCTCCGATGATCGGCGGTTTACTGACAAGTGCAGTTCATGTTCTGATCATTACGCCTGTAATCTTTTATATTATGAAACGAAAGCAGCTGCGAAAAGGAACTCTGAAAGAAAGCGCAATTTCAGGATGGATGAAGCATTCGGAATAAGATAGGTATATTACCTTTACTACAAAATTAAACAACTTAAAAGAAAATAATAATATGAGTAAAAGCCCTCTTTTCTTACTCCCTCTTTCTTCCGGATTTGTCTTTTATCCGGCAGTAGGAGCTGTGTTCATGAGTTTGAGTACGATGGTCGTGGCTGTCAATTATAAATTATTACGAATAAATAAATCACAAGTAAACAGAACTTTGTAAATTTAATAAATAATAAAAAAAATAAAATGAAAACGATACAACTTATTATAAGTGCGTTTCTTGTTTTGCCTATTTCGCTTTATGCACAAATGCCGGGGATGGGTATGTCGAAACCGGCAGCGCATAAAAATAAGGCTCCGTTCGAAATTTCAGGGCGGCAAGACAAAACACTCTCTGAAGAACATGTTGCCGCATTACTTGCGAAGCAGAATAAAAACAAAATAATAGTCTTCTGGTAGAATCTGAGTATTCTATCAATAGCAATAATATTTATGGCGGAGCGGAATATGTTCAGAAATTTAGACATGATCTTAACCTGCCCGGAAATGGAACTGCAAATATCTCTGCCGTCACGCTCGGGTACAGCAGAAGATTGATAACAGTTGTTAAGGTCGATTTTGATCTGGGTATCCAAGCTACCTATAATATTATTCCCGAAAGTCTGAAATTGTATAATGGAAATTCACCTTACGGAGCCCAAATTTATCTTGCAATTCATCCGGCGTTGATGCAGATGGCGAGCATGAATCATTAATTCTTTCTAGACAATTGTAACTTTGCTACCCTAATAAGCATTTATAGGTTGTGAACTTAATGAATATTATACAAATGAAATCGATAAAACTTTTTTTTCCAATTATTCTTCTTTCAGCATTCTTGCTGCCAAGTTCACTTTTTGCTCTTCAATCCGTCGAGCGTTTCAAGCCTATCGAAATTCCAGTGTCTCATTCACAGTTAGGGGTCAAGAATGTATGGGATGATGTAACAGTCACGGGAATCTTAAAATCACCGAGCGGAGAAGCATTTAGTGTAAGTGGATTTTACCATTCAAAAGATTTATGGATGGTTCGTTTCGCACCCGAACAGATCGGCACTTGGAAGTATCAACTGAGCATTACCGATAAGAACGGACAATCGCAGATCATCGACTCATTCTTATGTATACCATCGAGTGAACAGGGCTTCATTCGTCTTCATCCTACGAATCCGAAAAGATGGATCTACTCGGGGACAGGTAATCTCTACACGGCAGTCGGCTTCGGAGACTGCATGGGGGAGCAGCGAAACTCAATACTGGGTGATGCCGATCTTATTGATGGAGGTTTCCGCTCGAAAGGGTATCATGAAGGAATCAATTGGATTTTGCCTTATAGTCAGTATCTGATCGCATATGGAGATGCCGCCGGATTTAATATTTACCGCTATAGTGATGGTAATTGCGCGTATTCAAATATCAAAAACATTTCAACGTCGGGTAACGACTTTGATACCCTGCATTTGCGTTGGACAGATACGCTTTTCAACGCTCTTCGCGCACACGGCTTTCGGATTTTCATGACGATCTTAGCGACACCTCACGGCAATTCCTCAGATGATAATTCGATGGCAGCAACTTTTAAATATGTGCAGCATTGCATTGATCGTTACGGAAGTCTGGTTGATTTTTGGGAATTGGTGAATGAATCAAGTCCTGATTCTCTATGGATCAGCAAAGTTTCGGGCTATATTCATGCCAAGGATCCTTACCATCATCTCGTATCGATGAGTTGGGAAACGCCGAATCATCCTGCGATAGATATTATTTCGCCCCATTGGTATGGCAGGGAAGATGTGCGTAGCTCTGATCAAACTACTGCCGATAAAATTGCTTCCTTTAAACAGATACCTAAACCTGTGATCTTCGGTGAGCAAGGACAAGGGCTTTGGGATTCTCTTGCTGCAATGAGATTACGTGGACGAATTTGGTCAGCACTTTTTAATGAAGGAATAATCGTTTTCTGGAATTCTTCTTTTGCAAAAGATTGCGATTGTAATCAATATCTCGGATGGGAAGAACGACGCTACGTGAGGGTGTTACAAAATTTTAGTGTTCTCCTTGATAGTGGCGTTCGCAAAATACCTCTTCAGACGATTGGGCACTTAAAAGCGTGGGGTTTGCAATCATCAAAAACGCTGGCATTCTATATTCGGGATGATCAGGATGTAAAGGAAATTAATTCGGCAAAGCAGATCACCGTCACCAGTCCGGTATATGGAACAGGGTACTGGTATAATGTGCATTCAGGGGATATGTTAGGAACTGTTGATATTGGTTTAGGTCAGCAAACTTTGGAAATTCCTAATTTTCAAACTGACATAGCATTCATCGCCAGATATACGCCGATACCTCCGTTTACGGATACACTCTTCAGGTTGGATGTAAATCCGCGAACGGTAGATCTCTTGAATACGCCGATCAAAACCCCCCGCTCGTTCGATGTTCAAATAACAAATATCGGTAAGAAGCCCATTACGGTAATTAATGGATGGACAAGTTCGCCATCTTCAAAACTTTCTTTATCATTCCCCGGAATTAGGAATCCATTTCCGTTTGTCTTAAATGCTTCACAAAGTGTTTCACTTCCCGTCCTTTATATCATGAGCGATACAGGCGGAACCGGTGCAATGCTCTCATTCCAGCATGACGCTTCTCCAGCATGGGAGAATGTCGCAATAGATGCTACCGGAATTTTGAATTCAAGTGTATCCGAAAACTCCACAGTAGAAAAGAATGTAAAAATCTTTCCCGATCCTGCGAATGATAAAATTACTGTCGAGAGGCTGTCATTCGATCAGGAAAAAACTGTGATCAGGCTTTATACGACCCGAGGTGTGATGGTCGCAGAAAAGAATTCTGAATCAGGGAGTACTACTTTTGATGTGGGCAAGTTGCCAAGCGGATCATATCAAATTATTATTTCTGCCGGCGGCAAGGTTAGCACTTCTAAAAAGGTAACGGTGTTACATTGAGAGTTAACTTGCATTGTAACTTCTCTTACGGAAATTTGTTTCTAAATTGACAAAAATCGTTACACCTATGAACCGTTATCTTCTTCTTGCAATTTTGCTTTTTCCCGCGAGTATGTATGCTCAAACGTTTACTATGCCAATTCACGTAAACATGGGCGGAAGCGGTTTAGCTGACAGAGCGCCGATGATGAAACTTGATCGGAGCGGCAATATCTTTGTTGCCTGGATTCGCGGTGCTGATGGCATGGGCAACGGACCGATCGCAATGAGCAGTTCGACCGATGGCGGCGCGACGTTTTCTATGCCTTCAGTTGTCTGCGCTGATGCAAATTGCAATTCTAATTTCCAGCGAACAGCTCAATTCGTCATTGATACAAAGGGTAATATTCATCTCGTATGGATGGGAAGTCGGGTTAATAGCCAGCCTGATATTTGGTATACTCGTTCGATTGATAAAGGAAAGACCTGGTCAAAACCTGTTTCAGTTTGCGACTCCGATGATTCCTCGAAATATGTGCAGGATTTTCCTTCGATCGCCTGCGATTCCAGCGATAATGTTTACGTTTCTTTCCTTGATATGAGGTCAACGCAACGGAAGGTTGCAAAAACGCCGCTTCTGTATTTTACGCGATCTACTGATGGCGGAATGACATGGTCGGTCAATAAAAGAACCGATGTTCCTCCAGGCGGAGTCGGCGGCACATGTGAATGTTGCTCCCAACAAATGGCTTCAACTGCCGATGGACATATCTACATTACCTACCGTTCGGATATTAATAATCTTCGCGATATTTGGCTTGCGCGTTCTTATGACAAGGGCATGACATTTCAGCCTGCGCTAAAACTTTCATCCGGCGACTGGACTATTTATGAATGTCCTGTCACCGGACCACATATTGCGCTCGATGCCACTGAAGGGGCACATATTGTCTGGCGAGATTCGCGCGATGATTCCGGGAAGGTACATTTGTATTATGCAAATGTACCTAATGGCTCTAATCAAACTCCGATCAACACAGCCTTCGATGCAGACGGAGCACAGGCAGTGAATTATCCCGATATTGCCCTGTATGGCCAAGGTAAATATCGCGTTATTGCTTACGAGACGTTTAATTATGGAATGCGCTATATTCTTACAAATAATAATTCTGCACTCGTTAATAACAGACCGGTGAATGCCAATGGCGGCTCTGCCAAATCTTTTGCTAATGTTCTCTTTGCCGCCGATGGTACACGCTATCTATGCTGGCAGGATGATAAGAATGATGCAGGAGATATTTATTTTACTAAAGAAATATCCCCGTTATCACCGGCAAGCGTGATAAATAATACTGTTGAAAACACGTTTAGTATTTATCCTAATCCTGTGTCGAAAGAAAATCCGACCATAAGGATCGAGCGAGGATCGATTTTACCGACAGCATTGAGAATTGTTGATTTACTCGGCAGAGAAGTTATGAGCATTCCGTTAGGCTCAGAAACGTCTCGGCTTATCACATTGCCGAATATAACTCCGGGGATTTATTACTTCAATTTGAGTGATGGCGCGGCGCCGAGGAAAATAGTTATTTTGTAAAATACATCAATGTATTAAGTCTAATACTTTGACTGATAACGATCCATCAATAAATGATCGGATTATATAATATCCACTTTGAAGTTCATGAACTTCATTGTGTCTTTCGTGCCTTTGTTTTTATTGAATCTATATCCTCATAAGACAAGACAATTTCTTAATACAGAAATCAGAACCTCTCTCTTCGTTATCGTTGTTTAAGGGCTTCCACTTTATTAGCTATTTATGCCGGAAATAAAAACAATAGGAGTTCTTACAGCCGGAGGCGATGCGCCGGGGATGAATGCTTGTATTCGTGCAGTTACGCGCGTAGCTCGTCATCATGATATTCGCGTCCTCGGAGTAGAGCACGGTTTTACGGGACTCATGGCAGGGGATTATACCGAACTCATCCGCAGTTCAGTATCAAATATTATTCAACGAGGCGGCACGATATTAAAATCTGCGCGTACTCCGGAATTCCATACTCCCGAAGGCAGAAAAAAAGCTTACGATACTATGCGCTCAGCAGGGATGGATGGGCTTGTCGTTATTGGCGGAGACGGAACGGCATCTGCCGGCGGCATATTTTGTGCAGAGTTTGATATACCTGTTGTAGGTTGTCCCGGAACAATCGATAACGATCTTTTTGGCACCGATCAAACGATAGGATTCGACACTGCTATCAATACTGCACTCGAAAGTATTGATAAGATCCGCGATACAGCCGATGCCTTTGAACGGACATTCTATATAGAGGTAATGGGAAGAACAAGCGGATTCATCGCACTTGATGTCGGCTTAAGCTGCGGGGCGGAGTTCATTGCAATTCCTGAAAACCAAACGAGCTTGGATGAATTATTAAAAATATTCAAGAATCAGCGTTCGACAAAACGCTCGAATATGATCATTGTTGCTGAAGGTGATGAAGCAGGCGGAGCATTCAAACTTGCAGAAAAAGTAAAGGAGCATACGGGCATTGATTATCGTGTCGCAATTCTCGGACATGTTCAGCGAGGCGGAAGCCCGACTGCGCGTGATCGAATCCTTGCTTCGAAACTTGGCGCTGCTGCAGTAGAGGCTCTTGTAAACGGACAAAGTAACATCATGACGGGAGAGGTTAACGGAAAACTTTCGCTCACTCCATTTACCGAAGCTGCGGAGAAAAAGAAACCGGTAGATACGATCCTCTTTGAACTGACAAAGGTGCTGGCAGAGTAAATCTTCAATTACGTATTAGGGTTAAGAGAGAAGAATTTTGATTCGTAATTTCTAATTCCTAATTTGTAATTAATTTACTCTCCTTTCATCCCTACAAATTTATCATCATTATCCTGAAAGAGGACGTTGAACGTCGTTAAACTTCCGTAGGATCGTGTGATATACCCTTGTAATTCGATCTTCTCGCCTTCCTCCAATTTGCTGATATTGATCTTTTGCTCCAGAACTCTCAAATTATTTCGGATGCCAATAATCTTTTTAAAAAAAACTTCGATATCGATCTCTTTTGATTGCATCGAAGAATCTCTGGGTTGTAGGATTACTGTTCCATGATTAAATTTCGGAGCGATGGTAACATCGGTTTCCGGCGTTGTGAGTTTCTGGTCTAAGGCAGCAGTAAATGCTTCTAAGGCAATGCGGTAAACTTCTTCGATCTGCATAGGATAATAAGTGGTTAAGTGCTTTGACAACGGCAGAGCAGCAGATCAAATTCCATTTGACTTTAGATATGTCCACAGACTGCAATCAATGCTAAAAAAGATAGAACAAAGAATATGATAGAATAAAACATGCGTTTCATAAACTTAAATAACCTCTCTATATATAAGTAACGTGAGAACTCAGTTCGTTACAGATAAGAACAGGTCAGAAATTATTGACCTATCGTTTGGTGGGGAAAAATGGCGAAAATTGAAACCTTCCGATAAAAATGTCGTATATTTGATGGGTGATTTATAGTCAAATGCAAATTTTTATCTAAACAAGAGAAAAATTGTGTTTTACTGTAAATACGTTGTTAGGAAGTGCGTAGTATGTTTATTCAATTGCCCCCATGCTGCGAAGGCTCTTTTATTAAGATCCTTCACAGCCTGTTTTGGCATTACTAATTGAATAAATTACTATTATTACTTCCTCTGTAATAACATTTATCAGAAGTAATTTGAAATGACTCAAAATAACCGACTCAAATCATACCTGAACAAACCCCACAGAAAGCTATTCATATTATTACTCGCTCTCGCACCGTATCTGATTTTTGAAGGCTGCGGCAGTTCGAAGAGTATTACATCTAAATCTCAAGCCGATACAACGGCAAAGGTTGCTAAGAATGCCGACCCATTCTCTACACTTGACGATCATAAGGAAGCAATAGATTCTGCCGTTGTCGAAGAGCGTTTAGAAGCTGCCCGTCAGGAATGGCTACGAGCACTTGCCGCTGAACAGCGTAAAGATAAGAACGAAGTTGTCCGCCGTTTCGAAGGAGCGATCGATATATTGAACCGCCTTGTCTATTTCCCGAATGTTAATGAGAATAAAGATTTTCAGGAATTAACGAAATCTGTGATCGAGGATTACGAGAAATTCGTATCGAAGATAGATGTTCTACCTCCTTCTGCTTCGATCTTTGCGCTTAGGCAAAAATTCAATGAAGAAATGTCGAAGATGGATATTCGGAATATTCCAATTCCGAAGACCTCCGATCTTTCGCGTACACAAGTGCCCCTTACTATTAATCCGGAAGTTGAGAAGACGATCGCATGGTTCATGCAAGGCAATGGCAGACCCTTCATGGCAAAATGGCTTGCACGCTCAGGAAAGTTTTTCCCAAAGATGAAACAGATCTTCCGTGAAGAAGGAACTCCTGAAGAATTGATCTATCTTTCAATGATCGAAAGCGGAATGAATCCGACCGTTGTTTCGAAAGCGCAAGCCGTCGGACTTTGGCAATTCATTCAGGGAACAGGCGCAATGTACGGACTAAAAAGTAATTGGTGGCTTGATAATCGACGCGATCCATGGAAAGCAACGCGTGCAGCGGCAAGGCATCTGAAAGATCTTCACCGCGCAATGGGTGATTGGCATCTTGCGCTTTCTTGTTATAATTGCAGTATGACTCGCATTCGTCGCTGCATGGCAGAGACAGGAGATACAACGTTTTGGGGGATTCGTGATTGCCTGCCGAAAGAAACACAAAATTATATTCCACTCTATATAGCCGCAACCCTCATCGCAATGGATCCGGCGCGATACGGATTTACGAATATTCAATATGAAAGTCCCGTAGATTACGACACGGTGTATGTCCACGAAGCGGTTGATCTTAATGCACTTGGGAATGCAGCAGGGGTAAGCGGACTGGATATTAAAAGCCTTAATCCTGAACTCTTGCAGCCATCAACTCCACCTGTTGAAATTTGCGGACCGGAAGGATATTGCCTGAAGATACCTTCCGGTACCGTTAAAAAATTTGCTGAACGTTATGCCCGATTGACTCCTGAAGAAAAACGTCCGTGGCTTATTCATACTGTCGAACGCGGCGAATCCCTTCGAACGATCGCGCGTACGTACGGACTGACAACGGATCAACTTGCCGATTATAATAATATCAGTTCATCGGAGCATGTAAAGCGCGGCTCTCGTATTCGTGTGCCGATGACTGTCATGGCTCCGGGTGTAGTTGCATCAAATGAGGTTTTGGCGCCTACAACAACTTCAAAGGATCAGGCTCCGGCGCCCGTCGTAAAAAAAGCGTCAAAGATTTCCCATCGCGTAAAGCATGGCGAGACATTGAATTCTATTGCCGCACATTATGGCGTTCGGGTCTCTGATATTCGTAATTGGAATAATATCAGTTATCGTCATAAGATCAAACGGGGACAGCTCCTTGCAGTCTATATCGATCGCTCCTCAAAACAGTCTGCGACAAATGATGTTGCAGAAAAAGTACCTGCGAAGAAAGACGCTACCGGCACTGCACGAATTCATGCAGTTCGTCCCGGCGAGACGATGACAAGCATTGCAAAAAATTATGGTACGACGGTTGATCAACTTGCCGAGTGGAATGACGGTATGGACGCTGCCTCGCTTCAGGCAGGACAGAAACTGAAACTTTATGCACCAAATAAAACTGCATCAAAAGGCGATACCGATCAACCGGCAAAATCTTCAAAGCGGACGACATATAAAGTTCGCTCAGGTGATACACTTTCTTCGATCGCCGATAAATACGGAGTGAGCCTCTCAAGACTTAAAAAAGCAAATCATCTTCGTCGCAATACCATTCCAAAAGGGAAACGACTTGTTATCCCTGGCTAAAAACGAAAACTATCTAAAATTTAACTTTAAGAGCCAAAACTTTTCGCAAAGTTTTGGCTCTTTTCTTAGAGAGGATCTTACTCCGGAAGATTATACAATAATTTTTTTTTTGAATAACAATTACCTATTGAACAATAACCGTACCCGTCATGCCGAATCCCATCATCGTATGATGGCTGCAGTGATAAGAATATGTTCCCGGTTTATCAAAAGTAATGGTTTTAGATTCTCCGAGTATCATGTCATCGGTCTTCCAGGACTTATCATCTGCTGCAGCGTTATGAGTTCGGTCTTCAAGATTCTTCCATGTGACCGTCGTACCTTTCGATACAGTGATCGTTGAAGGAATAAATTTAGTGTCTGCCATAATTACCGTATTGGCAGGTATGGCGGCAGTATCAATAGTATGGGTGCTTGTGCAGGAAAATAAACTTACACAACTTAGTACTGCCAAGTAAGAAACAAGAATGGCTTTCATTTTTGTATGTAAATATGTTTATTGCACAATGATCGTACCGATCATACCCATGTCTCCGTGATAGATGCAATGGTAGGCAAAAGAGCCTACAGTATTGAAAGTTATCTTTTTTGATTTTCCGGCTTCAATATCTTTAGTATCCCATATACCATTATCACTGGTTGAAGTATGTGTGACTCCGTCATCATTAAGCCATGTCACTTCGGTACCCTTGGTGATAGTCAACGTTTTCGGATGAAACTCTGCGCCTGTTGTGGTTACGGTATTAGGTGTATTCGCGCTGGTGCTTGAACTACAGGATGCAATCACAATGATCATCATTGTCAAAAATAACGCTCCTGCAGCTTTATAGATAATATTCGTTCGTTTCATATATATAGATAAGTAAGACAAAATTGAAAACCTCAGGAACAGACTAGAGGTCTTTCCACGGATAATTAACGAAAAAAAACAACAGAATATTGCATATTTTCAGTTCCGGCAAGAGCAATATTCTCCCGAATAGTACGAGGTGAAAACAGATAAATGGATCGACCCGAATCCCTTACCTTCATCGAATGTAGTTGCAGTTAAAATTCCGTAGATCTATTGCACGATCACCGTTCCCGTCATGCCGATGCCGAGAAGGGTGTGATGTTTACAATGATATTTATATGTTCCCGCTTTATCGAATCTCACAGAATGCGATGCTCCCGGTCCCATATCACCGGTATCCCAGGAATCATCGCTTGCAGTTGCCGTATGCGTTTTACTATCGAGATTATGCCATGACACCGCTGTGCCTACAGAAATATTGATTGTTTCCGGAGCGAATTTCATGTCGGACATAATGACCGTGCTGATGGGAACACTGCCATTCGTACTTTTGGAACTCGAACAGGCAAGAAAGTTTAGACCTCCCAGAAGTAAGAAAAAAATGGATAATTTCTTCATGATTGTATACGTATTCATATTATTTGCTGCGTATTTTTCAAGGGTTGTGATCGAATGTTGGACGAGTTTGCTATTTCCCGACGTGAATTGTCCCTGCGTCAAAGATCCCGAATACTTTCAATAGCCATAAGATCACAACGATGACAACGACAATGTTAAGGATCTGCTTGATCTTCGAATCCATAGGAATAAACCTATTGATCAGCCACAAGCCAACGCCGACTGCAACGAGAATGAGCACAAGTTGAATTAAGTCCATAATAGTATTTCTATTAGTTAATGATGGGGATTTGCGGAAGGGGAGTGACGAATAAACAGGACTGCCAATATTTTAATTGCACCAATTATGAAGGTGTTGATCTCGAACGAATTAGTTGATAAACTATTCTATAAGTAACAGCAATAATGGTGTAAATAAGAACGGGATAAATTACAAACCCAAGAAAGAATGTGCTCGGGAAATCTTTTCTATCCAGAAACGGAAGTTTATTTACAGCGTCATAAAAACTCTCCGCTACTATTCCACCATTTCCTTCATCGCCAAGGGAATAAATCAGCGTCCAAAGTACAGAGAAAAGAAGTGCGACGAAAAGATGCTTGAATAATTTCTTGCTTGCCATAATGATCGTAATATTTAACACATGCTTGTTGAGGATTGAATCCACCTTTCATTCTGTTTTCATTTAAGCATATTGGTATATAAATAAAGACGAAAGAAATGAAAATATCATATAAATTGGTTTTGGTGGGATTAATTTTTTTTTTGATTTCCTGTTTTTCAAACTCATCAGATGATGCCTTAAAAAAAACTTTTAGTTGTAAGATGAATGGGAATTTATGGATTGCTGAGTCACGAACAGAGATATCGGGATATGTATCGAATGCAAGTATGAATCTTCTCAAGACTGGTAATACTTTTAGAGGTTTCTTGAATGCCTTTAACGATGGGTCATTTCTTCAAATAGTTCTTAATGACCTCAGAGACACAGGATTATTTCCATTAATTCCGAATGATTCGTTGTTTAAAGGCACTGAATTTACCGATAAAGATGGAATTATATATAAAGCTGTATCCGATAATCAAAGTTTTTTGAGACTTACACAATTTGATACGGCAAAAGCCTTTGTAGATTCACTCCCTTCTGGAGTTGCTTTACCAGAGGTTATTGGCTCATTCAATATTATCGTTAGGAATGCCGATGGAAAAACTATTAATATCACTGACGGGAAGTTCGATTTATCTTTGGCTGGTGTCCATAAAAAATAATTTGTCTCATGATTGGGTCGGATTGAATCCTCCATCGAATCTGTTTTACTCCTGTCATACAAATACTCTAAAATACTATTCTTATGCTCTCATCGAAAGAACTTACATTTCGCGATTCAGGGCTTATGCCCATTTGGAATAAGGTACGCAACGGTATTCGGCTCACAAAAGAAGATGGTTTAGTCCTTTATGCTACCCATGACCTTATCGGTCTTGGCAGAATGGCAAATGAAGTTGCGCGAGAAAAGTCAGGCGATAGCGTATATTTCGTTCTCAACCAGAAATTCGAGCCGACAAATATCTGTGTATTAAGCTGCAAGTTCTGTGACTTTGCAGTAAAAAAAGGCTCCCCTGAAGCATACGAACAGAGTATTGAAGAAATGCTTTCCATACTCAATCCTGATATTCGGGAGGTGCATATAACTATGGGCCTGCATCCGGATTGGGAGTGGCAGCATTATGTTGATATGGTGCGTCGGATTAAAGAGGCTTATCCCCTCATCGATGTAAAGGCATTCACGGCAGTTGAGATAGATTTTTTTGCTAAAAAATTCAAGAAAACTCATGAAGAAGTTTTAAGTGAATTGAAAGCTGTTGGCTTGAGGACAATGCCCGGCGGAGGCGCAGAAGTTTTTTCAGAGCGCGTTCGCAAATTAATTTTTAATCAGAAGATCGGCGCGAAAACATGGTTCGAAGTTCATCGCAAAGCGCATAAGCTTGGCATTCAATCGAATGTGACGATGCTTTATGGGCATATCGAAACGTACGAAGAGCGCATCGAGCACATGATAAAACTCCGCGATGTACAGGATGAGACGGGCGGCTTCATGACGTTCATCCCGCTTGCATTCCAGCCAGGCGATACAGGAATAAAGACGAAGAATAATTTTACGAGCGCGATCGATGACTTGAAAACAATAGCGATCAGCCGTTTAATGCTTGATAATATTGCACACATCAAGGCATATTGGGTAATGCTCACTGCAGAAGTTGCAGCAGTTGCACTGAATTTCGGCGCCGATGATATGGATGGAATAGTCGGGCATGAACGAATCGCCCATGATGCCGGAGCCACAAGCCCGATGCAGCTTGCGAAAGAAAAGATCATCTCTATTATTCATGAAGCCGGAAAAGTACCTGTTGAGCGGGATGTTTGGTATAATCCACTTCATATTTACCCTGCAGAAGATTCTGTTTTGGTGAGTAAGATGCCGTACCTTAATTCTGTACCCTTCTATATGTCCTATAGTACCTATACGTCCTATATGAAATTGATACCGCTTGTGCCAAGAGTTTTCGGGCAATTTGCTGAAGAAGGAAAAGTTGATGCCGGTCCTTTATCGCTCATGGATTATTCTGCTAATCAGGATGAATTTGAAATGCTTAATTACGGAGTTGCTGTAAGCGGCAAAGCCTATTCCGTTCTGCTGTATTCTCATCATCAATGGAAAAATCTTTCAGGCAAAACGATCGGCTTAACCGGTGAAAGCTCGACCAGTATCGAACTGCTTCGAGTGTTACTGGAGAACAAATACAATGTAAAGAATGTAAAGTTCGAACGTTTGCATTTAACAAGTGGACAGAATGATTATACAAAGTATGACGCAGTATTGCTCATAGGAGATGAAGCTTTGCGCCGGCATAAACTCGGAGGGCTTGCTTCGTTCTTGAATGTTTACGACCTTGCTCAAGAGTGGTATCAGTGGAAAAACTTGCCATTTGTTTTTGCAGTGTGGGCAGTACGAAATTCAATTCCTGTCTTACATAAAGAAGCAATAGTAATGGCGCTTACAAATTCTCTTGCAATGAGCAAAGGACATTACGAAGAACTTGGGCATGAACATGCTAAACGGCTTGGCATGACGAAGGAAGATCTGCTTCAATACTTAAATGCCTTTACCTATTCATTTGGTGCAAAAGAGAAAGAAGCGATTGAAGAATTCTTGAAAGAGCAAGCAGTGCTGGTATCCTAAAAATTTATGCAAATTAAAGAAATCAAACAAAAAGTTTTCTCGAACGAACGCCTTACTCCGGAAGAAGGGGTTTGGCTTTTAAAAAATGGCTCCCTGCTTGATCTTGCAGAGATGGCAGAGCATCGCCGGTATCAGCATAATCCAAATCCAAAGGTAACCTTCGTTATTGATTCGAATCCGAATTACACGAATATTTGCAATGTCGATTGCATTTTCTGTGCTTTTTATCGTCATGAAGGTGATGCCGATGCCTATACCTACACTGTCGATGAAATGATCGCGCGCTTTAAGAAAGCTGAAGCCCGAGGAGTCCGCACCGTTCTTTTGCAAGGCGGAGTTAATCCGGCACTCCCTCTGGAATATTATACAGAAATGATTAGCCGAACAAGAGCTGAAGTCCCGAAAATTCATCCCCATTTTTTCTCTACATCCGAAATTATCGGAATGAGTGTTGTATCAGGACTATCCATCCCATCAGTCCTGCAAAAATTAAAAGATGCCGGACTTAATTCTATTCCCGGCGGCGGAGCGGAAGTTCTATCAGATAAGGTCAAGAAAAAGATCTCAAGTAAAAAAGGGACAAGCGAAGATTGGCTTAACGTCATGCGCGAAGCTCATAAGATAGGATTCAAGTCAACATCAACGATGATGTACGGACATCTGGAAACCGATGAAGATATTGTGGAGCATCTGGAAGTGACACGTAAGTTGCAGGATGAATATCATGGCTTCACGGCATTTATTCCCTGGAGTTTTAAGCCGGGAAATACTCCGCTTGAAAAAATTATACAGACCTATGCCTCGAGCACAAGGTATTTACAAATGATCGCCTTCAGTAGAATTTATCTCGATAATTTCCCGCATATTCAGGCAAGCTGGTTTTCCGAAGGAAAGAAGACGGGGCAGATGGCATTGCATTTCGGCGCCGATGATTTTGGCGGCACACTTGAAGAAGAAAATGTCCATGCCTCTGCAAATTTTGTTCATACGACAACGATCAAAGAGATGATAGATCTTATCCGCGATGCAGGATTCACTCCCGTGGAACGCGATACACTTTATAATACGTATACTGAATTTCAAGAGGGTGAGTATCCTGCCTCAGAACTGAATTCAGAAAGATTACATCAAAGTGTAGATGCCAGCATAATCATACCAAGCATACCACTTGTGGCATTGGGAAATGGGTAATTATCGTCGAATTCCGATCTCTTCACTTGAAACCTTCTTCAGTAAATTCCGTTAAGAAACGGCTGTATTCTACCTTATACGATTTTTATTCATCATTCAAGACTTCCATGAAAAAAACAGCGTTCTTTTTTCTTTTCCTGATCACGATTATTGCCGGCACTTCAAGTGCGCAAGTGATCAAGCCCATTAAATTCGAGGAATATGACCTTCCGAACGGATTACATGTCATTCTTTATCCTGAGCATTCCGCTCCTGTAGTTTCGGTTCGCGTGTATTATCACGTCGGTTCGAAAAACGAACGCTCTGACCGGACAGGATTTGCTCACTTCTATCAACATTTGATGTTCGAAGCAACTGATAACATCCCTCGCGGATCTTACGGCAAAAATATCGAAGCTGTCGGCGGTGAGTTAAATGCTCATACATCGCTCGATAGAACATTTTATAATGAAGATGTACCCACAAATTATATGCGTTTAGCGCTTTGGGGTGAATCCGAGCGCATGCACTTTCTGCATGTGGATGCTGCCGGAGTCGAAACCCAGCGCCAGGTCGTGAAGGAAGAAAAGCGCAATCGATACGACAATCAGCCTTACGGAACATTCTTTCCAAAGATGATGGAATCGGTTTTCAAAACATCACAATATCAATGGACCCCTATCGGTCAGGCGCAATACATCGATCAGGCAACGATCCAGGAATTTCAGGATTTTTATCATACATATTATGTGCCGAATAATGCCACGCTTGTCATCGCAGGCGATTTCGAAACCGCCGATGCAAAAAAAGGAGCAGAAGATTATTTCGGCTCGATTCCCAGAGGCGCAGATATTGTAAGGACCTATACAGCTGAACAGCCACAGACCTCAGAACGCTATACTGAAGTTGAAGAAAAGATCACACCTCTTCCGGCTGTGGCTTATGCTTGGAGAACTGTTCCTGAAGGAGATAAAGATCAATACGCTCTCGATCTTCTGACGAATGTTCTTGCTCAAGGAAATAGCTCCCGACTTGTTAAGAGATTGAAAGATAAAGATCAACTGGTCGTTGAGATCGAACCCGTTGTTTTGAACTTGGAAAAAGATGGTGTCTTCGGAATGCTTGCCGTTGCAAAAGCAGGAATTGAAATTGCGAAAGTTCGTGCTGCAATGGATGAAGAGATCGCAAAAATTCAAAAAGAAGGAATCAGTGAGGAAGAATATCAAAAAGTACGGAATCAGACGACAAAGGATCTCGTAACTCAGGCTGCCAGCACAGGATCAGTGGCTTTTCAGCTTTCGCATCAATATACGCTTTTTCATGATGCGAAGCGAGTGAACAGTGAACTCGATAGGTATCTCGCAGTATCGAAGCAGGATATTCAGCGCGTTGCAAAAAAATATCTGACTGTTAATGCACGTTCGGTCATTGCTTACACTGTTCCGAAAACTCAATAATTTTTTACCCCTATATGAACTATAGGACTTGTTCAACCTATTAATTTTATCTGATTTTACGCTAATGAAAAAAATCTCTTTTCTATTATTTGCAATTCTCTTGCTTGCGGCAAATAGTTTTGCTCAAGTTGATCGCTCACAAAAACCTGCGGCAGGACCTGTTCCGAAATCTTCTTTTCCGGCTTTCAGTGAAACAAAGTTGAAAAACGGACTTCGTGTGATCATCGTGGAAAATCATAAGCAACCGCTGGTGTTTTTTCGCACATTAATTCTCAGCGGAAATGCCCAGGATCGCGAAGCTATCGGAGCAGCTTCAGCAGTTTCGGCATTGATGCAAAAAGGGACGAAGACACGCAGTGCTGATGATATTGCGAAGAAACTTGATTTCTACGGCGCTGAGATCGGCGGCGGATCGAGTGTCGATGATATCAATGTGTTTATCAGCTGTATGAAGAAAGATATGGCGGAAGTTCTTCCGGTCTATGCCGATGTGATCAAGAATCCGTCTTTCCCGAAAGATGAATTCGATAAATATGCTTCACAAACTCTTTCAGGTTTGAAAGCAGCGAAGCAAAATCCTGCAGAACTCGGAAGGAAGATGGGGCGCAAAATTACTTACGGACCTCATCCTTATGGTGAAATTATCACTGAGGAAACAATTCAGAAATTAAATTCGCAGATGCTGAAAGATTGGCATGGTAGGAATTTTGTGGCAGAAAACTCTATTATCGCCGTTGTCGGAGATGTAACTGAAAAGGAGATCATGCCGCTTTTAGAAAAGCAATTTGGTGATTGGAATAAAGGCTCACGAGTTCAGCCTATCTATCCTGCACTTGAAGATACGCATGGTATGACGATCTCGCTCATTAACCGTCCTTCATCTGTTCAATCGACAATTCGTTTGCAAAAGCTGGGTCTTGCTGCTACTAATTCGAATTTTGATAAAGCAAGTTTATTGATGTCGATCTTTGCAGGCAATGGTACAATAGGATTTCAGAATCGTCTGTTTCAGAATATTCGCGAAAAACACGGATATACCTATACTCCCGGCGGATCGTTGACTACATCGTTAGACCGCGGAATATTTGTGGCAGTTGCAGAAGTTCGCAATGCAGTAACCGATTCTGCTCTTGACCAGATGCTTTTGGAATATCGCCGTTTATCTTCCGAACAGGTGCCTTCGCAAGAACTTGATTTTGCAAAGGGACTGATCACCGGAAAATATTTAATGGATCTCGCTAATCCGCAGATCACCAGTGCAAAAGCGCTTTCTATTTTGGAATACGGATTGCCGAAAGATTATTATTCAACCTATGCAACCCGGATCTCCGGTTTTTCTGCTGAGGATCTTCAGGATGTTGCTGAGAAAGTGTATTCACCGAACGATATAAATATTATTGTCGTCGGAGATGCTTCACAGGTAAAAACGAAGCTTGAGCGATTCGGAAAAGTGAACGTCTATGATCTTGATCTGAAGCCGATCAAGTTTACTGAAGAGAAATTGAAAGATGCGGCGATGACGCTCGATCAGGTGTTGGAGCTAATGTATAAGGGTATGAATAAAACTGCCCTCGAAAAAATCACTTCCCGCCAGATCGAAGGAGAGCGCAGTATCGGAGTTACAGGCGAAGTCCATAAAGGCAAGATGATGGTTATCGAAGAAGCACCGAATAAAAAATATGAAAAATTGGATCTCGGTGCGCCGATGATCATTGAATCGCGTGGCGACGGACAACATGTGTATAATTATTATCCAGGCGGCAATGGTGTCATCGATCCGAAGACGGAAAAAACCGAACTTGCAAATGCAATTTTCAATGATGCACTTCATGTACGCGATGCCGGTAATTCAGTAAAGCTTCTCGGAATGGGTAATAGCCCGGGCGGCGAAGCATACGTTCTTGATGTAATGAAGAGTGGTGTGTCTCACGAAAAGTGGTATATTGATAAAACGACTGGGTATATAACTCGCAAGGAAGAGATCAGCGGAGAAGAAGCTGCAACGACCGATTACAGCGACTTCCGAATGGTTGATGGCATACCCTATGCCTTCCATGAGGAAACCCATGGCGCCGGAGATCAGACATTCCAGATCACTTCGATCAAGCATAACGTGAAAGTTGACGAGAAATTATTTATGAAGAAGTAATTATTGTGTGATTGCGATCCGCAACATTCTAATAAAAAAAAGCAGGGTTATCCCTGCTTTTTTTTATCGTATTTCGCAAGACACACCCTCTCGTACTCACTGTCATTTCGAATGGACACTGACGCGCAGCGGCAGAGGTAGAGAGAAATCTAATAAAAATAAATCCTTCATTCCCTCATTTTAGCTTTTCGCTTTAAGCTTTTAGCTTTCGCCGAACTCGGCGCACCGTATCTTTGCATCCATGCCATTAGCCCAGCACGAAATAAGAAAACGCGCGCCAAATTTTAGAAACGGGACAAAAGACAAGTATTCTCAGTTTACAATCGTCACGTTTATATGAGCATGGTATTCTATAATAAATGCAAGAGATAAGAATAAAGATAGTCGATCTTTACGGGTTTGGAAATATTGAAGAGCCACCGAGTTCACCTTCGGTCGAAGCTATATCTGCGCTCATTACAGAGCATTTGTCATTTCTTCCTGCTCCACAAAATATTCAAATAGATGGTGAGGAAGTAATCCTTAGTTTCAAGGATGGAAACACGACGAAGGAAGAGGAAGGAAAGCGTCTTGCTCTCAAAGCAGCGAGAAGAGCAGAAGAAGGGGACTATGACAAAGCCATAGGAATACTCAAAAGAGCTATAGAACTTTACCCATTACTTCATTCTGCACGTCGTGATCTTGCTATGGCTTATGTGGAAGTCGGAGATGCAGATAATGCCGTGAATCATTTGATCGAAATACTCCGCATCGATCCGAAAGATACTTGGAGTTGGGTAGTACTTGCCAACCTTTATATAAGAGAGAAATCTGACTTGGATACGGGAGAGCAATTTCTCAAGCGAGCATTAGCGATTAATCCGAATGACGGATGGGCATTGAATAGTCTTGGGGCAATGAATGTAGAAAAAGGAAATCTCGACAAGGCGGTTGAGATTTTTGATAAATCTATAGACGCAAATCCAGACTTCGCAAACCCCTATTACGGAAAGGCATTTGCTACTTCTCAGATGGGAAAGTCAGAAGAAGCATTGGAGATACTTGAAGATTTATTCAATCAGGCAAAAAAACAAGACGCACGTTCCGAGCCTGTATACCAACAGTCACGGGCTTTATTTGTTACTATCGAGGGAGAACTCGCCGAGCAGAATCAACTAATTGCAAACGCAACGGTAACAAATTACTCGTCGCAGATGGAAATCCTTTCAGGATTTCCAATTCGAGTGGAGCAAGCAGACTTCGAAGACATGATTGGAGCAACAATTCAAATGGCTTGGAAGCATGGCCGAGACCATCACTTGCTTCGTACGCGAAGAGGCTACCCCCCCCCCATTATTACCTCACGTTGAGGCTCATGAGCTAACACACGTCAAATTAGAAGCCGAGGCACGAGCCTCTCGTAAAAATAAATTTTTTACTACAACTGCAAATTCTCGAGAGATCGCCATTAGATCTTTTGGCTCAGATTTACTTCGTCTCAAAAAAGAAGGTTACTCCGATGCTTCTATAAGTAAAGTTACGTCAAGCCTCATTGGCGGTCTTAGCGGTTTCCTCTTTAACTGTCCTCTCGATATGTTGATAGAGAGAAATTTGCGTTCGAATTTTCCCGAGCTCAGGCATTCTCAGTTTCTCTCCGTCCGTTTAATGGCTGAAGAGGCAAGGAAGACAAACGAAAATCCGGCAATACGCAAACTAACACCAAAAAAAATAATGCAAGCAAGCCTTGCATTGAATGGTGCATATGGTTTATTCCTTGATCAACTCTTCAATGGAGTTACAGAATTTGCGCGTCCCTACGCGAAAGAAGATACTTTTAGCCGTTCACAGAGACTTTATGAGCATTGGATATCGAAGTCGAACAACCTTGGACCTGGTGATGAGTATAACCTTGTAGATGATTTTGCCGACATAATCGGGCTTAAGGATTGGTACGAATGGAAGATTGATCCGATGGTCTATGAAAGAGCCAGCGAAGAACAACCGAGTTTGGTAACGAACGAAGAACTGCTCAAAGCCAAAAGCTCTGCCTCAATTTTTTATCTTCTGGGTACAATCAAACGGTATGATTCTTTACCTATAGATAAGGTTCGCGACATCGGATTTGAAATTGCACTTCTTGGGACACAGGGACTTGATTTCACAACATCGGACAAACGCTATAACCTTCACGCACTACCCGGAGAAAAGTTTACCGGACTTCAACTCATGTGCCTTATGTATGCTGCTTTTAAGAAATTTGCGCCTGAACAAGATGTCGGTATCGATTTAGATGGGGAGTACCGCGCGGCATTGAAACTTTACGATAGTGATGCAAGCAATTAATTAACAAAACTTAGTGATGAGTAAAAAAGCGATTATAGACATTATCGAAATTAACCAAACTATCCGAAAGCTTTCCGGGGATGAGCGGCTTACCGATGCTTTGTATCATACTAGAATAAAGCCAATGATGGATAGCTTCGAGAGAGCACATGGCAAGTCCGTAAACCTTTACTTAAGGAATTATCTAGATCATCTCACGGGGCTTGAAAGGCCTTTTGAGATTAAGATGTTTCTGCATAGAGGGCGCGTAATCCATGACTTGTTATGGTCAACTTATATCTATAAGTATGATAGTAAGAGAGGAATGCCTGCTTCCTTTTCTCCGCAACTATATGTGCAAGTGAATGCTGAGGGATTGAAGTTTGGGTTTGACTATGGTGATTCAATTGATGCTGCAAACGAAATGGTGCAAGAAGTCAAGGTGAATGATTTCCTTATCCAAGAGGTAATTAAATCTAGCAAGACAATACAAGCTTATCTTCTCGGCTCTGGGGCGTCCAATTTGCCTTCGGAAGACCAACGAATTATACTTGATACCGCGAAAAAGGTAAAAGATAATTGGTCAAATGGTATCCATCTTATAAATCAATACAGAAAAAATGAAATTCCGGAAAACATTGATCAAGTCATAAGTGCCACCCTTGAAACACTCTTACCCCTATTCAAACACGTGTGTTTAATTGGTGCGGAGGGCGATCAAAAGCCTGGAAGCAATTTATTTAGCCAACCCAAGCGTGCACAAAATAACGCTAATACAGACTTTAGTTTATCTACGCTTATTGCCGACCTCAAAAAAACGGGATTGCAGTTCAGCAATGACCTCGTGACACGATTTGCAAGTTCACTCCTCTCGAAAAAGTTTGTAATACTAACTGGATTATCGGGATCGGGCAAGACAAAGCTTGCACAAACTTTTGCAAAATGGTTAATTGAAGATGAAGAGCAACTTTGTATAGTCCCCGTTGGTGCTGACTGGAC
>JBBQGG010000024.1:0-41303 GCA_038322815.1 Kapaibacterium sp. (SeqCode)
ATGTTATAATTATGAAATATAAAGGGTTACAGGGGGGCTTTCCGCCTTCGGCGAAAGCTTAAACTTCAAAGCTTAAAGCTTAAACGGGGAAAAGGGTGGGCGCCTTTGGCGAAAGCTTAAACTTCAAAGCTTAAACAGGGAAAGAAGGGAAAGGGGAGAAGGATTGTTCGTCACGTGGACTCACTCCGGGCTATGGGTAAAATCTATTAAATCCGAGTTCACGGAGGCAATTTCTCCGTATATTCGTCTTGGAGAATACACACATATTAGCGTCACTATGGAATTATTATTCGAAGGCGATCATCACGATCATCCCTACGAACACGGGACGATATTTTGCATCGGTAGAAATTACGTTGAGCATATTCAGGAATTGGGCAATGAAGTGCCGAAGGATCCGGTCGTATTCGTGAAGCCGGATTGTGCGCTGCGTCATGGCTCGTATAATATTGCCGAATATCCGCCTCATACGCAGGCTTTGGAATTCGAAGGCGAACTTGTCTTGCTGCTTCGCGGCGGCGGGCGCGACATTCCTGCATTCGGCACAGCAGATATTATTGCCGGGTACGGAATCGGTTTGGATCTGACGATGCGCGATAAGCAGAATGAATTTAAGAGCAAAGGTTTGCCGTGGACGTTATCGAAAGGCTTTGACGGTTCGGCGCAGGTAAGTCATTTTATTCCGTTCGAAACGGCGCCGCCATTCGAAGAACTTGGATTCTCGTTATATATCAATGGCGATCTTCGTCAGCGAGCTTCGACAAATCAGATGATCTTCTCGCCGGAGATGATGGTAAGTTATCTTTCGCGTACCTGTTCTCTGAAGGCAGGGGATATACTTTTTACCGGGACGCCAAAAGGCACCGGACCGCTTGCTATCGGTGATAAGATCGTGATGCAATTGCATACGCAAAAGCCTGATGAAGTACTGCTGGATTTTCATGTGGAAGTGATAGAGTGGCGATAAGATCGGGAAAGGAGGGTTGATAGATAAAAAAATGAATGGAAAGTTTGCATACATTAGAAAGAATCATTCTTGCAGCATCAGCCCTTTATTTCTTTGGGTTGGCGGCATTTGTGCCGGGTTTGCTTCGGGGGCTGCGCCGCAAAAAAACTTCGGATTTCGGACTACTGACTTCGTACTCCCCCCAAGTTACCGTTTTAGTTTGTGCACGGAATGAAGAAGACAATATTGATCGCTGCCTGAATTCGCTTAGTGCAATAAATTATCCATCCGAACTTCTTGAAATTCTTATTGTCGATGATCATTCCAGTGACGCAACTGCTAAAATGCTTGAGTCATGGAAAGCAAAACTTCCGAATTTAAAAACGATCTCGACCGTCGTTTCAGTTGAAGCTCAGCATCTGGGTAAAGTGAATGCGCTTATTCAAGGTATGGATGCGGCACGTGGAGAATTTGTTCTTATCACCGATGCCGATTGTTCAGTATGTCCGAACTGGGTTAAAGAGCATCTGAGATGGTATAGCGATGATACCGGAATGGTATCAAGTATTACCGTGCTTGAATCAATGAAGCCTTTCAATATTGCGCAGTCATTAGAGATGACAGAGCTTCTGGGACTTTCAATGGCAGCGATCAATTATAATATTCCTGTTTCCGTTATAGGAAATAATCTTTCAATCCGCAAGCAAACCTATGAAGAGATCGGCGGCTATCGGAATATACCATTTAGTGTAACTGAAGATGTTGCACTTTTTCAGACCGTATGGAATAGCGGCAAATGGAAGGTTCGCTTTAAAGCAAATGACGATCTTCTGGTGAGAAGCAAACCTCCCGGAAACTACATTACCTGGTGGAAGCAGAAGCATCGATGGGTTATTGGCGGTAAGGATATTAAGTTAATGGGCAGGTTAATTTTATTGCTTGGTTTTATCGGAGCCTTTACCCTTATTGCCGCTCCTTTTGTTCTGCCCTTGCAATTTGCACTTGCTGCGATCATGATAAAATTTATGGGTGATCTTCTGATCATGTATCCTGTCCTTCGCGGCTTGAAGCAGATGAAATTGATTTGGTTTTTATTTGTCTATCAACTGTATCTTTTTTACTTTTTGATCTGCGTTCCGATTCTGTTCTTTCAAAAAGATGTAAAATGGAAAGGAAGAATTTATCATACATGAAAACCTTTATTGGAATTTGCCTTATTGTCTTTGCAGTATCCTCAGTACATGCGCAAGATGATTATACTGCCTATAGATGGAAAGATCATTGGATTCCGACCTGGATGGAAATGCGAGGTTCTTTTCTTGAGCCGAACCGCTTTGCAACCGTATTCGATTTTCAGCCGCGTTGGCTGCGTCTTGAAGCAGGATATGGTGCTGAAGTTTTCCGAATCTCAACTGTTGCCATTGGCGCTGAAGCCCTTATCTGGAGCGGACTGAAGGCGTATTCTGATTTCAGGTTTCCGGTGCAGACTGCGGATTATTTCTTCGGAATCTACAGTATCTTCCCACTTCCGATCTGGGGAGGAAATCTCAGGCCATGGAGAATGAGATTGCGGGTAAGTCATATTTCGTCGCATCTTGTCGATGGAGCGCAGGGTTCTGTAATAGGCGGATCGAGCAGTCGTTTCAGCAGAGAGTTTGTCTCGCTCGAAACACTTTTCGATGAAACGGAGAAGTCAAGTTTTCGGCTTTCTCTTGGCGTGAAATTTATTTTTCATCAGGTTCAGAATATCGAACAGCAATTCCAATTTCCCGGAGTACTTGATTTTGTTGTGTATAACGATCAGGGCAATCAACTTTTTGCAACGCTCAGTACTGCTGCCGGTCCGTCGCTTGCTATGTATAGCGCAGGCGTAACGTTCCGCCATACAACATCATGGAATTCGATTTCTGATCTCTATGGGGAATATCATACAGGCAGAACACGATATGGTGCACTTGGCAGCCTGAAACAGGATGGATTTGAAATTGGAATCCGCATCGGAGCCGCGAAGGAATTAGAAACGAATAAATAGTACGAGTTGAAGCCCCTTGCTCAGGTGACCCTTCAGTAAAATTTCGAATGTTTTATGTAAGCATTTTGTTCTCATCTTTCTAAAATTTCCAACAAATTATACTAATTATTATATGCTCTCAAATCTATTAGGTATTATACTTATGGCTCCTTCAGCCGGCGGCGATCAGGGGTCGAGTGCGATCTCTACCGTTGTGATGTTCGGCTCTATCATTCTGATCTTTTATTTTATGATATACCGCCCACAGCGTAAACGCCAGAAGGAACGCGAAACCTTAGTTTCTAAAATGGAGAAAGGCGATAAAGTGATCTTAGCAGGCGGAATGCACGGCACGATCAGCGCCATCGAAGATACAACCATTCTTATTTCCGTTTCCGATACGACAAAGATCCGTTTCGAAAAATCATCGGTGAATACCGTTGTTCCTAAATAAATTTAGAGTATTCCGATAGGTGCAGGGTTTTAGCTGCGAGAGCATTAAAGTTTGTGAAATTCACGCGCGCTAAAACCCTGCGCCGAACTACTTCTTCCCAATAAAAAGTTTATGCTCAACACAATCGACGAGGCTATATCAGATATTAAGCAAGGCAAACTTGTGATCGTTGTCGATGACGAAGATCGCGAGAACGAAGGAGATTTTATTACTGCTGCCGAAGCGGTAACTCCGGAGATGATAGCCTTCATGCTGAAGCATTCAAGCGGCATCATCTGTGCTCCGCTCACTGAAGATCGTGCTGCCGAGCTTGATCTTCCAATGATGGTGGATGTGAATACGGCTCGTCACGGCACACCGTTTACTGTAAGCATTGATTATCTTCACGGAACATCAACAGGTGTTTCGGCTAATGATCGCTACCGTACTATTCAAGCTCTCACTCAAAAGAAAACGACGTCCCGTGATTTTGCACGTCCGGGACATATTTTCCCATTGCGTGCTGCCGAAGAAGGTGTATTGCGTAGAGCAGGGCATACAGAAGCCGCAGTTGATCTGGCAAGGCTTGCAGGATATAAGCCTATAGCGATGCTTGTTGAAGTAATGAATGATGATGGCACAATGGCAAGGCTGCCTGATCTGAAAAAATTTTCAAAAGAGTTTGGGATGAAACTCATTTCAGTTCAGGATCTTATTAAGTATCGTACTGAACGCGAAAAACTTATTGAGAAAATTGTTGAGGTAAATTTACCAACGTATTACGGCGAGTTCAAACTTCATCTTTATAAAAATAAAGTTGATGGCAAAGAACATATCGCTTTAACAAAAGGCGATGTGGCCGGAGAGCCTGTTCTTGTCCGGGTTCACTCGGAATGTTTCACCGGTGATACACTTGGCTCATTGCGCTGTGATTGCCAGGATCAACTTCATGCAGCAATGATGATGGTCGAAAAAGCCGGACGCGGCGTGGTCTTGTATATGCGTCAGGAAGGCCGTGGTATCGGACTTGCCAATAAACTTAAGGCATATAAACTTCAGGAAGAAGGGGCTGATACTGTAGAAGCAAATGAAGCACTCGGTTTCAAAGCCGATCTTCGGGACTATGGAATCGGTGCACAAATTCTTGTCGATCTGGGAGTTCGTAAGATGAAACTTCTGACAAATAATCCAAAAAAGATCGTCGGCCTTTCCAGTTACGGACTTGAAATCATTGAGCGTGTGCCAATTGAAGCGCCATCAAATGAAAATAATGCGTCATATTTAGAAACCAAGCGTAAAAAGCTCGGGCACATGATCGGTGCAGATTCCCATAGCGTAGAGCAGGTATTGAAGAATTTGATAGAAGAAAAGCCATAAAAGGGAACAGAACCTTCCTAAAAAGGCTTTCATATTAAACGAAAGATTTATTCGAAGGTATCTTTTCACAAAAGCGAAAAGATGCCTTCTTTTATTATAGGTTTGTAGGTATGGCAGAACATTCAAAATTATATGTAACCAAGGAGCGCCTTTCCGAGATCGAAGCAGAGCTTCGGAATCTGAAGGTCCATGCTCGAAAAGAGATCGCCGGCAAAATTGCCGAGGCTCGTGAGCAGGGTGATCTCTCGGAAAATGCTGAGTATGATGCTGCCCGCGAAGAGCAGGGATTACTGGAGCTCCGCATCCACAAGATGGAAGTAAAGCTGATGCATTCTACGATCATTGATGAATCGGAAATTTCCATCGATAAAGTCGGAATGTTGACGAAGGTTAGGGTACTTAATAAGAAGACGAAGAAAGAGGCAACCTATCAGATCGTTTCAGCCGAGGACGCAGATTTCGAAGGCGGAAAAATATCTGTTTCTTCGCCCATCGGCAAAGCACTCATGCATCATGTCATAAATGATAATGTGCAGATAAAAGTACCTGCAGGAGTTTTAGAATTCAAGATTCTCGAGATATCGAGATAGGTTTATTGTATTTTTACATTGTAGTAGCGAGTAGTAAGTAGTTAGGCAGAAGTATTATTTCTCCCTTACTACTGATCCTGCCCGGATGGCGAAATTGGTAGACGCAGCAGATTCAAAATCTGCCGCCGGTAACGGTGTGTCGGTTCGAGTCCGACTCTGGGCACTCCTAAAAAAATGAGAATTGAGACTGTTGAATGGAAAATATCCGACTAAATCGCAACACTTTTTGAGGTCGCATATCCGCCGAACGCAGCCAGAATGCTGAGAATATTTGAGGCGCTGACATAAATTACTCCGCGAAGTACTTCACCTGATTGAAATAAACTGAGGGATTCGTAGGAGAAAGTAGAAAAGGTAGTGAAGCTTCCGATCACACCGATAGTAAGAAATAATTTTGTAGTATCACTTATTATATGTCTTTCTCCGGCAAGTTCCATCACAAGTCCTAAAAAAAATGAGCCTATAACATTTATCGCAAGAGTTGACCAGGGAAAAGATCCGGTAGTTGAGGACGAGAAGGTAATGGAAACTCCGTAGCGCAAAAGTGCACCGATCATTGCGCCGAGAGCAACTATTATATAGTTCATAGGATAATTATTTCTCCTTCGACTTCTTCACAATATCCCACAATTTCGATATAAGCTCCGGAATATTTTCGCCGGTTACTGCACTGATGATGAGAGGTTTTTTTCTATCAAAAGTTAGTTTTGTAAATACTTTTACATCTTTCGGAGTGAGAGCATCTGCTTTCGTTATTAAAACAAGCCGAGGCTTTTTCATTAACTCTTTGCTGAAAGACTTCAATTCTTTCTTTAATATTTCGTATGCATCTTCCGGAGGTTGAATACTGTCTGAGCCATCGAGTAGAAAAAGGAGAATGCTCGAGCGTTCGATATGGCGAAGGAATTGCAAACCAAGCCCTTTACCTTCGCTGGCTCCTTCGATGAGTCCGGGAATATCCGCGACAACGAAGGAACGATGCTCTTCCGGCGCTTGAACAATGCCGAGATTCGGAACAAGTGTTGTAAAAGGATAATCGGCGATCTTTGGTTTTGCGGCAGAGATACGACTGATGAGCGTTGATTTTCCTGCATTTGGAAATCCGACAAGTGCAACATCAGCAAGAAGTTTTAATTCAAGTTCAAGATCAAAATGTTCTCCGGGTTTGCCGTCGGTTTTTGTACGAGGTGCCTGATTGGTTGGTGATTTGAAAAAATTATTTCCTAATCCGCCTCTGCCGCCTTTGGCAATCGTTACCTGCTGATATGGGGTGACAAGATCGGCAAGAACTTCGCGGTTCGTCTCATTCATGATGAGCGTTCCGACAGGTACTTTGATGATCAGATCATCTGCGCTTCTGCCAGTGCAATTATCTGCAGCACCGGGATTTCCTGAATCAGCTTCATATTTACGATGATACCGAAAATCCAAAAGCGTTGATAGTTGTGGATCGGCTAAGAAAATTACGGAACCTCCGACGCCGCCATTGCCACCTGTAGGACCGCCCTTCGGAATATATTTCTCTTTGCGCCATGCAATAACTCCGTCGCCGCCTTTACCGGCAGTGATACTGATCTTCGCCTGATCGACAAATTGCATTAGAAAGAATGTATTGGTGATGTAATATTAAAACGCAGGCGTAATGCCTGATTCAGCCTGATCGATGTTTTCGAATCCGCACGAATTTTATGCATATCCAAAAGCGACCGAAGATTTAATTCTGCCTGAGAATAATCTTCTATCGTATTAAGCAGGGTAATCGCCCTGTCATATTCATATTTATTCTCGCGGAAAATTTTCTCCAGACATTTCTTGCGAAGCTTCGAACTGATAAACATTTGAATCGGCGGAAGGAGATTTTTTTCTTCTTCTGCAATTGTATGTGCTAATGACGGCGGAGGTAAGACCACACCGATCTCGCGAAGCTCTTTCAAGAATTCATCGTACTTCCGGATGGGAGCAAGCTCTTCAACGGGACCAATTACTTCTGAAGCAAGATATGCTTCTTTAATTGCAAATGCAATATCCTCCGATGAAAATTCCTGTTGCGCATTATCTGCGGGTATAGTTAAGCCTTTATCAGAAAATAATAATTCTACACTATTACGAGCGATTATTTTCGATTCATGATATTCAAAGATCGGTTCAAGATATTTCGCTATCTCTTCGAGCGATGAATATTTCATGATCGAGCGATCTACATCGCTGAGAAATTTTGTAAGGATGCTTTTATCTAAGTCCGCTTTGCTGCTCTGCAATTCAATTGCAAACCATTCATCCAGCATCTCTGCAAAAAACGAATAGTTCACAAAATAACTCAGACGTGCAAGCATGGACTCGCTGATATAGAGGGTGTCACTTCCGAAACTCAGAAATTCGGCAATGAATAATTGTGGCGTGAGGAGATAGCGATACGTATCGGTAAAAGCATCGCGAAGCAGCGCATGAAACTCCTGTGGCGGAAGTTCAAGCGTGAGGCGTTCATCCGGATGTTTTTCTTCTAAGAGAAGATGAAGGAATGCCTTGGTATTATCCTGCAATACGCCCGTTTCAAAGACTCTGGCAACGGCAAAGTCCGTCTTCGAACTATCTTCCGATTCGGATATCCAATACATTACCTTCGCGGCTTTTTCCTCGCTCAAAGCGGCAGCAGATGTTGTGGTGAGATGAGTAATTGTAGATTCCATTATGCACACTTTTTATCTAGGCGCAGTATAACGCAGAAAGTTAGGGAAACATTTACGGAGATACTATCAAAAGGACGCCCGCACTTCTGCTCTGGCATTATGGATGATGCTGCGGTTGATTCCGTCGGTAAGTTCGGAGCGTCCGTTGTAACCGGCTGTCAGCACAATGCCCGAAGCAACTTGCACATCGAGCGATAGGCTCCAGAGCCATGTGCTGCCCGGCGATTTTCCTTGCGTGATCGAATATGGAAGCGTGACGGTATTCACTGCATTCCGAACAATGAGTTCATCTCTTCCGATCTCCATGCGAAGCCGCGTTGAAGAAGTGATGCTATATCTTCCGTTAAGCGAAAGGCTATTGAGCGAGGCTTTGATATTCGGACTAAATGATTTATCTGTTGCAACAGAATACCCGAGTCGTGTTCCGAATCCGAATGGCTGGGCGAATGGCTCCAGGGTCCACTCCGTATTTGCATCAATCCGTTGAGTTGTATGATGCGGAGTTGTGGAATGCGCATTGGTTTGTGCGTTATCAAAAATCTGTGCGATGTTTGTTTCGTTACTGAGTTCATACGTAGGGCGGAATTTTCCGCGCAAAGAAAATTCGCGGTAATATAATCGCTCAAGTCCCGTATTATATTGCACGGCATTTTTTCTTTCGATATATCTGAGACGGTATGATTGAGTAGTGTTATTATCTAAAATATTTATATCCTGCTGAGTTTCTATGAGTCCGCGAAGAGTTGTAGAATCGTTAAGGAAATGGGAAAGCTTAAAAAGATAAATATCGGAGGAATTGCGGTCACTGCTATTCTCTTCGATACGGATAGAAGTTTCCGTACCAAGGAAAGGTAAAGGATTCAGCCGCAGATGAAGTGATGAGCGAAGATTTGTAACGGGGAAAAGCGCTTCAGTCGGTATAGTGAGGAGGATATATGCTCCTTCATCGGCGTATGTTGCTAAAGCAAATTCTTCCGGATCTTGCTTACCATTGCCATTCAAGTCGCCAAGATATTTATAGTTGCCGATGCCTTTTTGTACCGGAAAAAACACACGTTGAATTTGCGCTGCCCGCTGCTCTGATGCTTCATAGATTCCATCAAAGCTCACAATTGAGTTCGGGCTTTGATAGCGGGGAATAATCCGTAATAACACACTTGATATATTTCCGCCATTACGCACTTTCGAAAGAGAATCCTGATAGTCTTTCCTGCGATATCCTACATCGATCTGCGATGAAAATCCTGAAAGATTGAGAAGTGATGAAGAAAATTGATAGGTCTTTCCATCGCTGATGTGAAGGAATGATCCGTTACGAGAACTATCATCAGACCGAAATTGAACGGATGCTACAAACTTTATTTTCTGGTTGAGCGCTACATCAAGCGATGGAGTGTATTGGTTGTAGCGAAATGATAGGGGTGAAAGAGAATCCATAGCAGTAAAAGGATTCGCTAATTTTCTTTCGGAAATAAATTGAAATCCAGGTGTAAGAAACATCGTATTCGTCTTATCAATCCTATACGTCTTATTAATTAAAGCAGAATATGAATCCCAAATAGCACGCAAACCATTTGAAGAATCTGAAGTTACGATATGTGATGCCGATAGAATGGCATTCGGCCAGAAGAGTGAGTCTTCGCGGATTGATAAGATTCCACTAAATCTTTCGGCGCGATAGATATCTATGCCACGACTATAGAGTCCATATTGAAATGCAAGACTTACTGGGGATATACCGAATTGAGCAGAAGTCTTTCTTTCGCGTTCAGAGCTTGCGGAAAAGACATAATTTTCTATGGGCGCGTCGATTCCGTAACTCCGTAATTCTTCAACCTTTCTATCTCTATCTATCGGAGAGAAATTTGCGCCCTTGAACCTCTCAGAATAATTTGCGCCAAGAATAGAAGATCCTATAGTATCGAAATACGAGCCATAGAGATGATAGGCATTATCTTGAATCAAATTAGTCGGAGCAAATAGATTCGGCTGAAGTTGGCTGTGTGCGACCTCACCCGTAAATGCAAGAGAGTTTGACGGTAGGAATGTCAACTGTCCGGTAAAAAGTTGATTGCGCTGAGGAAACGGAAGATAAACTATTGTATCATAATCCCCAAGCCCTATGCCGACAAATGAAAATTGACCGATGCCATTTCTTATATAGGATCCTTTCGCATTTCCCGCATAGCCGAAAGCAATATTATAGATCGCGTTAACTGTATCAAATGGCGCATTGCGATAAAATGAAATTGTATTCCCCGAAATGATCGTATCAGTTCGTAAATAATTTCCTCGCGCTCTTCCTAAGGTATCGCGTTCGGCGAGAACGACTCCGGATTTACGAGCTTTTGTAGGATCAGCTCCGGCATTAGTGAGAATAGTTTTATCTGAATCGCTGAGCGTTAGATTACGCGGCGAATTCTGATCATCGCCTTCGCGGATATAGCTTGCTGCAAATTGCAATTTGTTATCGAAGAATCGGGTATTCTGTGATGCGGCAATAAGAGTGCGGCTATATTGTTCATTAGTATATTCAAAATCCACGGTGATGCGAGAAGCACTGGTTACGATTTGTTTATTGCTGAACGTAATTTCTGCAAGTCCGTAGTCGATGACATAGTCATTCAACTCGCCCCGAACAAGTTGCACACCGTCAATATAGATATGTTCAGTCCCGGCAATTACAATAATAGCCCGCTCGCCATTCTTGTCTTGTAAGCGATATGGTCCTTGAACGGCATCTAAACCTTGGATTGCATAGGTAAAGAATTTTCCCTTTGTTGCCGAAGCGCTAAGGATAACTTCTGTTGGTCCAAGTTGCAAATCAGTTTTTACTCCAAGTACTTTTCTAGAGAAATTATTATAAATTGGATCCAGTTCGGCATCCTGCCGGTAAAAAAATGTTTTTCTCGGATGGAGATCAAGCGTATAATCACCAAGTGTTGCCTGAAATATTTTCCCGGCAGTCATTTCGATATAGATCCGATCAATATCGCGAAGTATCTGAGTATTTCCTTCAGGTTGAAGCGGAGTGGATTCTTCACTAACCGCACCTTTGAAAGAAAGCTCATCGCCAAGATCGCCGCTGAAGGTAAGATTAAAACTATTTGTGAATGTTAGATCCTGTGTGCTGCCGGCTTGTATTCCGCGTGTAATGCCTCCGGATTTAGTCAGATTCATTGCTTTCTCCTGAACAATATTTGGCTGCAATTGCGAATTTATTGTAGTATCACCGATATGTTTTGTCGCTAATTCTTCGGAATCCTTATTAGTCTTATATCTTGTATACGTCCTATGAAGATTTAAGAAAATTATCGAATATTTAATTTCCAATATCCGCGTTGGTGCAGTCCGGCTCTCACCCGATGGAATACTAAAAAATGTTTTTCGGAGTTGTTCAGAAAGTAAAAGTGTATGGAAGTTCGAATCGATTGAGTAATCTCGGCCTTGCTGCAGAACTATCAGCGAGTCAATCGTTAGCTTAAGTGTTCTGGGGAGAATAAAATCATTCGGCAGTGTGATCAGAGAGTCATCCAAAGAATGTAATTGAACCTGAAAACTATGTTCTTGTCCGTAAGACCGAGTTGGGGGACATATCCCTGCAGTGAGAAAAATGATTAGGGAAATAACTACTAAGGCTGATTTCACGCGATGTTAACAACCGTATAGAAGTCAAAAGTTTTAATGATCATCATTTCCGGCGGGGTAAAAATTTTCCCCTTGCACCTTCGATGACTACAACAAACTCACCTTTAAAGGGATGCTCTGTGAAATGTTTTAAGATTGTATCGAGCGTGCCTCTTTCGAATCTCTCTGAAGGCATGGTTAAATCAATACACACGGCAGCCATCCGATCTTTTCCCATTCCGTCATATAAGTCCTGTAGCAACTGAGTCAACCGATACGGAGCTTCAAGAAACACCAGCGTTTCCTTCCTATTTTTATATTCCGATGCAGCTTTCTTTCGTTCGGTTTTATCGCGGGGAAGAAATCCTGCAAATGTAAAAGATAAAAGTGAGAACCCACTTGCAACAAGAGCGGCGAGAATGCTTGATGCTCCCGGAATCGGCACGATCTTTATTTTTCTTGCAATGCATTCCCGCACTAATTCGCTTCCGGGATCAGCAAGAAGCGGTGTGCCGTCATCGGATATAAGAGCAAGTGCTTTGCCGTTTTCTAAAAGTGCAAGAGCCTCGGCAGTGGCATCTTTTGTCGTATGCTCATTCAAAAGAATAAATTCTTTTTGAATTTGTATTCCTATAAGAAATCTTCTGGCAGGCTTTGCTTCTTCGCAAAGAAGCGTATCGCAATTTCTGATCGTTTCTATTGCCCGAGCAGAAATATCCGCAGGATTTCCAATTGGTATTGAGACGATGTAGAGCGTTCCTGTCACTAATTATAATAATGGATGTTCGATGAGCGCTTGACGATACTCGCGAACGAAAAGAAGTATGATCCCAGTTAGCGGAACGGCGATGATCATTCCTAAAAATCCCATGAAGTAACCAAAGACGAAGATCGAAATAATAATAAGAACCGGAGGGATACCAACGCCTTTACCGACAATCTTCGGACCAAGATAATAATTTTCGAAGGTATGTAATCCGCCAATTACAAGAAATCCGCTAACTATCGCGCCTAATGTGATCGGCATCGTAATCAGGATCACGGCTTCGACTACAACAATGCTCATGATAAGGCCAATAAAAGGAATAAGATCTAAGAAGGCGATAACAACACCTAATAGCACGCTATACGGGACGCCGATGATCGTAAATATAATTGCCCCAAGTGTACCGATAATTATAGCAACGGTGGATTGCCCGCGCATATAACCATAGAGAACTTTATCAATATTCCGAAATGTCGTTATAAATGCAGGACGATGACGCTGCGGAATAAGGGATTGAATACTTTCGATCATTACCACCCAGTCTTTGAGAAAATAGACCGCTGCAACAGGTATGATAATAAGATCAAGTATCCTTGCAGCATATCCCGGAATTGCCGAAAGAATTGCGACTAAGACTTCAGGAAGTTGATTGTAGAGAGTTCTGATCTGTGGAATGATCCCGCCCGTCACATATTGATCGACATATTTTTGTGGCAATCCGAGTGTAAGGAAGAAATTTCGAATACCTTGTTCATCGAGAGTCAATGTCGAACCCTGAAAATATGTGGTAATCGCTGTAACCAATGCCTGCAATTGCCCGAAGATCCGTGGAATAAGAATTAAGCCGAGTAAGACGACAACTCCGCATAAAAGAAAAACAATGACAAGAGAACTCCAGCCGCGGGAAATTTTCCATTTTTTTTCAATCCATATTACAAGAGGATTGAAAAGATAGGCAATCAGAAGTCCGATAATAAATGGAAAAAGCAGGCTTGCCAGTGTTACAAAAAGCCATAAACCCATGAGTATTCCGGCAGTGAACATCATTGTTCGCGCTGCGCGATACTCGCGGAAAGGAAACAGGAGAAGGAAGAGCGCTGCTGCGGCGATAAAAGGCCAGGTATTCGTAATAATGAATGCTACAAGAGCAATCAGTGCAAGCCCTCCGAGAGCAACAGCAATGCCATCAAAACGCGTTGCATGTTTGATAAGAGCAGCAACGGTTTCCGGATCGTTTTGCTCCGTCGTCAAGATGATGTTTTCCTGCGATTTTGACATAAATATGCCGGATGTATTCAAAGTAATTTATGCAATTTACTACATTTTTGAAGTAATGACTCCTCTATTCTCGTAATTTTGCAAAAAACATGAATAGTAATACTCTATATCTTACCGGTTCATCCGGCGGACTCGGAAGCGCTACTCGCACGTATTTTTTAGAAAGAGGCTGGAATGTTGTGGGTATGGATGTTTTCGATGATGGTTTTAAAAACGACAGATTTTTCTTTCAAAAGATCGACAGTACAAATGAAACGTCAGTGGAACTGGTATTTCAAAATGCATATAAAAAATTTGGAGCACCTCGTTTACTTTTTGCAACCATAGGTGGACTGAAGCCATGGGCATCACATGAAGAAATGTCGATAGAAGATTTTCGTTTCGTCGTTGATCTCAACCTCATCGCAACTTTCACTTGCGTGAAGCAAGCGACGAAATTGATGAGATCGGTTGGCAAAGGCACAATAATTACGATGGGTGCTGAAACTGCATTACACCCTGAGCCGAATAAATCTGTGTATGTGGCAGCGAAAGCAGCAGTTATCGGCTTCACTCAAACCATTGCGCTCGAAACAAAAGAATATGGTGTTAATGCTAATTGCATTGTTCCGACTGTGATCCATACGAAGGCGAATGAATCATGGGGTGCACCTGACGATATTCCTAAATGGACGAAACCGGAAGATATTGCAGCACTTTGTTTGTTCTTAGCATCCAATGAAGGCAAAGCAGTTAACGGCGCAGTGCTGAGAGTGCCTAATGGAATGTAAATTTTTATAATATACAAAAGACGAATCGCAAAACTATGGCTTTAAAAGATACAATTAATTCCGATCTCAATGCTTCGATGAAAGCAGGAGATAAAATTCGTACTGAAACATTGCGCAGTTTGCGCGCACTTGTATTGGATTTCGAAAAAAGCGGAGCAGATCGCGAGATGACACCGGATGAAGAAATGAAAATGCTCCTTTCCGCGGCAAAAAAACGTAAAGAATCGATGGAGCTTTTTGCAGCAAATGCCCGCCCGGAACTTGCAGAAAAAGAAAAAGCAGAATACGAGATCATCGCAACATATTTGCCAAAACAGATGAGCCGCGAAGAAGTTGAAAAACGAGTTGTTGAAGTTATTAAAGAAGTCGGAGCTGCAGGTCCCGCTGATACCAATAAAGTAATCCCTGTTCTTATGAAAGAACTGAAAGGGAAAGCTGACGGGAAACTCGTTCAGGAGATCGTAAAAGAAAAATTATCAGCATTATGATACTTGATATTATCATAATCGTCATCATAGCTTTTGCCGCATTTCGCGGCTGGCGAAAAGGTGCAGTGAGGATTATTAGCACATTCGTCATTCTTATCGCTGCGATTCTGATTGCTTCTGCATTTGGTACACAATTCGGAAGGGCGATAGGGGTTGGACCTACCCTCCTTCATGCTGTTACTGGTTTTTTTATTTTATTTTTTATCCTTTATATAATTGGAAGTTTTTTGCGGCGATTCCTTACTCCGAAAAGCGGCATTTTCTCCGGTGCGAATAAAACTCTCGGACTTATTCTCAATGTGATTATTTTTGTTTTAATACTTGGACTTGTATTTGGATTTCTTCGTATTTTCCAATTACCATCAACAAAACTTGCGAACGAATCAAAAACATATCCATTAGTCCTAAGGAGTAGCGCAGTTCTGGTTTCGCAGATAAAGCCCTTGGTTGGGCAGTCCTCTAATGACGTTTATGATGATCTCTCCCCCAAAGATTCAATAAAAAAATAAATGATAGACGAGATAGAAGATTACGATCCCTCTGTCATTCCGACCGATCAGCTTCGTGCTCAATTGCTTCGTGAGATACCAAGGCAATTTCGACGTGCTGCGCAGGTTTTAGAATTCGATGAAATTCTGGTCGCACATCTTCGTTTCGCTCATTCGCCGCTTGGAAGATATGCACTTGCAAAAGAACTTATTCCCAAAATCGATCGCGAAAAAATTCTAACATCATATGCAGAGATAGATGAGCTTCGTACATTGATAGGTTCTGGAGAAATACCGAGTTTCGACGGTATTAATGATATCCGTAACATTCTCCACAAAGTTGAGATCGAAGGAAGTACGATCTATATCGATGAAGGCTTACCGTTACTCAGAACATTGAAGTCCATGCGGTTGCTTCGGGATTTTTTTGCTTCTCGAACGAAGCCTGCTCCAACGATCTGGAAATCCGCCGTTCATCTATTCGAAGACCGGCTCATCGAAATGGCATTCGACTCTGTCTTTGAAGAGAATGGCTCTGTAAAAGATTCTGCAAGTTCAGAGCTAAATAAAATTCGTCGTGACATTGTAAATACAAGCGAGAAACTTCGCAATAAACTTGCATCGCTTATTAGGAAATTCACTGAAGATGATCTGTTGCAGGAAAATATTATTACGCAACGTGATGGCAGATCGGTAATTCCTGTCAAAACGGAGCATAAGCGCAGAGTTGCAGGCATGATCCATTCTGTTTCGCAGACGGGACAGACGATTTATATTGAGCCTGCGGAAACCATCGAACTCAATAATGAACTTCGCTCATTTGAATTTGCCGAGCAGCGCGAGATCGATAGAATTCTACGTGAACTTACCGAAAGAATCCGTTCATCTGTACCTGCGATCTTGCGCTCGCTTGAAATTGCCGGTCATCTTGAAGCAATCTATGCGAAGAGCCGATATGCAATTGCAATTGAAGCTTCTACTCCGACGATCAGCTCTTCTAAAAATCCGAGCGGCAGCATCCTTACTCTTCACGAAGCACGGCATCCTTTTCTCATTACAAAACTTGGAAGAGAAAAAACAATTCCGTTTTCTATTTCACTTGATAATGAAAAACGAACACTGATTCTTACAGGTCCGAATGCCGGAGGCAAAACAGTTTTATTGAAGACAACAGGGCTTTTGATCTTGATGAGTCATGCAGGTCTTCCAATCCCAGCAATGCCGGATGCCGTCCTGCCCTCTGTTGACGGACTGTATGTTGACATTGGTGATTCGCAATCTATCGCCGATGATCTTTCCACATTCAGTTCGCATATCAGATCGTTGAAAGAAATTATTGAGCAATGCAATGAATATAGCGTCATCTTGCTCGATGAGATCGGAAGCGGCACTGCTCCTGAAGAGGGCGGAGCGCTTGCCGAAAGTATTCTCGAACATCTGACAAAAAATTCAGGCTTCACGATTGCCACAACACATTACGGACGGCTTGCAGCATTTGCAGAAACGTATGAAGGAGCGATCAATGGCTCGATGGAATTTAGCGAGGCAGATTTGAAACCGACGTATCGATTCCGCATTGGTATTCCAGGCTCATCACATGCATTCGATATTGCAGAGCGGTATGAAATGCCGAAGCGCATTATCGGACGAGCAAGAGAAATTGCTGGAGGAAAGTCGTCTCGCTTGGAAGATTTGATTCATTCGCTCAGCGCTAAAGAGCAAGAAGTTGCCGCAAGAAAAGCGGAGATCGAAAAGGAGCTTGGCAGATCGCGAATCGAACGATTAGAATATGAAAGACTAAGCGGCGAGATAATTACTCAGAAGAAAAAAATACTTGCCGAAGCATCGAATAAAGCTGATGAACTTTTGTCAAAAGCAAATAGCTATGTCGAGAAAGCAATTCGCGAGGCACGCGAAGCCGCAACTCCGGGTGCTAAAGCGGATGCAAAGGAGGCAGCATCGGAACTGACGAAACTGCGAACTCAGCAAAGAGAAGAGTTAAAAGAAATTGAAAAAGAAGTTGCTGAAAATAAAACTGCAAGTGCTCCGGTAGTCCAAGCCAATTTTGAACTAAAAATCGGAGCAAAAGTAAAGTTGCTTTCTAATCCTTCGCAAACAGGCGAAGTTCTTTCGGTCAAAGGCAATGAAGCGGAAGTTGCTTTCGGATCAATGAAGATGAAGGCAAAGCTTTCACAGCTTGAAGTGATCTCTCATGCCGAAGCACGGAGTGATGAGCGCAAGCTAAAACAATTCGGCACGTTCTATGACGAAGCATTTTCTCCGCGCATTGATCTTCGGGGAAAATACGGCGATGAAGGCGTAGTAGAAGTCGAGAAATTTATTGCAACGGCAAATGCCAGGGGATTAAATAAAGTTGAAATCCTTCACGGAACAGGAACCGGAGCACTTGGCAGACGCATACATCAATCACTAAAATCCAATCCGGATGTAGCCGCCTTCCGCTTCGGCGAACGAACGGAGGGGGGGATGGGAGTGACAATTGTGGAGTTGAAATAAATGAAATTCAAAAAAATCTTAATCGCTAATCGTTCGGAGATCGCGCGACGCGTTGTTTGCTCGGCGCATGAATGCGGATATCAGACGATTGCTATTGCTTCGCCGCATGATGCAAGTGCACTGTATGTGCGCGAGGCAGGAGAATCCCATCGATTGCAGGGAAATAAACCTGCTGAATCCTACCTCGATGTAGCCCAAGTTCTTGCTATTGCAAAAAAAGCTAAAGCCGATGCCGTGCATCCCGGATATGGATTTCTTTCTGAAAATGCTCATTTTTCTGATGAATGTGCAAAGGCAGGAATAAAATTTATCGGTCCGACACCGGAAGCAATTGATCTTCTCGGTGATAAAACAAAAGCCAGAACGCTTGCAAAAAAACTTGGTGTGCCTACTCCCGGCGGTCCGACTGAAGCATTGCACGATGAAGTCGAGGCAATTGCAATTGCGAAGAAGATCGGATATCCTGTAATGCTCAAAGCTGCAGCGGGCGGAGGAGGGAAAGGAATGCGAATCGTTGATACGGAATCAGGAATTGCAGAAGGATTGAAACGCGCAAAAAGCGAAGCGCTGAGTTCATTCGGTGATGATAGAGTATATATCGAAAAATATATTACCAGTCCGCGACATATCGAATTTCAAATCCTTGCCGATTCTCATGGTAACGCTGTCCATCTCGGCGAACGTGAATGCTCTATTCAGCGACGAAATCAAAAACTTATCGAAGAATCTCCGTCAATTGTTCTCAGTGAATCAATGCGAAAAGAAATGGGTGAGGCAGCGATCTCACTTATTAAAGAAGCGAAGTACGAGGGTGCAGGCACGGTTGAATTTCTTGTTGATAGTGCAGGGAAGTATTATTTTCTTGAAGTCAATACGCGATTACAGGTAGAGCATCCTGTTACAGAATTTGTAACCGGAATGGATTTAGTCCGCGAACAATTTCGGATCGCCGAAGGAGAGAAGCTCGGATTATTGCAAAAAAATATTATTTCGCGCGGGCATTCGATCGAAGCACGGATTCAGGCAGAAGATGTCTGGAATGATTTTCTTCCGAGCTTAGGGAAAATTACGTATGTTCGTCATCCGGGAGGAGCATTTGTTCGCAATGATAGTGCACTCTTTGAAGGCATGGAAGTTTCGGGATTTTATGATTCGCTCCTTAGCAAATTGATCGTTTGGGATATTGATAGATCAAAAGCGATCAAGAAAATGCAGCGGGCTTTAGAAGAAATGAGAATTGCCGGAGTTTCGACAACGATTCCTTTTGCTCGTTTTGTAATGAAAAATACAACCTTTCAAGATGGTGATTTCTCAACGAAATTTGTTGGTGATGAATTTACATCTGATGTTCGTGAAGCATTACATCAGAAATACACCGATAAAAATGCAAGTGCTTTTCTTGCAGTACAGACGCATCTCAATATGAAGCAAAAGCGAAAACTTTTTGTAGGAAAGAAATAGATTATTATGACGTACGATATGCTGCCCCGGCATTACCGAATACATTGGCTTATTGCATCGCTTGCACTAATTCTTGGAATTACTTTTTCCCCGTATCTTTTCGGTGGTAAAACATTTCTTCCTGTCGACCTATTCGATACCATGGTGGTGCCATATAACACGCAGTATGGGCCGCCTCAAGCACAGAATCATTATATCTTCGATGGACTTGCACAAACGTATCCCTATAAAAATCTTACCAAACATGGACTTCAATCCGGCACTTTGGCATATTGGAATCCGCATATTTTAGGTGGATATCCACAATATGCTGAATCTCTTGCAAATAATTTTGATGTGTTTAATGTCCTCCTGCTCTGGTTCGATCCGATCGATGTAATTCATTGGGAAACAGTGCTCGAATTGTTTGTCGCAGGGATCGGGATGCTTTTACTCTTACGACATTTTGGAGTATCACCACTTGTGAATTTAATTTTTGCAAGTGCCTATATGCTAAACAGTATGTTCATTACGAGTGCCCATTATCGGTGCACGATTGCATCATTCTGTTGGATTCCGCTTGTCATATTCATGATTCTCCGATATTTTTATTCTTTTAGGAAAGAAAATCTTTTTTATGTATCTGTATTCCTTGCTCTCGCATTTTTAGGAGGGAATTTCCAAACATCCTTCTTTGCTGCATTTATTGTATCAGTCATTGTAGTATCATACCCATCAAAAGGTACACCGTACAATTTTTTAAGTCGTTTCGGAATACTCGCCGCAATTGGAATCTCTGCCTTTGCGCTCTCTGCGATAATGTGGCTTCCAAGTCTTGAACTATTAATTCAAACGATCTTCCGAGGGGGCAGTTTGAACTCTACAAATGTATTCGATGAATATTCAATTAAGCAAAGGCTTTTATCAATTCCTCTGCTGATAATGTTCTTCTTTCCTGCAATTACAGGTAATGCCCAATCGTATAATCTTAAAAAGATCGCCAATATCGACATTATGAATTTTAATGGCGCTATAGGTTTTCTCCCTGCACTCTTCGCACTCTGGGGATGCTTTGTGTTCTGGAAGGAAAAGAAGTTGCGTCCGTTTATTATTATTTCTGTATCGGGAATACTCCTTCCGATTGCCACACCTCTGTTTGCACTATTGTATCATCGTTTTTTTATTGTTTCATCATTCTCTCTGTGTATAGTGGGAGCAGTAACTTTTGAATCTTTCATGTTAAGTGAAAATGTAAGAGCTGCTTTTTCGATTTTTTTTAAATGGACAAAAGTCGTCTTCGGAGCTATTGGTATACTCCTTATTCTTGCTTGTATCTACATTGCCACTAATTACAATACGGTTTTCACAAAATTTACAAATTATGTCACCGGCATGATTCCCGGATCAGCATTTGGAACAGCTAATGAGTCATGGATGTACGGACGTGTCGGAAAGACTCTTCATTATTATTCTTTCGGATCACCTACGTTGTGGCTTCCGATTATTTCTGCCTTCGTAATTATTCTCTCGTTAAACTATTACCGGAAAGGAAAATTTTCGCAAAGAAACACTTTAATAATTGTTTTATTTGGAACACTGACAGAACTAGTTATTTTTGCGACAGCGTGGTTTCCGGTTCTCGATATTCATCGGTTTCCTATTTATCCGCGAAACTCGATTATGTCTTATCTGCAGAATGATACGACCGATGGCAGATACACAGTATGGCGAGATGGAACAAGAGATCCTTATATTTTCCCGGAGAACTTTTCAAATATTTATAATACCTTTGATTTGCACGGATACGAAACTTGCACCAATCGATCAATGATTGCTTTCTATAAACGAAATGTGCATAGCGACTCCTTGGATTTACGTCTTCTTGGTCTTGCTCATGTGAAATACGTTATTGCCTGCAAGCGAGTTGTCACTACCTCAAATCTTCGACATATCTTTTCTGCTGATAGTGCAAATCTCTATGAGAATATATTAAGTAAACCGCGCGCATATTTTGCATATCGGAGTAAAGTATGTATATCAGATTCTGCCGCATCGATAGAATTGTTGAGTCCGGATTTTGATGGCTCAGAAGCCCTTTTTACACAAAATGATGTGCCGCCGGATATTACTTCTTATACTGAAGGCAAAAACAACATTTCCTTTGATAAATCAGAGAATGAGGAAGTCATTATCAATGCGCAGACAGATTCAAAAGGGATTTTTATTCTGACCGATACGTATTATCCCGGTTGGAAATGTTATGTTAACGGAAAACAAACGCCGATTTACCAAGTCAATAATTGTATGCGAAGTATAATTCTTGACTCAGGAAAATCTAAGGTGATTTTCAGGTTCGAGCCGGATATTTTTAAAACGGGTATGGGTATTAGTGCAATTGCTATCTTGCTGTTTCTATCAGGACTTTTATTCTTATACAGGAAGCAGGGAGGGAAGTCTCTTGAAAGTGAGTAGATTGCCATAAATACTAAAATTATTATGATAATCCTTGCATAAAACGTGATTTTGGGAACCGGAAACCCCAAAAAATCATTATCACCGAGCTAAATTCTCTTCCGCTCTTTTGAGTGGGAGAGAATTTGATTTTTTATGCCGGCATAGCTCAGTTGGTAGAGCAGCTGATTTGTAATCAGCAGGTCGTCGGTTCGAGTCCGTCTGCCGGCTCAGAACTACTGCAAAATCTTTAAGCGAATAGCTTAAAGGAGTTATTTTGTGGCAAAGTTTTTAAGCTTTAAGCTTTTAGCTTTTAGCTTGAGACCGGGCAGGTACTCAAGCGGTCAACGAGGGCAGACTGTAAATCTGCTGACAATGTCTACAAAGGTTCGAATCCTTTCCTGCCCACCAAATAAGCTTAAAGCAAAAAGCTTAAAGCTAAAAAGGGGGAGCAAGTTTTTTTTTAAGCTTTGAAGTTGATGCTTTAAGCTTGATCTCGCTCACGTAGCTCAGTTGGTAGAGCACGTCCTTGGTAAGGACGAGGTCGTCGGTTCAATCCCGATCGTGAGCTCTGCCGTTGAAATGCGGTAATTTTTTTAAGCTTCAAAGTTTAAACTTTAAGCTTGTTTTGCGGGAGTAACTCAGTTGGTAGAGTCACAGCCTTCCAAGCTGTTGGTCGCGAGTTCGAGTCTCGTCTCCCGCTCTGTAGAGACGCGATAATATCGCGTCTCTACCGCAGATAAAGATTTTTTTTAGAAAGCAAATACGATAATGAGAGACATCATAACATTGGAATGTACTGAATGCAAAGAACGTAATTATTCGGCAACGAAGAATAAACGCAAACAGTCAGGAAGAGTGGAATACAAAAAATATTGTAAGCGCGATAACAAGCGAACGATCCACAAAGAAACCAAATAATCGGAGACAAGCTTAAAGCACAAAGCTTAAAGCTTAAACAAAAACGGGATCGGTTTTTTTTTCGTTTTAAGCTTTAAACTTTAAGCTTGAAAAATACGTCAGTAGCTCAATTGGTAGAGTAGCGGTCTCCAAAACCGTTGGTTGGGGGTTCGATTCCCTCCTGACGTGCGATAGTAAAGCTAAAAGCTAAAAGCGAAAAGCTAAAAGTTTTTAAGCAAAAAGAGTTTTTCATTTAATTTTAGCTTTTAGCTTTTCGCTTTAAGCTTGATAACTATGGCAGATACACTCGTTTCAACACAGATCGCTCCTGAGCGAAAGAGCTTAAAAGATAAGACCCTCGGATTCTTCCTTGATGTTAATAAGGAGATGAAGAAGGTGACTTGGCCAACGCGCGAGCAGCTCATCGATGCTACCTGGGTAACTTTAGCACTTTGCCTGCTTTTTTCGGCTTTCGTTTTTGGCGTGGATAAGATTTTTGAAATCGTTCTTCGTCTAGTCTACTCACTCTAATGCAACCCTCCATAATGAGCGAAGCTCAAGCAACACAAATGAAATGGTATGCCCTCAGGTGTTTCACCGGGCATGAGAATAAGGTCAAAGCCTACATCGAGGATGAGATGAAGCGCCGAGGTCTTTCTGACCGTGTATTAGAGGTCGTGATCCCTGTCGAAAAAGTTTTTGAAGTTCGTGATGGTAAGAAAAAAGTCAAAACGAAGAGCTTTCTTCCGGGCTACATTCTTTTAGAAGCAGCTATCGATAAGAAAATCATTGATATCATTCTTTCTATACCCAGCGTAGTTAGTTTTGTCGGACCTTCGAAAGACCGACCGACGGCATTACATGCAGATGAAATGCGCCGTATCTTAGGCAAGGTTGAGGAAAAGAAAGATATGGAATCGCCCGAAGTTCGTTACTTCTTAGGGCAACCGGTAAAGGTTATAGATGGACCGTTCAATGGCTTTCAGGCCCAGATCAAAGAGATAAACGACGATAAGCAAAAGCTTAAAGTGGAAGTTTCCATTTTTGGAAGAAAGACACCTGTTGAACTCGATTACGGACAGGTTGAGCCGGAGTAAGGGAAAATATGAGATAAGAAATATGAAATAGGATTCCTATAATTACATATTTTTCAATGATTTAATAAAATAATAAATATTTTTCTGGGATTGGAGTTTTTTGGCACGCCGATTGCATAATTGCTTGGTAGTGTCTCACCAACACTTCAGTCTCACGTTCTGTGTGTTTCATAGTGACCTCCTGGAAGCCCGCCGAAAGCAATTTCGTCGGGTTTTCAACTTTTATGACTTTTGAAAATCAGCAAATCCGGTTCAATTTCGCAGTTCGGAAATTAATTCTTCATTTATTTTAGAATTGGGGGTACAATTTCGGAATTTTTGTTGTATATTTGTATTACATCATGATACAGGTCGGACTGCCCTGCCCGACTGGATGAAAAGAAAAGATAGCTCACCTCCGTATTTGCCCTGATCTATCATCCGTCGGAGTACTCTGTACATCCGTTTCTTTAACGTTCGATAATTATTTTAATGTTATGAAACCGAATAATAAACAAGCATTCCCGTTTTTCGCAATCCATAATACTTCCTCTAACCCTAATAAAATCATGGGGGGGGGCAAATCATCTCAAGTAAGATATAGAAAGAGTTGTCTTATGCTGGCAATTCTTTTAATTTTGTTTTATTCGCTCGGTCTTCGGGCGCAGAATTATACTTATAAGTTCAATGCTGAGTACGGAAATGTACAGCATAATACCACTTCAGGCCATACCGACGAAGGCAGCATGTTTCAGTATAAAGTAATAGACGGCGCACATTTTTCTGCGACAGCTACTGATGATCCGAGAATTACCATGACGATGAATAACGTTGCTGCAAATGGATATGGTCAGTGGACGGTTTCAGCAAATATGGGACCTAACGTTGCGATAACTGATCATGAATGGCTTTTTAGTCCGAATCAGCATGGAGTGGATCAAACACAGAATTGGAGCCCAAATAATTCAAGCGCTTGGCTTCTTTTAGGAAATCTGATCGGTAAACCTTCAGAAAAATATGACAACACTGATCCAACTCATTATCCCGGCTGCCAGCCGCCTGGCGTTGTATCAGGTGGGAAATTCAATGAACCATCATTTCCTGTCTCATCTTCCTTAGTGACCGCAAATCTTAATGGTAGTGTCAGGTATAGTGCCGTCGAGCCAGTAAACCGTTCGAGTTTTTTGATTGAAGGATTGAATGATGAACGTGGTGCAACAGCTCCTGTGACCGGAGGCACAAGAGGAGATCAGCAAATAAATATTACACTTAATGGACTACCCAATCCTGCAATTAAACGGCAAATCGTTCAAGCTCCGATTTTTACTTATGCGAGCGCATCGACCCAGTCTGGAGGCAGTACACACCCCGTTATTCCCACTTCTGCGGAACCCGATACGCGCGATCAATTCTTCATTGTCATGGACGAAAAGTATGAATATATCGTCTGGTGTTCACCTAATTCTGCTACGAATAACTTGGAAATTTGGGCAACGGCAATTTATCTTAACAATGGATCAACGGCAAGCGGGTATCCTTTGAAAGTTGCAGGAGCTGCCGGTGTTGATTTCAAAAGGCCGACAGTAGATTGCGATAAAAGAAACAATCCTCTCCTTCCTGAATTTGGCGTGGCATGGATTACAAATGGTACAGTACAAGTTGCTGTTTATGGAGGCACGGCATATACCGGACCAAAAATTGTCCAACCCATTTCCGGAGTCCCTGAAACATTGCCGGCAATTTTTCATGACCCGTTCCTAAGCGGGACAGCAAACGATCATTCATATATTGGCGCTGCAACTCATGCCCGCATACTTGTTAGCAGTGTCTCTGGTTCATACGCGCCGGTATATAGTGTCTATGTACTTGAAGGTCCATTAGCTTTATTCCCCGGTTTCGATCATGATTTTATTTTGTACAAAGGATTGAATTTCAATCCCGGTACTGAGATAATTGCAACCTATGTAGATGGTTTGCAGAATACCGGCGGCGGCGCAAGTTATCCCCCGCCAGCAACACCTGCTACATTCACTCTTAAAGGTATAAAAGATCAATTTATTACCGGTTTTGCAAATCCCTACGACAACCAGAATTTAACTAATGGCTACAATCAGTATCACTGTCTTTACCAGCCACTATATCAAAATAATAGTACTAATGTATTTATCAATCCTCTTGTCATTCTGCGCGGATTTGATAACGGGTTTGCAAATGCGGGGACTCCTGATACCCGACTTCTTCTTAATCAAACAGGTACTATATTGGAAGACCCAACCTCGTATTGCGCTGCAGTGAATCAAATGGGTGTTCATATTCATTGGAGAAGCAATGGTACGGACGGAATGACGCCGACACATTATTACGTGCGAGACATCAGAGTATTCGATGAACCGATCGAAGAACATACGCTCCTAACAAACAAATGCATGGTTGCTGATGGCACAAGTCATGGCGGGACTTCAGGCGCACTTCTTGAAGATGGAGTTAAAATGACTATTTGGTCCGATCCAAATTATGGAGCGGTAAATGGCGGAAGCACAACAAGCGGTATGTATAAGCAATATCCCGGAACCACGGCAAGCGATGGTATTTTTTTTGCTCAAGCAAATATTGGCTCGTTGACGTATTCCACGACAGGCTTGGCTTTAACAGTAGGTTCTTCAAGCGGTGCACAACTGGCGAATTTATATACGATGCCGGTCTGCAATATTGCAAAAAATTCTTCTGCAGGATCAATCACAATTAACCCAGGCTCGACATGGGACTATTATGGTAGTTCTTCATTCGCTGATTGGAATAGCTATTCTCCTGCGTTGACCATTAATATTACCGGTGTTACAAATTCGCCTGCGATGCTCAATATTCATGGTGGGGCGACTTTTTGGGAATGTTATGATTTGGAGTCAAAACTTTCAACGATTAATATACTCAATGATCCGAACATTTTTCCGATACAGGATCCCACACAGGTCACAGCATGCGAAGTGAAGGCTGAGAATAGCTGTTCTACTCCAATGAATAAAACAGGCATAAACTGCCCTGCAAATGGTTTACTTCGTATCAGTACGACAACGACAATTGATCAAAGCAAAATAAATTCTTTTATTCCTATCAGGGATTGGATTCATAATGAAGGGCCTGATCCCGAAAATATTCTATTGAACGTAATTATGATGATAACGACGCAGAATGCCACCGAAAGTTCCAGTCGTCATTCACTCTTCTCCACGAACAATCATTATACGAATTACGAGTCATTTGGTGATGTACCACCAGGTGGTGCAGGAGCGGTTATTTTATATGACGGTCGGAGATGCTCAGATGATGCAAAACCTGACAAGGTCGTATTCGATCATGATAATTTCACTCGAATCCAGTTCCATGCCTACTCGCCAGGGTTGGGTGGACTTGAAGTGACGCATTCAACAATTGACGATTGGGACCTTTTTCCGATTTATGTTGAAAATGGCTGTGAAGGGTGTTCTAATGGATGTTCTACATCGAATTATGCAGATATTAAAATTGAAAATAATACTTTCGAAAATGTCCTAGGCTCACCATGCGGACAGGGATTTGATGTGGCTCCCGGTATTCTTATCCGAAATTTTAATACGACCGGTAAGTTCTCTCAGGTGAATGTTAACGGAAATCATTTCGATTATTATGTTTCATTAAGTGGGCATTCATTACCAACTGATTATTCTGGATTAGTAGAAGCTGCAATTGAATTAGATAATTCGACAGCAAATGTCGAAAATAATACTATAACAGAAGATTTATTCGCTACGGGCATAAGGATAACGAGTACTGCGATTACGGGTACACCAATGACGCACTCATATCTGTGTAATAATACACTTACCGATTTAAATGGGTCATTAGTTAATTCTGCGGGTACTTTAGGTATTGAGTCTGACAATTATGATGGATATGTCAATTTATGCACAATAACCAATTGTGGCATTGGTTATATCAGTGGGGAGAATGACAACCCCTCTATAGTACATTCGAGCATAATAAACTCTAAATCAAGCGGAATTTTTATAAACGGAGGAGGTGCTTTTGATTTTGCAAACGTAGATTTGACAGGTATTCATGGCGGTTCAACTAATCATGATTTTGCCGCTAACAATGTCATTACCAATAATGGGACATATTCGAGTGAGGCACAAATTATGCTTGCGGATAATAACCAGAAAGTTGATCTCGGCCGACTTGTTTCTTCCTGGGGAAGTTGGGGTCTCAATAAAATTATTGCGACTACATCAACTCCAAAACTAATTGCAACAGGTATAACAACGATGGCTACTATCGGAAGTATAGATAATAATCATTGGGAAGAGCCTTCCGGAACAACTATCGATCCACATACTTTGCTTTCCCCGCCTTCAACGAACTTTTCTGTAAACTATACATCTACCACCGGCGGTTCGATACCCAATAGTGTAATAACAATTTGGCGCGATTCCTCCGACGATTTTAGCTGTTCAGGATATTCTGGATCAGAACATATATCGAAAAGGACAGACCCTCTTACCATTCCTATTTGGTCAGATACGTGTGCACACTTGAAAGAATTCATGTACGGAATGCCAAGTGATCAAGCAGCTTACAAACTTCGATATGATACACTTCGTTTGTATATCGAACATTGCGCAGTTTCGGATAGCACCTCTTGGCGAGCATTTCAGACTATCACTGCAGCCGTTCAATATATGAGTACTGATTCAACCCGATTCGATCAATACCGCGCCTGGTTAATATCAGTTATTTATTTGAATAAAATTCAGCCGCAATATTTCTGTGCGTGCTTAGGTTCAATTGAAAGAACGTTTCAATATGGGAAGTATAAAGGCACAGGAACTTTCGCTGTAGAGAAATATGTCCGCTACAATCATCCTGAATGCTGGGGTGGCAGTGACGATAAGCATTATCAAAGCGATAGTATTTCATTGGTTCGTGCAGGTTATGATCTCGAACATTTACCATCTCTTGATTCACTCGGCTTGGGCTTCTTGGTAGATCATAATTCGACAGGCCCATCTCCGATCTTGCTTCCGAGCCAGTATCTTGCATCCTTCACCTCAAATCCGAATCCATTCAAAAATGAAACGACTCTCGATTTCACTCTGAATAGGATGGCGTATATTCAAGTGGCAGTATATGATGATCTCGGCAGACTTGTTTGGGGTGACGGAAAGGGAAGTTCTCTTGAAGCAGGAAAGCATACCATTCAAATTGAGGGAAGCAAACTTCCACGCGGTACGCTTTATGCAAGAATCTCTACAGGATTCGGCGAAGTAAAGACAGTCAAGCTTATACATGAAAAATAAAAAAACATTATCCTCCCTCCTTTTGAAGGAGGGGTTGGGGAGGTTGATTGCCGGATGCTGTGCAGTTTTTTTCTGCGCAGCATCGGTATTTTCAGAAACTTCAGTCCGAGATCTTTTAAGTTGGCGCGATTCCTCCGGGGATTTTAGCTGCTCGGGTTATTCTGGTTCCCAGAAGATCGGATCAAGAGGTGAATCTCCACTCTCTGTTCCGCTCTGGACCGATACATGCGTCCATCTAAAAACATGGGCAGCAGCGAAACCTTCAAACGAAGAAGAAGCTAAAATGCAATATGACACTTTACGTACCTATATTGAACATTGCGCAGTTTCGGATAGTACTTCCTGGCAAGTATTTAATACTATCACCGCTGCAGTGCAATTCCTGAGTAATGACACAAGCCGATTTGATCAGTACCGCGCTTGGTTAATATCGGTTTTATATTTGAATACACTTGAGCCGGAATATTTCTGTACGTGCATGAATGCGATTGAGCATACTTTCCAATATGGGAACTATAAAGCCACTGGAACTTTCGCTGTTGAAAAATATATCCGCTACTATCATCCTGAATGCTGGGGTGGCAGCGCCGAAAAGCACTATCAAACCGATAGTATTTCATTGGTTCGTGCAGGTTATGATCTCGAACATTTACCATCTCTTGATTCACTCGGCTTGGGCTTCTTGCTAGGTCATAATTTGGCAGGGCCATCTCCGATCTTGTTTCCAAGCCAGTATCTTGCATCCTTCACTTTACATCCGAATCCATTCAAAAATGAAACGACTTTGGATTTCACACTGAACCGCATGGCATATACAACCATCGCTGTATATGATGATCTCGGCAGACTTGTTTGGGGTGATGGAAAGGGAAGTTCTCTTGAAGCAGGAACCCATACCATTCAAATTGATGGTAGCAAACTTCCAAGCGGAACACTTTATGCAAGAATCTCTACGGGATTCGGCGAAGTAAAGACAGTCAAGCTTATACATGAGAAATAACCCTTTCCTCACCCCAGTCCTCTTCTTAGCAATGAGAGGGTGCGTTTTTTTTGCAACGATTTTTTATTTCGTATCTTTGTAGAAGATCGTTCGTATTTAACCATTAGCAAACAATGAAAAGAGAGGTAATGGGAATAATTTTGAAAGAAGAGTCCGCCATTGGCGGACTCTTCGGTTTTAAAAGATAAAATGCGCGCGCGCACTGCTATACTATTGATTTATATAGAGGTATGGGGGCTTCGCGGGGGAAAGGATGAAGGATGAAGGATGAAAGATGAACAGAGGAAGAGGGGAAAAATAGGGGAGTTTGGGAAATATGGAGTGGTCTGTTCGTATTTTTGCAAATATGTTTACTGAACAAGAATACAGCGAGATATCAGCGCTTATCAAGCGCTATGAAAAACCACAGGCAGCTCTGCTTCCTGTCCTTTGGCGTATTCAGGAGAAAAACGGCTGGATCGATCAGCAGGGAATGGAAGAAGCTGCCCGCATTTGTGAAGTGGAAAAGAGTCATGTACTTGGTGTCGTTAGTTTCTACACCATGTATTTTGAGAAGCCGATGGGGAAGCATCACATACAAGTCTGCACGAATGTAAGTTGTATGCTTCGCGGCGGCGAGAAGATCTATGATACCATGAAGCAAAATCTTGGGATCGGACATTTAGAGCGCACAGAGGATGGTATGTTCTCTCTCGAAGAAGTTGAGTGTATGGGCGCATGTGGCGGCGCGCCGATGATGGCAGTAGGAGAAATATTTTTTGAAAAAATTTCCGGAGACGATGCAATCACGGTGATTTCGCAGATACGATCGAGTGGGAAAGTACCCGAGCCGAAGAATACTGTTCAAATGCCGGAGTTAACAAATCAGTCTTAGTGTCATTGCGAGAATGGAGCGATAGCGACTGACGAAGCAATCTAAACGCTCGAGATAAGAAGCAGTTGGAAAATTTAGATTGCTTCGTTCGGGCTAAAGCCCTTCTCACAATGACATGAAAATAAAGTAATTTAAGAATAACAATTTTGAAACTCATACTACCTGATATACCAAATCTACGCAACATAGACGTCTATATAAAAAACGGCGGATATGGCGAGATCATGCATAAAGCTTTTTCAATGAAGCCTGAAGCGGTCACCGATGAAGTCAAAAGGTCCGGACTTCGTGGCCGAGGCGGTGCAGCGTTCCCAACGGGATTAAAGTGGACTTTTATGCCGAAAGGCAATGAACGCAAAAAGTTTTTACTCATCAATGGAGATGAATCCGAGCCTGGTTCTTTTAAAGATAGGCAGATATTTGAATTCAACCCGCATCAAATGATCGAAGGAATCTTGCTTGCTTCCTATGCAATGCAGGTTAATCATGCTTACGTTTATATTCGAGGGGAATATGCTCATTGGTTTCGGATGGTCGAAGCGGCAGTTGCTGATGCCTATGCAAAAGGCTTCATCGGAGAAAAGATGAGAGAGACTTTTAAGCCGACCGGAGATGGAATTGCATATTCAGTAGATATTACCGTTCATAAGGGTGCCGGTGCATATATCGTTGGAGAAGAATCGGCATTAATGAATTCACTTGAAGGTCAGCGTGGTTACCCCCGTATTAAGCCTCCATTTCCCGCAAATTTTGGTCTCTGGGGTTATCCTACGACGATCAATAATGTTGAGACTATCGCCAATATTCCACCTATCCTCAAAATGGGCGCCGATGCATATTCAAAGATTGGTGAGCCAAAACATCCGGGGACGCTTCTGCTTGGGGTGAGTGGTCACGTCAACCGTCCCGGTGTATATGAAGTGCCTTCCGGTACATTGCTCACAGATATGATCTATAATTATGCGCAGGGTGTAACAGGAAATAAAAAGATCAAGATGGTGATTCCCGGTGGTTCATCAATGCCTCCGTTACGAGGTGACGCACTTGAAGGTATAAAGATGGATGCTGAAAGTTTGAAGGCGGCAGGTTCATCTATTGGCACCGGTGGAATCATGGTGATGGATGAGGATACAGATATTGTAAAAGTCCTTCAGCGCATTTCGAAATTTTATTGGCATGAATCCTGCGGACAGTGCACTCCATGCCGCGAAGGGACGGGCTGGATGTTGAAAGTCTTGAAGCGTATCAACGCAGGGGAAGGTTCAACCGCAGACGTTGCATTACTCGAAGATGTTGCAAAAAATATCGAAGGCAGAACCATCTGTGCTCTCGGTGAAGCCGCAGCATGGCCGGTAAAATTTACTATCCAACGATTTCCCGAAGAATTTGCTGCGAAAGTCTCTGCCGATCGTCCTCATCGCGAAGTGAATAAAGTCCATTCCTTACGAGCAGGAGGTTTAGAGCCGGTGCAAATCCATGTGCCGGTGGTCGAGAGAAAATAAAAAAAGGCGAAGTTTCCTCCGCCTTTTTTATTAGAGTAAAAGATATTTATTTTGTAATAATCAGCTTCCTGATTGCTGTCATCCCGTCAGCATTGACACGGATAAAATATATTCCGGCAGAAAGTTTGCTCGGATCGATCGGAATAATATTTTGTCCTGCAACGGCTCTGCCATTCTGAAGCATAATAACTTTTCTTCCAAACAGATCCACTACACTTACTTGAGAATTTCCGTCTTGCTTCATTGTATAGAACAGGTTGGTCTCGGTATTTGAAGCCGGGTTAACTGAAAGGCGAATATCCATGATATCTTCTGCAGAAGAATAATTTGCAACTGCGTTGCTTCCCAGAACTGAATACGATACTCCGGTTGGCTGCTTATTGGTATCAGCGTCAATGGTCGCACCGTGTCCGTTCTTTGTATACCATTGGTAGGTATAAGTGACCGTTGTTTGGTTTAAAAAAGGAGGAAAAGCAATTGTAGTCGTCGTTTTGGTATTAACACGTAAGGCATCATTAGAAGCCATTGGAGAAGATGGGACTTTATGAACTGATGTCGGTGTGATCAGTGTACCATAGGCATCGGCAATAGCTTCATCCTTGATCGTGTAGACCGTACCAGGCGGAAATCCTTCAACATGAACATCACTTGTCGATTGCCAAGATTGTTGATATTGAAGTGGGAATTTTATTTGCTGTAAAGGGGGTGCATACGCTGCAATTTTTGTCTTGACTCCTGCACTATCCTGGCTGAAACCGATAAACCATAAACCGTCCTGGTTAAACTTCACAAATAAGTAACCCACAGGCTTTGTCGGATCATTAGGTGTTGACCGCAAGACATGCGTTGCGCTTGCAAAGTCAGGGTCGTCGGCCTTGGGAGCCCCTGCCGGAGGTAAAATAGTTGTAGTCGATGCAGATGCAGCGTCTTGAGTATATGCCCTGTTTCCGAAATCCCAGTTCATCCCTGCTCCGGCTTTTGCAATGAGAGCATCAAGCCCCGAAAGATCGCTCGACGAGTAGGATATTCCGGTATTTGCCATATTTGAAAAGGACCCAAAATACTCATCCGCAGAGAATGAGATTTGTGCCTTAACTGTAACTGTTACAATACTGAAAAGTAAAAATGCTATCAAATATTTCATAAGGTTAATTCTCCATAATATATGAAAGAGTACAAATATAACTCATTTTTAGACAAAATGCAAGTAAATGTTTGAAAAAGTCGTAATTTTGTAAAATTAAGTTTTGTTAAACACTTGATGAAAGTTACTTTTCGTATTCAGCGCTATAATCCTGAGAAGGATACAAAGCCATATTTTCAGGATTTCACACTTGATGGACTTGAGGGTACATACCGCGTCTTGGATGCTTTACATGATATTAAATGGAAGCATGACGGTACACTGACCTTCCGCCGTTCCTGTGCACATGGAATGTGCGGATCGGACGGGATGAAGATCAATGGAAAGAATACATTGGCATGCTCGCTCCTTCTTCAGGATATCAAAGGTATGGGTGATGGAAAGATCGTAACTATTGAGCCCCTTCCGTATTTACCTATCGTCAAAGACCTTGTCATCGAGATGACGGATTTCTTTAAGAAGTATGAACTCGTTAAGCCCTATCTTATTTCGAAAACGCCGCCGCCGGAGATGGAGCGTTATCAATCCAATGAAGATGCGGAACTTCTGATGGAATCGACAAAGTGCATTATGTGTGCTTGCTGCACGACAAGCTGCCCATCGCTGTGGTCGAATGAAAATTATCTTGGACCTGCTGCAATTTTAAAGGGCTACCGCTTTGCTTTTGATACACGTGATGAAGGTGCGCAGGAGCACACGGAAGCTTTAGATTCTGCCGATGGTATCTGGCGCTGCCATACGATCTTTAATTGCGTTGAAGCGTGTCCGAAGGATATTAATATCACCTGGCATATATCGCAATTAAAGAAGAAATTAGTTGCAGATGAAATGTAATACTTTATGAAAAACAACAGTAATCGTCGCGATTTTTTAAAGAAGACAGCCCTTTTGGCTCTAGCCGGCGTTAGTGAATCATTAATATACTCTCCAGCTCATGCTCGAATGTCTTCAGAAAATATTCTTCATCCAGAGTTAGCAGGTGAAGATACGATTTTTCATGATGCAGACGCTGCATTCACTTTGCCTGCACTTCCATATTCTTATGATGCACTTGAACCTGCAATAGATAAGATGACGATGCAAATCCATCATGATAAACATCATGCTGCATACGTTTCAAATCTTAACAAAGCAGTTATAGAAGCTAAGATCGAAAGTCCCACGCTTCAATCATTGTGCATGAATGCTTCAAAATATTCCGATGCCGTTCGCAATAATGCCGGAGGCCATTATAATCACTCGCTTTTCTGGACGATCATGAAGCCGGGAGGCAGTGGTGCGCCGAGTGGAGCGATCGCAGATGCTATAAATAGCAGCTTCGGTTCGTTCGAGGAATTCAAAAAGAAAATGAGTGATGCCGGAGTAAAACGTTTTGGTTCGGGCTGGGCATGGTTAGTTGCAAAGAATGGAAAACTTGAAATAGGCTCTACGCCTAATCAGGATAACCCTATAATGGATATTTGTCCGGTTAAAGGTACTCCGATTCTTGCATTAGATGTATGGGAGCATGCATATTATTTGAAGTATCAGAATAAGCGCGCAGATTATATTGCTGCTTGGTGGGATCTCATTAATTGGGATCAAGTATCGAAATTATTGGCAGAAGCAAAATAGAGGATTCATATAGTATTTAATGAAATCGCATAGAATAAGGGCGGGATATTAATCCCGCCCTTATTCTTAAAAAAAAATTAATCCTTTATAACTCGTATCGACCTGGTCTCTTTTCCTATTTGCAGCAGACAAAGGTAAGCCCCGCTTGCAAAAGCATTTGAATTCCATTCGATCTGCTGCACCCCGGCCGGATATAAACGTTCTCGGTTGAGAAAGACTTCCTTACCTGTCATATCGTAAATTCTCATGCTGACAAGCGATGTAGAGTTCAGTGAGAAACTGATGTCAACTTTTCGATTGAATGGATTTGGCATTGCTACAAGGAAATTTGTATTTCCCTGATCCCCGCTTTTCACTGCTCCTACAGGTGCAATAAAACCGCTTAAGCGAATGACGTAATGTTTTGAATTATCATTCGAATTTGAATTGACAATGATCGAATCCTTAAACGTACCGGATTTATCCGTTGCCATTTGAACGGTGATATGCAGAGAATCATTATGGGCTAGACGGAAATTTCCACTGCCCGATGGGGTGGTAAAGGGAATACCCGGCACAGATACAGATCCTGTTAAGGTATCTTTTAATGAATCTGACAGATTCTTGATCGTTGTGGAAAGCGTGATTATTTGTGAATTCAAAATCAAGGTTCCAAAATTTAACGATGGGGGACGAACGCTGATCCTTGGTCCCGAAATAACAACTCCCACACCATTTAAAGGAATTTTGATCAACTGATTAGGAGCATCGGAATTTGTTGTTATGATTATAGTGTCTGTATAGATTCCAACCTTTGTAGGAGTAAAAGTTACGGTTACTACCTTCGTCATTCCCGAATCTAATGAAAATGCTCCGGATCCCGAAGTAATTGCGAACGGACTACCCGGACTTAACACATTTCCCGTAAGCGTACGAAGCGAATCTGAAGTGTTACGCATGGTGAATGTCAATGTTTTTGCATTTGGAAGGGTATCATTTCGGAAATTTATGTTTCCCATTTGAATGCCGCTCACCGTGATCTGCGGAAAGGTATCGTTTTTTATGCCGTTGCCAACGACTGTTACCTTGATTCTATTATTTGCACTGTTGGCATTACTCGAAATAATGATCGAGTCCTGCAAGAAATTAGCAACAGTATCCGGAGCAAAGCTTAACGTAACTGTATGGATCTTTCCTGTATCCAATGAAAATGCACCTCCTCCTGAAATAATAGAGAAACGGGATGTAGACGGTAAACCGACATTACCTGTCAAGGTACGGATCGTATCACTGGAATTTTTGATCGTGAAGGAAGCAGTTTTGGTTTTCCCAACTGTTACGTTTCCAAGATTAAGGAAGGTGCCAAAACCACCGGTATTTACAGTAATTTTTGGAAATGTATCAGGTAGAACCCCTGTACCGCTTAATGCATATCGTGACGGATTTTTAAATGTTCCGGAAGTATCAGCATTATGTGCAATATAAATCGTGTCTCGAAAGCTACCTGCAGCGGTAGGTTGGAAGCGAATGGTCAGTGAATATGTTTGCCCTATATTTACGCCGAAACTCGTGGGACCAATTACTGAATAGTCTGTACCCGCCGGGCCTGAAACAGAGCAAACCAACGTTCCGGTAGAACTAGAATCATTTCTTATTGTAATGGTCTGGTCTTTAAATTTTCCCGTCGTTACATTTCCATATGAAGAAAAAAAACGAGAAGATGGTGTGAATGTTGCTTTTATACCTTGACTATAAGACTCTGATATAAAAGAAGATAAAAAGAATACTAAAAGTAGAATGTGTCGCATTTTCGAAGTTAAATGATGGAATGATTTAAGGGTAAAACACAAGTATCCTGTGATGACACATCAGATCAGACTTTGTTTCAAAGCAAAAGTCGGTATTTCAAGTATTTTATTTCATGAATACGACACAAATATAAGCCGGAATTTATACCGGAATGATAATATTTTCTTCTCGTAGTAAATATGATCTCATAATACGCGTAAAATAAGGGGGGTTATTTGAACGAAAGTGCTTTTGACAAATGTTAATTTCAAACCCCATATTCTCTGTTAAGTCACTTCCCCTGAAAATATTTCAACATTTAAAATATAACGATGAAAAAGCTATTAAATATCATTACCGTTTTGGTTATTTTATTCGGAGCGTCTGCGAGTATATTCGCGCAGGACAACGGGAATCACATGGATGTCGGCAAACATAAAGGCCACTATAAACATCGCGCCAACCGGGGATTGCATCGCGGACAATTAGAGCACCCTGTAAGACTTCGCTCTTCGCGCTCAAGAGTCGGAGTAGTTAAGCACAACACAACTACCACCAAAACTCAAACTTCCACTCAGGCACCGAAGTAAGTTAATTGAAGTATAAGAATGATACTCCCTGGAAAGGGAGTATCTGCAATACCACATTGTTTTGAATTTCATCAGGAGATAAAATGTATGGAATTTACACAACCGATCAGGGAGCAAGCACATAGAAGATCGAGCGGCAAATGCGAATGTCAGCGAACCACGCACGGGCACACTGGACGTTGTAATACTAAATTCGGAATGAAGTGGTACGTTCATTCCAAATCCTCTTTGCGCACAAGAGATGATATCTCAATTACAAATTCCGAAGTTCTTTGCTCACCATGCCATGAAGCCAGGGAACTACTCGGAGTGCTTTAATACCGATATATTTTATTACTCATTTATTACTGCACCCTTTTCCCTATAAATGTGTTCTTTAATTAATGAAATATCAAGTAGTAATCGAATCTCCGGAAGAGGCAATAGTTAAGACCACGTATCTTAACAAGAATTTTAGTTATGTTTTTTTAGCGATCTCCTGCGATCCTGAAGAACGTCCTTCGAAAAAGAAGAATGTAAACCGCAAATATACTTTCATGTCATCGGCTCTTCAGCCTCCTTATGCAGTTGGCGATCCGAGAAGATTTAAGATCATCAGGCAGATGTTTCATGGCGAGAACGATATCAACGTCGTCATTGAAGCTACGTCGCTTCAGGAAGCCTGCGATAAATTCGCAACGCCGTATAACGATGTATTCGAGATCGTAAGTTAAAATTAAAATATTATAGAAAAAAAGGACGGATGTAAAATCCGTCTTTTTTTTTGTGTATTTAAGAAATTAATTAACTGTCAGCATTTTACTTTGTCGGAAAGTGCCGCCACTATTTTCAACTGTTAGTTGATACACATACGCCCCCGCAGTAAGCCTCACCCCGTTAATGATTTTATTTATTGCAATGGTCTGCTTCCCTGAGCTTATCCGCTCGTTCACTACTTCCACCAACATTTTGCCATTCACATCAAAAATTTCGATAAGTACATTTGCGGGATTCGTTAATGTGAAGGGAATCGTCGTCATATCTTCAAACGGATTTGGATAATTTTGTCCGAGTTTGAATTGTCCGCCTGTTTCCGGTTCGACAATACTTTTCGGAGCAGATATTGGAACGGTTAGGGTGCCGGTATAGCCGTTAGTTGAATCGCCTGTGACATTGAGCAAGAGGCTTGACAATTTAGCTCCAAAAGCATTATCTGAAGAATTCGGTGTATCCTTCTGACCGCGAGATGAATAGAGTGAGGTACTATAAACAGCAGAGGAAATATTTTCAGGAAATGCAATCTGACTTGCAACATTCCAAACAGTCCCTAAAAATATGTCAAGATGTATATGTGTTGTTCTTCCCGGATACCAGCCCGGATAAATTGTTTTAAATGTGACTTGTCCATTTGCATCAGTCATTTGTATGCCTCGGAGAAAAGATTTTCCGGTTTCATCAAGTCCTCCCTGTTGGTTTGCATACTCGGAATAATCGCCGGCTTTATCACAATGCCAAACGACGACGTTTGCATTCGTGATCGGGTTACCGTTATCATTCACATTGACCAGAGATAGTATTAGGGTGAACGGCACTCCGGAAATACCTTCTGTAATATCCCTCCGGAAGAGTATTTGATCGGTGCTTAATGTCTTTCCGTCACCGGATGGCCATGGAAACGGTCCGACCTCTACGGTCGGAACAAGCACACATCCATCCAATATACCAAAAACCGATGAGAGCGCTTTTTGAGTAGCTCTGGAATTCCTAAAAGGTATAAGAGCCGCGATCCCTGCTAATCCGGCTGATTGTAAAAGTGTTCTTCTGTTCATGGTCTTATTTGGGTTTAAAAAACTTATGTATAGAACATTGAGACGTATGTAATTAATTTGTTTCAGGCTAAGTGTCCGCAACTCAAAAACCAATACTTGCATTGAACCTCCCGCTCCTATAAACGTTATATCCTGACTATATTTTATTAATAATGTCAGAGATTCCGAAAAAAGAGTTAGCGAAGGCTTACGCACCGCAGGATGTGGAGAAGAAATGGTATTCTGCCTGGGAAGCAGAAGGGTTATTCTACGCCTATCGCCCCGATGAAGTGCCGCAGGATCCGACCGGTCGCCGCGCGAATGATAAGCCGCCTTTTGTCGTCTGTATGCCGCCGCCGAATGTGACGGGCATTCTGCACATGGGTCATGCGCTCAATAATACTATTCAGGATACCTATATTCGCTATCATCGAATGCTCGGTCATGAAGCTCTCTGGCTACCCGGTACCGATCATGCAGGAATTGCAACGCAGACGAAGGTTGAAAAAAGATTACGTGAAGAAGGAAAGACTCGTTACGATCTTGGTCGCGAAAAATTTGTCGAAGAAGTTTGGAAGTGGAAGCATGAGCATTCCGATTTTATCGAGAAGCAGCTTCGTGCTCTTGGCTGTGGACCTGATTGGCGGCGCTTCACTTTCACGATGGATGAAAAATATGAGAAAGCAGTACTCGAAGCATTCGTTCGTCTCTTTGAAAAAGGTTTGATTTATCGCGGCAAGCGAATTATTAATTGGTCGCCGCTTGCCCAATCTGCGCTTTCTGATGAAGAAGTAATTCATAAAGAGACGAAAGGGAAGCTGCATTTTTTCCGCTATCCGCTCATTGACCGTAAAGCCGGTGAACCTGAATTTATTATCATTGCAACAACACGTCCCGAAACAATGCTTGGCGACGTTGCCGTTGCTGTAAATCCGACTGATGAGCGATATAAAAATTTAGTCGGGCGCAAACTGATGCTGCCTTTGATGAATCGGGAGATCCCGATCATTGCCGATGATTATGTCGATAAAGAATTCGGAACAGGGTGTGTGAAGATCACACCTGCTCATGATCCGAATGATTTCGAGATCGGCAAGCGACACAACCTGCCGCAGATAAATGTAATGGATACGAAGGCTCATATCAATGAGCATGGTGGAAAATATGTAGGACTTGATCGCTACGTTGCACGCAAAAAAATTCTTGTTGATCTTGAAGAGCTTGGGCTTATTGAAAAGATCGAAGACTATACCAATTCTGTCGGTTATTCCGAACGAGGCGGCGAAATGATCGAGCCATATCTATCCGATCAGTGGTTCGTAAAAATGAAACCGCTTGCCGAACCTGCTCTACAAGTTGTCGAAGAAGGTCTCATTCATTTTCATCCTGAACGGTGGATCAATACCTATCGTCATTGGATGACGAATATCCGCGACTGGTGTATCTCGCGTCAGCTTTGGTGGGGACAACGCATTCCGGCATGGTATGGTGAAGCCGGAGAAATTTTTGTCGGACGAGATGAAGCATCAGCACGATCAAAAGCGGATGCCGCAGGCTATAAAGGTGCACTGCGTCAAGATGAAGATGTGGTTGATACATGGTTTTCATCCTGGCTCTGGCCATTTGCAACATTCGGCTGGCCTGAGAATACGAAAGACTTGCAAACATTTTACCCCGGAAATTTGCTATCGACTGCGCCCGATATTATTTTCTTCTGGGTTGCACGCATGATCATGGGAGGAATTGAATTCACTCATGGGATGGAAATGGCAAATGGAATGCCTCGTGAAAAAATGGAAGACCGTATTCCATTCCGAGATGTTTATTTTCATAATATCATCCGTGAT
>JBBQGG010000025.1:0-40730 GCA_038322815.1 Kapaibacterium sp. (SeqCode)
GCTTTGCACAGCAAAAGAGCGGGGCGGTCAACCATTCCGAACGGTCTTCTATGACCTATGACATCTTTGACCTCTCCCCGCTCTCTGTCGGGTCACTTCATAACAAGAAATGCACGTGGTCAAGCAACATAGGATGACACTCTGGTTGAGCTTTATGGATTAGTACCAGAAATCTAAAGATTCTTGGTTGGTAAAGGCATAATATCATCGAAAATTATTGCGCAGGCATTCCTCTCTGCGGATCTTCGATCCGGTGTAAGCATGATTTGAATAGAAGGAGGCGGCTACTAATTTATACCGGCTTTCGGTACTGCACCGGTAAAGATCACATCACCTTTGCGGATGCTTCCCCCACTGCCGCTTTCGATCGAGATGGCAAAAGAATCAGCATTTTTCAGATTTGTGGGGAATGTATAGACGGAAGGATTTCGAACGGCATCAACCTTAAAGGTGCCGATAGCTATCGGAGGTTTAGATCCGATCGTTGCCCAGAGTTCATAGGTTTTATTTGGGTCAAGAGGGCGAAGTCCTTCGCGGAGTAAAGCGATCTTTTTTTGCTTCGGACTAAAAAACAGATGTTCACGTGTTGTTCCCAGAGGTGCACTGGCCAGCGTCACAAGTCTGGCATCAGACTCACCAAACATTGCGAAAAAATGATTAAGATTTTCGTTGCTCTTCGGCGCCGGGTCATTGGCTAAAGTAACGGTGTCGGTCTCGTTTTTAGTGATGGTACCGCTAATCAAGCGTAATGAATCTGTTTGTCTCAGAAGAGCTCGCATCAGATCATTGCTGCGCTCAAGTTTAGCTGATTTCGATACGTTCATTGCGAGAAGGACGCAAAGGAGAAGTCCTGAAAAAATACTTGTGCCGATAAAATACCTTGTGCGGCGCTTTAAGCGGATAGCATCCTCAGATGGCACAGGTTTGCGAATATTGTCATACGAAGCATTTGCCGCTGCTCCGTTTTGCGAGAGTTTTAATTTTTCTATATGCTCCAATAAGGAAGCTCTCAGAGCAGGCGGCGGCGCGATCTGCGGTGCTGCTAAGGCAAGAGCAGCAGAAGCTTCGAACATTTGTTCAAGCGTTGCTGCCAGAAGCGGATTGCCGGATTCGATCAATGTTTCAAATTCGTGCAATCCGGCTTCGTCATCATTCAACGCTCCGAGAACATACGCCGAGCTAAGGTACTCGATGTGTTCGCGGGCGGCATCAGTATAAATTAGATCGTTTGACATGAACTAAGAATAAACAATATAAACAAGAACTAAGATAGAACAACTGGTATGGCTCAATTTAAATTGAGCCACTATAAACAACTAAGAATGAAGCTCTTAACGGAAACCGAAAACTTTAACGACAATCTAAAAAACAAAAACTATTTTTCGCCCAGGATCGAAACTAATTTCATCATACCCTTTCTCATCCGTGTCTTGATCGTACCCAATGGTTCGCCAAGCATTTCGGCGATCTCGGATTGGGAATAGCCCTCATAATACGAGAGATAGAGCGCCTTGCGCTGCTGCTCCGGTATTTGTTCTAAGGCTTGCAGCACGTGACGTCGTTCATCGTTCTCCATTGCATCTCGCAAAGGGGTCTGATGATCAACGATTGCATCGTTCGTGATATCGCCAATATCCTGTTTCGCTTCCAGAGCCGATTTCTTGTAGCGGCGGGAGCGAAGCGTATTAATGGATTTGTTGTGGGCAAGCGTAACAAGCCAGGTAACGAAGCTGCCGCGCTCGTTATCGAAAAGTGTCGCTTTATGCCATACCTGAAGAAAAACGTCCTGCTGTAATTCGCGGGCTTCATCTTCATTACGCACGATGCGAAGGGTTAATGAATAAATTAACCTTCCGTATTTATCGTAAAGGTTTGCAAGAGCCTTTTGATCACCCTGTGAAATAAGGGTGAGTAGCTGCAAATCCTCATAGTTCGATTTCTCCTTATCCATACGTAATTTCGGCAAAGAACGGATTTCGCCGCCTGCGACGGCAGTGTCAAATTGGGGCGATTTTAGTATGTTTTGTGGCATAACAGACACTTTATGATACGATATAGCTATTTTTTAACACATCAATAGAAGGATTTATCTCAAACCTTCAGGGTAACGGGGAATTGATGTCAACGAATTATTACATACAAACTTACGAAATCCTCATTTGAGGTGCAATACAGCTATTAAAGAAAAGATTTGTGATTTTATTATATTTTGAGGAATCCGATTGACCGAATTTGTTGTGCGATGAGGTTCGCAGTTGAGAAGGTACTTACACGTAAGTTTGAAATTTATTCGTGGGAAATCTTAGTCAACCCTTTTAATCACCCTCGACTATTTTTATCTCCTCCTCACTCAGCCCATACAACGCATAAACCAACCTATCATTTTCCCCATCGAGATACTTGCATTTGCGTTCGATCAATTCTTTCTCAGAGACTGTACGCGCAGAAGATAATCGCTGCTTTGTTTCCAGCACTGCTCCACAAGTTTCATAAGCGCATCAGGCTGCTGTTTGTTGGAGGGGGCTAATTCTAGTGAATATTTTTGTTTTTCGAAAACATTTTTGAAAATTTACGTAAAATTACTGAAAGATTGCGTATATTTGCATAGAATTTGCTTCAAAATATAGCGAAATGCTTGCTATTTGAACGTTTTTTATCTGTCATGGACGAAATTAAAAAGTATCATACTGATTTTTTGTTTGCTTCACCATCATTTTTGACGGGCACAGGGTCTGTCTTTAATATGTGGGGGAATTATTTTATTTTTAATTATTCTCCTACAACACAAAAAGCAGATGAGAAAGCTATAAGAAATGACTGGGGTATGATTGGTTGCGATTTGTTAGAGGCATTAGATCTGACATTGCCTCAGAAATCTAAATTACCTAAAAAAGCAACACAATTATCTTTCCATGAGTGGGATTGAAGGACTTGCACAAGAGCAAGAAAAAAATAATCCGCCAAAGCCTTTAAAATTATTTGGCGAGGACTCCCTGCCGAAAGAACTCGAAGAATTTCTCTCAACACTACCCGATGATAAACGATCGATAATTATCGGTGAACTTCGGCAAATTAGCCTTCAGGAATCTTTTAGAGGTCCGCTTCCACCACCTATTATCTTAAAAGGTTATAATGATATAATTGACAGAGGGTCCGAAAGAATTGTGGCAATGGCTGAGAAGCAATCCGATCACCGGATGAAATTAGAAGATCATGTGATCAGAGAACAAGTTCGCCAAAGCAGTCGCGGGCAAATTTTCGGGTTTTCTCTTGGAATTTTAGGTCTGTGTTTATCAACCTATCTTGGAATTAATGGACACGACGTACTTGCCGGTACGTTTGCTACCACAACTATCATTGGATTAGTTTCTGTTTTCGTTCTTGGGAAAAGAACTCAAGGAAAAAATTTGGCAGAAAAAAATAAAGACGAAGAAGAAGGCTAACCTATTCACCCTCGACTATTTTTATCTCCTCCTCACTCAGCCCATACAACCCATATACCACCCGATCTATCTCCCCATCCAGATATTCGCATTTTCGGGCTATCTGTTCTTTTTCTGTCGTCGTGCGCGAAACGGCAAGACGCTTCTTTGTTTCCAACATTTGATTTCCTAAAGTTCACAAGTTTGTAGTGCTGTTGTTTGTCGGAGGGGTTGGAGTCCCGAAGGGACGGTATAAGCCACCGGAGTTCGAATAGACAATTACCAAAGTCCCGAAGGGACGGCATAAAACGATGCGCTCTATGTCGTCCCTTCGGGACTCGTAGAACAAATGATGAAACATTACTTGAGTCAACACCGCTTCCAACGTTCTTGCAGAGTAAACGCCTCAATCTCTTTAATATGCCACTCCTTGACCTCTATTGTGACTCTTAGTTTGTATGACTCACTGCCAATAGCACCGCCATTGACAATTCCTATCAATGGGTCGGAACAAGTTACATCGACTACATTCCCGAAATCTTTAAACACACCTCGCAATCTCAAAAGGATTTCGTTCGGCGGAGTGGTTGTAGTCGCCATCTTGCAGTAGTTCCTCTGTGTAATAAAAGTATTCATAAATGGGGATTCGGATAATAATACAATAATATGAACAAAGAATAGGAACGATGTAGTTTCTGCGCTATGTCTTACGTCGTCCCTGCCTCTGTCACGGAGAGTATCGCTAACCGATCTAATAAAGCCGCTCACACGAGAGGTTTGATAGAAAGGGAGAGTGGTGAAAATTATTTTGAAGTAAGAGATATCTCCCGAACCGCCTTCTTTTTCAATTTCTTTTCTTCGTTTTTCAAAGCTTTCAAAAGTGATTTCATCCCTTTTGCCTTTTTTGTATGATCTTTTATAATACTAGTCGTAATAACAAGGTTATGCCAATTTCCTATTCTCTTTTGCAACTCATCTGCCTGGATAGAGTTCTTGGCGAAAAATTGTTTGTCTGTTTTTCCGGTTGCCTTCGATACATATAAAATTTCTTTGTAAAGCTTTCGGATGTTATGGAGTCGTTCCGTAGAAAGTCGCTCATGGGTTTCACTCCCAATTTTCTTCATCGTTTGTTTAAGAAAATTTTCTATTCTCTTTTCTTCTATTCCCATACTAATTATTTCCTCAGCCTTGCTGTCATATTTTTTTTGGGCAAGGATTTGATTGGCAATTTTTTTTACCTTTGGGACATTGCTTCTCCTTTCTTTTCGAAGTACCTGTGCGATTCCTCTGTAGTCGGTATCAGGGTGATCTTTCGCAATTTTGGAAGAACATTCAATCGCAATATCGAGATCGCGAATTTTCCCGGCGGATTTAAACATCTCCATGAATGAATCGAAATGTTCGTCGAAGTCAAATTCGGAATTGGTGAATGTCACAAGATGAAATACGGCTCTCATCTTTTTGATGATGATGCGAAGCTCATGGATGCACTGGGTATCGGGGCTGTGCGCAATCCTTCGCAGATTGATGCGATAGCTATCACAGAGGTTGTGATAATATGTAGCTGAGTTCATATAAGAAAAAACAGCGTTTTAAGATTTTTCCATCCCGCGCTCGACATTCCACGTTTGCGCGAAACTCGCAGCAAAGGATATCTTTCTCGGTACTTCTTCTTGGAAATACGAAGGGTGGCTAAGCCAAGTTTACAGCGAGGACTATCAGTTTTACTTATCTCCTATTTTTTTTGATGATGAAACCGGAATCAAATACCACAAAGGAAAATATCCTTCGCGTCTGAGTAAAACTTTCCCTTCCAGATGAATATTGCCCGGTAAACATGACTGTGATAATTGTAAACGAACCATTCCTCTCTGTTATACATTTCATAACTATTAAAGAAGCCGAATTATGACACATACTATGAATATTTCAGACGTTCTTATACCACCGACTCACACTCCACATCCGACTCCTGTTCCACTGGAACAGCCACCACTTCCTGAGCCATTACCAAACCCTCAGGAGCCGCTTCCACCCAATGCTCCGAAACCTTCGCCGCTCCCTCCGGCTCCGATTCCTCCTCAGTGAGAAAGATAATTGGTTCAAAGCGGGTATTTTCGCTATTTTCAGTCATGAAAAGAAGTTGTTTTCTAATCAAGGAAGATTGATGCTAATTACCAATAAGAAACTTCACACGATTCGTTAACCATCAATGTCCACGAAGCCTCAAAAGAAGAGATAAAGGAATCGAACAAGATGCATTCCCCTTTTCATATAAGCGATGCACCTAAAAAACACTACAACTAAAGCTGATACAATCCACGCACAAAGTTGATGAAAGAACCATCCCCACGGGCGACAGCGGAACTGAAGAAGTATTAATCTATAAAAAAACAAAACATGGAAAATCAAAAAATCGAAAGCTGCATTGCTGAATGTCAGCGATGCGCGGATGAATGCGATTCCTGCGCCTCTAAATGCAAAGGAATGCCGGGAATGGAACAATGCGAAAAGCTCTGCATTGCTTGCGCTGACGCTTGCCGCAAGTGCGCAGAAGAATGCAAAAATATGAGTAAAACATATGCTCAGGCAGCACAGCAATGTGCCGACGCCTGCCGCGCATGTGCCGAAGAATGCGAAAAACATGATAATGACTCTTGCAAAAAATGCGCAATAGAATGCCATAAGTGCGCAGATGAATGCAGTGCTATAAGTAAAGCGGCTTGATTAAAAAAATTCCTTGCGGTCCGGCTTCCTGTTGCAGTTTGTGCCAGCACTTGCTCAAATGCGACATAGCCGGTTCGACAGGTTAATGCAAACCTGAAAAAGGGGAATACGTAACTTCGAAAAACAAATTAACAGCGACGGAGATAGATAAAGAAGGAGTTCCGGTTATCATTCTCGGACTTTACAATACAAATCTTCTGGATTTCAACTCAGCGAAAAGCTCAGCCAATCTTTCATCATCCGATGGCAAGAGTTTCATAATTAACAATCCTCTTGAAATCCGAACCGATACTAACGGCGTTCTTGCAACGATCGGCTTCACGGTTATTCAAACAGTTTTAAGCGATTCAACGACCCAGGTACCGAAGTATTCAATTTCGCGCGCCTCATGCTTTGTGAGAATCCGACGGATTGTCTCTTTCTCTTCATCTTTTTTTACGAGAATGGCAAATACATATTCTCCTTTTTCCAAAGCAGCTTCATACTTCTGCATGGATTTATTTTCCATATCGCCATAGGCTCTGAATACTTTCGCAATTTTTGCAAGCAAGCCGTGGTGATCGGCGTCTACATCCATCACTATTGCGCCTTTCCGCCCACAATATACTTCGATATCTTCTTGCACAATGCTGCTTTCGAGTAGTGCATTGAGTACATCTTCTGCGGCGATTCCTGAGGATAAAATGGCGCAAATACGCCCATTAGGGTAAGTTGTAAAGCTGTCCGGGTTATTAACAATCATAATCTTACTTACTGCATCTTAGAAAAAATAGTATTCGATAATTACTTAGTAGGGAAATTCCCCCTTCTCTATAACATAATTTCAGGAATAAGTTGCAAGATTCACTGGGGCAAATTGTTTATTTGCAAGAATCATTGTTCACCCTTCTTCTTTCTTCGAAGAAATAATCCGAACGCCGCGTTGATAGGTAATATATGCATATGCCCATTCAAACATGACAATAAAGCGGTTGCGAAAGCCAATAAGATAAAAAATATGAACGAAAAGCCAGATGAGCCAGGCTACGAATCCCGTCAGACGCAACCCCTTAAACACGGCAACTGCCCTCGATCTGCCGATCGTTGCCATAGAGCCTTTATCTAAATATCGAAACGGTTTGAACTTGCTTTCACCCGTTAATTTCCGTTTCAAGAGTTTCGCAACATAACGCCCTTGCTGCATCGCAACAGGAGATAAGCCGGGAAGCGGCTTGCCATCATCTCCAATTGAGAACGCTGCGTCGCCAATAACAAAAATATTTTCGAAGCCTGGCAAGATCAGGTCAGCGCCGACTTTTACTCTTCCGCTCCTATCATGCTCGGCACCGAGCCAACTCGCTGCCGGCGATGCTTGCACTCCGGCAGCCCAGATGATCGTATGCGAAGCGATGAGTTCATTTCCTAAGCGAACCCCTGTACTATCAATATTTGCAACAGGTATTCCGGTTAGTATCTCGACTCCGAGCGCTTGCAATTCCTGGGTAGCATTTTTAGAAAGATCTTCGGGGAAGTTTGCCAGGATCCGCGTCCCTGCCTCGATCAAAATGATCCTCGCTTCACGGGGATCGATATGGCGGAATTCATCACGGAGAACATAATGTGATAACTCGGCAATCGATCCTGCCATTTCCACACCAGTCGGTCCGCCGCCTATTATAACGAAGCTTAGAAGCGACTTTTTCTTTTCGACATCTTGCTCGATCTCTGCAAGTTCGAAAGCACTGAGTATTTTCCCTCGAATCAGGCGCGCATCTTCAATAGTTTTCAATCCGGGAGCATATTCAGCCCAGCCATCATTACCGAAATAACTATTTACCGCTCCCGTGGCGATGATAAGATAGTCGTAGGGGATTGCTCCGGAATCGGTCATGATCTCTTTTGTTTGTTTATCGATACCGGATACTTCAGCCATAATGACTTCCGTATTTTTCTGTGCGCGCAAAATCCGACGGATGGGAATTGCAATATCTCCTGGAGAGAGACCGGCGGTAGCAACCTGATAGAGCAACGGCTGAAAAAGATGATGATTTGACCGGTCTATCACAATGATCTGAGCATCGACATTTTTCAGATGCAAAGCTGTCTGAATTCCGCCGAAGCCAGCTCCGATTATGACTATCCGAGTAAGAGATTTTCGTACCACTTTTTGTTAATTAGCAAATTAAAGGGAACACCCTCATTACTTAATAAATTTTCCCCCCAATATATATTGTCAAACTATTTTTTACATCTTGTCTACAAAAGCCGAAAGAAACCACAGTGATTCAAATTACCGAAGAAGATTAACGGTACATAAGCCCCGAACTTGGTCCGGGACAATACTCAACCACAGGCAGAATGCATTCTGCCTGTGGTTGAGTATTTGGTTAATCAGCTCGATCAACCGGTCTTCACGATTTCCTCTTCGATGAAGACTTGCTGCTGGAAATGCTCTTCTTATTTTTTATCTGTGCGTGTGCATTTCTCCTTCATAGATTTCCCCTTTCCATGCATCGGATTCGTGCCCGCGCTCTTCGATAAATTCTTTGAAGCGCAATTACGCAGTGGGTTTATCTGGCCCGCCTGTCATTTGGCGAGTGGGCTTTTTCTCGTCGGCAATGGAATCATCTTCTGACTCTCCTTGCCGTTTTGGCGGATTATCCGGCTGGGTAAATATCCTTTGCCCGCTTTGCTTTTCGGGTTCTTGCCATTGATTACCCGGTTTACTCTTCTTGTTCATGCCTTCATCCGAAGCCACCTGGCTAGAGCCGCCGCTTTGGCTCTTGTCTATGTTGGGTTCATTATAGTTGTTCATGGCTGTTAATAGTTAAATGGTGATTGATTTGCCTATCAACAAAGGATTTATCACCCCAAAATGATAGGCGGTTTATTATTTGGAAAGTGAGACTTTATATGCTCGAGCCACCTTACCGTAGGCAACCGAGCAAATGTTCGTTTTCAATTCCCTTTTCAAAAAATGAGAACAGATTACGGAGTCGTTTCGCCCGCCTCCACAGCCGTGAGCGGGTCAGTACCCGAAGTGATATCCAACTCACCGGTTCGCGGGCTGCCCGGTTCGGTAAAACCGCTCTGGGTTAGTGTTTCCCGATCTTTTTCTATGATGTGTTTGCTTTCGGAATCATGCTCTACATTGCGCAAGCCAGACGAACTTTTCTTGTCATTGTCGCGGTCGCGCGGATCGATTGTATTTTCGTTTGCCATAGTTGTTTTTTCTTAAGTTGGAGAGAAAAAATTTGATATATAGAAGTTACGCTTAGGAGACGTGGAGTTTTATAAAAAACAAAAAAAATATAAAAAAAGTTTCGAATATTTCGCTTTTTTTAAGTTTATAAAAATAATTTTTGGGTCAAGACAAGTTAAGGGGATTATTTTTTAGTAGCTTCAAAAGTTCAATATCGAGATTCTAAATCGTAGCTTCTACTCCTTAATCCCAACTCCATCTAAATGCCCTACTAAACGCGCTTCGGTCTTATAGTAATATATTACCCCAAATGGCAGGCAATCAATTTCTCTATCACAGGTGACCTCTCCGGTAACACATTCCGCCCATTCTTCATCGTTGAGGGCATTTATGCCTCTTAGAGTCAGAGAGGCGGAGACTTGCTCCCGTAATTCCATTTGAGTATATGAGACGAAACATTCTTCGGTATCGTCGAGAATAACAATATGTAGATAATTCATTTTGGTTTTGGATTAGAAATACGTTGATGGGGAGGGTTTGCTTTGTAGATCGGGAGTTCAGTAGCGTCCAACGAATGTCACAGTATATTCATTGCATCTATTAATTATAGGTAGTGGTACAGTTTGAAAATGGCACTTATATTTTTTGATGTTTAGAGGATCGGTTTAGTGATTCAACACCTGTTCCAGTATTCTTCGTGGGCAAATTTATCCAGCTCGGCAAAGTGTTGTTGTTCGACCTCTATTGTGACCTTTAGATTATATGATATTTTCCCGTTAGTTATTTTCAACGGCTCCGAACAAGTTGCGTTCAGTACTTTTCCAAAATCTTCAAACACGCCCCGCAGTCTAAGGCATATCTCCATCGGAGGAGTAGCCGTATTCGCAATTTTACAATAACTAAAGATTCCTTGGAGAGAAAGAATATTCATATGTGTAGTTTGAATAAGAATACAACGATACCCAAGTAACGAAGCATAGACGGGCAAGCATTCCCCGAAAAGCTGGACTTATATATTTTATGTAGTGAGAAAATCAAACTGTACCACTACCTAATTTCAGGTCTTTTTTATTAGCTAAGCAGATACGAAAAGTCCTGAATAGGCATCTCATAATAATCAGGCATTAAATTCAAGCAGGTAATCAGGATTCCGGCTCCGGCGCTTTCTTCCGCTTTTTCCATTCAAAAAATAACCCTAAGCCTAAGCCGAGCACGGCAAGGATATTTGTTGCAAGTGAAACCGTTTTTCCTGTTGTATACTTTGGGTCATCATAACGAAATGTTACGGTATGCTCGCCTGCCGGGACTTTTATTGCACGGAAAGCATAGTCGGCTTTATAGATCGGTGCATCGGTTTTATCATCGATCGTTGCTTTCCAATCAGGATACCATGTATCGGATAGGAAAAGTAATCTATCACCGCTTGCTTTTGTCTTGATGGTGATGAGTTCGTTTTCGTATTTAGTGATGACAACGGTTTCAGTTGAGTCGTTAACAGGTATTGTTGCAAGCGTACCAATTCCATCGGGCTGCTTATCAAAAAATACTTCATCGCGCGGATTGTATTTTCCGTCGCGCATTGTCTGTAAAATTTCAAGCGGTGGTTTGACTTCATATCTATTTACAAAAAATGCGCGGGGAAGAACTTGCGTATTCTGCCACACTATTGTTTGCGCAGGTTTGCCGTCACGGCTTTGCACTTTCTCTTTGGAAATATATGCAGGTACAAATCTTCCCGGCACTGAGTCAATCCCTCCGTTTGCAACGATATATTTTGTATTGAGCAGGCTCCACATGAATGGATTAAAAATAAGCTGTCCCTGCTCATTGCCGGTAACGTCAACAACATCCTGATACTCACGCATTTTCGCAGCGCTATATCCGGCAATCGTTTGCAAACCCCAGGCAACGGGAGTATTTGACGTGGATTCATTGAGATCGAGAATGCGGAAAAGAGATTTATCCTGCTTGATAAATTCCACATAATAATGTGTATTTAAATTTTGGTCGTACTCCGATTTCGCAACGATCTCCATCGGGCGCGAACTTACTCGCCAGAGATCGGCAGCGGAAGCAACAAAGACGATAGATATTGCAATGATCGACGTGATGCCGCCTTTACCGCGTTGATAAAGCCAAAGCACCAGAAGCGCAGCAAGTGCGAAGAGGGAACAGAGACGGGCATCCATAACAGCAGTCTTTGTTGCAAGATCGGCAAGGAAAGGATATTGCGAAGCAGGTTTGCCGCTCGCTGCAATGCCTGACTTTAATGAACTTTCAATTGCACCACCGCCAACAAGTGAGATCACGAAGAAGGCAGCAGCTGCATACATTGCATACGTCGTAACTTTTAAGAGCCGGTCTTTCAGTTGTTTGTCGTCGCCATGACGCATGATCTTGATGATCCTATCGAGTGCCAGTGCGGCAAGAATAGGGAAGCACATCTGCATGAGGACGAGCGACATCATCGGTGCGCGGAATTTATTGAAGACCGGAAAATGCTCGAACATCGGTTTATAGATGAGCGAGAAATTATTTCCAAAGGAAAGCAAGATCGCAAACAGTGAAATAATGGCAAGAGGAGGAACAAGCTGATCACGTTTCCAAAGTGCAAATATTGCAATAAGAGCAAGGAAGAAAACGACGATGCCCGTATAATTCGCAGCATCAGTTGTTGTTGCCTGCCCCCAGTATCCGGGCACACGTCCGCCCTGAGGGATTTCAGGACCTTCGTATGGAAGTTTGCCGAAACCATACCATGCGGGCACAATGAAGGTGATCATTTCCGCAGGCGAGAAAGAATATTGCGTTGCATAATTCCAATCCAAACCGCCCGATTTTGAAACTCCTGAAGACGCATTCGCTTTCGGTTTTTCGCCGGTCACTGTTGCCTGATCGACAAGCGGCGACGCTCCGCGAATTGAGTATACATCATAACCAAGCGTTGCCATATAGCGGTCTGCCGACATTGCAAAAGCTGCACCGACCATAACGAGAGTAATAATGCCTGTTCGAAAAACCGAAAGAAGGTTTCTTTTTTTGATAAGATCAGTTACGAGCCAGACAATGAAATAAATAAGTATGGCAAGGAATTGATAGAAGACCATTTGCGGATGCGTAGAATCCAGCAGAAAATGCAGGGCGATCGCAAGTACCGATACCCATAGAAGCATTTGTTTCCAGTTCATTTTTTCCTCACGCAGTTTTTCGATGCAGAGCAAAATATAAGGGAAACACATTACTGCGAAAATTTTCGTATTATGCCCGATCATCACATACGTGACGATCCAGGTACTGAACATGCCACTGAACGCGCCGAAGAGTGCGACAAGGTGCGAAGTTTTCCGACACATTCGGAGCAGAAGATAGATTCCAAGTCCGAATATGAAATACCGCCAAATATGGATCATTGCCTCGTTGCCTCCGAAGATAGCAACGGGAATACTGCATACAAAATCGAATGCTTCATGCGCAAGATCGTATGTGCGTGCTCCGGTGGACATCAAGGCAGCAAAACTTGGCATACCACAGAAAATATTTGGAATCCATTGGGGTACGCTTTGTCCGGCAACTTGTGCTGCTTTAAGGTAGGGGACGATGCTTTCACTTGCGATATTATCACCTGCGTTAAAAGCTTTACCACTGCCGAGAACACCGTTAAAGAAGATAAGCAGGGCAATGAAGATCGCTAATATCGAAAGCGGTCCGCGTGCTTTTTCGGGAATCATGGTGCCTTTGGATGCCGATGAATTCCGCACCTCATTCAATGATTTTTGCTGCTTGCCTTTAACTATCGGTTTTTGTTGAGCCATAACTTATAAAAATGTACAAAGGTATTAACCTCAAAAATACGGAAGGATTCGGCTCCGGTTTCTAATCTCTATCAAAGTGAACCCCTTTGTAGCTCTACTCGTTTGTTTCTTTCCTAAACAAACTGTAAATTATATGAAATATTTTTCTCGTTTTTTTCTGGGTGCAGCAGTAATGCTCTTCGTCTCGACAAGTGTTTTTGCACAAGCTTTTGAAGGTGTGATCTCTATGGAAATCTCTTCTTCAAGCTCTGGTGAAAAACCTATTCCAATGAGCATCAGTACTAAAGGTAAAAAGTCCTTGATACAAATAGAAGCACCTCAAGGGAGCATGGCAATGTATATGGATAGAGAATCAGAGAAAACTACCATGGTCATGGAAGCTCAGAAAATGGGCATGGAGATGGATATGAAAAAAATTGAAGAAATGGCAAAAAGCTCCGATCAGAAGTCTTCAGTTAAAGAAACCGATGAAAAAAAAATGATCAACGGTTATAATTGTGAACTCTATACTGTAACTTCGGAAAAAGGCAGTACAAGCAATTGGTGGATGACGAAGGACCTTCCAAAGTCAATGATCCAAGCACTGAAGAGTGCTTTCAAAAATGGTAGTATGGGATTATCCCGCGGACGTAAAAGCGGAAGCAATCATGAGATCGAAGAGTTGTTTGAGAAAGGATTGCTTCCAATTCGAATGGAATCAATAAAGGATGGAAAATTCGAAAGCACTGTTTCATTCCTGAAATACGAGCAGAAAAAACTCGATGATTCGATCTTCATAGTACCTGCGGATATTAACATCATGCAGATGCCTGCCGGTATGGGCGGACATTGAGAAAGGATTATGGATAAAGGATGAAAAATTCATCTTTCAGATTTCATAATTCATATTTTCTATTGACCGGGCATTTAGCTCAGTTGGTCTAGAGCGATCGCCTCACACGCGATAGGTCACAGGTTCAAATCCTGTAATGCCCACTTTTCAAGCTTAAAGCTTAAAGCGAAAAGCTTAAATTAGGCATCCCGAAATTTTCGGGATGAATTCTTCACCATGTATTCCAATTTAGAATTATGGCATTACAGATTAAAACATTTCACGTCACCGATGAGGCGAGCGAAGCTGCCGTCGGTACTTTTTTACAAGGCAAGCGCGTTCATCATTGGCAATCAGCGTATTCCGGCGATCCTTCGTCATGGAATTTACTTATTGCATACGAAGAAGATCACCGGCGCAATGATCGGGATGACAGAGATCGTGGTCGTAATGACCGTGATCGTGACCGCCGTGAACCGCGTATGTCGCAGCCACGTATGGAAAGCCGGAAGCCCGAGCGCATCGATCATGTGCCCGAACTACCTGCTGAAGATATGCCATTATACGAAAACATCCGCAAATGGAGAAATACTGTTGCACGAGAGGAAAAGATCAAGCCGTATATCCTATTCAATAATAAACAACTTGAAGACCTGGTGAAGGCGAAGCCTAAAGACGCTGATGCTCTGAAAGCCATTACCTCAGATATTACACCCGAACATTTCGAAAAATACGGAAATGAATTACTCGGCTTAGTAAGTACGGGCGCAGTTACACCTGCGTAACATTGTGAAAATAAAGGTCAGGACTTTGTAAAGCCCTGACCTTTTGATTGTTGTCCTTTTGTCATACGATGCCGGTGGAGTTAGCGGCAAATTTGTGAGAGGTGAGAAGTTGTTGTGTCTAAATGAATTCTCATTTCTGAATGCAAAAATACCCATTGTATATTAAGAGGGTATTACCGAATTGTGATGAAATTGATATGAGGGGAAAGCAAAACAAAAAACAATGAATACCGATGCTCTTCTTGATAATTTCTTTACAGGACCTGACTCTAAGAGTTTGAAAGAACGAGAATTACTACGAAATATTATTTCACCATTACCAATTGATTCGCCCGTTCTTTATGATCTGACGTTCCATGCAGCCTTTGCAAAGCGTATATTTGATATTATCCGACGCGAAGGACCGCATACGCAAGGCTTTGATCGGATGCAACAAAGCTTTCTCGAATCCGTAGAAAAGATAAAAGGAATTCTTATGCGTTATGAAGCTGAAAGTCATATCACAACGACTGAACTTACCTCATCCACACCTGAGGCAAGAGCAAAATTATCACGTTTTATTGAAGACCTTGCTATGCTGAAAAATTGGCTTATTAGCCGCGAAAATCCGTGAATGTAGTAACTGATCATATTTTATATCAGGAGAATATCCGCATTCCTGCGTCATTGGATGAACTGCATCATGTCTATTCCTGGGCTGATGAACATTTAACTCAAACCGGAATACACGAATCCAAGCGTTTTGATATTATGCTTGCCTTAAGTGAGGCAGTTACGAATGCCATTCGCCATGGCTGTAATAGTGCAATCGGAAAATTTGTCGATATAGAAGTGATTATTACTGAAAACGCTGTGAATATCAGCGTACATGATTGCGGAAAAGGATTCGAACCTGAAGCAATACCTGACCCTACAAAAGAAGAGAATCTTTATACTCCTAACGGAAGAGGAGTCTTCCTCATCAAAACTCTTGCCGATGATGTCCAGTTTGATTTTGGAGTGAACGGCACGACTGTGAACGTGAAATTTGTGGTGTGAATCTCCCCCGCCCTGTACTCAGGGAGAGGGCTGGGGTGAGGGTTCCCCACTCCACATTTTACTATATAAACATCATCTCATGAGCATCACTTTTGAATATTTACGGATTCCTCCGGCATCAAGGACAATAAAATATATTCCGGGTGAAAGATTGCTTCCATCGATTGCGGCATTATAAAAGCCTGCCCGTTTCGGCTCATCGACAATTGTTTTTACCTTCATCCCAAGTTCATTTCTCATTTCAATTCGAACCGGGATTTCGCCTTCTCCGGCACTCATCGTACCAATAGTATAGCCGAGTATCGTTTTGCCGCTGAACGGATTAGGTGAACCGGGGTCTATCGAGCTTAACATTGGTGCAGCCGTATCCCAGACTATATGAGGATTCGCGCATGATGAATCTAAAACGATCATACCGGCATCATATTTTTTTAGCAGACAGCCATCACCTATTGCCGTATTCAAAAATGCCACGTCATAATCTATCGGAAAATATTTGTTCACCGTATTCTCACTTGCCGAATTATAAATAGATTTAAATTTTATATAAAGGAGCGGGAGTTTCTCCGATACTCCGCCTCCGGTAATCGGAATAGAGCCGGTATAAGTATAAACATCATTGCCCGGAATGCCTTGGACATTGATATAACCGTTGAGTGAAAGCGTACCATCCTGTACATAATCAATATCCTGAATATATGTCGGATCATAACGTACGGTAAGGTTATAGCCCGAAGAGTTAAGCTGGGCAAGGTTGCTCTTTGCATAGAACGGAACCAGCATTTCTTCGCCGCCTAAGAGATGGGTTTCTGAAGGCACCTTAAATTCCATCGGAAGTTTCCGGGCATACGCGCTGATCGTAATATCCACTTTCTGATGACGTGGCGAATTAAATTCGACAGTTATCTTTCCCGTAACAAGTCCTGTATCCTGCGGAGTAAACTTCACAGGAATTCTTGCTGTATCACCGGCAGGGATAATCAGAGGAATAGAAGCATTTACAACAAAGGATGATGGTACCGATTCCGTCACAGAAATAGATGAGACTCTCGCTTCTACTGAATTAGGATTGTAAATCGTAATAAAGCGGTCTTCACTTTGGCAGTTCAGGATCGTATCGAAAGTATTTAACTGCACTTCTGCCGGAACAAGCGGTTTGAGCAGCGTACCGCCGGGATAGGCATAGCTGTCATACGCACCAAGCGCATAGACGGTCACGCCAAAGCCTTTTAATGCACGCATATTATGAACGCCTTGACTGACTTTCAATTGCGCGAACGAATAATTACTTCCGGCGATCACCTTAAAAGATGCGGCGGGAATTAGAACGCCATCGAGTTCGACGGTTCCTATATTCGACGTTGGCGTTGTGATGTTAATAAAATTCGTAACATAAGCCGGGTCTTGGATGCTCATGATCGTATAAGCCGTATCGTATTGCTCGACGGGAAATACCAGCGTCAGCGCTGGATCGCCATACGGAATGCTATCGACCGTCGAATGCATATACTGCCCGACGAGCATCGGATTGGTCGAGCGGATCACTAAAGGCTGCGATACGCCCTGCATCTCATAGAACTGCCCTGCATTGAGCGTAGCAACGTCCGTGCCATTTATATTAATCGTATTCCCGTCTTCGGATGAAAGCACGCGGATAAGATCCGGCGCTTGCGTCGTAGCAAAAGGGATGACAACTGCGGAGTTACCCCAAGAGGAAATGGGGGGAAGCATCTCGAGAAGAAAATCAGATGTTGCGTGCTCACTTTTTATTGTTAGAGAGGTATCTGGAATAATGGCTTCATTATGTCCGCTTAATACAGCTATGGGTTTATTTGAGATTAAATGAGTACCAGTTAGGTCACTTAGCGCATTCAAGGTATCACTTTGAAGTAAATAAATATCTCCTGTATTCATTAAAATCGTAAACGGAAGTCCCTTGTTTTTCCCTAATAAAGTATTACAACTGGGCGCAATTGAAATCAAGGAAGAGTCTTGTATTGCAATAATAATAATTTCTCCTGGTTTGTGAAAAGTGCCGAATACATATGAAGTAATTTCTGTTTGATAACAAAGAGCATAATATTCATTTGATAGCGAATGTATTGGTAAACCTAAGAAAGCATCAGTTGAACCATTGCTATGTGAAAGTCCGTAAACCACTATCTCGCTATCAGCGTCTATTTGGATTGCTTTACCTGAAATTATTTTTTCTGATTCTCTGATCTCAGCGGAGAACGGAGGTGTAAAGGGTATGAATACTGTAGATATAGTATTTGGAATAATAGTAAGGACTTTTGTGAACCCAAGTCCAGGGATTGCAACTTTGCATTGAGTCTGTTTTTTTCCTGTGAGGTAAATATTTAGATATTGCACATCTTTAGCATTGGCTGGAAAAGTCAAGAGAAATTTTTTCCCAGCATTGCTTAAGGAAACTTGTGAGAGTGCGTTGCTGGCTAAACAAATCTGAATAATAACAATAAACACGATTGCATGAATTCTGTACCGTATCGTTTTCATCTTAATATCAAAAGCTTTATAGTACTTACATCTTTGCCAGAAAACAGAATCACTTTATAGGGACCATTCGAAAGATTTTCCGTATGAAGTATTGCATGCTTAGCCTCATGGCTCTCTGCACTGAAACTCAGAGTGCCGCCTTGAATAATTCTCCCAAGGTTATCGATAATCTGATAACTTTTAGGTATGTTTTGTGGATTACCTTTCCAGATAATGTTCACAATAGCAGATGCAGGATTAGGCAGGATTTCCGCTTTATTTTCAGATGGATTTTCTTTCGCAACACCTTTTGATGCAGCCACTTTATATTCAAAGCTCCATACCAAATATTTTCCACCTGCCGTGTGGAAAACTAAGTAGTGGGGAAAGCGTCCTACAACGCGAGGAATAAGGAAGTATGGTAATTGGAGCTTGTCTCCTATATGCATCACGAAAGGCAAAGTTGGCATATTATAAAAATTAAACTCGGTAAAATCCCCTACCTGATTAATGGAATCAATTGTAACGTCTCCGCAGGCTCTCAGCTCAACTTGCTTGTTAAATCCGGTTGGTTGTGGAGTCGTAGAAACAACATAGCCAAGCCCTCCATTGAGTTTGTCGTGAAGGGTATCCGTAACAATTAAAAGCTGATCTCCACCAAAAGAAATATTGTTACCGAGATTAATAGAAGTATTCATATATCCATACATACCTATTGGGGGGCTATTAACTGCATGAAAAATAATAGTACCTTCACTAAAATAGTTACCATAATAACCTCGTATTTTTAGGGTATCGCTCCCAGGTTTAGGAGGCACATATTCAGGTCCCGATCCAAAAAAAACCTGCGGAAGATCAAATCCCATTTCTTTACCAACAGATTTGAAAACGTTGGTGTCGCAGATGAAAATTATTGAATCAACATGAAAATTCGGATCACTTTGGTAAAAGAGATTCGCTAAACCAAAATTTACTCCGATTTGATTTTGGGCAATCCCATGGCAGAAATAAACAATATCGACTGTATCGTTGTATGAAGTAACATAAAGCTGAAACGGTTTTTGAGCGATAGCTTCTCTACCAAACAAAAGCATCCCAATAGAAAAAATTAGAATGTAAAATCTATTCTTCATAAGTTTCTCCTTCAAGAAATAACACTCGGAGCTCCCATAGTGGAAGCCCCGATCCGTGAAATTAAAATTCAGACTTAATGAGCAACTTGTAATCTCCTCGTGATTCTATGCCCGTTAATTTCAAAACTACAAAGATATGATCCACTCGGCAGATTCCTTGTATCTATAACCATTGATTCTTTCTCGTCTGCGGAAAGAAAGTGAAGAGTCTTGTGATTCCCATTGTTATCCATAATGGTTGCATCGAAGCCGCAGACAGTCTGCTGATTATTATCTGCGATAATTTCAAAACAACAACAGCCAGCTTTACCTTCATAGGAATACAGCGTGTCATTATTACAAGCGGTAACTGAAGTTAAACTAACGTTAAATCCACAAGGCAGGAGAAGGTCAGTAAGAGGCGATTCCTTAAAGTTAATTATCGATTTTGGTGAGACGGAAGAGGAAGCATTTTGCCCCCTAATTACCCACCCCCCCCCCACTGATAAGGATAAGGGCGATAGCCAGGAGAAACGATTTCGTGATAGAAGTTGCTGCATGGAAGCGCTTTGAATTGGTTTGTTGCATTTTGGTCTTTAAATTAAACACGATGAATGAATGATAGTTGCATGAAGTATGAGCAATTACGCATGACCGATTTCTTATCGTTTGACCTTTTATCCATTCATTCAAATCTTTTCCATACCGCCTGTCAACCGATAAGATTTCAGAAATCCGCCGATGCGGATTGTGGACTGCCTCATTTGTCTTACGAATATACAACATTCTTTTTCAAAATGCAAGCGTTTTTCTGAAATATTTTAAACTATTTTTGGAATTGTCATTTTTGAACGGATTTAGGCAAATTAATTTTTGAGAAAGCCCTCATCCAAACCCTCTCGCGGATAATAAGGAGAGGGAGATTTTACCTTAAGGCCACTTCCAATGCCGTTCTTGCATCGGTTTTCTCATCGCGGTATTTAATAATGGTCGGAGTATAAAGAGAGAGACCCTCTTTCTTTGCAAAATCAGATTTTCCGGCGACCGACCTGGAACCCGCAATGATCACTGCGCCTTCGGGAATAATAAGCGGTTCATTTTCAGATGCTCGTCTAATAATTTTTGAATTGACAAGATCATAGATCGGAGTTGAACCTGTGAGAATTACTCCTGAAGCAAGCACGGCGAGACAGTGAACGTGAAGTTTGTAGTGTAACCTGAGAGCAACAGCTTTGGAGTGTATTTTATAATAGCGTTGTTGTATAGTCATGAGTAAAGAACAGATCATTGAAGGCGCTCTTGCATTAGATGAAAAAGACCGCGAACTTCTTGCTGAGACGCTATTATTGAGCATCGATCATACTCCGCCTGAGGAGATTGAGAGGCTTTGGATGGAAGAAATTGAAAAGCGGCTTACAAATATGCATAACGGCAACACTACGTACTATGATGGTGACAAAGTATTGAGTGATTTACGGGCAAGACTTAACCAGTGAGATATACATTTATTCCCGAAGCCAAAGCTGAATTTGACGAGGCATTTAGTTATTACGAAAAGCTTGCTCCGAGGGTAGCCTCCCATCTCCTTGATGACTTTGATACAGTAATAAATCGCCTTCTTCTATTTCCTGAAAGCGTCCCAATACTCCTTCAAGGCGTGCGAAAAGCTTTACTGCGAAGTTTCGACTATAATATTATCTATGAAATTCAAGGCGATGAAATAGCAATCGTTGCCTTCATGCACCAAAAAAGAAAACCTGGATATTGGAAAAAAAGAGTAATAGTTTGAGCAAATCACCCCTCATCTTATCCCCTCATTTCTCCTAAAAATTTCATCAAATTCTCCTCCGTCTTCAGTCCCAATTTCTTCCGCAGATTATACCGATGACTTTCCACGCTCCGTTCAGATAAGCATAGCAACTGCGCCATTTCATAATTTTTCAATCCTAATCGCGCGAGCTGGCACATCTTCACTTCCTGCTTTGTCAGATCGGGATATTTCTCAATGAGTTTCGCACGGAATTCCGGATGCACGGAAATATACTGCTGTTCGAATTTCGCCCAGTCAACCGATTCGCATGGCAGTGTCTTTAATTCTTCCTTGATCTTCTTTAATGCCGCAATCGGCTCATCGATTTCCCTCACGATATGCCGGAGCTTATCGCGGAATGTACCAAGGAGTTCGGTTTGAGTTGCAAGGTGGATGGCGGAGTTGGCGAGTTCGGTTTCTTTTTTCTCAAGTTCTAGCTGAAGTAATTTCTTTTCCTGTTCGCGGCTTTCAGTTTCGAGACGTTTTTGGTGATAAAGTAGTGCTTGATTTGTTTTATAATCCCATTCCTTTTGGGCAACATTAAGCTTCCAGAGATATTTGCAGCCTTTTTCATATAATTTGAGATCATTGCATACTTTACTTAATTGTCCATAAAGTAGCTTAATTTTATCTCCTTCTAGAAAGCTCTCAATTGTGATAATTCTTTCAAAAGTTAGTAAAGCACTTGCCCAATCTTCTCGTTTGATTAATATTGCACCCAGTTCCATTAGGGAACTACCTGTCGCACGCGATCTACCCGAATCCTCAGAAATATATAAAGATTCATTTCCGTAATATAATGCGAGGTCTAGATCGCCACCTAAAGAGTAGTAATAAGCAAGATTAGAAAGTATCGCAGAAAGATAAGTACTGTCCGATGTAAGGCGTATAATTGAAACCCCTTGTAGCGTTAATGTTATAGCTTTCTTTATGTCATTTGTCGCGCATTCCGCTAGAAGACCTAAATTAGAGTATGTTCCTGCAATGTATCTTTTATACCCAAGTATTTCATAAAGGTTTAGAGCCTCTAGAAAATTATATTCAGCTGTATAAACATTATCAACGTTCGTGCCATCAGAATTCGAAACGGCAACGGTCGGATATTCATACTGCGTACCTTTTATCGTTTTGAAGCATTCCCGCGGAACACCCAAGCCGGAATAGAATTCGGCGGTGGTGGCGGCGGAGCCTTTGTCGGCATGATCCCTGTCGGCGACATGCCATCCTTCGAGCACGAGTTCAGAAACATTCCGGCTGCTAAAAGCAGAACGGATAGAGAGATGAGTTTTTTCATTGTGGTTAGTATTTGGTTTAGTAATAAAAAATGAGATGCGTTGAATTTTCTTATACAAAAATACCTGACGTTTCTGAAAAACCAGTACTGAGATCGGTACTGAATTTTGGCCCGGATTTTGAGATTTTTAAAGGATGGGAGGATTTTTGAGCAGAAACCGATGATTTTAGCGTAATGCAGATTCCAATACCGTCCTTGCATCGGTTTTCTCATCGCGGTATTTAATAATGATCGGAGTATAAAGAGAGAGACCTTCTTTCTTTGCAAAATCAGATTTTCCGGCGACCGACCTGGAACCCGCAACGATCACTGCGCCTTCGGGAATAATAAGCGGTTCATTCTCAGATGCGCGTTTAATAACTTTTGAATTGACAAGATCATAGATCGGAGTTGAACCCGTGAGAATAACCCCTGAAGCAAGCACAGCTCGTTTTTTTACGATACAGCCTTCATAGACTCCGCAATTTCCGCCGACGAGCACATCATCTTCGATAATGACAGGCATTGCTCCGGCAGGCTCAAGCACTCCGCCGATCTGTGCTGCGGCGGATAGATGCACTCGCTCGCCAAGCTGCGCACAGCTTCCGACAAGTGCATGAGAATCCACAAGCGTCCCGCTGCCGATATATGCGCCGATATTAATATACGCAGGTGGCATAACGATCACGCCCGGTGCAATATACGCGCCATCGCGTATTGTCGAACCTCCCGGCACAACGCGGACATTTTCGCTTTCGGAAAAATGACGGACGGGAAGCGTATCTTTATCGGAAAAATACCACGGTGCAGCAGAATCAACTAGCCCAAGCTTGCCAAGTTTGAAACCCAGCAAAATTCCTTGCTTCACCCATGTATTGACCTTCCATCCGCTTGGGCTTGAAGGATCAGGTTCGGCAGAGCGGATAGATCCGTTATTGAGAGATTGACGAAGCTCGGAGAAAACTTTTAATGCTTCCTCCCGACGCGAAGCAAGTTCATCCGAAGAAAGTGAGGTGAGAGAAAGAATTTGATCTTGAAGGTTCATAAGACAAATGGTGTCATTGCGAGGGTATGCGACGGTTAGGAAGCATAGGCTTCAGCCCGATGCGGCAATCCCCTGAGATTCGCAGAATGTTAAATTTTTTAATAACACTCAGGGGATTGCTTCGTCGTTACTACGTAACTTCCTTGCAATGAAACTATAATTTATTTCAACTTAAAACTATTCGCCGCTTTTTCGAATGCGGGTTTGAATGAGCTTTCAAGTTCTTTAGGCCAGTTGATCGTGATACGATAGGCGTTGGCTCCTTTGACAAGCAGATATGCGCGTGATCCGTAACTCGATGCAGCAGAATAATTGACAATTTTTACAGTTTCTCCACCGACCGATCCGCCTGAAGGAGAACTTCCGAGCGCTTTTGCAGCAGCAGTTGCGAAGGCATCGAGTGATGAACCATTCGATGGAGTAACATCAACGGTGATCGTTGCGCCTGTCCATCCACCCTCGAACTTCACGCCTTTGCCTGTTGCATGAATATTGAAGTTATCCGGATAGGAAATAGAATATCCGTTTCCGTTGTAGTTCGCCATGTTTTCAGAAGGCTTTGTTTCTTCTTTCAGTTTTGAAAGAGTTGCGCTATCCATTTTTCCGCCCGTCATCTTCAGCACATAACCAAGTGTCAGAGATTTTTCGGCAGTATCAAAAACAGCTTTGTATTTATCCATTCTCTTTTGTCCGAATGTCGAAGCCTCAAAATAGGTGACAACGGAATCTTTATTCCCATAAATACGGTAGCCCATATAGGCATCATCTCCGTTACCTGTAGTAAAGCTAACCTTCAAGGCAGGCTGCCCATCGAGCGTTGCCGGATCCGGTCCTTTGAAGGTAACGCCTTCGAAAGTTTTCTTGAAGTCTTCGATCGCCTGCTCTTTCGTGTATCCATCGCGGACACCAACTTCGATCTTTCCGCCGTAATCGCCTTCGGTAAATTTTTGGAATCTGACCTCAGAACCTTGTGTAGAGAAGTATGAAGTTGTTGCGCCGGGAACAGATTCAACTACCCAGGATTTTGGCGCCTTGAAGCTGAATTTATAGACCTGATCCCTAAAAACCATTGTCGAATCGACCTTAACGACTGACATGTCTTCGGATTTCTTGCCGCAGCTTGATATCAGAATTGTAGCTAAAGCTATGATATATATGTTGATAACGTTTCGTTTCATATCTGTTTTATAAAATGTATGCAGAAGTTTGCAGTGCAAAGTTACAGAACTTTTAGTGACAATTAATTCATTCGTAGGATTGAAACCGTTTTTCCGGTAAATCGTTTAATAGATTATTAAATATTTAAAACATATGAAAAAAATTATTGCGTTTGCTATTGCCCTGGCTTTTATCGTTTCATCCTCTGCAACGTTCGCTGAAGTCCATTTCAAAGATGTTACTTTTGCTGATGCTTTGAAACAAGCAAAAAAAGAAAAGAAGATCATCATGGTTGATTATTACACAACATGGTGCAAATGGTGTAAGGAGCTTGACCGCAACACTTATTCCAGCGACGAACTTGGAAAGTATGCCGATGATAATATTATTTCTCTGAAACTTGACGCAGAAAAAGGTGAGGGAAGTACGCTTGCGAAAAAATCCGGTATCACCGGTTTTCCGACCATTCTGTTTTATAACGGTGATGGAAAAGAAATTTATCGTATCGTAGGGTATAAGCCTGCTCCAGCATTTATTCAGGAAATGATGAAGGCTGTCGATAGTTCTACGAAGTCATAAAAATTCTTTAAATGTTTTTTTTGAAAGATCGGTTCGCAAGGATCGGTCTTTTTTTTGTTTGTAGCACCGATAAAATGAGGGAGTAATTCTTCCAAATCCGTGTTTTTTAGGTCACTATGCACAACCGAAACCCCGCAATCATCGCCCCATCGCTCCTATCCGCAAATTTCACACGGCTTGAAGAAGATATTCGTATGCTTGAGAATGCGGGTGCCGACTGGCTGCATATTGATGTAATGGATGGACATTTCGTGCCGAATATCACGATCGGTCCGCTTGTTGTTGCAGCACTTCGCAAGATCACGAAGCTCCCGCTTGATTGCCATTTGATGATCACCGATCCCGACCGATACATTCCGGATTTTGCAAAAGCAGGCGCAGATATTATAACCGTTCATGTCGAAGCATGTACGCATCTTAATCGCACAGTACAGTTTATTAAATCATTCGGGAAAAAAGCAGGAGTGGCAATCAATCCTGCAACGCCGGTAAGTTCAGTAAAAGAAATTTTAACCGATGCCGATATGATCCTGCTCATGAGCGTGAATCCCGGTTTCGGCGGACAGGAATTTATTCCATCACTTTTTCGACGTGCGGCAACGATCAGCCAATGGATTCATTCGCAGAATTTGAACTGCCTCATCGAAGCTGATGGCGGAATAAAGCTCGATAATATTGCCGACGTCTATGCCTCAGGAGTTGATGCAATAGTCAGCGGCAGCGGAATTTTCGGAGCCAGCGATCGTGCGGCGATGATCGGGAAGATGCGAGATAAGTGTAAGAGTGTAGATGTTATTGAAGTTTAATTGTCATACCAGTTCTTAGTTCTTAATTCTTAGTGCTTAATTAAGAACTAAGAACTAAGAACTCATTCTATATAAAGTACGATTTAAGTTTTAGACCCTCATGTCAAAAATAAAAATCTCAAAAGGAAAATTTAACGGCATCAATGCCTGCGCGAACGATAAAGGCGTGATCAACGCCGCTGCGATGGATCAGCGTGGATCGCTGAAGAAGTCTATCGGCAAGGCAATGGGGCATGATGCAACGAACGATGATCTCACCAATTTTAAAATTTGCGTAACGGAAGTTCTGACTCCCTATGCTTCTGCTATTCTCATGGACCCGGAATACGGCTTGCCAACTCTTGCACATCGTGCAAAGGGAACAGGAGTTTTGCTTGCTTACGAAAAAACAGGTTATGATGCTGCTACGAAAGGACGCTTGCCTGATCTTCTGGATGAATGGAGCGTTCGCCGTCTTGTTGAAGCAGGGGCAGATGCAATTAAAATTTTGCTTTACTATAATGCATTCGATGATAAAAATATCAATGAGCGTAAACATGCTTTCATCGAACGCATCGGCGCTGAGTGCAAAGCGTTAGATGTTCCGTTCTTCCTCGAACCACTTGCGTATGACGATGCAATGGATGAGAAGGGCTTGGAGTTTGCAAAAGTAAAGCCGAAATATGTTGCAGCTTACATGACGGAGTTTTCAAAAGACAGATACGGCGTTGATATTCTGAAGGTTGAAGTGCCGGTGAATATGAAATATGTTTCCGGTACGAAAGCATATAATGGAAGTGAAGCGGCTTATACAAAAGAAGAAGCGATGAAGCTTTTTAAATCTGCTTCCGATGCGGCAACGAAACCATTTATTTATCTCTCGGCAGGCGTGAGTGATGATGTTTTCCGCGAGACGATACAGCTTGCCGGCGAAAGCGGCGCAAATTTCAGCGGAGTTCTCTGCGGCAGAGCTACCTGGCAAGACGGCGTTGCCATCTTCGGCTCAGAAGGAAAAGAGGCTCTCGAAATATGGCTGAAGGGCAGAGGCGTTGAGAATATTAAAGCGCTGAACGAAGTCGTCTTCAAATATGCAAAACCCTGGACGACGATCTATGGTGAGGTGGAAATTCTCTGAACCCGGATTCAAAGGATTTTTTAAGGATTTATTGGATTTCGTAGGGGCACATCGCATGTGCCCTTTTTCATCTTATAAATAATCTCAGGAATCCAATAAATCCCGGTTCAGACAGTTAACGAATTATTTGTACTATCTCCGACTTCGTCTCTTTCTTCGTCACCAATCCCAACACATAACTTCCGCTCGGAAGCCGCGATACATCCCATTTCAGAAGATGCTCACCTACACCTGCATCAATCCTATTCTCCCGAATTATTCTACCTTCGAGATCATAGAGGATGAGTCTTGCATTTCCTCGCTCAGGTAGTACATAGGGGATGTTTAATTCTTTGGAAGTGGGGTTGGGGAAAGAGGAAAGCGCAAGTTTCGAATTATTTATCACTTGCACATCAGCATTCACTCCTGTTGTAAAATTCCAAACATCCGACCATCGGCTTTCGCCTTCTGAGTTTACTCCGGCAACGCGCCAGAAGTACTTTGTATTTTTGGAAAGTGGTGGAAGAATATATTGTGTTGCTGTAGTAATCGTATCAACAATGATCTTATTGCTTTGAATCTTCGGTATCGAAGAGTGTTGAGCATTGATGAAGGTATCAAGTGATACTTGTAGATGATATTTATCCATTAATTGGAGTGAATCCCAACGGAGAATTACATAGTCCGTGCCGATCCCGCCTGAATTATTATGAGGTGCGATAATAGAAGGATCATTTTGCAGGGCGATTGCTTTTGAGGGAGGAGGATATAAAATAAGTTGAGGAGTTGATACAGTCCTCCAATAGACTCCTACAGAATTATGGTAATATAAAGTTGAATCGTAATGAATGAGGTTGAATGACGAATCATAAAGATAGACAGAATTTACGAACCCTTCACTATAGACATAAAGATTCCACCCTTCTTATTCTTAAGTAACGAATGTAGATCCAGCCGCCATAGTAGGTTAAAATTGGCGTCAGTATATGAAGTTCCAATTGAATATTGATGTACCGAAGAAAAAACTACTTTTTGACTCCAAAGGGTTATTATTCGAGCTTCGCTTTTATATCCCATCGCTCCCACAATCACAGGTCCAGCTGATCCTTTTCCCGTATCAGCAATAGAAGTAATGATTAGTGAATCTGTCCAATTCCTCACTACCATATTGATATTATCAATCGTGACTTTTCCTAGTGATACGCCGAACGAGCCATTGATATGCAGTTCGCCTTTCATTTCATCAATGAGCATAGAATCTATTACAGGCTGTGCGAAGCTTGCGCCAGAGCAGAGAAGAAAGATGATGATGAGGTATTTCTTCATACTATAAAAGACAACTGAGATCGGATTTAGTTACAAATAAACTGCAATGGGGATGGAAATATGCCCTGAAAGTTAGTCGTTAATCTTTAGTCGTTAGTCGTTAGCGAGCAAATTCTGCTAATGACGGCTAACAAATAAACACCAACGACTAATAACTTTTCTCTGTTCATGCGGATTGAACTCGTAGTTTTTCTGTTAAGATATGTAAAATACTACGTTTGAAGAAAGCAAAACCAGTAAAGCAGAAGAAAGCGATCGCACCTAAGCCAAAGCGGAAGCCTACACCGAAGCGCGTAAGCGCAGCATCGGCGAAACCCGTTCGCCCTGTTGCTGCTCCGAAAAAAGTCGTGAATCGGGAGCCTGCTCCCCCCGTTCCTATCGTTGAACCTGCTGAACCACCTGCGAAGAAAGTACCCGAAACCAAGGATCGCCAGCGTGAAGATAAGGCACTTGTGCGCCGTGCCATAAGCGGTGAGCAGCGCGCTTATAGCGAACTTGTCAAGCGTCATAAACGCGGAATCGAACGTCTCATCCGGCCCATCACCCGTAATGCAACGACGGATGAAGTTGAAGACCTTGTGCAGGAAGCATTCACCAAAGCGTTTTTGCATCTGACTTCCTACTCCGAAGAATACGCCTTCAGCACCTGGCTCTACCGCATTGCAACCAATCATGCTATTGATTACCTGCGCCGCAAAAAACTTTCCATGTTCTCGATCAGCGCGCCTCCGGGCGGAGGTGGAGATAGGGGAGATGACGATTCAAAAGATTTCGAGATCACCGATTCCTCATGGATTCCTGAGCAATTAATGCTTTCCGAAGAGCGTACGAATATCATCGAAGCTGCGATAAATCAGTTGCCGGAAAATTATAAGAAGATCATTAAACTTCGCCATACTGACGATCTGGAATACGATGAGATCGCAAAAGTTCTCAATCTTCCGATGGGTACAGTGAAAGTTCACCTGCATCGTGCAAGAGCTGCACTCGGAAAAATGTTAGAGGGAAAAGTTTAACGTCTGATGTCCGAAGTCCGAAGTCCAAAGTTCCGTAATTTTAGTCTCCGCGAAAAACGTTGGCTGAAATTAATTATTTTATTCGTTGTTCTTTCCCGTTTGTTTCTGATGTTCCGGTCCGAAGAAAGAATTTATACTCGTCCCTACCTTGAAGATTCATTTTATCTTTTTAATTGCGCTGAGCATTTTGCTCATGGCGAAGGCTTTACTTGTGACGGCAAACAGCCCACTAATGGCGTACAGCCGCTCGTCGTTGTTTTTTATGCTCCGCTTTTTCTTATTGCCGGAGCAAATAAACTTCTTGCCTTAAAACTTGGATTTATTCTCATTGCACTTTTTGATTCGCTCAGTGTCATCTTCATTGCACGATTAGTCCGGTTTATGCAAAAGAAACCGGATGATGAAAATTCTTCGTGGTTTTCTCCGCCTATCATTGCTGCGATTCTCTGGGCAGCGCTGTATCCGATATTTGTTCATACCGGAGGCGGACTTGAGACAGGGTTATATTCAACAATGCTCCTTGCTGCGTTATGTAATTATGTAGAACTTATCGGCAAACGAAATAATGGAGAGCGTATACGTCTGATTCAATGGATAACGCTTGGAGTGATCTTAGGTCTCACAGTTCTCTCACGTATTGATGCAGTTTTTTTAGTCATTGCTATAAGCTCTTATGAATTATATAGGTATAAAATCAAAGGATTTATTAGCGGCGCAATAATTTCACTTTTTGCTTTTATTATTTCAAGTCCGTGGTGGTGGTATAATTATAAGATCTTTGGAAGCATCATGCCGCAGAGTGGAGTTTCTGAATCGCTTGAAAGCGGAATACTTGCAGAGAATCTCCGGCGGGGAGCGATCGTGATCGGTGATATTTTATCCGTCTTTTTCTTCTTGCCGAATTATGATCTTCCTGCCTGGTTTCACTACCTTTGGCTGGCAGTAATACTGGTGTTAGTGATCTGGCTTGCGAATCACTTCGGTCTGCGGAAGTTCATACAGGAAAAATATGACACTTCAGTGTTTACTCCTTACCTGTTTTTCTGCGGAATACTTACCATCTATTATATATTTTTCTTCAGTGCACCGCATTTTCTTCCGAGATATTTTCATCCGTTTCGGATTGTTTGGCTCGTGCTCTTTGCTTGTACTGCTCCAAAAATAATGGAGATCATCAGGAGATTTTATTTGCTGCAGAAAAAATCGACTCTCATCTTTATCTGGATGATTGCCCTGGCAACAATAAGCTTCAGTGCATCACGATATGCTTATTATTTTGTGATAACGAAGACAACAGATTTTTATTTCGCAGGGAAGTACGGTTTAGCTCATCCGCTTGAACGTATCGGTATGGAGCAATCCGGCACGGCAGGATTCATTGCTTCAAATATTGTGAACCTCGATGGCAAAGTAAATTATAAAGCATTGCAAGTTATTCAAAAAGGTGACATCGGTGAGTATATTGAAAGTGAAAAGCTTGATTACATCGCCGACTGGCGCGAATTCAGTTTGAAGATCGTTGCTTTGGCTGAAAAACACGGCGGAAAATTTCAGGAAATAGATTCCATCGGAAGAGTTATTATTTTTAAGAGAATCGGCAACTAATATTTTTGAGCATAATTAGCTTTAGCGCAAAAGGCAAAAGAATGACTGAAGAACAAGGACGTTTTTCAATAGGGGAAATACGAACACTGCGATTTATTGTTCTGTTTGTGATCGTAACGCGTATTTTGCTGATCTTTCGTTCTGAGATAAAAATCTATACATTTCCTTACACGGAAGATACATTTTATCTCTTTACTTGCGCCGAGCATTTTGCCCATGGCGAGGGATTCACTTGTGACGGAAAAAATGCAACGAATGGAGTCCAGCCCCTTATTGTCATTTTGTATGCACCGCTCTTTCTCATTGCTGCGGCTAATAAACTTCTTGCATTGAAACTTGGGTTTCTCCTTATTGCAGTTTTTGATTCTTTTAGTGTGGTTTTCATTGCGCGGCTTGTGCGATTATTGCAAAAAAAACCTGAGGATTCGGCTGGAGTATGGAAATCTCCTCCGATCATCGCCGCACTATTCTGGGCAGTTCTTTATCCAATATTGGTTCGAACGGCAAATGGATTAGAGACAGGACTCTACTCAATGATGATCTTGTGGACACTGTATTATTATGTAAAATTACAGACAATTCAGATTGGAAGAAAAAAAATAACCATATTCCAATACCTCACAGTGGGAATATTGCTTGGACTAACCGTTCTCTCTCGTATTGATGCAGTGTTTTTTGTTATTATAATAGCTGGGTTTGAACTCATTCGTTACAAAACAAAAGGAATAATGAGCGCTGCTATTATTTCTTTAACGGCTCTAATTATCTCAAGCCCGTGGTGGTGGTATAATTACAGCGTTTTCGGAAGTCTGATGCCGCAAAGCGGTGTTGCCGAATCCATGGGTGTGATGATAGAGTATAATCTTCATTATGCGGCATTTGTACTTGGGGAGATATTTTCCCTGTTTTTTGTGATGCCAAACTATGCATACCCCGCTTGGGTTCATGTTTTATGGTTCGCGATAGTTATAGTGAATGTAGTATTGATCTTATGGAAGTTTAACTTAAAAAATTATATTAAAAATGGTTTTAATTTTTCTCTTCTCCTCCCATATTTTTTCTTTTGCTGTATTCTTATTATTACTTATGTGACATCGTTCAATGCCCCTTATATGTTTGCAAGATTTTTTCATCCATTGAGAATACTCTGGCTGCTTCTTGCATCATGCGCCCTTCCCGAAATACTTCGCATCTTGAAGATGTTGGTGAGCAAACGAAGCCGACTCATCCTCGCAGCACCTTTGATTGTTATAGTATGTGCTCTGCTTCAGACGGGTTACAAATATGGCTCGTTGTTTTTCAAAGAGCAGGGAAATGATTTTTATCTTGTCGGGAAATGGGCTTCGGATCATCCAAACGAACGTATCGGTATGCCGCAATCCGGTATGACGGGTTTTATTGCGCCGAATGTAGTCAATCTTGATGGCAAGGTAAACTTTGCAGCTCTTAAAGCTCAGAGTCAAACAGATATCGGAACGTACATCGAAAGTGAACATCTGGATTACCTTGCTGATTTGCCAGAATTAGTAAACCCGCTTATTCTTCTTGACGCAAAACACGGCGGAAAATTTCAGGAAATAGATTCCATCGGAAGAGTTATTATTTTTAAAAGAGTTAAATAGTTTTTTAAGAGATGTCATTTCGAACGGAGGCGCAGCCGAAGAGAGAAATCTATTAATAAAAATAAGTCCAAGCTTGCTGAAAAAGGGAGATAAGGGTTTTATCTTATTAATAGATTTCTCTCTACGTATCGCACTCCCTTCGGTCGAACGATACTCCGTTCGAAATGACAATTATATATTTACATTATATGAAAAAATCAAATTTTATTCTTGATGTGCCGCCGCCTCAGATGCCGTTCGAAGGTTTTTCCGAGGCGTCATTTAAATTTTTGCATGGGCTGAAGGCGAATAATAAAAAAGACTGGTTCGAAGCGCATCGCGCTTCTTATGAAGATGATCTTCGTGAGCCGAGCAAGCGGCTTGTCAGTGCAATGGGGCAGGAATTAGCCAAAGCAAAACTACCGCTTATTTCGGATATGAAGCGATCGCTTTTTCGTATTAATCGCGACATACGTTTTTCGAAAGATAAATCACCATATAAAACCCATATCGGAATTGTCTTTCCACTCTCCGGAATAAAAGAAGATGAGTGGACCGGGATGTATTTGGGATTTGAACCTGATGGCAAGAGTGGGGTAAAAGCATACGTCGGAGGCGGAGCCTATATGCCTTCAAGTCCATATCTGAAACGTATCCGTAAGAAGATCGATACAAAATATAAAGAACTTGACAGACTTGTTACGGATAAAAATTTCCAGAAGGAATATCCCAAAGGCATAACCGGCGAATCGCTTAAACGTATGGCTAAAGGATACGAAGAAGATCATCCTGCAGCAAAGTGGCTCAAAATGAAGAGCTATACCTTTGGCACGAATATCACAAAAAAAGATCTATTAAGCGAAGACCTTCCAAAAATATTAGTGCAAAAAATAAAAGCAGCAGAGCAACTGCTGAAGTTTTTTGCCGAAGCATGATGGCTTCGTTCCTCTCTTCTGGCTACCGAAGAAATTTGCGTATCATAAAAAAGGCGGGTTGACCGCCTTTTCACTAGAAAGAATGCAGATCAATCTCCCCAGGGATTGCTTAACTTACCTGGCTTATCCATTACAAAGGAATTATCGGTAAGCGTTTTAAGAAATTCTATAATATCAGAAATGTCTTGATCGCTCAGATTCAACGATTTTATTTTCGTGATCCTCGGATCCTGATACGTCGTGGTTCCTTTGCCGCCATTTCGGTAATTGGCGAGAACATCTGCTAATGTTGCAAAACGTCCGTTATGCATGTACGGAGCCGTCAGGGCTACGTTGCGCAACGACGGAGTCTTAAATTGGTAGTCATCAGCAGAATTCTTCGTAAACGTCGACCTGCCTTTATCTACATTTGTCAGATCTGCTTTTGTATTTACTCCGATTCCGTTATCATGAAATTTCTGGTCCGTAAAGTTATATCCTGAATGGCAGGAAACGCAATTGGCTCCGTTCACATCGGTGAAAAGCTGCAGTCCCCGAATCGCATTCGGATTATATCTGAGCACCGATGCATCACCATTATTATATTTATCGAACGTGCTCTGTGTGCTGATGAAAGTCCGCTCGAATGCTGCAATTGACTTTGCAATAAGATCCATTGACCACGGAGCGCCTTGCCATGCCTGCTGTTTCAATTGTTTATAGTTAACGCCTTGCAGATCTCCCGGTCTTGTGTCAAGGCGTTTGAAGAGGAACAACGTATCGTTACCACCCGGTTTTGAATTGTAGCCTGTCGCAATACTATCGAGAGCCGCCGGATTGTTAGTAAAATTATTTCCCATTTCAAGCGAATTAAAAATGGGTCCTTGTGCATGAGCCTCGAGGGTTGTGAATTTCCCATCCCACGTAAAGGAAGTATTAAAGGCTATGTTACCAAGCGCCGGAGCGTTGCGCGTACCCATTTCATGGTCGAAACCCATACTGGTCGCTAACCCGCGCTTATCGGCAAGCCCGGCACCAATATTATGGCAAGATCCGCAAGAGGTTGAACCATCGACACTAAGCACCCTATCGTAAAATAAGTGTCTCCCTAATTCCACCTTAGCCGGACTGGATGGATTATCAGCCGGTTCAACAATGGCATCCGGGGATTTGGGAATAGAGGTAGCGATCGGAGTATCCGGTTGATTTGTGCCGGGATCTGTTCCTGCAGTATCCTGCTTGCAGCTTTCAAGCAATGATGTACATCCCACAGTCAGAATAACTGCACTGCAAAGGCGTAGAAACCGGTGGCGATAGATTTTCATATTTTGTTTCTCCCCAGAAGTAAAAAAAACGATGAAATGATTATAAATTTTTCTACTATCCTATTATTCAAAAGCCCGAAAAATAGAAAAATTTACTATGGTAATTAACACTTGAGTCCTTTGAAAGTTACACTAAAATTGTCAAAAAAATGTCAAAAATCCGATGATTAGGGTACTATTGCCTTTTCTAAAGCTAGGGCTTTAATTACCCCATGGGTTGCTATATTTCCTACTCTGATCTGAGACAAAATTATTATCTGTCAGCGTTTTAAGAAATTCGATTATATCCGACATATCCTGATCGCTCAGATTCAACGATTTGATTTTCGGATCCTGATTAGCACTATGCACTCCGCCGGAGTTATAATTTTTCAGAACCGATTCCAGAGTTGTAAAATGTCCGTCATGCATATACGGAGCAGTGAGTGCAACATTACGCAATGAAGGCGTTTTAAATTTTCCGACATCGGATTGGTTTTTCGTAACGGCAAATCTGCCTTTATCGCCCTGTTGATTTATTCCGATTCCATTATCGTGATATTGTTGGTCGGTAAAGTTATATCCGGAGTGGCATGACACACAATTTGCACCGTTTGCATCGGTAAAAAGCTTCAAGTCATGCTGCGCTTCGGGATTATATTTGTATATCGTTTCATCTCCATTATTAAATTTATCAAAATCACTTTGCGTGCTGATGAAGGTGCGCTCAAAAGCTGCGATGGATTTTGCGATGATATCCATCGTAAAGGTTACTTTCTTCGTCCAGGTCTTTCCGCCGTCGGTTGTCACATTCACAGGTCCCCATGCCTTTGACAGAAGATCATTATAAGTAGTATAATTCAGATCTCTTCGTTGCGTAAGTTGTTCATTTCCTCCGAGGCGTTTGAAGAGAAAGAGCGTATCATTACTGCCCGGCTTTGAATTGTAGCCGCTGGGTACGCTATCTTGAGCACGTGGATCGTTTGTAAAGTTATTGCCCATCTCAAGAGAATTGAAAATAGGACCCGGTGCATGTTTTTCAAGCGATTCAAATCTTCCGTCCCAAGTGAATGCCGTATTGTAGGCGATATTTGCCAGCGCGGGAGCATTACGTGTGCCATGCTGCCCTTGCATACCCATGCTTGTCGGGAACAGATCGGAAAATCCGTGTTTAACCTGATGACAAGAGCCGCATGAAGTACTGCCGTCAACGCTCATTTGTTTATCGAAGAATAAATGTCTTCCAAGCTCGACCTTCGCATCAGTTTGCGGATTATCAACAGGGAATACAATGGCGGTCGGTGCTTTAGGAATAGAAGTGTTCACCGGTGTCGGATTATCCGGTGTGATCGAAACCGCAGTTGTACCCGGAGAATCCTGCTTGCAACTAGCGAGGATGAAAGCGAAAGCAATAACCAAAACAACAGCACCATTACGGCGCAGAGAAGGGACATGATTGTTGTACATAACTATTTTCCAAGAGAGGTAAAAAAGAATGCGACTGCCTGCATGAAAAAAACTTCTCTTCTGACCAAAGCGTTATTTCATCATCATCCTCATAATTAAGAGAAGTCACCCACTGAAATAACGCTTGAGTCCTCTGAAAGTTACACCAAAAACGAATAATAGTTGGGGAAAAATTTACCCCTGATTTCACCTCATTGATGGGAGGCTTATCTCGAAACTATCCACAAAATCCGAAGTATAATAGGATATGTATTAGGATTGTTATATATTTGTAGTCAGAAAGGGAACACGTATGGAAATGTTTATGGTCGAAATCGTTTTGCCGTACTATAAAGACGAAGAGTTTATGGCGCTTATACCGCGCCAAAGGGAGCAGATCGGAACTCTGCTTCAGACAGGGATCATTACAAGCTTTAGCCTGAACCAGGAACGTACGAAGATCTGGCTCGTGATGGCTGCGCAGAATGAAGATGCTGCGCAGAAAGTCATCGAGCAGCTTACGATGTTCAAGTTTATGGAAATTGAGCTTCATTCTCTTCTTGCCTTCGATAGGGCAGCGTTCAGTCTGCCGCCGCTGGTAATGAATTAAGAATCTATATTGGCTTTAGCCCGACTAAGCAATCTATACTTTCAATTTACGCATATAATTGAGACTGTAGATTGCTTCGTCAGTCGCTACGCTCCTTCCTCGCAAGGACGAGCTAATATTTTTTCAAATTGAGCCGCTCCTCCTCTGCTGGAATTATTTTCCCTTGCATTTTTTTCTATGAGACTCCCTTCTCACACATTATGCAATTCAAAATTAAACATTTCGGAAAATTACTGAAAAAGACTTTTAAGGTCTGGAATGCGAAAGATCCGTTTCGCGAAAGTTCGATCATTGCCTACTACTCCATTTTTTCTATTCCTGCATTACTGACGATCATCATCGCCGTTGCCGGCATGTTCTTCGGAAGGGATGGAGTCAGCGGATATATTTATCAACAACTCGGAGCAACGATGGGGATGGCGACGGCTGCATCGATCAGAGATATGATCTCCAAAGCAAGTGCAACAGGCAATTCAGTCTGGGCAACGATTCTCGGCGTGGCAACGCTGCTCCTTGGTGCGACCGGAGTATTTGCACAGCTTCAAAAATCCCTTAATATTATTTGGGAAGTCAAAGCCGATCCGAAAAAGCAGAATATACTCGAGACGATAAAGACGAGGGTTTTTTCATTCGGATTAATTGTTTCCATCGGCTTCCTCCTGTTAATTTCTTTAGTTGTTACTTCCATGCTTTCAGTGCTCGGAACATATCTGCATGGCGAACTATCGGTTATTATGGAAATTGTTTTTAATGTAATAAATTTCCTTGTCTCATTCGGAGTGATCGCAGTGCTGTTTGCAATGATCTATAAAGTGCTTCCTGATGCAAAGATCAGGTGGAGTGTCGTCTGGACGGGCTCGATCTTGACGGCATTCCTTTTTGTTCTGGGGAAGTTAGCCCTCGGAATATATTTCGGCAAAGCTGATCCGGGATCGGCGTATGGTGCCGCAGGTTCGATCGTCCTGATGCTCTTATGGGTTTCGTATTCAACGATGGCCGTGTTCTTCGGTGCGGAATTCACAAAGATCTATTCCGATTTCTATGACCTTCCCGCCGCTCCCTCAAAGATCGCAGTAAAAGATAAGGGAAGGGAGAAATAAGCTGACAGTTGAACATGCTCTCCAGTGAGGCGGACTTTTAGTCTGCCAGTCAATCCCCGAACGGCGATGAATGTCCGCTCTACTACACCCCGCCGTACACGGCGTATGTGCACAGTGATATTCTTTATTTTCAATGACTTCCAGTGGGCTGCAACAAATTCCCACATTCACCCCCCTCCTTCAGTCTTCATCCTTGCCCTTCCCTCAAGTTCTAACTTTACATTTTTGATTGCCGAAGGCATAGGTGCCCATCATCCAAAGAATTAATATACAACATTAATTTCCGATCTGCAATAGGTGCCCATGATTTTTTTTGAATTTATTTTCATCCTTGCCCTTACGAAAATCCTAGTTCTTCCCATTTTAGCTTTTCGCTTTGAAGTTTAAGCTTTCGCCGAAGGTGGCGTGCGTTTTTGATTTTAGTCCCGGGCAGGGACGACAGAAAGAAGGCCATAAAACAAAAAAGCGGATGCATCAAGCTACGCGCGCAGTTAGTCCTCTTCCTACAAGAGGAAGTTTCGAAGAACACTGGCAAGAGTCGGGGATTCTTCTCTTATGGTCATGCCCAAATGGGAATGTAATTTCTGAATTTCGGAGAAGAAGAGCCGAATTCCTTTATTTTTCTGCTGTCAACCGTATCTGCTATTATTTTTGATACAATAGCACTCTTAGTATGGCTTAAACCAAGTCTGTTTCTCAAACTCTCGTTATTCATTTTTTTTGAATTAACCCACTGAAGCACACAGTGCTGAAAGCAAATTCGTATTCTATCCGATCTGCTCATATCTTCAAATTTCTTGGGGCCAAACAAGATAGTCGAAAATTGGAATTCACTTGAAACAAACTTAGGTGCAGGTAGATGGTTCACCCCTATATGAAAGAGTGCGTTATCAATACCTGAACCTCTTAATTCGCAAAGCTTCAACTCCCTCATTCGCTCTGCAAGAAGTTCGTTCCTCGCCTTATCTTCGTCTATGAAACGATCAGTTGAAATCTCCGGAATACCTCCATTGGTTATTTCGAGTCTATTAGAATAAATTGAGATTGTCGGTCGCACACCTGATATGGCAAAATCTTGATGAACTAAGGCATTTGCAATGAACTCTCTCATTGCAAGTAAGGGATAGACAGGAACACGAATTTTTTGTGCGCCCATCATGCGTTCTTCATTTGGGACCATATCCGCAACATATTCCACCACACCATTTAATGCTATGGCATATCCTAAATGCCCAGTATCGTCATCTGGCGCATCTTGTTTATCTATACCCGAATATCGGATTACGCGAATTCTTTTTCCTTCCAGATGAGAAAATCTATTTAAATCCGTCGCAAGCATCACCGCTCCAAGATTCGTGATTGAATGCAAATCGCCTTCTGATAAAATGAATCCTTGGGCAATAAAATCTTTAAAAATCAATGCCGACACTTTCGGTTTCTCTGTTTTCTTTAATTTATAATAAGTGTCAGCATCGAGTAATTTTAGCAGATCATTCCCGCGGATATTTTCTGCTGCAATCTGTTTCTCAAAAGGGATGCGTTTTTCCGACTTTGTAAATAAATTTCGTAGTATATCAACTCTTTCATGATTGAGACAAACAGTATTTTGTCCGATGCGGTAGTAGTACTGTGATTCAAATTGTATCGGTTCGTGTTGATTATTTTTGATGACCAATATTAAGAGGTGCTTTCCCTGGTATTCGAACGGATACAGTTCCATCGCCGGGGAGCGTCTGAGTTTCTTTGTAAGATAAAAAATAAGGTCTTCTTTTCCAACCTTTAAATTGTCTGACCGTAAAGTTGTACCGACCACTCTGTGTGTTTCATTTTCTATGCCATATACTACGTACCCATACGCCTCATCTTCCATGAACGAGACGTTATGGATGCCCGATATTATTTTGCCCAAGCGGTCAGGTTCCAAAAAAGATTGCTTGAACTCAAACCAAGGCTGCTCCTCATTGAAGCTGCGAAGTCTATCGATAATTGCTGTAAAATTCAATGGTAAAGTTAATAAGTTAAGTGGGTAACTATATAGGATACAATAATTTGCAGTATATTAAAAGTAACTCATTAAGTAAAAACGAAGTTATCCACAACCTGGTAACTTCATATTTTATGTCACAAAAATACGGCAAAATATAAGAAAAGAATCAGCAAACCCTTTGAGTCTATAAGAGTGATTTTATTTCTTGGCTCCTTTTCGATAGTTTCTTCTTCCCCTCCGTAAACAGCGTCTTCGTCAGTTCTTTATATATTCCGAAAAGATATTCCAGCCGTTCGAGTTCGGTTTTGAAGGCGGTTTGCGGTAGCAGGAATCGACGGCGGAGTCGAGTTTGTGATGCCTCATTAAATATTTATTCGATGTACGGTTCAAAAAATGGCATGTCAATGTCGAAAATTTGTCGCGGTTTTACACCTAATCCAGCTTCTTGAAACATTTCCACTAATTTTTCTCCGTCAACAAGTTCGATTTTCGGATCGACGCGATCTGCCTCTTTTCGCGCTTCTGTCGAGAAAGTATGATGCTCCCCAAAATTAGGACAAGTGTTTAGGGTGGATTGTTCCACCACACACCATACTTGTCAACATGGAAAAAAGAAGCAGGAGAAAATTCAGTTCAGAGTTCAAAGCAAAAGTGGTTTTAGAGGCATTGCGCG
>JBBQGG010000026.1:0-40357 GCA_038322815.1 Kapaibacterium sp. (SeqCode)
GTATTATCCGAAAGCAAAAATATGACTAATGGCTTGAATCAGTTTCATCTTGATACAAAAGCTTTTTCCTCAGGGATGTATTTGATAAAAGTGGGAGGAGAAAGTCAAACGCTGGTTATTAGTCGGTAGCCATGTGGATAATTTGTCAAAAATGACAAGTGATTTTACTGCCATTCAGACGCTTTCGAAAGAACTTGAAACCCTCCTAAAATCAATGGATACGAAAGTTGAGCGCTGGGCAGAACTGGCAGATCAAGTGGGTGTGTGAGAAGAAACAAGGCACTGAGGTATTAAAAAGAAAAAGAGGTATGATGAGGATTTCATTGGTCCATAATAATAAAGTTGTATATTTGTAGAAGAAGATAGCCACACGGGTACAAGATCTAAACAAGAAAGAAATAAAGTGGCAAAAAACATTAGTACATATCGGTCGTTAAAACAGCGGAGCGAAGCCCCTCACCTATATCGCTACATCTTATTCATTCTCAATTATTTACAGATTTTATCAAAGTTTGTGCGCTTCAAAAACCGACAAAAAAAACGAAGCAGTTTCCCGCTTCGGCCGCATTTATCAATTCCGGTAACAATGAGCAGACTTTTTATTCATCTCATGACACCAAAATCATGGACAAAAGTATCACTGCAGTTTATCACCCACAACTTCGAAAAACGAATGTGCACATTTCGTGTTCTAACCAAAATTCTTTCCACCTACCTTTTTTTTCAGGTATTTCATTTTTTTAATCTTCACCAAGAGAAGTTTTTTTCGGAGAAGTCTTATTTCTGCCTTTTCCCCAAAATTAATTACAAAGCAGATTAACTTAATCATGAAAGGTACCAAAATGAAAAGAATCAAAGTATCACTTTTGCTTGTTACGTTAGCAAGCCTATTTCTATTCGGATTTTATTCGAATAGCTGTGCCCAAACAGACCCATGCACGCAAAATATTTGCGATGGTGACATAACTCCAGCTTGTCCATCTGATGCGCCTCCAACTAATGTCAGTTGGAGCCATGGTTGTATTACGCTCCCTATTTCGCTATGTCCCGGTGTCACATGTTCTGTAACAATCTGTTATTGCTATCGTCATACGACTACTGATCAAAGTAATGGGTGGGACTATTCGATTACTAAAATAGTGCGAAATTGTCCTGCTGGTTGTGATCCCGGTCTACAAGCACTCGTAGATGGTTCTTTTACAGCACTTTTCGATGCCAATCCTGCAGGTTTTCCATGTCCCCCTTGCAGTGAAGGTGTTAATATTGAATACAGGGAGGTAAGGGGAACTTGTTTTATAGACGATCCTGTCAATAAGGTGTCAAAGATTTGTGCTAATAGTGGTTGGTGTATTACCAAATACGATGTATGCTGTACGAATGGTGTGCAAACCAGGACAAAGACGGGACACACCTCACTAAGTGCGTGCATTACAAATGGATGCACCCTTATCAATTGCCCGTAATGATTTTAACATAATAAATCTATAACCGCCATATTTCTTATATGGCGGTTATAACTAAACTATAAAATAATAATGAAATTTATAATCCTCATAACTCTATCTTTGAGTTGGTTTAGTTTTACACCGTCATCCATCTTTTCACAGGAGCAATGGGAGCGAATTGGACCGATTACTTTCAGCGGCATCCAAAAACTTTCGACAGGAACAGTCATAGCATCTTCCGACGCAGGATCACTGTACACGAGTTCAGATGAGGGTATAACATGGGCGCATCGTCTTATTATGCCCAATCGGGCATTCCTTTGTTTACGGTTTTCAGATAACAAACATGGGTTAATTGGAGCGAATGGTGGTTATATCGAAAGTACTACAGATGGGGGTAAATCGTGGATTGAACATTATATTGGTACTTCCTCTAATATTGTATCCCTGGCTTATCCTGCAATAGATACGGCGTTTATATGTACTGCATCCGGCGAGTGCTTTAGAAGTATAAACCAGGGGTCTTCCTGGAGTAAGATGAATATGGTACATTATCACGATACTGCTATTGTTAAACACGTGGTTTTTCCAACTTCATCTTATGGTATCGTCGCTGGCGAAAATGAAGTTTATCTAATTACGACAAATGGTGGCGAAACTTGGAAAGCAAGTAGTGGTCCAATCGGTTCGGAAATAACAGCCCTTGATGCCACTACTGATGGCAAAATAGCGTATGGTATGTCTGATGGACATATTACCACTACACTCGATGGCTTTAATTGGTTTGCTCTTCCTTCCCCACAAGCTGATACTTTACAATTTCCCATTGATGTAATTAAAATCCATAATGACACTGTTTTTGCGTTCATGGGTCAACACAAGCATTGGTTAACTACGACCTTTAGTAATAAATGGTGGGCTAAAGATATTCTTCCGCAGTCCGAGGTAAGGAATCCTACAATTTATATTGATCCGAGTACACAGTTTAATGATATTTATTTTGACGATAGTTTAGGCATCGGTATGGCAGTGGGTTCATGGGGTACCATGTATAGGCTCACAAACTTCGGTAAAAACGGAAAACTCACCCACCATTGCAGCCTTGGTGCGTATGACTCTATTGCTCCCCATGATGGAAGTTGGGCTTATCTTGAAGGCTTGGAAAATAATTCGAACTCCATTCATGCAATTGGAAATTTTGGTCCCTTCAGTTCATCCAGCGATGGAGGGGCAACATGGTTTTCACGCATTGAAAGAAATTATGGAATGGCAGATTATTTAGGGCTTCATTTTACAAATGACAGCACCGGTTTGATCTTTTGTAGCACTGGCATATTCCAGATCCGCAATGGCTTTTTGAATACCTCTAATAATGGAGCAACGTGGGATGTAAAAGCTCAACCGCCTTTAGGTATTTTTTATAGTTGCTTAATAAGTGAAACGGGGAAACTCTATTTGACAGGTGACAGCACGATTTACGTTTCTTCCGATGAAGGATTTAATTGGAAGACCCTTTCAAAGTATCATGATTCTGCGGGTTTAGGGCAAACGGTTACATATCCTGGAATAGTGACTGCTTCTTTTTTTAAGAATGACTCTTTGATCTTTTTGGAAACTCAAGAAACAGTTGATTCATCAAAAATAACTCAGTATCCCCTAACAAATATTGTTGCCTCAAATGATGGTGGACACAGTTGGGAAAAGCGTTTTACGTTCCCAAACGGATACTTCGGGTCTGATCTTAGATTTATCAGCCCAACGGTTGGGTATGGAACATTTTCGACTGCCAAAGATGGCTACGCAGGTCAATTGTGGCGAACATCAGATGGTGGTTTTCATTGGAATATCGTGCCTGAAGTTCATTGGCCCAGTTCATTCATTCCTTCGGTATTCAGCAGGAATGGGAAAAATGGTATCGTTGCTGTGAGAAACGGAGCAGACATTTTTATTACGAATGACTCCGGAGTAACATGGAAACATGATTCCGTAATATATTTTAATGGAAGCTCTAAGGTAGGTTTTGTTATTCCTTTTTTTGTTGACGATAGTACCACGATGATATCCAGTAAAGTTGGATTTTGGAAGAAATCCTTCGGTGTAACTAAATCCGCCGTCGAACCCTGGGCAGCAACATCAAATCCATATTTATTTATTGGGGTAAATCCATCTCCTGCCGTTGGACCAGTCATCCATTGCAAAGTATTCGGTTTATTTTCTATCCATGATATTCACCGACTTTCTTTAAAATTATTCAACCTTCTCGGAAAGGAAATAATGGATGTATCGCAAGCAGCTCAAGCTGGTTATGATGGTTTACTATCTTCATTTGAGTTGCACTCTGCCAATTTATCTCCCGGAATTTATACATTCGTCCTCACAACCGATAATGGAGGGACAACAAGAAATATTATTGTTGTTAAATAAATGGTGCTTGGGTTTCGTTAGTGCAGATCGAAGAGCCTTTTCTTTACGCAAAATTCTATATTAGGCAGCTAACTCTGTGCGGCTTCTGGTAATAAAGAATCAAAATAAGGCCTCAACGGACTTTTTGTGAGCATCAAAATTTTAATTGTGATCAACGTATTTAGTAAAGATCGCAGGCGAAAGCCGAACGCTTGTCATTAGACGTTAGCCTTGTGGATAAATTGTTAATAAAAAGATGCTTTGAGCACCTTGACAAAATGCTTTTTATTTCGTATTTTTGTCGAGCAGTCTTTAGTCTTTAGCAGAGAAAAATGAAAAGAGAGATCTATATAGAATTTGAGAAGAGTCCGCCACCTTGGCGGACTCTTCGGTTTTAAAGAGTGGAATTTGTGCGCGCGTAATGTTATGATGTTTAATTATAATAAGTTACAAGGGCTTCCGCCGGGAAATCGGTGTGGATCGGCTTTGCAAATAATCGAACTTTAGCCAAACTACCGGCGCGCACACCGCCGGCAATTTGAGAGAATTTATCAAAGCTGAATAATCTCTAAATAAATTGAACTTCCATGCCCCGAAACCTGTTAATAATGGGCTTTTACAGGAAGGGCTGCACTAATGGCAGCTATCTACTAAATTTATAAAGGGTTATGGCAAAACAACAAACGTTCGGAGATAAAACGAAGAAGCAGTCGCAAGAGCGCATCGAATTCGTGCCTCAGCTTGGCAAGAAGGCGAAACTTACACCTGTACGTTTTATCGGAATCGCAAAGAAGGGTTCAGACTATTTCTTTGAAGACCGCATCACTCGCCTGGCAGAGCCAGAGGGCGGCGGAGATGCGATCATTATCTAATTTTTATTATACGCAAGAATATTTTTAACAATGCCGGCAAAAAAGAAAGCAGCAGCGACAGGACGCGACGCTAATCAGCGTCCGGGGCAATATGGTGCCAATAATCGCCAAAAGCGCGACCCGAACAAAAAGAAGGTCGATCCGCTCAAACTTCGCAATATCACGTATCTTGATTATCGAGATATTCGTATCTTAGAGCGTTTCTTAAATGATCGCGGTAAGATCCTTCCGAATCGTATTACGGGAGTAAGCGCAAAATATCAGCGCAGGATCGAAACCTCGATCAAGCATGCACGTCATCTTGCATTGCTTCCATTCGTAGCAGGCGGATTAAAATAATTTTATAACTACATACTATCATGGCAAGAGTTTGTGAACTAACCGGAGTTAAACCACATGCAGGCAATCATGTCTCGCATGCCGTTAACCGCACGAAAACCCGCTTCATCCCTAATTTGCAGACAAAGCGCATCTGGGATCAGGAAAACAACAGGTTTATAACGATCAAAGCAACGGCGCGCGCATTCCGTACGCTTGATAAAAAAGGCTTCTCAGCCTTTAAGAACCAGACCGTTCGCTAAGCGAAATGAGCTAAGAAAAAGTCGTTCGTTACTGCGAACGACTTTTTCTGTTTTTTGAAGCAAGCCGCAGATTGAAAAAGTCGAAACTTAACAAGGCGCTAAAGCAAGTTGAGATCGCAATACGGCGTGCCTTTATGGCTTCGTTGCAATTTCACTCCCGCTTCGGAAAAGATCCTCTCCATCCAGCACTCCCTCTTCAACTTCCTGAAAATCCTACAATACTTTTTCTCCGTCAGGATAGACTTGGCGATGCAATTATCTCTACTCCTGTATTTATTGAGCTACATAAAAAATATCCTAAGGCTCATTTTATTATGCTTCTCGGAGAAAACAATCGCGGCATTGCCGATCTGCTTCCTATAGATTGCGAAATTATTATCTATCGCAAGAAGCCTCTGCGAGATATGAACATGCTTCGTAAACTCAGAAAGCGAAAGATCGATGTGCTGATTGACTTGATGGATAATCCCTCCACTACATCGAGTATTCTCACCGCAGCTATCTCGGCACGCTATTCTATAGGCATCGATAAAGCAAATTCATCTTCTTATAACATCACTGTTCCTCTTGTTGACCGGGCAAAATTTCATATTGCAAGACGTCTGGCTGAACTGCTCAGACCATTTGGAATCGATCCTGATAACATTTCATTGCAGCCAAAACTCAAAGCGTCCTCGAACAATACTATTGAAGGTAGGATCGGTTTGGTTATCTCAGCCGGAGCAGTGAACCGGTATATACCGGTTAAGACAAATGCGGAAATTGCTGAAGGAATGATCTCGGGAGGTTATGCATCAGAAGTTATGATCCTATTTCACCCTAAGGATAAGAAACTTGCAGATGATATTATCAGTAGAACCTCCGATTCAAGAATAAAACTTGCGGCGGCAACAGATAATTTTTCTGAATATGCTGCGCAGATCAGATCCTGTGAAGTTATTATTTCGCCTGATACCTCGGCATTGCATCTTTGTTCAGCGTATGGAATTCCCGTTCTGGGGCTTTATGCACCTTTTCCGCCGGAATTGCATTATTGGACGCCTATCGGTGTTCCTTACGAAATGATTATTTCGGAGCCGTCGTTGGAATCACTCCAAGCAAATAATGTGATCGAACATTTGAAAGAATTAGTGGAGAAGGTACGATTCACAAAAGATACCAGAGAATTCGTCGTATGATATTCAGCAATTATAAACGTTTACTTCCCTACTCTAAGCCATTCAGGCTGAAGTTTGGCATTGCTATAGTATTGAATATGTTCTCCGCGATATTCAATGTTATCGTCTTCATGTCTCTGATGCCTGCAATGCAGGTTTTGCTCGGAGTCGATAACTCTGCGACTTCAGTAAAAGGTGCGCCATTAGGAACAATGCTTCCGAATAAACAGGCACTTCTGGATTCCTTTAAAAATTATTTTCTTCAAGGCAGTAAAGAAGAAGCGCTGCTCAGGGTTTGTATTTTTATTTTTGTAGCGTACGGTTTAAAAAATATCTTTCAGTACTTCGGCAATTATTTCATGTCACTGGTGGAAGGCGGAATGAGCAAAGCACTCCGTGATCTTGTATTTGAAAAACTTGCAACGCTATCCCTCGATTATTTTTATGACCGTCGCACAGGGCAACTTTTGCAACGTGTGACCGATGATGTCGGTGTCACAAACGGCACTATCACCTCAAGTCTTGCTACTCTTATCCGCGAACCGTTGCAAGTTGTAGGATTTCTATTTGCACTTTTTGCGATCAATAGCAACCTTGCTTTTATCGGGCTTGGTATTGCAATAAGTAGCATCCTCTTAATTAATATTCTCGGCAAAACACTCAAGCGCTATGCTCAACGGGTACAAGAAAATATTGGCGGATTTATGAGCATAGCACAAGAAATGATCACGGGTATTAAAGTCGTGAAATCTTTTGGGATGGAGCATTACGAAGTAGATCGTTTCAAAGAAGAAACAAAAAAACATTTTATTTTTTCACGCCGCCTGACTCGCATTCGCCAAACGATCAGCCCTCTTAACGAAACACTTGCGATCGGAGGCTTTATCGGCATCCTATGGTTTGGTGGTCATGAAGTTTTTGCGGGACGAATGATCGGAAGTGAAGTGTTTATTTTTTTGATCGTCCTTGTTCAACTCATGCAGCCGGTTCGCTCATTGAGCGAAGTAGTCGGCAAACTCCACGAAGGATCTGCTGCTGCAGATAACGTTTTTTCAGTTCTCGATGCAATTCCTTCTGTAATGCCTGGAATTCTTGAAGCCCCTGCCGAAATCACATCTCCGATCTCATTTGGAAATGTCAGTTTCAAATATAAAAATTCTGATGAGCATGCACTCAACGATATTACCATAGATATTCAACCGAATGAAGTTCTTGCTCTTGTCGGTCCATCCGGTGCCGGAAAGACAACCTTCGTCGATCTGATCGCCCGTTTCTATGACCCTACAGCAGGAAAAATTATTCTTGGCGGATTTGATATTAAAGATTATGATCTTGTAAGTCTTCGAAAACTTTTTGGTATCGTAACGCAGGACACAGTACTTTTTCATGATACGGTTTACAATAATATTGCCTATGGCAACCTCAGCGCAACGCCTGCGATGATAGAAGAAGCAGCTCGTGCAGCAAATGCACATGACTTTATTCTTGCAATGCCTCGCGGATATGAGACTATAACCGGAGATCGAGGTGTGCGCCTATCCGGAGGGCAGCGTCAGCGAATTGCAATTGCACGCGCCTTGCTAAAAAATCCTCCTGTACTTATTTTTGATGAAGCAACAAGTGCCCTCGATACAGAGAATGAAATGCTCGTGCAAGAAGCTATCGACAGATTATTAGAGCAACGCACTGCCATCGTAATAGCGCACCGACTCTCAACAATTCAGAAAGCCGACCGCATTGCTGTTTTTGATAAAGGCAATATCGTTGAGATCGGAACACATGATGAGCTTTTAGAAAATGGCGATGGCGTCTATCACCGCCTTTATGCAATTCAGATGCGCTCAGCAAGCGAAGGATTAGTATCGGTCTCATAAATGTATGGATGCACTCAAGCCTGAGAATAAAAGCAGTTATATGTACCGTCCGAAAGGGGTTTACGTTGATGGAAAACCACTTCATAAACGTATCGGCACCAGACTCGAACAAATCAATAAATTTATTTTTCTTCGCCTGATCGGCAAGCTTCTTCGCGTCCATCCCTTACACCGCAAACTGGATCTTTCTGAGGTTTCAAGTGTGCTCTTTATTCGCTATGATGCGTTCGGCGATATGATCGTAACCACACCTCTGTGGCGCATTCTTAAAAGATTAAAACCATCTATCAAGATAGGCGTTGCAGGTAGCATCAGAAATCTCGGTATTTTGCAAGCAGATACTGATGTTGATGTTCTCTATGATTATTCTGCAAGTTCGCTTAAAGATTTTTTTCGGATCACTGCAAAGACCCGAAAAGAGAAATGGGATCTTGTCATTATGTGTAAGTTTAATCAGAAAACACGTGGCGGAATTATCAGCAGACTTTCTACAAAAAACGGGTATAATGTAACAGTAGGTACTAATAACGCCATAGGTCATCAGGCTCTGTTTTCCCGACTCATTCCTTTGCCAAAACCGCAGCACGAAATGCAAATGACTGAGCAGTTACAGCACCTCCTTCGCTCTGTTATTGAACTTCCCGACGGGGGGGCAGAACGGCCCTCGGTGATGATCGATGCACAGAAAGAAATAATTTCTAAGAAAAAAATTGATGCTATCCTTCTTAAAAATTCATGCACCGAATATATCGTTATTAATACGGATGCACCGGAAGTAAGGAAATGGGGAATCGAAAAGAATATTGCACTGGCACAATTTATTGAGCATGAATTCCCGGCCTATTCCATAATCTTTGTTTCCATGCCGGGGACTAGATCAGTCATAGAGCAGGCTTTTTCTGATACAAGGTTACTTCGAACTCATTACTTTCCTACCGATGATATTCAATATCTTTTCAGTATTATTCGTTATTCATTGCTGGTGATAACCCCTGATACAGGAATTGCTCATCTTGCCAGTGCGGAATCTAAACCAACTCTTGGCTTCTATCCTGAAAAAAGCGAATGGCTGCCCTATAAAATTCCTGCGTATATCATATTACCAAAATATGGTGAACTCATTTCCTCTATTCCGGTAGAAGCAGCGGAGAATGGAATACGAAGCTTAATCTCAGAATTACGATCAGGTACCCTTCTACTCACTCGTATTGTCTATTGTGATGCCTCTTCTGAAATGGAAATCAGGAAATAATTATTTCGGCTCCCAATACAATTGATATTTCTTACTTTGAAACGATCTTTTGTAGTGTTCGCGTAAACCCTTATTGATGCGTGATACTAAGTCTATTTCTTCTTGTGTTGGCTTATAAAAGATATCCCAAGATACAAAAATGATCGCTGCATCAGATCTCGGAACTCTATCTACTTTGATAAGCGAATCGATCTCTGCCCATGATTTTGCTGTCCCCATCCGGTTACTATCCCAGCCAAGCAGCCATCCTCCAGAATAATAATTGAGTTCAGGAAGATAGGCCTCATGTGTCGTGCCATCCTCATAGGCAATAAGTGAATGGATTTCCGGATGATGAAATAGACTATCAGTAGCTCCTTGTACTCCATCTATATAAGTCTCATTTTTATGATTTCCAAAACGAAAAAAATTGATGAAGAAGAGCAGTAATGATGCAGCGAGGAAAACGATTGCAGGTAAAGACGGTAAAAAATATTTATATAGCAATGCGGTTATAATCAAGGAAAAAACAACAATAGCTAGGATCGACAGGTATTCGGAATGCATAGAAACGAAGTAATGCTCCCTGATAGACTTGCGAATTAATTCGCTGCCGCTCCATAAAATGACCGGAAGAAGTAAAGTAACTGAAAGAATCGCGTTTCGGCTCTTATGAGGTAAATGCAGTACTTCTTCAATACACACACATACAACTAACGTCGCAGGTAAAAATAAAAAGAGCACGAAATGCGGCATTCGTGTTTGAAAAACCGATACAAAAATAAGCATTCCTAATAACCAAACTGTTCCTGCGATTGATATTCGTGCAGATAGTGAATCGCGCCTTTTCCATTTCAGCAGAAGACTCGGAACTGCTAACGGAACAAGGATAAGAAATGGGAAATCAATTATGAGTTGGTTGATATAATACCACCAATGCGTTGTAGATTCCTTCGCATAAGTACCTGCCTTCATTGATCCGACCAAACCTGCGTAATCACTATAAAAATCGGAATGACTGATCACCATAAAAATATACCAGGGCAATGTAATGATAGCGGCAGTCCCCAATAATAGTACAAGTTTTTTAAACTGGCCATTCGTTCGGAAAATAAATGGAAGTGCAAAAAGAAACGGCAATAGATACAGTGGTTGAAAAGCTTTAGTCAATAATGCACATGCATAAAGAACTCCGGTAATGACTGCCATCTTCGAATCTGCTTCATCAAAAGCTCTGACCGCAAAATATGCCGTTGCAACAATAAAAGCGAACATCGGAATATCAAGTTGCGCATGATGGCTATACCAGAGAAAGCCTTGTGCCGAACCAAGGGAAACCGTTGCAAAAAGGCGTGTCCATCTGGAGAAGAATCGGCTCGCAAGCTTGTAGAAGAAGTAAAGTGCAACGACGGCTGCACTAGCCGATATCATTCGGGAGGCAAAGACTCCGTTGCCGAAGATCATTCGCGTGAACGCCATCAGCCAAATAACTAACGGAGGATGTGTTGAAGAATATAAGCCGCCAATGGCATATTGCGTCTGGTCAAGCCATGCGCCGAATTTTACACATGCTTCGGCTCTGATGAGATATAGCGATTCGTCCCAGGAAATAATTTCTCCTATGCCAAGACGAAAAAACTGCAAAAATGCAGTGGCGCCAAGAAGAATAATTTCAGGCGCGTTTGATTTTACCTTATTCCAAAACAATCGGAGATGGTGTAAATGAAAGTACAAATATAACAATAGTCAGAGCACCGATCACTATTCGCTTCATATCCATTGGTGATTCATCAACTGCTGCAGGGTGACGGAATTTGATAACAAACGCGATCATCGCTACCCAAAATATCCATGACGAGCCTCCCGGGATTGCAATACTATTAAGCCATTCAAATGATTTTGGAAGTGAATCACCGGCTAGCCCAATGACCAGCTCAGGGATAGAAAGGGCGGCAAGAATGGCAACGGTAATGATACCAATAATGCGATGAATGGATTTCGGGAATAACCCGTACATGAGATGTCCCCCGTCAAGTTGCCCGACAGGTAAAAGATTCAATGCTGTGACAAATAACCCGAACCATCCGACACAAAGCATAGGATAATGATACATTTCAGACATTGGAGGAATGTAACCGTTATGATTCGCAAAAACTTTTTCCATAAGCGAATAAAGGATAGTCTTTCCAAAAGTGAGTTGACCTCCTATTGCAGGATGAGTAAGTGGATAGTCAGGATAAATGGCTTGTAAATATTCAATCCCCGGCAGTGTAGCAAAACCTACTCCAAGGATAATGATACATACGATAAATCCGGCTATCGGACCTGCAACACCAATATCAAAGATAATTGAACGGCTTGGAATTCGCTCACGGGTACGAATCACTGCGCCAAAAGTACCGAAATTCGGCATCAGTCCCATCATTGTGCCGGGAAAAGGAATATAGTAAGGAAGAGTAACATCCACTCCGTGAATGCGTGCAGCGATAAAATGACCGAATTCATGCGCAGAGAGAAAAAGCAGAAGGAGCAGAGAATATTCCAATCCAAAACCAAAGTTAGAAAGCTCGAAGGGATCATGGCCGCTCCAGGCAACTCCAGCAAGCGTAGTCGTATAAAGCGTTAAGATAAAAAGTGAAAGATGTAACCAGATGCGCTGCTTTCCAAAAAGCCGTTCAAGTGTAGGTGTCAAATTATTGCAATATTTTCGATTTATTAAAGAACAATATTATCCAAGTATGGAGTCCATGCCGATTACACAGATTTATGAAGAAGAATTAATGAAATTTAAGGGCAATAATGCGTATCTTTTTGTATAACCTTGCGTTAGTATAATCGTCAGTAAATGAATTAGAATAATTAATGATTCTTTATTTAGACATGCTTATGAAACAATTTTATATTTTATTTATCGCATCTGTCTTGGGAACAGGCTGCTACACACAGGTTAAATCCTCTGGGGATTATTGGGGTTATACCGGCCGTCACGAGAGAGAGAAAGTTGTTGTCGTCCCTGATCGAGTTGATTCATCAACTGTCGATGCTCTGAACGAGCCAAATGATCTGAACGAAGACCAACGCAGTCGTGATGACGAAGGATATTCGTATGGTGATAATTATTATAATGGTTATTACGACGCTGCTCCTTCCTGGAATTACGCACCGGCACCGGCGATCAGTCTTTCCTTTGGATATGGCTATCACCATCCGTGGGGATACTCGACCTGGTCTCCGGCATGGTATCCTTCGTATTATGATCCATATTGGGATTGGTACTATCAGCCCGGATTTTACTCCTATGGATGCGTCTCTCCATATTATGGATATTGTGATCCATTCTATCATCCCTTCTATGGGTTTTACGGAGGGTACCACAATTTTTATGGCGAAGATTACGATGGATATAATTCAGGATATAATGGGCGTCGTTATGCCGGGAATTATAATGTAAGAACCGGAAGAATTAATAGTGGTGAAAATCGCAGCAGAGGAAGTACAATGACCGGAGGCGGTTCTGACAATGGAAATGTGGGAAGATCGACCGTTGGAAACATAGCGGTACAAAATTCACGCTCGTCACAGCCGGTACAATCAGGAAATGCAGTAAACTCAGGTAGAAGTACCCAAGCAGCAACTACAGGCTCTTCAGCTATTGAAAATGTAGTTCAAACACGCAGGTCATCGGTTCCGGTACAATCATCCGGCAATGCAGCTTCAACAAAGGCAGGCTCAAATCAGAGCACTCAGAGTTCAAGCGGAGCTACCACACGTTCAAATGGGAACTCTGTCCCTCAGAGGACGAATGAGTCTCCGGCACGAGCGACTGAAACTCCTGCACAACACAGTGCTCCGCCTCAAGAACGCGCTGCTCCACCACAAGAACGCTCTGCTCCAACTCAAGAACATTCTGCTCCGGCACAAACAAAAAGTGGTGGACGTTCTCAATCTATGATGTACGCTCCCAGAAATAATCCGAGACTGAACCAGCAAAGCGGACGGATGTCACAAAATGGTCAGCGCCAAGCAATGCGTTCGCCAAATCAAGGATATGGAAATGCATCTCGGAGAGGTAGTTACGGTAATTCATTTGGCGGTGGCAACCGCGGAAGCACTAGTACTGCTTCCCGTGGAGGCGGCAGTGAAGTTTCTCGCAGCAGTTCAGGCGGGAGTTCACGCTCAGGAAACAGCGGATCGTCTCATTCCGGCGGCGGCGGACGCAGCAAATAATATTTCTTTTGTTTCTTCTCGTCTCCACCCTACCCTGAAAAACATAAAATAAATTTTAGACTACGTACAGTATGTGTAAACGCACGATATATATTTTTGCATCAATTCTAATTTTTACCGGCATCGCACGATCTCAATCGCTTACTGACGGCATTCGTCTTGGTACGGAGCCAATCGGAACAGGAGCCAGAGCTATTGCAATGGGCGGAGCGGCAATTGCTAATGCTAATGATTTCAGTACTCTCGACTGGAATCCTGCTGCATTGACCCTAATAACCTATACGGAATTTACTCTATCGGGGTTATTTAAGACGCATCATTCAACAGCCTCTTTTTTAGGTACATCCGCAGACCAATCACTTACTAATTTTGATCTCGGTTCACTCGGATATATAACCCCTATCGAAACAAACCGTGGACATCTTGCTTTTGGTATTAGTTATGATAGAGTACGGGATTACCATTCAACGTATTCCTTCAGTGCCGTAAATCCGAAATCCTCGCTTCTCGATACCAAGGGATTTGTAAATGATCAAGGTAATAGTTTCGGTTTATCTACACAAAATTACCAAAATTATCTTTTCGATAATAATCTTGCTTGGTCCCTCTTTTTGACGCATGATGTTGATTCGGCACATCCGAATTTGAAAACTCCTTTTGGAAACGGTGGATTGCAGCAATCCGGCACTGTCACAGTTGAAGGAGGTATGAATGCATTCAGACTCGGAGGAGGAATTGATGTTGCCGAAAACTTTGCCGTAGGAGCAACCTTAAACTTCTTTCTTGGTAATTATAATTATCGCAGAGTTTATAACGAAAAAGACGTTAATAATATTTTTACAAAACCGCAGGACTCATTGCCTCCTGATAATTTTCAAAGTGCACAGATCATTGATACGCGTCATCAAGCACAAGCGGGTTTCAGCCTTAAACTCGGATTTCTTGCAAACATAAACGAACATCTGCATTTCGGTCTTACCGTTGAATCACCGGAGATCTATTCTGTCGATGATGAATTTCAGCGCACAGGAAGTTCAGTGTTCAGGAACGGACAAACACATAATTCTACTGACGATGTAACGAATCATGATATCAGAAGCCTTAATCCTATTACTACGAACAGCTATACTGTAACAACCCCTTTAAAACTTGCTGCCGGTGTTTCTTATAATATTTCCGGGTTGACGCTTTCGGGAGCTGCTGATTTTAGCGATCAATCACAGATGCGATTCAGCGATGCAGCTGCCGATCTAAACGATCTCAATGATGCAGCAAAATTAAATCTCATAGCAGTTTTAAATTGGAAACTTGGCGCCGAATATGTTATTAAACCTATCGGACTTATTCTGCGCGGTGGCTTTGGAATGAATCCTTCGCCGTATAAAGACGATCCATCGAATTATAATACGCAAAATATCAGCGGAGGAATAGGGATTTTGTTGAGCAAATCAGCGATCGCTGAAATCACCTACCGAAGAACAAGCTACACGACTGACCATTTACTCTACAATGATTATAGCATTGCAACCGGGAATGCGATTTCCGCAAGTATCGCTACCGATGCTGTAGTTCAAAATCAATTTTTACTGTCGTTCAGTTTTAGATTTTAACGAAGCGCCTCTCAGAAATAAAAAAAACTTGGGGATTACTCCCCAAGTTTTCATAAATTCAACTAATTTTTCTTACAATCCAAAATCAACTCCGAATGTCAAATACGGATAGTTGAGTACACCTATCTGTGCCCGCAATCCCACGTTCTGACTAACAAAATATCTCATTCCGAGATCAATAGCAGGATAGATCGATGATGTACCGGTGTATCCGGCGTATGAGAAGCTAATAAAAGTAAGACCGATTCCGGCAAAGAGATCAACTTTATCCTCTGCAACGCTGTAATGATAATTTCCTAATACGGAAAGAAGATAAATGTTACCATCGAAATACCCGAAGGAAACATCGACTCTTCCGGCAATTGCTATTCTTCCTGGACCGGCAGAACCCGGACTTGTTATTGGTATCTCAAGGTTGGCACCAAGAGAAACACTGCCTCCATACGAACTGAAAGCGATATGCGGTCCTAGATAAACTCTTCCATTAACAAATTGCGCTGAACTTGTAAGTGGTGCAATAGCAAAAACTGCTGCAATAAAAACTGATAGAACGAGATGTTTGATTTGCATAATCATTTTTTATAAGTGAAAGATAAACTCTGTAACACGTTGCAAAAATACAAAGATATTTAGTTAAACAACCTAAAAGCACATAATTTATTTTTTAAATTTATCATTTTGCCCCCTTCTTGGACACAGTAAGTAAACTTCGTGAAAGATGATAGTACAGATAGTTGTACTCACGTATTCTTCATTGAACGAAGTTTATTCGCGGCAGAGAATGTACTTGGCTCCGGATGATAATTTAAATAAAGACATCTCACTAACATTTTTCGGAAACTCTCTTCCCTAATCATTGTTATCTCTGCGCTAAGAATTAAATCTTTTATTTATACATGCCCAGCGGAAAGAAACGTAAGCGCCATAAAATGGCAACTCACAAGCGGAAGAAACAACTTCGGAAGAATCGTCATAAGAAGAAAGTCCGTTAAATAATCCTTTTCTCATAAAACAGAAAGGGCTTGTCGGTTCGCCGGCAAGCCCTCTTTTTGTTGGTCACTTTCTTAACGTAACGTGGGCATGTTGCCCGCGTTTCAGGAAAGCAGGCTGGAATGCCTGCTTTATCTTCTATGCTTCATCATCAGGCATTCTGTTGCCTCGGTTCTCATCAGGGTTTGAAGGGCGTCCTCTATTCGGATCGAATCCACCGGGACGCCTTGGAGCACCACCTGGTTGATAACCTCCTCCGCTGCCTTGATTACGGTCGCGATAACCGCCACCTCCTCCTTGTCCACCGCCATAACCCCCGCCGCCTTGATTGCGGTCACGGTATCCACCGCCTCCAGCTTGTCCACCGCCATAACCGCTGCCTTGATTACGGTCGCGATAGCCGCCACCGCCGCCTTGTCCGCCACCTGCCGGACGATAGCCACCTCCACCACCGCCTTGATTACGGTCACGGTATCCACCGCCTCCGCCGCCTTGGTTGCGGTCTGCATAGCCGCCACTCGGACGGTAACCTCCGCCACCACCACTACCGCCTTGGTTACGATCACGATATCCACCACCGCCGCCTTGCGTCGGACGGTCATATCCTCCACGACTTGGTCCGGCAGGATTTGGCCTGTTAAAACGAGGCTGCTCAAAATTCTGATCACCACGCGGTCTCGGAGTAAATCCTCCCGGACTGCGCTGTTGAGGTCCTGTTTGATAAACATTGACAGTACGGCGCGGGCGCATTCCGCCTCCTGCTCCGCCTTCCTGCGGACCTCTCCAATTGCCTTGTGGACGCGGAGCGTAACCACCGCCGCCGCCGCCTCTACGATCTTCGTATGGTCTGCGATTATCATAACCGCCCTGTTGCGGTCTTCCAAATCCTCCTGATCTTTCGCCTTGATTCCTGTCCCGGAATCCTCCTCCACCGCCGCCCGGACGGAATCCACCCTGACGTGGCGCTCCGTATGCAGGTCTCGGTCCGAATTTCGCCATGCGCTTTGCCATGCGCTTCTGGTTCTTAAGTTTTTTACGACGAGCCTGCTGGGTTTTTGAATCGCGCTGCTTACGCTGCTGTTTCGGCTTCTGTGGGTCTTTTGCAGGAGGCACTATCGCATTCCAGTGTTCTTCCGACATCAACGCTTGTGCACGTTTTGGAGATGCAATAAGCGTTGCTGAATCAATTCCTAAAATTTCGTCTGCAACGAGTTTTCCCGCCAGAATTGCTGAGGCAATTGAAGTCTGACCTGCAACATAATCATTTGCTACATACACTGTCGCACCAAGTTTCACCTTTTGCACTTCCTGTGTTTTAAAAGGGCTGCTCTTAAGCATACCATGGCGCCAGCGTTGAATCTCACTGTAGCTCATATCCGGAAGTGCCGTGTCCATTGCTTCTTCAAAGACACGCTCGATCATGGCAAAGGTTTCACTGTCCCCTTTATTAATATATTCGCGGCTGATCTCCGAACCAAGTTGCATCACAAAAGCATTCTCACCTTTGCGAATGCCGAGTTTGCGTTTCTTTTGTTCACGCGACAGCAAATGAAGAGGAGCAGTGGGATCATCGGTAAAGAGTGTAGAGAATGATTGCTTCATTTTCAAACGCGATATACCGAATATTGCGCCAACCATCGGTTCATAATTAACTTCTGCGAGTTTTTCGCATAATTTCTTAACGGTGCGTGTACCTTCAGCATGAACTTGTAAAAGCGCCAGTGCCTCCGGAGCAGGAACGGCAAGTATGATCGTGTTCGATTCGATCTTTTCGCCGCGCTGATTCTTCAAAACAATATTTTTATCTCCCGGAATGAATTCACTGATGCGTGTATGAGTACGAGTCGGAATTTCATGGGCTAATGCCTCGGCAAATGCTTTCATTCCGGCTTCAAGATAAAACCATTCCGGTGCGTCAACTTTTTTTGCTGAAGCAATCGAGCGTCCATCGAACTGTAGGACATTGCCCGGATAGGGTTTCAGAAGTTCTAACGCTCCGCGCTCAGCGGCGATCGAACGCAGAAGTTCGAGCGCCTCTTTTTCGAGTTTGTTCGTTGTTTTGGAAAAATCAAATTTCTGCTCGCCTACATCTATCGTCCTGTAGCCAAGGTTGTGGGTTGTAGCTCTTCCGCCAAGTCCGCGGGACCACTCGAGCACGGTAACATCTTTATCAGCACGATGGAGAAAATATGCGGCTGCAAGTCCTGAGAAACCGCCGCCAATGATGGTTATCATATTGTTATGAGGTTAAAAAAAAATAAGTACTGTAAATAAGACGGATTATTACCGCCTATCCTAATGAAATAATTATGAAAATAATGCGCCTTTAAGTCCGGCAGTTTATTCGGATGGAAATACTATCCATCTCATTTGCACGTTCTCATGCTGTGTAAATGTGAAGTCCTACGAACTCTAACCTACTGTTATTGCTCCGAAGCGGATTCTTTAGTTTTATCTTTGAACCGAATTCCCGTTTGTGAGAGCGGTGTATGTTTCGTTTTACTAAGAATGTTTTATCTATGCAGCTCGGAGAAACAGTATCCTTCTTCTCTAAAAAAAATGGGGTATCGGATCCATAAATAACCCTCCGGCTTGCAGTATTCTTTTGTGCAAATATATAAACGGAAATTGACGGAAATAAGTTTTCCCGGATTTTAGCCTCTTTGCAAATTCCTTCAACCCATTATGCTGCCCAACGCGTAAAATCAACACGATTTACGATGCAGGCGTTCGGTTGATAGTATGGCGTTAATAGCTTTTTTCCTATAACCCAAAACAATTTCCCCAATAGTCCGTAAATTTGCATTTTACAATACACATCCATGTCACTAATACTTGATCTTTTTGCCCGCGAGATCCTTGATTCTCGCGGCAACCCAACAGTAGAGGCTGATTGTATTCTTGAAGACGGTTCATTCGGTAGAGCGTCTGTTCCAAGTGGAGCATCCACCGGCGAACATGAAGCCGTTGAACTCCGCGACGGCGATAAAAAAAGATATGGCGGCAAAGGTGTTCGCAAAGCCGTACAGAATGTCAATACCACTATTGCCGAAAATTTGCGGGGCATCCCTGCAACGGAGCAAAGAATGATCGACGACATGATGATCTCGCTCGACGGAACAAAAAATAAATCGAAGCTTGGAGCAAATGCAATTCTTGCCGTTTCAATGGCAGTTGCAAAAGCTGCTGCGGATTCACGTGGTATGGATCTTTACCGCTATCTCGGAGGCACGAACACAAACGTGATGCCGATGCCGATGATGAATATCATCAACGGCGGAGTCCACGCTGATAATGCACTTGATTTTCAGGAATTCATGATCCTGCCTGCAAAAGCGAAGAATTTTGCTGAAGCATTGCGAATGGGCACAGAAGTTTTTCATGCGCTTAAATCGGTATTGAAAAAGCAAGGGCTTAATACAAATGTCGGTGATGAAGGAGGCTTCGCACCGAATTTGAGTTCGATCGATCAAACGGTTGATTATCTTCTTGAAGCAATTCAAGCAGCAGGATACAAGGCAGGAGAGGACGTACTTCTTGGCTTTGATTGCGCAGCAAGTGAAATGTGGCGAAACGGAAAATACGAAATGTATAAGTCCACGAAGAAAACTCTTACACGCGAACAAATGGTAAAACTCTTCGAAGATCTCGTCCGTCAATACCCCATCGCCTCTATCGAAGACGGCATGGCAGAAAATGATTGGCAAGGTTGGAAAATGTTGACCGATGCTATCGGAGATAAAGTACAACTTGTCGGCGACGACCTTTTTGTAACGAATGTCGAATATCTGCAAAAAGGAATTGACGAAGGCGTTGCAAATTCGATTCTCATCAAAGTGAATCAGATCGGCACGCTGACCGAAACATTCGATACGATAGCATTAGCTCAGCGCTCCGGATATTCCACGATCATCAGCCACCGTTCCGGTGAAACCGAAGATTCGACGATTGCCGATATTGTCGTTGCAACAAATGCAGGGCAGATAAAAACCGGCTCTCTTTCACGTACTGACCGTATTGCAAAATACAATCAGCTTCTGCGTATTGAGGAAGAGCTTGGCGGAGCTTCGCATTATGCTGGGAAAGATGCGATGAGCGTGAAATATTCTGCACCAAAGAAAATAAAAAAATAATATGCCAATAAAATTCGGAACAGACGGCTGGCGCGATGTGATCGCCGAGGATTATACATTTGCAAATGTTGCAAAGGTCTCCTATGCAACTGCTGCATATTTCGAAACTCATAAACTTATCAAAAGCGGAATATTCATCGGCTACGATGCGCGTTTCGGAAGCCGTGACTTTGCAGAACTTGCCGCACGGGTTATTGCTTCGCAAGGGATAAAAGTTTATCTTGCAACGACGATCGTTGCAACTCCTGCAACATCTCTTGCCATCGTAAAGAAAAAACTTGCCGGCGGCGTGATGATCACAGCTTCACATAATCCTGCAAAATATAACGGCTATAAAATTAAAGGCTGGTATGGCGGCGCTGCGCTTCCGGATGTCATTGCAGTTATTGAGAAAAATTGTGAATCGCTCGCATCAGGCAAATTGAAAATTCCTAAAGATTTGGTAAGCTATGCTGAACTTCTTAAAAGCAAACAAATTATTCCTCTTGATGCGAAGAAGATATATATTGATGAGTTGAAAAAATTAGTTAACCTTCCCTTACTTGAAAAATCAAAACTTCGCATTGCTTACGATCCGATGTATGGTTCAGGTATCGAAATACTTGAGCATCTTCTTCCCAATGCTGCAATCCTGCATAATGTCTGGAATCCTGGCTTCGGCGGAACGCCGCCTGAGCCTCTTCCGCAAAATACAAAAGAATTTGCAAATTTTGTTGTCGAAGCAGGTTATGATATTGGAATCGTAACCGATGGTGATGCCGATCGCATCGGTGCTATTGATGAATTCGGAAATTTTTTCAGCTCGCAGATGATACTCTGCCTGCTCTTAAAATATCTTGTAGAAGTTCGGAAGAAAAAAGGCGATGTCGTCGTAAGTCTTTCGGTTACATCAATGATAGATAAAATGTGTGCAAAGTATAAACTGCCTGTACAACGAACCCCTGTAGGTTTTAAGTACATTACGGAATTTATGCTCAAAGAAAATGTCCTCATTGGTGGCGAAGAATCCGGCGGCATAGGCATTCCATCAATTCATATTCCCGAACGCGATGGGCTTTTCAACGGCTTGCTTCTTGCAGAAATTTGTGCGCACTATAAAAAATCATTAGCGAAACTTGTAAAAGATCTTGAAAAGGAATATGGCGCACATGAATATGAACGTTACGATTTTCATACGACCGATGATCGCAAGAAACAAGTGCTTCAAAAAGCAAAAAAAGGATTTAGTGTGATCGCGGGATTAAAAGTAAAAGAGACCAATAGAACGGACGGATTCAAATATCTCTTAGATGGCGGCGCCTGGCTAATGATTCGCACCTCAGGTACAGAACCGCTTCTGCGCTATTATGCTGAAGCTCCAAAGAAAGAAACAGTTAAGAAACTTTTGGATTTCGCCAAAAAATTGTGAGAGCTATCAATATTCCAAGAATAGAAAGTCCAGTAAGCGAAATAATCTTTCCTGTTCTTTCACTCTCGCTTTCACTTAGGAAAAGCATATAATCTGCTTTGACCGGAAGTATGCTGGTGTTATCTTTGATTCGACCGATCGAATCTGAATAAAGGAAAGTCGTGCTTTGTTCAACGTGATGTATCCCTGATTTGAAGTAACTTCTCTCTTCTTTCAATTTCCATGCGGAAAAATCCATTCGGTGAAAAGTAATATCCATCTTTCTGTTTGAACTATCAACTCCGAACCGTATAATCTCAGGTGTTGCTGAATAAAGATGAAGCGGCAATGAATCGCCTGAGGAGATAATAAGATCATCCATTGCATGTTCCTTCAAACTATTTTTTGCAGTCTCAAAATTATTATCGGCATATCTTGAAATATACTCCGGAGGATCGATATGGCCCGCCACCGACTTATATTGCCAATGGTTGCCGTCCATTGTAAAAAAATAGCCAAAAGCAATGATGATGGTAACTACGGATGAAAAAATTATAAAGCACAGCGAACTATTTTTCTCTTCCGTTCGAAGATATAAAGCTATATATATCGAGGAAGCAAATACGATCAGGATATCCCAGCGATAGCTATATTGTATAAAGGTAAAAAGTGGAAGAATACCAAATAACTTTTGAAACAGAAATGGAATTTGTAAAATAAGGGATACTCCAAGAAAAATTAAAAAGATAGTCAGGATACTTTTACTTTCTGCTTTCTTTCTATTTTGAATGAACCGGTAGAATAACCATCCCGCAGCCACAATCACTATTAGCAACCCGACATAAAAATACCTGAATTTTCCGTACATCATATCAACAATTGCATAGCCCGAATTGCCTTGTAATTTCTGCAGGTCCCAAAAATGTGAAAATTTTATTGAATCGATATACTCGGGGATCGGCAACAAATATATCGCAGCGATTATAAGCCCGATCAAGGCACCGATTAATGGAGCAAATACGCTTTTATAAAATCTAATTTCTCGTGCTCTGATAATAAAATATATCGGTACGGTATAAATAGCGATTAATGATGTAGGAATATTCGAAAGGAACATGCCTGCCCATCCGATTGCAGAAATTACAATTGTGAGGACAATTTTCTTCTTTGTCGAACACTGCAATCCACTTTCAATACTCAAGAAGATCAGAGGCAAAAAGATAAATGCAATATGCTCTCCAAGAGCATTCCGAAGATAAAGATCAATAAGACGATACGGGAACACTCCATAAATCAATGCACCCATAAGTGCAGAGCGTTTATTCTTGACAATAGATCGAAGGTACAAATTACATGTCCATACAGAAGCAATAGTACCCAGCAATCCCAGGATTTGGTAGATTGCAACAGGCGAAGGATTTATAAATGATATTAACGAACCACACCAGTATGCTAAAGGAGGATAGAAATAAAATGCAGGCGAGCCAAAGCCCCAAAAAGAATCTGGCATCCATCGAGGATAGAGATTACCTTCCCGAAATAAGCGGGGAAATTGCTCGAGCCAATTCAGGTGAATCCATGCATCAAACCCTGCTACCGGATAGATAAAAGGCATTACAAATTGCAACACGATCACGGTGCCGAAAAGGAACCACATGATTCGCGATAAATTACGACCCATTGGTTATTTGTTTGCGAAGTTCTTCGTCAATATCTTTTGGCTTGTTTGTTCTTTCATCAACCGATACCATCACCGATTCACATTCTAAAATTCTTGAGCCATCAGATTTGCGGTTGATGATCTGTTGAATCATAACGCTTGTCCTGCCAATTTTCGGAACACGAGTATAGATGAGAAGTTCTTCGTCGAACTGCGCCGGAGAAAAATAATTTACAGCATTACGAACAAAAAAGAATTTATCGTGTGAGGCAAATGTCCCTGCATCCATCGGTATTTTCAGGACATCTCGGCAGAATTCGATACGTGCAACTTCAAGAATTTCTAAGTAACGCGAATTATGCACCACGCCCTGCCTGTCGCATTCATGCGAACGGATACGGTAATCCGTAGTGTAAAGATAATCCGTTTCGTTATATTCTGTGCGCATATCAGGATAAATATTCTGAAACAATGCCGGCAGCTTTCTCGCATTCCTCGGCAGTCACATCAAGATGTGTCACTGCACGTAGTGATGTTTTCTTGCCTTGCGATAACCGCACTCCCCTGGCACTGAGATCAGAAAGCATCTTTGGAATATCCGGATTCTTCTCCCCGAGTTCAATAAGTATAATATTCGACTCTACTGTATCAAGATAAACTTTTGCTTTCTTTGCATTTATTGATACTATCTGCGCAAATTTTCGGGCATTTACATTGTCATCACTTATTCGTTCACGATTATTGCGAACTGCATAGAGCGCTCCGGCGGCGATGATGCCTGCCTGACGCATTCCCCCGCCCCATATCTTTCGCATTCGTCGGGCTTTAGTGACATGTTCTTTTGTACCACATATTGCACTACCTACAGGTGCACCCAAGCCTTTAGAGAAACAAACAGAGACCGTATCAAAATGCTGTGCATATTCGCTTGGCGAGACTCCGGTGGCAGCGCAGGCATTCCAAAGTCTTGCACCATCGAGGTGCATCAATAGTCCTTTGCTTCGCGCAAATTCGGATAATTCTTTTATGCGTTCAATTGAATAGATCGTCCCGCCTGCGCGGTTATGGGTATTTTCTATAGTCAACAATCTGCTTACTGGCATATAATATGCAGGCTCACGAATTGCCTCATCTACATCATCGACTGTGAGAATTCCCTTGCTTTTTGCTTTGACCGGATTTAACTGAACGCGCGAGAGAAAACTTGCAGCTGTCGTTTCGTAATTAAAAATATGTGCATCTGCTTCTAATATCACTTCATCGCCGGGCTGAGTGTGGATATTCACTGCAAGTTGGTTCGTCATGCAACCGCTCGGGCAATAGAGCGCTGCCTCTTTACCTAAAAGTGCAGCAACTTCCTGCTGAAGTTCATGAACCATCGGATCTTCGTCAAAGACATCATCGCCGACCTGAGCAAATGCCATAAATTGCCGCATTGCCTCACTTGGCTTCGTAACCGTATCAGAACGCAAGTCAATCATACTTTAAACCTTATTTATTTAAGTAACTGCATTTGGAAACCTTAGAAAAGAAATGTCGTATATTTGCACTACAAAGTTACGACAATTTCAAAGATCGTCATTTTGACTGAGTTTTTATGTCTTTGCCCAAAAAGAATCATCGGAATACACCTTCGTTAGCTCATCTTGGGCTTGATGAGATTGACGTTGCTATTTTATTGCAACTGCAATCGCAAGGCCGTACAAAACGTAATGCACTTGCCGAAGCCATAGGACTTTCGATTCCTGCGATCAGCGAACGACTTCGCAAGCTCGAAGAAGAGCGTGGTATTATCGAAGGCTATCATGCAAAGCTTGATCCGAAACTTACAGGATTAGATGTAGCAGCATTCATTTTTGTCACCGTCGAATCAAGTACGCTCTATCCGGCATTTCTTGAATCCGCAAAAAAACATCCGGAGATCATGGAAGTCCATGCCGTCACCGGAGACGGATCGCATTTACTGAAAGTTCGAACGTGGAATACATCGACCTTAGAACAACTTCTTTCGGTGATTCAATCATGGAAAGGTGTAAAACAGACGAGAACGAATGTCGTTCTTTCTTCTCCGAAGGAGACATCTTCAATTCCACTCGAGGAATTGAAGGTGTGATTCGATATGTCATTCTGAGTGAAGCAAAGCGGAGCGAAGAATCTTAAAGTTGATACAAATTTCAATCTCAGATTCTTCGCTTCGCTCAGAATGACAACTTAAATTATTTTCTTATTAAATTTATTAACTACTTAACCATTCTTATTTTTCTATGACGAAACAACAAACGCTTGCCCTTGCAAAAGAGCAGAATGTACAATTCATAAATGTGCTCTTCACCGATATTCTCGGAGTCATGAAGGGCATCACTATTCCGATCTCGAAATTACCCGATGCCATTGATTCGAACGTCTGGTTTGACGGTTCCTCTGTCGAAGGCTTTGCCAGAATTTCTGAATCGGATATGTATCTTAAACTTGATCTCGATACCTTCAAGGTAATCCCTTGGTCAAAAAATAGCCGCGCAGTAACAGCGCTGATCATTGCTGACGTGTTTATGCCTGATGGCGAGCCATTCGCAGGTGATCCACGCGGCATTCTAAAACGCCAGATCGCCCGTGCTGTCAAAGCAGGCTACCAGTTTAATACCGGACCGGAACTCGAGTTTTTTCTTTTCAAAAAAGCTGAAGACGGAACACTTACTCCCCTGCCGCATGACTCAGCCGGATATTTCGATCAAGCAACAGATCTCGGTACGGAAATTCGTAAAGAGATGACATTTGCATTGCATGAGCTTGGTATCGATGTTGAAGCACTGCATCATGAAGTCGCTATCGGCCAGCATGAAATAGATTTTAAGTATGACGGTGCGCTGCGTTGTGCAGATATCGTGATGATGATGAAGTACACACTGAAATCTATTGCAATGCAATATGATCTTCATTGTACCTTCATGCCGAAACCCATCGCAGGTATTAATGGATCGGGAATGCACGTTCATCAATCTCTTTTCTCACCTGATGGAAAGAAAAATTTGATGCATGATGCAAAGGGCGAATATCAGCTTTCCGATCTTGCGAAATATTATATCGCCGGGCAGCTCAAGCATATCAAGGCGATGAATGCTATTTTGAATCCGACGATCAATTCGTATAAGCGTCTTGTCGTGGGTTACGAAGCGCCGGTGTATGTTGCATGGGGTCAGCGCAACCGCTCGGCACTCATCCGCATTCCGCGCATCACTGCCGGACGCGAGAAAGCTGTTCGCGTTGAACTACGCTGCCCCGATCCGACGGCAAATCCGTACCTGGCATTTGCAGTCATGCTTGCTGCAGGACTTGACGGCATCGAAAAGAAAATGAAGCCTCCGGCTCCGGTCGAAGAAAATATTTTTGAATTCACCGATGCAACTGCAGCGGCACGCGGTATTACAACCGTTGCAAAGAGCCTCATGGATGCTCTCGATGAACTGCAAAAGGACTCTGTGATCAAGGAAGCGCTCGGAGAATTTTGTGTCGATAAATTTGTCGAAGCAAAAACTGCTGAGTGGGATTCTTACAGAATGGCTGTCAGCCAATGGGAGCTTGACAGATATTTGGAGGTGTATTAATCTGAAAACAATTGTGTCATTGCGAGAAGGGCTTTAGTCCGACGAAATAATCCCCTGAGGTATAATAGAATGTCATAGTAAAACCTCAGGGGATTGTTTCGCTTTGCTCGCAATGACACTAATTTAAGGCAACACAAAATCCACTGCCACATCCTTCCCCGCCTCAACGGTTATCTCCTGCTCCTTCGAAAAATCTTTCGCCCATTTATACGATTCAATATTCCCCTTTGCATTCTTCACCCCTTCCACATTCCAATTATCCCGCCATACTACTAATTTGTATTTTCCCGGCGGAATATTTGAAAGAGCAAACGCACCCGTCGAATCGCTCATCGTATAATATGGATTATCTGCCATGAAGATATATCCCTTCATCCATGGATGAACATCGCAGGTGACTATATGCAAGCCCGATTGTTTAAGATTCACTTCCCGCGCCGGAGCGCCTTCGGGCTGTGCTTCATTGACTACCGTTTCCCCATTTCGATTGATATGATAATTATGCAACACCTTGTCGGAATTGCTGAAAATAATAGTCGAGCCAAGATTTACGATCTGAACATGGGGATGAAAATCACATCCATGCTGATCGAAGGTGTATTCATGCTTTGTAAAATCTTTCCCTAAAACAACATACTCAATTCCGATAATACAATTCGGTACTGTCCTATCCATGTTCGGCGCGCTCAGATTTCTATGTGATTCGCCACAGACATCCTGATCTTTCTGCGTTTCGATCGCTGCAAGATATTTCTGAATTGAGTCGGTCTTCACAGTGCCTTTGATTGTGCCTCCGTTAGTGACAGCGATTACTTTATAACCGGAAGTATAAGTCCCCTCTTGTTCGTCTTGCTTTTTTGAGCAACTGGATAAAAATATTAACATGAGAAGAAAAATTATTGCTTTCATTCCTTAATAAATTTTGATATTGATTGAATCCCTTGCTTACTCCGAGTAAACTACCCACGCGGCATCTTCCTTATAAAGTTTCATAATCGAATCCTGTCCACTACAATCCGATTGCACACGTTGAGCAGAACCAATTCCAACGTTGCAAAAGAGGAATGCAAGAATTAGAAATGCTTTCATAAGTCAATACTTTACAATAATAAGAGTAAGAAAATGCCTGCCATTTTTTTGGTGGCAGGCACTTTGGAAATTTTAGATTGCCACGTTGGACTAAAGCCTATGCTGCCTAATCGTCGCATACCCTCGCAATGACATGTTAACGCATCGAAATTGATTTCCCTTTCTTGACTTTCCCTTCACTTTGCTTCTTTGGCATCGGCGTCTTTGACAGCATCATTGAAGCAGTCGGCATTTCAGCTCTTGCCATTGCGGCTTCGTAGTCTCCATTCGGTAATACGTATTTATCCGAACCGTTGATCACTGCATAAGGCGTGGGAGAAGGAAGTACATCCTTACCGATCGAATGCACATATTCTGCTACTGACTTGATCTGCATGATCGGATCACCGCCAAGAATTGCAGAATCTGCTGCTGCAAGATGTCCATTGCTCCACCAGAATCCTGTCATCGGCGTTCCTGGCATCATTGCATCCGGATGAGCAAGCCATTGCGTTATCCATTCAGGGCGTAGGCGTTTCTTTGTATTCTCCAGATCAGGTGATTTTGCAGGATTTGCTCCTGCACCGCCCATCGTATGACACGATAAACATTTCAATTTATCGAAAAGCATTTTTCCGTACGACGCAAGATTTTGATTTGTAGGATACTCATAACTTGTCATCACATAAGGACGGCGGTACATTCCGAGGAAATAATTCGTTGCCGTTCCGATCTCAGCATCACTGAATCCGAAGGTCGGCATTCTGAGTTTTACAAGCGGACGAATTTTGAAAGGTCCGGCAAGGAATTGATGCAGCCACTGCTCCTGAACGCGATCTCCTTCAGGTCCGAGATATGGTGGCGCGAAATAGGCAATATTTTCATTACCGGCATATTTTTCATTAATGAATTTCGCGACGTATCCTCCTGAAGATTCTATTTTATGGCAGCCCACGCAATTATTCCAGTGAATGAACATTCTGCCTTTATCCAGTGCCATCTGAACAGGATCGTTCTTCTGGTCTCCGTAACCCGCCGGAACAAACGCACCGGTCTGGCTTCTAAGGAAAATAGTCAGTGCGAAAGTCTCCTGATCGGACATTTGGAAGTTCGGCATCTTCTGCGGAATACGTTCGGTTGCATAGATGCGTGAGTTCTTCATCTTGCCGACAACCCACGTGTACCAATCCTGGTTTTCATGGATGGCGCTTTCCTCGATCTCGCCAAGAGCTAATCCTGCTTTTTTGAAATGCGTTCTGAATCCTTCAAGAGTTTTTCCTTCTACATTTCCAAAGAATAATTCGCCCGGTGTTTTCTTGCCGAACGTATTTAATGCAACCGATACTTTGGACTCATTCTCCATACCTTTGATCTCATGGCAGCCGAAGCAGCCATAATTGCGAATAAGTGTTTCGCCTTGCTTGATCAACTTCGTGTCGGTGATATCACCGTTCAATGAAGATTTTACTTCATCATTCGATCCTGTATGGCTCATCAAATACGCTGTAAGATCTGCTGCTTCGGGATCGGTCAGACGCAGACTTGGCATTCTCGAATGCTTTAAATAATTTTTCGGATTCTTTATCCAATCGAAAAGCCATTCGGCTGTTACCTTCGAACCGATCTTATGCAAGCCGGGACCGAAGCTATTGGATTCTTTCATTCGTACCTCGGGATCGGATTTCCAATCATCGACAGCATGGCAGCTAATACATCCTGCATCGAAGAAAGTCTCTTTACCTCTTGCAGCATCGCCACCACCGGAATAATGTGCGATCGGAGCATACGATGATTCCTTCGCCTGATTGGTCAAATAGGCAACGACCGCTTTTGTCTCGTCATCAGAGAACATAAAGTTCGGCATACGTGTACCATGTTCCCATCCGCGTGGATTCTTGATCCATTGGAACATCCATTCAGGAGTAACCTTCTTTGTGATGTTTAAAAGCGATGGCGCCTGACCGGGTACATCTTCGTAATTCGGCATGTTGTGGCAGCCATAGCATCCGAAATCAGTGAAAAGCTTCTTGCCCATCGATATCCATTTCGCACCTTCAAAATCCATTTTGCCTGAATGGCAATTCTGGCACGAAGATTCGACGTAATGCCCGGTCATAAGCGGCTCTGACCAATGCTCTTGAAAGCCATGCGCGAATTCAGGAGACACGATTGATGGTCCCTGACCGCCGTGGCATGAAGTACATCCAAGCACACCAACTCCCGGAGGTTCGCCGAGTTTATGTCCTTTGATAAGCAGATCAACATTCGGATGCAAACGGAACAGCGCAGAAACTACTGCAACTGTCGTATCTTTATTTGCTCCTAATTTCTTTATTGTATAATGATCTGCATCATTATATTTATTTGCTTTTAACCAAGCTTTTACCTCAGCTTTATCCGGGGAAACGAGCGTATCGTTCTTAAAAAGTGGATCGGCATAACTTAGATGGCATGTTTCACAACGATCAATGCGCATCTTGAGATTATTAAAATTCGTCTTTTCATAGTTAACGAGCATTGTCTGCTTCACTGCGATGGGCATTTTATCAACTGCTTCGAGTTTGCGCTGCAAAGCAATGACATTCGCATAGACAGAATCGTTGATGCGCTGCGCTTCTTTATACCCCTTTTGAATAGGAAGTATTTTTGCCTTAAGAACCGTATCCTGATGGAGCAGACCATTCACGACAGCAAGCAGCTTTACTTTTTCCTTCTCAATTTCACGGTAATCTTTTGCGCGGCTTGTCGTATCTTTATGCTGAGTACGTTCTTCATCAAGATAGTAATATGTCTCATCCGAATTTGCTTTTGCAAATGTATAATCGCGCTGCGCTTTACTTACTTTCTTTTCAACATCGTTTATCTGGTCAAGCGTTGAAAGATAAGAATCGGATTGCATCTGCTTCTCGTAGTCAGTAAGTTTTTTCTTTAGGTCCTTACGTACCTGAGGATCGATCTTCGCCTTCTCTTTCTTGATCTCCAGATTTAAACGAGTAGCTTTAAACTCCTTGTAATCCGCCTGAACATCTTTCCACGGACGGCGAGCCATCACTTCATCGAGAACTGCCCACACGGTAAAAGCGAAAAGCAAGATCGCAAGAATGCCGTAGATCTTTGTATAGGAGCGCTGCTCGATCGGAATTTCTTTGCGGACTGCGAAGAATTTTCCGGGATTCCACCACGGCGCCTTTTTCGGCATGTTAGAGTTCGTATTTGCCATAGAAGCGAAAGTCTTGTAAAATTACCTATTGTTATTCTGAGCGAAGTGAAGTCCACTCAGAATGACATATTCTTAAAAAAATTAAATGTTAAAAAACAGATCGTGCCCGACACCGAATACCCAAATATATTTAATGTTAAATGCAAGACGCAAAAACATTTTGATCGGAAGTCCTGCCATCATCAGAAAAAGCACAGCTGTCATCCCGAATTTCAATGCGCCCATTTGTTTTAGCACCGGCGATTTTTCTTTATACTTTTTCCATATCCACATCGGCAATGCAACAAGGAATCCGATCACCAATATGCCGCCGAGAGCTACCTGAAGAAGATTAAATGAACCATCGATATTCTTTGAAGGAATTCCGAATAGACCTTCCCAAATATCAATATTAGTTAATGCGACGACGCGATGCGTATCCCAGAATTCCCATGGCCAGAAGTAATACCAACCCGGTCCACGCATGAACGTCCCAAGCACGATCAGTAAAACCCATAAGATCAAGAAGCCGATCGCAAAGGTTGCGATAGCGAAAGGACGCTCTTTGAATGTATAGTATCCATTTCCTTTTGGATTCGGATCTATGTATGGAACGAGGATGAGTCCGATGAGAATAAATGTCGGAAGCATAACGCCGGCGATCCATGGATCGAAATATACAAGCATCTCCTGCAATCCTAAAAAGTACCACGGCGCTTTCGAGGGATTCGGCGTCAGTGTAGGATTTGCTGCTTCTTCCAAAGGTGCATTGATCGTGATCGCCCAAACGGTAAGAACGATAAGTACAATGATCGTTACCAAAAATTCTATCTTCACCAGATAAGGCCATACCTGTACTTTATCCGATTGCGTTGCTTCAAAAATTCCGAGGCGATCATTGCGCCGCGCCTGTTTATATGCAAGCCAACAATAGAATAAAACGAGAATGATCATCAGCACAATCGGCACGTTATCCGGTTTACTGAGGATCAGCCAAAAATTATGTAATGCGTCTGACATAAGCAGTCTTTAGTTGTTAGTCGTTAGTTCTGTGTCATTGCGAGAAAGGAGCGAAGCAACTGACGAAGCAATCCCCTTCGGATTAGCACTGAATCTTCTCGGCAAGATTCTGGGGATTGCTTCATCGGGCTAAAGCCCTACGCGCAATGACACAATAAATTCAAAACTCAAAATACAAAACTATTTCTTCAGCCACGGCGGCGGAGCTTTTGCTCCTCCGGCTGTAGGCGGTGGTGCTGGCGCCGCGCCTGCTGTTGGTGCTGCGGCGGCAACAGGTGCAACAGCCGGCTTCGGCGCTGCCGGAGCTTTCGCAGGTGCAGCTGCTCCGTTTCCATTTGCCGGAGCTCCCTTGATCTGTGCAATGCGCTTCGTTGCCATTTTTTCGGCAATATATTTTGCGCCTTCGCTTGCTTTGGTATTCATTACCGGTCCGGAAATTCCGCCGTCTTTTCGTACTCGCCAGAAATGTACTGCCATTAATGTGGCAGCGATAAATGGCAAGAAGATACAATGACCGACGTAAAATCTAAGCAATGTCGGTTCGCCTACTTGCGTACCTCCTAATAAAATAAATCGTATATCATTATCAGGCCTCAATCCCAGGTAATTGGAAAATGGTCCCTCCGATCCTTGCAATGGTACTGAGCGTGCCATATTTGTTCCGACGGTCACAGCCCAGATTGAAAGCTGATCCCATGGAAGAAGATATCCTGTGAATGAAAGAAGGAATGTAAGAAGAAGAAGGATAACACCGACACCCCAATTGAATTGGCGTGGCGGTTTATACGAGCCAGTTAAAAAGACTCGGAACATATGAAGCATCACAGTAATAACCATCGAATGTGCTGCCCATCTATGCAGATTGCGAAGCAGCGGTCCGAATGCAACGTCATTCATCAGCGCTTTCATATCCTGAAAAGCAAATGCTTCGGTTGGACGGTACCAAAACATCAGGATGATGCCGGTTACGGTTAAATGGATAAAAAGCAGAAATGTTATTCCGCCCATTCCCCAGGTAAAGGAATAATTTGTGGCATGACGCGGAACACGAACCGGATGAAGATGCAGAAAGACGTTATCAACGATCTGCAATGCGCGGTTGCGCTGATTATCCTGATACGAATGCCGGAAAATAGATTTCCATGCTTCCGATTGAGTGATGTCTTTCTTCATCTTCTCCATCGGAGGTGGCTTCGGCGGAACAAATGGTAGTTTTAGTGCCATGCGAAAAAGTCGTTAGTCTTTAGTTGTTAGTCGTTAGCAGATTTTGTATTTTGTGTCATTGCGAGAAGGATTTTAGTCATTCGAAGCAATCCCCTTCATCTCGTGCCGAGAAACTTCTCTATAAACCTCAGGAGATTGCTTCGTCGTCGCTGCGCGACTCCTCGCAATGACACAACGATTATACTTTCAAGAACGAATCCGGTTTTCCCCAGTCCCCATTCTCGTAGCGGAATGTCTGTCCTTTATCGACAAGAAGTTCACCGGTTTCAGTAAGTACGATCTTTGCTCGTTCAAGCGGACGTGGTGCAGGTCCTTCGAAATTAATACCTTCAAAAGTAAATCCTGATCCGTGACAGGGGCATTTGAATTTCGCTTCGGAGGCAAGCCAGCGTGGTGTGCAGCCTAAGTGTGTACAAATAGCAACGAGTGCAAAAATATTTTCTTCGTCGCGGCATATCCAGACTCGCTCAGTATCTTTATATTTTTCGGATACGGACATCGGAAGATATTCCGATGGTTTACCAGCCTTGAAAGATTTCGGTGGTTCATATAATATGCGAGGAAACATCATACGCAAAGCGCCGATCGAAGCAATGGAAATAAATCCGAAGAAGGACATCCAGCCCGCTGCGCGAAGGAAACTGCGTCTGCCGAAATCCCAGGTGCCCGGATCATCTTCGGCTTTCGGTAATGGTTTTGCCATGCGCACTTTTTCCGGCGGCTCGGCTTTGCGAGCTTCCGGTGAACCCGGTGCTGAAGTTTTAGCTGCAATATCTTTTAATTCTTCCGGCGGATTTTTCATCGGCGGCATATTGAACGTGCTCGTCGGATGCGTACCTGCCTCTTCCGGGCGAGGTACTTCCAGATACGGAAGATCTCCTATTTGTTCTTTCTCGTCAGCCATAAATGGTTGTTTAACTCAAATTCTTTTTGTCATCCTCAATTAACATGTCATTCTGAGCGGAGTCCAATATTGCACAGCAATTTGGACGGAGTGAAGAATCTCTTGAAGGTTTCAACACTCTATATTCTGCTATTCATCAAGGGATTCTTCGCCTATGCTTCGCTCCGGCTCAGAATGACATGCTAATTATGTCCCCTCTTTTTGCGCTAATATGCCAATCCCATTGCCCTTGCTTCAGCAAGCAGATCGTTATCTATCATTTCGATCGTTTCCCAGGGGCAATACTTTGCGCACAACTTACATCCGATGCAAACATCTTCATCTATCATGACAACTCCGTTCATTGATGCATGCGGATTTTCTGCTAAGATATGTTCGGGTCCCGGAATATGGTAAATGCAATCAACCGGGCAGAACTCAACACAAACATCACAGCCGGTACATCCTTCCATGTGTACGACTGCCATAAGCTTCGTCTTCTTTTTCTTGGCAGGGGCAGCTGCAGCAACATCGGCAACGGCATCAACATCATTGGCAGCCATAGGCGCTGCAGGTTTCGGAGCAGGAGAAGCGGAAGCGGCGCCCGATGCGGCGGCAACGTTTCTCTCAGCTCCCTGTCGGAGCCATGGTGGAATAGATCCGGGTGTTCCTTCTGGCATTCGGGTCTTAAAATAGGCAATAAATACGCGCGATAATAAACACAACACGTATCGCCTTTGTTCGAAAAAATCGTGTTTCGTGGCTCGTGTTTCGGGATCCGTATTTTATACGAACCACGAATCACGAAAAACGAATCACGGTTGTGGGCGCTGAGGGATTCGAACCCCCGACCTACTCGGTGTAAACGAGTCGCTCTAAACCAGCTGAGACTAAGCGCCCGGCACTTCGTGCAAGCTTAAACTTCAAAGCGTAAAGCGTAAAGCTTAAAGGATAAACAAACAAGAAACAATACAAAATGCGGGGATAAAACCCTGCAATTCTAATATTGATTGCAAAAATACGAACAGAATAACCTTTTTTTCAGAAAAAGAGGAATTTGTGGAAAATTCACTAATGCAAAAGTTATTAAACTAACCTCTCACGTATCTTGCAAACCTCAACCACGAAAGCTCAGGATATATCATTTTAAGATCATCGAGAAATTTCTTGTCATAAAAAACAATAGGAACATGCTGAGTTATATATTCCTTGAACCAAGTATCAAAACCTAATTTCGCTCTACGAATGACACCACAATGATATACAGAATCATTCTCAGATAATAATTTCAACATCAAGTAACTTTGGTCGTCCTCAATAATATCCGTCCAAATGCCGCCGAGTTTTAGGTGCTTCAAAACTTTTTCAATGAGGGGATTCGGAAGTGATTCGTCATAGTACGCACCAAGGGTTCGTTTAATTAGTTGATATTTTTTAATATTAATTGTATCATATCCTGGTAAACTTTCAAAGGCATCAGGGTGATTAAGTGTCGCTTCACGTACCATCCTGATTTCAGCGAGTGGCAAAGCATGGATTGCTGTGTCATTCCAAAAACAATTATAAAGTTTCGGATTGATTATTATTGAAGCAATATAAAGATTTAGATATGCTTCACAAATATACGGATTATCTATCTGTTTAGTATAAAAAGCGACATTATTCACACTGCATATAACAGTGCATACACTGTATTACTTTTAGCAGGAATCAAGCATTTTTGCAGTGTGAATATCCAACACATCGTGGGCGATAATATACGAGGATTCCGAAACAATCTTGAGTGGTCGCAGGAAAAACTTGCGACAAGGGCTAAATTACATTATAATTTTATTGGCTCTGTCGAACGAGCTGAAGATAACATTAGTATTCTGAGCCTAATTAGAATTGCAAGAGCTTTGAAAATAAAGCCGCATTTATTGATGATTGAGAATGCTTACCAATTCCCTGACGAAGTATTGAGTCAGTTAAATAAATTTTAAACTCCTGCCCCGGAAAACGTTGCAGCCTCCGTTTTGTTCTCTATTATTTTGACACCGGCAGCAATATTAGCACAGATGATCGAAGAGCTTCCTCTTGTGGATAAGGAGAAAGCTGAAGAGTACATCTATCTTCTCCATTCCAAACAAAATCTCTTTTCGCCACGGCAAATCGAATCAGATGCGAAATACCGTGAATATATTCTCCAGGGAATCCAAGAAGGCGAAGAAGACTTTGTCAATGGTGACATCCTCGACTCAGAAGAAGCTAAACAATATCTTGAAGAGCTATTGAAGAAAGGAGATATACAAAAAATAATCCTAAAAATCCTTCTAAATCCCATTAATCCAGGTTCAGATAACCCGACTTTTCAATTGATGAAAAGACTCAACCAAAACAGGTCTATCAATTGCATCACCGATGCGGACAAGTTCACTCATCATTTCTTCGAACATTTCGAAGGTCAGGGCTTGTGCTCCGTCACTTAATGCGCGAAGTGGATCAGGATGGACTTCGACGATTATTCCATCGGCTCCGGCAGCAAGTGCGGCGCGGCTCATCGAGGTTACTACTTCCCTCTTACCTGTTGCATGAGAAGGATCTACTATAATAGGAAGATGCGAAAGCTGCTTGATGATCGGCACAGCGCTTAGATCAAGAGTATAACGAAGCGCTGTTTCAAAAGTTCTGATGCCGCGTTCGCAAAGAATAACCTGATCGTTGCCGCCAGATAAAATATATTCCGCAGCAAGAAGCCACTCTTCAATAGTAGATGCCGGACCTCGTTTTAATAATACCGGTTTATTGATATTACCAAGTTGACGTAATAGCGGAAAATTCTGCATATTTCTCGCGCCGACCTGAACAATATCGGCAAACTCAGCAACGCGCGGTGCATGAGCCGGCTCCATAACTTCAGTGACAATGAAAAGCCCGAATTCTTCGCTGACTTTTTTTAATAATTCAAGTCCATCGAAACCAAGACCTTGAAATGAATACGGTGAAGTTCTCGGTTTAAAAGCTCCGCCGCGTAAAAATCTTACTCCGTTCTTTCTTATAAGCTCTGCAGTGCGGCGAAGCTGATCTTCACTTTCCACCGAACACGGTCCGGCTATCACAACACTGGGAGCATCACCACCGATACGTGTTCCATCATTGAAGGTAATGACGGTATCCTCAGGATGTGCTCCGCGTGAAGCAAGTTTTATTGGTGAATTAACCCTGACAACTTCCTGAACTCCGGGCAATGAAGTGAATGCAGAAATATCTACTCCATGGCTTGATCCGATAATCCCGACAACAGTCTGCTTCTCGCCGATAAGCCGCTCGGAATGAATTCCCTGATTCGATAATATCTTTTCAACATTGGCAATATCTGCTTCTCCGGCACTCTTCTGCATTATGATGATCATACCTTTCGTTTTTTATACTACGGAAATGTGAACATTTTATGGACTTAGGAGGTGCCGAAAGAAATTAAATATTAGAAATCAAAGATGAAAAACGCAGTTCATCTTTCGATGAACTGCGTTTTGTGTGAAAGAAAATCTAAATTTATTTCTTTGTATTGACAAGATCAAGAGCCAGTCTGCGGACGGCATCTTCATCTTTGGCGCTTAAGATCTCAAGCATCTTCTGATCCATCTGGTCACGGATAATACGCTCGTAATCGCCGCGTGAGAGCATTGAAGCTTCTTCTTCCATTGCTGCAACAGCCGCTTTGCCTTTACCGCCTTTAACAGCATCGACCATCTGTTTTAAGATACGATCAGTACGCTCTTCTTCTTCGGTGAACATCAGTGTCAAAGCAAGAAGACAGAGGATCGAGAACTCGATACCAAGTGCGAAAAGGATCGGTGAAGGCTTGATCGCAGGAATGAATTTCAAACCGCGGATACCGACAACGATAATAAGGAATGCAGCTCCGGCATACGCCAAACCTGTAACGGTATTGGAATATACTTCAACAAAGTGGAATTTCATGTAAAGCGAAATGCCGTTCATGAACCCTGCTTTACCATCGAGGTAACGCTGACCGTTATTGATACTGCTGATCTCGGACTCCACGCTTTCAAGATTGATATCTTCGCGGCGCGCAAGAAGACGTTGGTTGTTATCAGGATCGTTGCGAAGGATGGATTCAACTTCTTCTTTCGTTGCTGAAAGCTGAACCATCAATCTCTTCTTTACTTCAGTGATCGTATGATAGACACGGTCACGGAAGAATGGAACGCGAAGAGCAAAACCGAGCAGTACTGCAAAACAGAATCCGAAAAAGAAATCGAATGGTAAAAAACAGACGATCGCATTTAATTGGAATTGTGCTTCACCGAATCGTACGGGATTAGCATCTACTCCGAACGTACCCCATTTCACTTCATCTGCTGCCGTACCAACTACCCAGGATAGGAATAAATGTACGCCTAATGCCATGAGAATCGTCAGAAAAATGACGGGAACACCTGAAGGTTTTGCCGAACGACGGGCTGCCGGTGCCGGAGCTGTGCGTATCGGGCGTGTTACTACTGCATCTGCCATAGGTTATTATCGTTAAATTGTGATGACAACGGTGAAAACAACTCGGTGATATTGATACTTGAGTGACTCAAATACAATACCATTGGGGAATAATATGCAAGAAACGCGCCAAAAGCATTCTATTCCTTGCCTTAGGGTAAAAAAACTCCCTTTTTCTCCGATCCCATATCGTATCTTATGGGATTTTTCGACGAATCAGTTCGTTAAATGCTCCACAAATATACGACATGTCAAACACCGATACACTTTCTGCTGCATTTCTTGATTTCGTGGCGCTGGTTTCCAGGCTTCGCAAAGATTGCCCTTGGGATAAAGTACAGACTCATCAAACACTGCGTGCTCCCCTTTTGGAAGAGACTCATGAAGCCATCGAAGCTATTGATAATGAAGATTACCCTGAACTAAAAAAAGAACTGGGCGATATCTTCCTTCATATCCTTTTCCATGCCGATCTGGCAAATGAAGAGGGACATTTTACCCTTCAGGAAGTTATCGAAGGGGAATCAGCCAAGTTGATCTACCGCCATCCCCATGTCTTTGGAACAACTGAAGTACATAATGCCGATGATGTTGCAAAGAACTGGGAGCAGCTGAAGCGCAAAGAATCCGGCAGAACAAGCGTACTTGACGGAGTACCTGCTGCGCTTCCGGCGCTTCAACGCGCAGGAAGAATTCAGGAAAAAGCCGCGAAAGTTGGCTTCGATTGGGTTGAGCCTGAAAGCGTCCTGAAAAAAGTACGCGAAGAATTAGATGAATTCCTGGCAGAGACCGATCAACTCCGCCGCGAAGAAGAATTCGGCGACCTGCTTTTTTCATTAGTTAATTTCTCGCGTCATGTAAAGATCGAACCGGAAACTGCTCTTCGAAATGCAACCAAAAAATTCGAACGTCGTTTCCGCGCAGTTGAAAAAAACGTCGAAGCCCGAAAAAAAGATTGGAATCAATACAACCTCGAAGAATTAGATACGATCTGGAATGAAGTCAAAAGCAAAGAGCATTTTTAATAGCTGACAGTAGACAGTAGACAGTAGGCAGTAGAAAAAGCGTGTCATTTCGAATGGAGTTTCGCTCCCCAAGAGCGAAACGGAGAGAGAAATCTATTAATAAAAATAAGTCCTTATCCGCCGCCCCATCCCTGTTTAAGCTTTGAAGTTTAAGCTTTCGCCAAAGGCGCCCACCCTTTTCCCCGTTTAAGCTTTAAGCTTTGAAGTTTAAGCTTTCGCCGAAGGCGGAAAGCCCCCCTGTAACCCTTTATATTTCATAATTATAACAT
>JBBQGG010000027.1:0-39293 GCA_038322815.1 Kapaibacterium sp. (SeqCode)
TGCAATTCTATAACACTGTGAGATTGCATCAAAGTCTTGAGTACCAAACACCAGAAACATGGTACAAAAAAGCAGCATGAGTTCTATCAAAAACCACCTTAACCCACTACAAAAACTGTCCTAAAGATGGGGAGCATCATAAAAGTACCGGTGGTTAAAAATATTCCTTTTTCAGCTCGCCCTAACATTGAGTTTCTAAAGTCACCAACTTCTGCACGTGATACCGATCCAATATACCGTTTGCATTGAAAAGTTACAGTTAAGGATACGAAAGGGTTAATAGATAACTTCCCTGAGCCATCAAATCCACCATCACGTGTGCGACCGCTTACGATTACATTCTCAAAACCAGACTCTCTCAAAAGTAAACCACATATTTCTTCAAAACCTTTCGGTGAAAGTGATCGTAAAACTTCAAGGAGTGAGAGAGCTTCAATAGGCTCATCGTTTTCCTGTATAGGAGTTTCATTGGATTTACTTTCGTTTATTGTTGGCAGTTCAACCTCAGATACACTTACTTTCTCATCATTATATTTTTGAAAATCTTTAATAATTGCTTCTCGTACGTTCTTTGAAGTAATCTTTGATTCTCGTCCTGTTTCAGTCAGAACCCAAGTTCCACGACTTGAAGAGTCGAGTAATCCGGATTTTACTAAATAATCGCGCGCCCATGCGACTTGATTATGAAATCTAGGCGTACCATCTTTGAGCGTCGTATCGAGTATAGCCGAAGGAAGTTTAAGATTCTTCGCGATGAGTTCTGAAACTTCTCTTGGTTTACCCGAACCTCCAAGTTGTTGTAGTGCTTCCAAAAGCGGTGCGGCAAGACTGTTAGCCTCGTATAGGATTTTTTTGGCATCTTCATTTGTAAGTTTTGATTCACGACCTTTTTCAGTTAAAGTCCATATACCATGTACTGATCCATCTAAGTATCCACTGTTTACAAGAGACTGACGTGCCCATGCGACTTGATTATAGAATCTAGGGACGCCGGTCTTAGTTACGGCCGTTGATAGTTCAGTAGGGAGTTTCAGATTCTTTGCGATTAAATCATTTACAGCCTTTGGTTTTGCACTCCCACCAAGTTCCTTCAGGGCATCAATCAACGGGACAAACCATTGTACAAATTCAGATCCTTTATTGTTGCTTTTCATAAGTAATATTTACACATTGTGTGCATTAATGCGGAATATATTAAAGAACGCATCCCAAAAGGATTTTGCTTCAGCATCTTCGCTCGTCTCATCCGCCCATTCTCTGGAGAACTCGATCGCGCGCTTTCGTATTTCGTGTTGGGATAGCGGCATGGTGAATTAAATAACTATGCAAAGATACGAAGAACCCTCTCCCCTAACCCCTCTCCCGAAGTACCGGGCGAGGGGAATAAGAGGGTGTCTCTCCCGAAATACCAGAGCGATGGGAATAAGTTATTTTCCCACTCCCAATATCCTAAACTCCACTCTTCTGTTTTTTGCTTTGCCTTCGTCGGAGTCATTGGACGCAATTGGTTTTTCTGCAGCATAGCCATGCGCTTCTAATTTTGATTTCGGAATTCCTTTTGCTTCGAGATATTCTACAACGGCATTTGCTCTGCCGAGTGAGAGAGCTTTGTTATGCGCCGGGTTTCCGGAGATATCGGTATGCCCTTCGATGGCAATGCGCAGCGACGGATCTTTTTGGAGAATATCGGAAAGCCTGTCAAGCTCGGCATTGGATGAAGAGAGGAGTTCGGTCTTATCGGTTTCAAAGAAAATATTATTCAGGCGGATGGTTGCATTTTCTTTGATCTTCACGAGGATAAGATTTTTTTCGATGGTCGAAAACGCGCTTGCATTTTTTGCATCGAATGATTCGCTTGTCGGAAGGTATCCTTTTTTCTCGGCATGAAGGCTGTATGTTTCACCCGATGGTAGTGTGATCTGGTATGCGCCTGAAGAAGGATCACTTCTGGCTAAGCCTAATTTTTTTCCGTCGGATAGTCTATCGTAACGAATCTCTGCTTCAAGCGGCACGCCTGTTTCATCTAAAACTTTTCCGGTGATAAGTGTGACGGAGTTCTCGCGCTTCGGAGCCGGTGCGCGAAAAATATCGGATTGCGATTTTACATCAGGTCTCCATACGAAGTATGCATATTTCCCCTGAGCATCTTCTGTGTAATATGATGTGCGTCCGGGACGATTAATAGAAGCGCCGATATTTTCGGGCTTCGACCAATGTTTCCATGATTCATCCAAACGGGTTGAGCGATAGACATCGAGGGTTCCGATCCCTCCGGGTCTATCGGAAGAAAAATAGAGCGTCGTATTATCTGCAGCAAGATACGGAGTTTGTTCATTACTGGTGGAATTGATATTTTCTCCCAGCCATAATGGTACGCTCCATGAATTCGTACCTTCATCGAGGAAACAGACATAGAGATCCCTTTCGCCAAGTGTGGAGTCACGCGTTACCGACATAATAAGCGTTCGCTGATCGGGTCCAAAAGAATAATCTGTTACTGCACCTTCTAATTTCAATCCCTTGATATGAATAGCAGTTGGCATACTCCATCCATTTTTTGTGCGACGGGAAACCATGACACGATCTTCAGGCGGAGTATCGGCATGAAGTTTGCCGATAAGATAGAGCGAGTTGTTATCAGGTGAGATACTTGTAACGGCAATGCTGTAGCGCGACCGGAGATTGCCGCCGAGGACTTCCGGCTCTTCAAAGGTGCCATCAGGTTTTACAAAACTTCGCCAGACATCGAGCACGGTAGAGCCATCGAATCCTTGCCGCGCCCGTGTAAAAAATAATCCATTGCCGTCAATGCTGATAACCGGCAGCGCCTCGCTTTGTAGAGGGTCACTGATCGAAATCGGAAGTTTTTCGATATGGGATTCCTGAGCGTGAAGTTCAGCAAAAATAAAACTGAAGATCAAGATAAATATCGACGAACACATTTTCATACGTAAAAAGAAGATAGACTGTGTCGCTCTCAAATTGTCATTCTGAGCTACAGCGAAGAATCTGAGCTTTCAGGAATACGAAACTTCAGATTCTTCGTTTCGCTTCGCTACACTCAGAATGACGAGTGAAATTGTGCAACTACTCAAAGAGCAGTCTGGCTCAATTTAAAAAAATATTACCATCGTCATTGCAAGGAAGGAGCGTAGCGACTGACGAAGCAATCTACAGTCTCAATTAGATACGTAAATTGATAGTTTAGATTGCTTCGTCGAGCTAAAGCTCTCCTCGCAATGACATCATAGTTCAAATTAGCCACTTCCCGAAGAGCTACCAGAGAATCATTCTCACCCTGAATTGGGTTAGTATCTAACACCGTTATACTAAAAATATTTCACATGATACATCGGATCCGTAAGAGTATATTCATTCTCATTTCGTTCGCATTTTTAATGACTGCAGCGGCTGCTTCGGCTCAGGTACCTTCACAATCTCCTGCAAAGATAACGAAATCCGTAAAACATAAACATAGAAAAAATCGCCATAAGTGCGCAAAAGATTCGCTTGTGGTAAACCCCGAGCAAATCGGAAAGCATTATCCACCTCCCGGCTCATCCGGCGAAGATCGTAACTTCGATTGGCTTCGCAAACGTGCATATCCGAACGAATACCTTGATCCCTCTTATTATCCGAATGCTCTTGAAGAAGCACGCAGACTTCCGACATATAAACCGTTTGGTAAAGAAAATATTCAGGCATCAATGCAGTGGCAGAGTATCGGACCATTTACGATCGGCGGCAGAGTAACGGCAATTGCAACATATCCGACAGATTCGAATACATTCTATATCGGTGCAGCATCGGGCGGATTATGGAAGACGATAGATCACGGAACGACATGGCAGGCGCTGACCGATACATTTGCGTCACTTCCTATCGGCTGTATCACGCTCGATCCGCATGATGCGAATACGATTTATTTGGGAATGGGCGAATGCAACAATAGCGGTGACTCCTATCCCGGCAATGGTTTGTGGCGTAGTATAGATGGAGGTTTATCATGGAATTACCTCGGTCTGGGCAAGACGCAATATATTGCGAAGATCATTGTAGATCCCGCTGATAAGAATATTATTTATGCTTGCGTACCGGGTCCGAATACTGCGGCTGACTCCAATCGCGGAATATGGAAATCCGTTGATTACGGAACGTCATGGACACGTTCACTATTAGTCCGTGCAGGCACAGGGAAATCATCTACTCCAGCCCCTGCAGTCGATCTAGTTATGAATCCTGCCGATCGCGGCGATCTTGTTGCAGCAATGTGGCAGCATATTGATTTCAATGTTACTTCTTCACCTTACACCGGACTCTGGAGAACGCGGGATTCCGGCGCAACGTGGGCGAGGATCGATACCATTCTGAATTCCGGATATCCAAACGGGTTTAAGCTCAAGCGTCTTGGGCGGACTTCTCTTTTCTGGACCTTGAATGGTTTAGGTGTGCCTACACTTTTTAGTGTGGTATCAAAAGTAGATAAGAATCCGGTAACAGGATATAATTTCGATGAAAATTTTTACGGTGTTTTTTCTACTACGAATCCGGGCAATGGTCCGTGGCAGATCAAACTTGATTCGAACTACAGGATTCCATTTCTCGGAAATAATATTGATAGCGTCGATCTTTTCAATAAGCAAGGCGGCTATGATAATTTTATTATTGGTCGCCCGGGTTCAGATGCGACAGGAAAGGGAATTGAATTATTGATCGGCGGCATTGATGTGATCCGCTCGACGAATGGTGGTGATACGTGGACAAATATAACCCAAGCCTATCCGCATTATTTTGCGAATGACCGTTCACAGCATTCCGATCAACATGCTCTGGCATTTACTGCTGCAAAATCCGGCAGTGATCTTCTTAATGGACAGGATGGCGGCGTCTTTAATACGAAAAATTATGGTGCAACGTGGACGAGGATCAATGGTTTGCCGATCACGATGTTCTATCATCTCGAACCGTGGACTGCAGGAATGGCAAACCTCGGAAATGCTTTTCCGGCAGATTCTCTCAAATTAATGGGTGGAACGCAGGATAACGGAACAGTTGCCCGGGGATTCAGTGCGAATGCAGATTGGGATTGGATAAATCGGGGAGATGGAGGGCAGTCACAAACTGATCCTAATAATAAAAATCATCTCATTACCTCTCTTCAACTGGGAAAAGTTTTCTTTCGTACAACACTGGATTCTTTGCGCCCTAATCTTTTTAGTGACAATGGAAATCTTGATCCGAATGCAAAAAAATGGATCGATCTTTCTACTATCACCCGGCGCCGCGGTATTACTGACTCATCGGAGTCCTGTGCTTTTATTCCCCCGGTCGTGCTTGATAAGCAGAGAGGTAACGAACTTTATACCGGAAGATTACATGTCTATCGCGCAAAGCTTGATTTCATAAATCCTGATAGCGGCACAGTGATCCAGTCATGGTCTCCGCAGATCGCAGGAAGCGGGAAGGCTTGGTATAACGGTACGATTGATTGCATGGCACTTGGAGTTCGTGATGAGAACGGGCGCCCAATGATATGGGCTGGCGGACTTATAGCAGGTTCGACGAGTTTGTATCGAACGGTTTATAACTCTTCGGTTCCTCAGGATTCTATGCCTCGATGGATTAAAATAACGACAGGCTTGCCCGGCGCATTTGTCGAATCTATTGGATGCGACCGGAGTGATTCCATGACAGCATTTTGCGGACTGACGGGCACAGCTTCTCCGCACGTTTATAAAACAATAAATGGCGGTAAGAAATGGACAAGTATTTCCGGCAACTTGCCAAATGTCAGCGTCAATGCCATTCTTATAGATTCACTTGCCGAACAAGCGAATCCGCTTGCAAAAAATCAATGCCTGATCGCTGCAACAGATGTCGGAATTTTTGTTACGACTGATGGAGGCACAACATGGTCGAATCTTGGAACAGGGATGCCGCATCTTGTTGTAAATACGATCACGATGTATAAGAACTGGCTTATTGCCGGAACACATGGCAGATCGGCATGGGCGCTTGATGTAAGCGCTCTTCAGGCATTGCCGGCAAGCGGTGTTCGTGGAAAACAAACTTCTTCAGATCAATTTACAATTAGGAATATGTATCCAAGTCCTCTTGAACTTCATACAGCTTCAATTCTTCACATAACCATGAACGGTGTTTCGGATAAGAATGTATCGGTGGAGATCATGAATGCTTCAACGGGAGTTTCAGTATATAAAACTTATTCACAAATGAGCGGCGAAGCGCTTGATCTAAGGATGCCTGCTACCATTTCATCGGGAAGTTACCTTGTAAGGATTATGACTCAGCAAGGAGAGAGTGCAATAGGGCAGATAATTATAGTGAAATAAATACCCGAGTACATTAAAAAGCCGGCAAAAATTTTGCCGGTTTTTTTTTATTTTTACTTTTACATTTTTAATTTCTTACGATGCTATCTGCATCACAAGTATAGCATCCTGCGGCACCATTATTTTTTTCATTGCTGAAGTTGCAGTTGGTGCTTTCTTTTTCTTCTTGCCTTTTGCAGGAGCGGCAGCATCGACATTGATCATGCGTTCGAATGATCCGTTTGTGGCGACGTTTGTATTGATCTCGATGGAAATATTCGAAGTTGCAATATTTTTCGACTGGAAGAATGCTACGAGTGCCGATTTACGTGAAGCAGCAAGTCCGTTTTGTGAGGCGGCTTTTTTTCCTACAGGAGTTTCATCAGGATAGACCGTTCCGTTTAAGGTAAGCTTCGAATTATGCCGCATTGCATTTGCAATAGCTTCCATATCCTGCATCACGCTTGGAGAAATATCCGAGCTTTTCGGTTCGAAAATAAGCGCACTGAATGAGTATGGTTTTCCGAGTTCAAGTTCCTTCAAGGTAATTTGAAGAGGTACTTCCTGGTATTTATCCGAAGCAGGAATGGAAAGCTGCTCTTCATGAAAATAGTACTTTGTGCTTGCGAAGGTAAGGCGATACTGAGAACCGGGTTGCAATACAATAGTAAATTTTCCTTCAGGAGTTGATTTCGTCGTTCGTATGCTTTCCGAGCCTTTATATGCCGTTATTGTAACGCCATTGGCAATATTTCCTGTAGTAGAACTCACTTTTCCTTTGACCAAGGCAGTTACGCCACTCATCTGAGCTGTGGATATTTCCGGAAGAGCTATAAAAAAGAGCGCAATAAGCGCTGCAATGCGTGTAATTCTATTTAATTTCATGAAATTATACAAAAAATGATGTATTTGGCAAAGTCATCTTATAAACACCGTTTTAGGCTAAGTGTTACACTTGGCTGAGTGAATTTTTTGTAATGGCATAATATAAAGACCGGACATTCATGTGAATATCCGGTCCTGGTATCCCGCATCTCGCCGCGCAGCTTTTCACCTTATCCATCATCATCCATAACACTGCACGTCAAGACACGACAAATCATTATTAAGAACTTGAACCGTTTACACTGCTTCGTATCCCGGTCTTGGCTTTTTGATTCTACCAAGAAAAAGGATCTTCTTGAAAAATCTCGGGAATTTCTCGCGCCATGATTCAACATACGTGTACATGACCGGTACAAGCACAAGGGAGAGAAGCATCGAACTTGTTAAGCCGCCGATGATAGCGATCGACATACCTTGCCTGAATTCCGAGCCTTCACCAAATCCCAATGCAAGCGGCATCATACCTAATATCATCGTAACAGTTGTCATGATGATCGGACGCAGACGCGTCGGTCCTGCTTCAAGAAGCGATTCTTTTATTCCGTGACCGAGCGCTCTTCGTGCATTCGTTCGGTCAAGGATGAGGATAGCGTTCTTCGTGACAAGTCCCATCAACATTATGATTCCGACGATGGTAAAAAGCGAAAGTGTTTTTCCTGTTAACCACAGCATCGTTAATGCGCCGATCATTGCAACAGGCAAGCTGAACATGATCGTAAACGGAGTTGCGTACGATTCGAAAAGCGCAACCATGATCATATACACGAACATGATAGCGAGCAGGAATGCAATTCCCATATCGCCGCCGGATTTTCTTTGGTTCTCGGCATCGCCGGCAAAATATGGCTCGTTCATACCTTTAGGAACGGGCATTGTTGCAATGACTTTTTCCACATCTTTCACGACGTCTCCGATAGGTCGTCCGGCAAGTCCTCCTGTAAGAGTGACGACGCGTTCGCGGTTTTTACGATTGATCTGTGAAGGTCCTTTACCATAAACGATCGATGCAACATCCGATACCTTGAACTGCTGAACTGCTCTGTTGACAAGAGAAATATTTGCAACTTCAGTTGCATTGGAGCGATCAATTTTATCAAATATCACATTGATATCGAATTCCGTCTCACCTTCTTTATATTTACTGTCAGTATTCCCGGCAAGTGCAGTTCGGATAGCAAGAGCCGCTTCACCAAGAGTCATACCGTTTGCCGAGAGTCTGTCGCGATCAAAGATAATTTTTGCCTCAGGTTGCCCTTCTTCGTATGAGCTTTTAAGATCTTTTAACCCTTTAATACCTTTGATCTTTGCCATTAACGTATCAGTATAGTGGAGCAGATCACCGGTATTATCACCGCGCATTTCGATCATCAGAGGAGCCTGGTTTACAGTTCCAAAAATTCCGATCGGTGAAGTACGCACCAGTAGCCCGGGTATTTTTTTCGAAAGCTCTCCGACGTATGCCATTTCCTGATCCGTCGTACGTATTCGTTTATTAGGTGCAAGTGTGCGGACTTGTACCTGCCCAACATTTCCTCTATCAGTTTTTCCCCATTGATCTTCTTGCTCGCCAACGATAGTCAGATACCGAGCAATATTTTTATCCTGGGCAAGCTCTTTTTCATAAAGTTTTACAAGGGAATCCGCAGTGGTGACATTCGTACCGGCAGGTAATTCGTAGTTCACAGCGAACTCTCCGCGATCAGGTTGGGTGATAAACTCGCCGCCGATTCTTCCGGTAATTACAAGACTACAGCTTCCAAGAAAAAGAAGTGTAGAACTTGTCAGGATGACCCAGCGATGTTCAAGCGACCATGCGAGAACGGAATGATATTTTTTCTCCAGCATATCCTGAAAGCGTTCGAACTTATCGGATATCCAGCGAAGCGGTTTGAACTTAATCACTTCATGTGCCTTACCGAATTTCGCTGCTAACATCGGAGTAAGTGTGAAGCTGACAAGAAGCGAAATAAGTGTAGAACTTACAACTGTTAAACCAAATTCGCGGAAGATCTTTCCGGATATACCGCTGACAAGTGAGATAGGCAGGAATACTACGACGTCAACAAGTGTAATCGCTATTGCAGCAAAGCCGATCTCATTTCTTCCTTTGATCGCTGCTTGAATAGGTGATTCGCCCATTTCCAGATGCCTATGGATATTTTCAAGCACCACGATAGAGTCATCTACAAGAATTCCGATAACCAATGCCAGAGCCATCAAGCTCATCAGATTCAAAGTGAATCCGAAGAGCCACATGAAAATACCTGTGGTTATCAAAGAAGTAGGAATGGAGACAAGAACGATCAGTGCATTTCTTCCGCTGCGTAAGAATAAAAAGAGAACTGATGCTACAAGAAGAATTGCAATTCCCAGATCGCGGAATACTTCGCTGATCGATGCGCGTGTATAGAGCGTAGCATCCTGAGCGATCTCGAATTTAATGCCGTCACTTGCATATTCCTTTTCAAGTTCTTTAAGAACCTTATACATGTTATCGGCAGTAGAAGTAGCATTCGCATCCGATTGTTTTATGCAAAGCAATCCAACTGCTTCTATTCCGTTAAGCCGTGTAGGCATGATGTCTTCATTATAGCTATTCTCAACTCGCGCCACATCGCCAAGATAGATCGTTGTACCGTTCGGCATTGTGGTGATCGGCAACGTCTTCATTTCCTCTAAAGAAGAAAATTTACCCTTTACTCTGACGATAAATTGATCGGTAGGCTGTGTGATCTTACCGGTAGGGAAGTCAAGATTCTGAGCTTGCATTACCGATGAGACTTGTGTGATCGATAAGCCATACGCTTTGAGTTTGTCATTATCAACCGATACTTTGATCTCGCGTCTTCTGCCGCCGGTAATATCTACTTGCGCAATGCCTTCAGTTGCTTCGATGCGCGGCTTGAGCTTATCTTTTGCAAGTTGATAGAGTTCAGTTTGTGTGAGAATGGTTGAAGTTGTTGATACACGCAAAATAGGCTGCGCGCCAATATCGATCTTCACGACGCGTGGCGCATCGGCATCTTTCGGTAATTTCGCTTTGATAAGCTCAACGCGACGCTGAACGTCCGCTGCAGCCTGATCTGCATTTGCCGTTAAAAGAAACTGACCGAGCACTACGGAATATCCTTCACGCGAAAACGAACGGACGTTGTCGAGCTGGTTCGTGCCCGAAACCGCTTCTTCGACAGGCTTGGATATAAGATCTTCTATTTCTTCAGGTCCTGCACCCGGATATGTTGTGATAACGGAAATATTCGGAAAGTCCATCTTCGGCAGAAGATCTGTTCCGAGTCTCGAATAGGCAAAGAGTCCCATGATCCCTAATGCCACAAAAACGATCGTGATAAAAACTGGACGTTTGATCGAAAGTTCTGTAATAGTCATTGCTTCAATTTCAAATTTAAATTCGGTATAACGATTTTATTCTCAGCTCTATAAATTGTTGAATCCAAAATTGTTAATTTAATTTTGAATTTTTAATTTGGCTCCATCGACGAGTTGGCTTTGTCCGAAGACTATGACGACATCTCCGGCATTCAAGCCTTCGGTTATCTCGGCGCGCTCAGGAGTTGATGCTCCGATCTTTACGGCTTTTAAGCGGGCAATTCCGTTATCAGCTACATAAACTTGCGTGCGCTCTCCATTGACAATAAGTGCTTCTGCCGGAACGGTGGGTACTTCATGTGCAGCTTCCCGCTGAATTTCAGCGCGGGCGAACATGCCGCTTTTAAGCGACTTGTCATTGTTCGGAATTTCTACTTCGACAACATACGCACGTGCCATATCTGCTTTGCTGGAAATCGTTGCGATCCTGCCTTCGATCAGTTTGCCTCCCAGAGCATCGACGGTTACTTTCACCTTATTACCGATCTTAACGAGGGGGACATCGAGTTCACCGATATTGATCCTGAGTTTCATCTTAGAGTCGTCTACGATTGTCGCAACTTTCGTATTTTGGTTGAGCAATTCCCCTTGATTAACATAACGCATCGCGACTACTCCCGAAAATGGTGCTTTCACGGTTGCATCGGCTAGCTGGCGTTTGGCAAGGCTTTCACCTGACTGCGCGGCTTTCAGCATTGCTTCCGCGCTCTTCACCTGAAGATCAGCAAGTTCAAGCTGGCTTTTGGTTGCTGCGCTCGATTTTTGAAGTTCCTGCGTCCGTCCAAGATCGATCTTTGCTTTTTCTAATGATGCTTCAGCGGTAAGCTTTTGTGCCTCCGCTTGTTGCAGAGCTATAGCTTTCAACTCATTATCCACGACGACCAGAGTCGAGCCTTGACCGACACGTGAACCGTTATTTGCAACCACTCTCAAGATGCGCCCTTGAGTTTCGCTATTGACATTGGCTTCACGAATACCTTCCAGAGTTCCGGTTGCTTTGAAGGTTGCTGCCATCGGAGCGACTTGAACGGTGGTAGTTTTGACGGAAAAAACTTCGACTGTTTTCTGCGCCCCATCTGCTCCGGATTTGGAGCAAGATGAAAGCATTGCAGATGAAGTTAAAAGAAAACCGAGAAGCGAGATTTTGAAGATGTTTTTCATAAGGAATTCGATTCTGTAAAATAGTAGTAGTATTCTTAAATTTAAATTTATCGCAAGCCAAGGGCTTTTTTATATTTTGCTTCTGCGATAAGTACGTCAAATGTCGTTGTCGCAAGATTTGCTTTTGAATTTGCAAGTGTTGTCTGCGCATCAAGCATCGTGATAAGCGGCGCCACTCCATTATCATATTGCAATTTGGTGATGCGGTAATTCTCTTCGGCACTTGAGATCTGCTTCTTTACAATAGCCAGACGCTGAGATGCATTAATTTTTTCCAATCGCGCATTTTCTATCTCGAGGCGGATACCTGCAAATGCAGACTCAGCATTGAAACGAAGTTCTTCGATCTGTGCATCGGTTTCCTGCATTTTTGCATTCGTGTTGAATCCGGAAAAGAGATTCCATTTTAGTTGTGCGCCACCAACAAGCAAATGATTGCTCTTAGCAAATTGCAACGAATTTTCCATCCATCCGTAACTTGCAAAAAGCGAGACATTCGGAAGAAAATCCGAGAATGCTGCGCGCTTCGTTGATCCCAGAGCATCTCCGGTGCGCAATATCTGGATGAGTTCAGGGCGGTTTGCAAACGCCTTCTCTTCATCTTCATGCAAAGGAGGGAAAGATATCGTATTCATTCCGTCGGTTCCTTTAGAAGCCAGATCCGGACTCGAACTTACGAGCGAGGAAAGTTCTTCTGTATTCGGCACATTTATTTCGGCATCGTAATCACGCTTGAGCAAATTATTAAAATTCGTTTTCGCAAGCATTGCCATATTCTGCGCGGAAAGGACATCCCCTTGCGATGAGGCAACACCTACTTCAGCGCGGAGCACATCATTCTTCGGAGCTTTATCATTCGTGAAAAGTGCATTTGCTACCTTTAGATTTTCCTCGGCAAGCGATTCGGCATTCTTGCGCACGGCTACAAGTTCGTTTGCCTTCGCATAGGTATAATATGCCTCACTAACCTGATAGGTAACAGCAAGTTCTTTTGCAGAAACTTCAGCCGTAGAAGCATCGCGGAAACTTTGTGAAACTGCCATCCCTTGCCATATTCCAAAGTTTGCAATATTCCAGCTGAGCATAAATTCATTATCCCATGGCACCACTCCAATCGCAGCAGTATTAAATTTGCCGATGCCCGGAATATCAAGTATCCTGCCACCGGAATACTGCGTAAATTTCGAACTGAAATCAAGACGTGGATAAAGGTATGAAGAGGATTGCGTCACATGAGCATCGCTGATTTTCCATCGGGCACGTGTTGCCTGCACTTCAGGATTTTGTGCCAATGCAGTTTCAATATAACTGTGCAGAGCAACCGGAGTCGGTGCAGTTTGTCCGTAGACTCTCGATTGAGTGACGGCAGATAATGCAAGTATTATGAATAAAAAGAGACGTTTCATACTGTTGAAGAATTGTAAGTTGCGGATAAATTTTAGGCTAATATATTTTCGTTTGATTCTTTTGAGATATTCAGATCATTAAGCGCATCGCCGGCACTAATGTTAAGTTCTTCCATCGAAGGAAAGCGGATAGGCGGAAGATATTTTGCTCCTTCCGGAGTTACTGCATGTGATAGTAACGTCGCTATTGAAAGATCATACACCTTCCGGAAATCCATCGTACAGAAATTAAATGACTGTTTGGCAGTAATGGCTGTTCCTTTCGCAGCATTCTCCTGCACCTTTTGATAAAATCGGAGTACAGACATTGTATTGAGCCATGAAAGCATTGCAACGGAAAAACTTTCCGTATCCGCTTTGATCGTCCCTTCGATTTTGCCTTCTTCGATAATGCCGATAAGAAGTTTCCAGACCCAGCTTCCTTTTTCGCTCATTTCAAGGATCATTTCATCCGAAATATTTTCGCGAAGCGGAAAATCTGCGTTGCAAGTCATCTTGAATTGAAACGGATGTTCTTCGGCAAATTTCCAATAAGCATTTCCCACTGCCTGAAATTTTTTAAGCGCAAGATTTTCTTTTGAAGCTGCGCTTTCGAAACTTTCATGCATAAGATCCATTGCCCGAAGCATCACGCCAAGTTGCAGTTCATCTTTATTTCTATAATAGAGATAGATCGTCCCTTTTGCAAGCTCAGCGTCCTTGGCAATATCATCCATAGTCGCCAGTTGAGTCCCTTTTGCCTCAAACACACGCTCTGTTGCGTCGAGAATTTGATTCCTTCGCGCTTCTTTTTCTCGTTCTTTCCTTTCGACTATTCCCATAAGTTTCTATAATTAATAATTTACGAGCCGATACGATACTTCATTCACTATGTTTCACCATAAACTAACTGACCGTCAGTCAATTTATGTATGCAAATATATGACAATTACATCGGATGTTTAGTAAATTTGAATTTTCAAATAAATTGATAAGCTATGTTTAGAAATGGAACATTTAATCTGATTTACTCGTATAATCCTAGGCGTGCTCTCTCCATGCATATTTCCCAATCCCATTGTCTAAACATTTTTAATATATTTGATGATTTTCTTTTCCAAAAATTCTTTATTGCAGACTTCGGTCACAAGGCGAATTGCCGTAGTATCTTTTTTTATCCTGATAGCATTCGGTAGTTCGCAAGATTCCTTTGCGCAAAGAAAATTACCGGTCTTTAAAACGGGCGAGCGGTTAACGTATAAAGTAAAATTCGGTTTTATAAAATTAGGGACTCTGGTTATTGAAACCGGTGCTCCCCAACAAGGGAATCAGATAAAGACACGGTTGAAATTCTGGTCAGCTCAGGTGCCGTTTCTTGATACCAAAGATGTTGTCGATGATGTGATCGATACCGCTTCGGTCTGCCTTATGCGTTTTGAAGAGCACGGATATGATGGTGAAAAAAAACTGAACCGTACTTTTTTCTATGATCCGGCACAGAAAACGATTTCCTATTCCGATCCCACAGTTACAAACAGGATCATTCCCGATGTCCGTCCGTTTAGCGACGCACTCACTCTTTTCTTTAATCTTCGCGAATGGAACGGTTCAAATGCCCGTTATTTTTTTCCGCTTCGTGGTCATGAAGGCGAGAAACTTGTGAATTGTAATTTTACCCGGAATGAAAAAGAGCAGGAATGCCCTGCATTCGATGATAAAGAAATTCAAACGTATATTGTCGATGGCAGAGCTGAAATGGGTGATAGTGCACCACTGGGCGCAAGCGGTAAATTTACTGCCTATATCACGAAAGATGCAGCTGCAATCCCTATCAGGATCGACATGAAGATCGCTATCGGTTCAATAAGCCTGATCCTTGATAAAGTTGAGCGTGCAGGCTGGCAGCCCTGATAAAATTTCAAAGAACAAATATTCTACTTGAAGAACATGGATTTTAATACGTCATTGCGAGCGCAGCGAAGCAATCTAAACTTTTAAGTATTATGAAACTCTGAGATTTTAGATTGCTTCACTATCGTTCGCAATGACAACCGAAGTGAATTTACTTCACCTCATCGTTCTCATTATCGCGATTCATTTTATCTTTTCCAGAGCGCCACTCCTGCTTCATCGTCCGCTTCCAATCTTCACGTTCTTCAGGGGTCATATTCTTAATTTTTTCTTCCCAATCCTGACCCCAGCAACGCCAACCTTGATGGGTATCCCAATCTTTTCCGCATTCTTTGCTCCAATGACGACTCCTTCCGCAGCATCTGCCGCGATGTCCGCCATGAAAACCGCCGAAAAATATTTTGGCGAGAACGAGTAATCCGATGGCTTGCCAATACATGATCGTTGGTCCGTGAAAAAGCTCAGGGACAAGTGCATTCCATAAGCTCATCGTGATAAATCCGAAGAGAAATACGAAGATGACAAAAAATGCTATTCCTTTTAAAATTCTAAACATAATACGTTTTCCTTTCTTAATTTTTTTTTAGTGGGGTGGATTTTATTCCGCCCGTTTATTCATCAAAATCTGCAAGCCGTTCACGCAAATATTTTACTGCATATCGTTTACGCGATAGCAGAGTGTTGAGTGGTGCTCCTGTGATCTTTACAATTTCCTCATACGGAATTCCTTCGACTTCATGCATGATAAATACATCGCGCTGTGCTTCAGGAAGTTCAGCCAGAGCTTCCGTCATGGCTTCCCTGAAGAATGTCTCTTGAAGCGATCTATCCTGCAGCGGAGTAATTTCATCAATGAATTCATCGAGTTCATTCTCATCCGAACTCAAAGCATAACGCGTGAATGCCTGCGGCTTTTTCTTCCGATACCAATCGGTGATCTTATTTCGCGCCACGGTAAAAAGCCATGACGTTACCTGTGCAATAGGCTCCTCCGGATCGCTTGCTTCGACAAATTGATAGAAAACATCCTGCAGAATATCCTCTGCATCGCCGCTATCATTTACCCGTGAGCGGATAAAGCGCAGCAACTTATCTTTCGTAGAGCGAACGGTGCGGTCAATCTGCAGATCCACGAGACTTTTGCCTGATAATGAAATTACCGATTCCATGATAAACAGATATTCATACTGTTTAAGACGAATGATGTTGCAGGATATTGTAGGAGAAATTGAGAATTGTGAATTTTGAATTGAGAGGGGGGAAAATTTTTATGTCATTCTGAGCAAAGCGAAGAATCTCTGTTTCGCCGTATCTGAGAATTTGAGATTCTTGGCTACGCTCAGAATGACACTCGTTGGTGAGTTTAGTCAATGATTGCAAATAAAATTAATCCTTTAAATCTTCGCCGTTAGGATTATAACAAAGGATCTATTTTTATTTATAGATTTCTCTCTCCGCTACGCTCCATTCGAAATGACAATTGAGAATTATCTGCCATCCACTACCCGCAGCATTGAAAGATCATTTTCTGAGATAAACTTTCGTGAGGTTTTATCATATTTCCAGGATTCGATCGCTCTCGGACTTTTGCTATCCCAAGTAAGCTCAACATCTCCTGCTTGCAAACGAAGATGGTCGGACATTTTTTCGAGTTTGATCGCTTGACCATAGAGAGGTTTTAGAGGAAAATCAACTAATGCTTTCAATCGTTGCAGGTGCGGTGTGAGATCATTTATCCTAAATGAAGCCTTCTTATTATTTTCATCGCCTTTTCTCTCGTGAAAGCTAAAGAGCGATGCAATCACGAATGTACTTTTTCCATTCTCTCCTTCTTTTATAATAACGACATTTTCTTTTCCAAAAGGCAAGCTTTGTATTTCATGATAGGAGTCGGAGAAATTCGAGCGCCAGATTCTGCTATGATACACTTGCGTTGGATAGCCGCCTGCTTCGATACGGAAGATCGCTAATTGCGAGGCTTCTGATTTCCATGTGCCTGAAAATATCACGACGGCATATTTCTTTCCGTGTTGCTTGAGGACATCGTAGGTAATTCGTTTATCAGCTGATTTAGCAGTTTCCGTATTCGAGGAAAGTCTGCTCGATCTCTCTGCAATTATCAGATCCCACCGGTCTTGAATAGTTGCCTTATGTAAAATGCGGGTAGGGAATAGCTGATCGAGAGATCGTTCAAGATTCCGCTCCTGAGTAATGGAGAGGATCTGAGCAGCGGAATGCAATGGCCGCACATATTCCACCGTCTGCGCGGAAGCAGAGCGAAAGCAGAAAAGCGCCAATAGGACAAAAATTCGCATAGTCATGTTCTGTGTACTTCAAACATACGAAAATATTGAGGAGAAATCCAAATTTCCGGCAGTGTGAAGCCGAGCACCATTTCCCGGAATTTCTTGTATATTTATAGCTGGCAATATATTAGCCGGGTTCGCATCTTATAAGATTCTATTATATTTGAGGTAGCACTATGAAAACATTGATCGGAGTTCTTGTTTGTTTGATGATGGTTGGTTCTCAACATGCTGTGGCTCAAGTCGTACCTGATTGGGAATGGGCAGTGCAATCCCATAAGCTACAAGATGGGGATATATCTAAATACGGGAGTGTAATGCCGACAAGTATCTGCCGCGATGCCTTTGGAAATATCTATATCGTTGGATGGTTCGTGAATACTCTTGTAATAGGGAACACTATCATTACGGCGCCATACAACAGAAATGTCAGGGACATTTTTTTTGCTAAATATGATTCCCAAGGAAACATCTTGTGGGTCAAACATCCTGAGGGGAAGACATATCTTCGTAGTAATATTGCTTTAGACAGTAATGGCTTTTGTTATATCACAGGATGGAATGATACGGCAGTTACTTTCAGCAACAAGCAAACGGTCAATGCAGGGACATTCCTTGCGAAATATGATAGCAGTGGAGATATTGTATGGGTGATAAATATCGGTATCCTTTCTCAGCCTTCTGTAGCAAATGCAATTGCAATTGATAAATCAGGAAAGATCTATATAACAGGCTCTTTTTCAGATGTCTTAAATATTGGTGGGTTAACGTTGAGAACTTTTGATAGGAATAGCTCAAATATTTTACTTGCAAAATTTGACCATAAGGGGAATACACTATGGGCTAAACAAGCCGGAGGTCATCAAAAATATAGCTCTGATGTAGGGGAAGGAATTAGTGTCGTTGGAGATGCCGATAGTACCACAATATATGTATCCGGCAACTTATATTGTGACACTGCATATTTTGAAGGAAAAATATTTGTTGATCGTTATTCTGATTCTTCAAGAGATGATGCTTTTATAGCCAACTATAACGGGCAGGGCACATTACAATGGTTAAGGTACGGAAGAGAAATGCATAAAGGGATAGGTCCCAATTCCTCAGGTTTAGGAATAGCGACGGATCTGCAAAAAAATGTATATATCTGTGGAAATTTCTCAAGTGAAGAAAGTTTGTTTGATTCAGCAATGTTTACATCCTCTTCTGAAAATAATACTTCTTCTTATATTGCGAAATTTAATGTGTTGGGGGTGACGAAATGGGTGAAGAAAATATCCAGCATTAATACTCTTTGGCCAAATTCTGTTTTGGGTATAAATATTAATACAAACTCTAATCAAAGCATATATTTATCTGGTACCTTCTACGGTGGGACCAACTTTAATGGAATTAAGGTTGACTCAGGAAGAGGTAGTTTTATTTTGTTCTTAGATAAAGATGGACGAAGCAAGTGGGTTCAAAGCTCAATTGGGGGACAAGTTGTGAATCAAGGACAAATATTTTATCAAGAGAATATTTATATCTCTGGTTTCTTTAGTGAATCTGCAAATTTTGGTGGTTTTCATCTTCTCAGGAACGACAATGCCGCTGCACAAAGCACCCTCTTTCTCGCCAAACTCGGCAACACACCATCTTCTGTAAATTCAAAACCAATTACATCCCAAAACTCTTTCTCCCTCTTCCCAAACCCCGCCACCTCGCAAGCTACGATCACATACTCCCTTGCAAAATCATCCAACGTCACCCTCGAAATTTACGATCTTCTCGGCAGGCGCATGAAGCTGGTTTCGCTTGGGCAGATGAGCGCAGGCGAGCATTCGGAGATGCTTGGTCTGCATGGCTTGGGAGATGGGGTGTATCTTTGCCGGATGTCGGTGGGCGGAGAGATCTCTTCGATGATGTTTACGGTGTTGAAGTGAGCTTTGTGCTGCTTTTGAAATTTTAGATTGCCACGCCGGGCTATCGCCCGGCTCGCAATGACACTGCTTAATTTTCTGCTAACAAACGGCTAACGCCTAAAGACTAATGACTAACAACTATTTTCCCCTGCATAATTTTCTCTCCTGTTTGCAGCGAATAATAATACGTGCCTGATGCAAGTATTGTGCAGTCTAAAGTTAACTGTCCACTCCCGACAGTGCGATAGGTAGGAGTTACTGGTCTTCCGAGTTCATCATGCAAAGTAAGAATTGTTTTTTCATTTGAAGATGAATAACGAATCGTTGCATTTGCAATAACGGGATTTGGATATACCGATGCAGTCGAATTTTCATCCGGAGCCGAATTTACTTTTGAAACGGAGCTTTGAAACCATTTCAGAATTTGGCTCGTCATAAATGAGACAGTATTTCCATTTTGAATATCTGAAAGTGGGAATGTCAGATAGGCGATCTTGCCGATGTTCGATTCAATGGCAACTCCGACATTTGATCCGCCCTGCTCTACGACAAGAGGTTTTGCAAAGGTGTCAGTGGGAACAAGCGGCTGTACCGGTCTTTGAGAGAGAATGAACGGAGAGGGAAGAGTATCGGTAAAGACATTTGCTTGAACAACATTTCCTTTTGACCATAGCCCCGGTCCCATTCCGGTCGGAATGGTGTGAAAAACATTTTTGAATGTAACAGCATAATTATTTACTGTCGTATCGACGATGCTATTACTGAAATATTTCAGTACACTGTTCGAATTAAAGATCATTCTTCCGCCATGTGCCATATAATTTTTTATGCTTTCAAGTTCGGTGGAGTCGCCATATTTCGAGCGCTGAACGTACACCGTGCGGAATCGCAGCAGATTATTATTGAAAAGATCGGCGATGGCATCGTCATTGCAGACTGCAGCATCGAGTCCGAACTGCTTCCAGGTTTGGATATCAGGGTCAGATTGATAGACAGGCGATGCCCAGTTTTTAATAATGATATCGCGTGAATCATTACCAATAAGTGTTCCGGAAATATTTGCAACAACAACTCCGGGATCGGTGCGCAGCAATAAATTAAAATCACATGATCCGCGGAACGGTCCAAGTTGTTCTGAGAAAAAAGTACCTTCGACGCTTGTATGCGCCGCCAGTATGAAATTCGGAGCCGGCATTCCATGAAGCTGCAATCTCCAATCAGCCGGCGCATTTTGCGTTAACTGAGGAGTAACGGTTATATCGGCATCAGAAAGATTCCGTAATTGGAATTGGCAGGCAGTTGCGCCGTCAAGAAAAAGAAAGGTACTTGCCGTCGGGCGAGAGAAGGAGATTTCCGGCACCGTCCAATTGCATTGCAAAACTTCTTTTGTTGAATTATTCTGTATCACTCCGACGCTGACGAGTCCGTACCTATCCCAAGCCGGTCCGAGTTTCGAAGCGAATCTGAACGTCTGCATAGTATGTCCTTGCATGGCAAGGGCAAATGGAAGCGCATCGCGGATCTCACCGCTTTTCGGATCGAGCGAAGGCATCACCGTGCGGACAATATTTGTATGATAGGGAAAATGATTGAGATCGGTAAACGATTGATTATATCGTTCAGTCACGATCACTCCGATCGAAAGTTTACTCAGATCGACTGCCGTATCAAGCTGGCGAACCGTAATAGTTGCGATAATACTATCGCCGATTATTTGCTCGGAGATATCGAGTTTAAAAGGAGAGGTCTTGGAATACTCCGGTGTAAGGCGGGCACGAAGCGTATCGAGCGGAAGCCCTGTGGGATCGAAATGTCTGCCGCCATTCAAGAAAATGCGAGGAACGGTATCATTGGCATAATACGCATGGCTCCTTGTTAGGGAAAGAGGATAATCTTTATAGAACTGATTATTTCCGCCTTGTTTACCATAAGGCAAATACCATTTTACGATACAAAATTTTGTTGCCGCTTCGCCTTCAAATTGGTCAATGACCATGTCGCTCGTAGCGCAGGCATCGTTCGAACTTGATGTAAATTCTTCAATAAGGGCGCGCCTGGTCGTATGCAATTGAGCAAAGCCCGCTTCACAAGAAAGCAGAATGATACTGAGAATGAGAAGTTTTTTCATAGGTATGGTAACAATACTTCTGCATAAAAACTTCGCAAATCGTAAAATGTTACACGCTTGAATCTATCGAGTCCGCTTGGCGGCTGACTTCTGTACGCATTCATTTCTGCTAAAGACTAAAGACTAATGACTACCGACTGCCCATTTACTTCACTTTCACAAAAGTTTGGGAAGCTGCACCACTCGGCGAAGTAATCCGCACGATATACATTCCACCGGAAATACTTTTCGTATCAAGATGAAAGCTATTCGAACCTAAAGTTAAACTCTTCGAATCCGAATACAGTCGATCTCCGAGTAGATTCATGATCTCGATGTTTGCATTCTGCGAAAGAGGTGATTGCAAGTTTATCTCGATCTCATCCTGCGCCGGATTGGGATGTATTCCAAATTGCATCGATTCGCTCCGAATAGTTTTTATTACCGAAGCCAGATTACATGTATCGGGAAGAACATTAGCTTCTACTACGAGCGTATCATTACCTACACTTGTCTTAATAATAATGCGAGCAGATTTTATTCCCAATGTCTTCGGATGAAAGTCCACGATGATCTTTGCAGAAGTTGAAGTCACGAGCAACGATGAACTTCCTTGCTTCACGATAGATAGATCGTTAAATGTAATTGAATCGGTTTCCAGTAGAACATCATTAATGCTGATAGGTGAACAACCCGGATTTGAGAGCAACACGGTATCTTTTCTTGCGGCAATACAAATGGATGCAGTACCAAAATCAATAGGGGTGTTCTTTGCAATGATAAGTCTTGAAGTATCAGGCGGCACATACGAAGCAAGAGCAATTGTATCATTACCAATGCTTGATTCGATGATAATATTTGCTTTCTTAATTCCTGTGGTTTTGGGATGAAAAGTTGCGATGATCTTGAAAGGAGAATTTTTGCTCTGAATATCGAAGGGAGCAAACGCAGATATACTAAAATCATTTTTCGTCACTGAATCTGTTTCAATGCGAATATTACGGATTGAAATTTTTTCACAGCTCGGATTTGATAGAGAAATAGTATCATTTTCGTCCGGAAGGCAAATTGGTCTCGTGGCAAAATGAATTGTATCGCTTTTATTGATCTTTAGTTGAGGCAAATATTTTCTTACAGCTATGACGACAGGAATTATCGTGTCATAACCCGTCCAATCAGTTGCCGCTATATGTAAATGGATCTGAAGATTATACGTACCGGGTGACTGAGGAAGAATCTGTATTGAAGAAGTATCGGGAAATCCATTGCGGATTATTTTATCCTGCGTGAAATTAATACGATACGATTTTGGTACCAGCTTATCGCCTGGTGAAGGAAGATCCAACTGTAAATTCTGATACCGAATAAAATAACAGGATGTAAAATCAAGATTCAATTGTAGACGGATAGAATCGCATTCGGTTGCAAAAACCGTATCGGAAAATGAACGTTTGATCTTTGTATCTGCAAATACCGAACGGAATAATGTTGAATCAGAATATTTCCAGAGAGTATCTAATTTTCCGAATGGCACCGGAACTCCCACCGTTGGGTATTGCGCAAAGTATTGTAGCGCAAAACATACTGAACCGTGCGAACATACACCGCAAATCGGATAATTACTAACACCTGACGGACCGCCTATATGAAGCCAGGAATTTCCCTGATCAGTTGAGCGAAGCAATCCGGTATTCGCGGGACTTGGTAATGCAGTTTGAGCATAAACTACACATCCGTCACCGCTAAGACAACCGGAGAGATAATCTGCAATGTAGGAATTCAACCACGTATTTCCCCCATCCTCAGAACGTTTGATCCCCTTACCACTTCCAGAGCATCTCAAATATTTTGGAGTAAATGGAATCGCATAACCATCATATCCTTCTGCTCCGATATGTCCGCCGAGCCATGTTTTTCCGCCATCTATTGTGTATCTGGTGGCTTGATTATCTCCGCCCCAAATTGATATTCCGCTGTCGAGATTGCCGCCAATATATTGATTCTTAAAACCTGAGGCAGCTTGCCATGAATTTGTATGGTCATAACTAACATTTCCGTTCGCATCATAAAAAACTCCATCTTTGGCATAGATCTGATGTGATGGCGTCGGATAGGGAAGCTTTATCCAGATAGTGCCGCTATCAAAACTTTCGTATGTGCCGGCAATGATGATATCATTGGGTTTATAGAAATAGAATTGATCCTTAGGGCTTGTCCATGGCATAGCCTTAAGTTTTACCCAAGTTGCTCCGCCGTCTAAAGTCCTGAATACGCCACTATCAGTCTTTACGAACCCAAATTTTATATTAAGGAATGCAGCAGCAACCGGTGGGTGGTTCTCCAGAGTTGTAACAAAAGGTGCCCATTTCCCCTGCGCCTGCAATGAGGCAAAGGCTCCGCCTAAGCACAGTAGAATTAGTACGATAAAGTATTTCTTCATATTTAAAAGACAACTGAGATGGCAAAAGGTTACAGATTATTTTCTAAGTTTCTCGGTATAGCATTATTATGGCAAATATACAAGTTTCCCTTATACCTTTCATAGATAAAAAGGCTGCGGCGGCTTCGGGAAAATCCCGATTGTCGGCTGTTAGCTGTACCCTCTCAGCTACCCCCATTTTCCTGTCACTTAATGCCTCATAAACGCGTTACACGCCCTTCACCATATTCTAATTATCCATAACTATAGCCCTATGACGAACGAAGATATAAGAACGAAGAATTTACTTGACCTTGTAATTGTAAAAGACACATCTGTAACATCTCGTTATAAGAATGGCGTGAAAGTCCCCATCACGACATTCATCGAAGATTACATGAATGGCAGAGTTGATATTACCTGTGACGTTCAGCAGCTTTTGCAGAACCGCACATTGTTCTTCAATTATCAATATGTCTTCCATCACCTGAAGTTTCTTGTCAATCAGTTTATTCCTCAGGTCGTCATCCACTCTGCTAAGCAGGATGAGCGCGTGATCCGTGATCACTATGACCGCGGCAATGATTTCTTCGGAGCGTTCTTAGGTGATAGAATGATCTACACCTCTGCATTTTTCAAGACAGGTCTTGAAGATCTTGAAACAGCTCAGGATAATAAATTGAATCTTGTATCGCAGAAACTTCAGCTTAAAAAAGGCGAACGTCTTTTGGATATTGGTTGCGGATGGGGTACGCTTGTTGCCCATACGGCAAAATATTATGGCACCGATTCGACGGGTATCACGATTGCTCAAGCCGGAGCGGATTATGCCAACGCGCAGATCGAGCGTTGGGGAGTCAAAGATCATGCACGAGTCAACCGCATGGATTATCGCAGCATCCCTGCTGATAAGTATGATAAAATTTCCTGCCTCGAAATGGCAGAACACGTTGGTATCAAGCATTTCCAGAAATTCATGAAGCAGATTGCAGGACTTTTGAAAGATGACGGTCTTTTCTATTTGCAGATCGCAGGACTCAGAGCCGGTTATCATCAGGAATCCCTTATCTGGGGCGGTTTCATGGGGCAGTATATTTTCCCCGGTGCGGATGCAAGCATGCCGCTTTCATTCGTCGTTAAACGTCTTGAAGGAGCAGGATTTGAAATTCACAGCGTTGAGAACGTCGGAATCCATTATTCTCAGACCATTCAACTTTGGTATTATAACTGGCAATCACATAAAGAAGAAGTGCTTGCCAAATACGGTCAATGGTGGTTCAGATGCTGGGAAATTTTCCTCGGCTGGTCAGTGGATATTGCCAAGCAGGGAAATTCAACAGCGTTCCAGATCGTCTGTAATAAAAATAAAGATGAGTTCACCAGACGCCGCTGGTTCGGCGGAGTCAATCTCGGCGAACGTGATCTTCAGACGAACGGTCAGGTCTATGGCGGCGCTCCGGTGATGGAGAAAGTGCAGCACGGATAAAAGAATAATTATCAACGTAATTGATGGTAAGGGCACGCAACGCGTGTCCTTTTTATTTTGCGTATTTCTCATCCAAAGACTGCGAGAAAGCGGAGCAACTTAGAAGAATTAATAATGTAAAAATTGGGAACAGAAAACCCCTACGCGGTTTGATATTTTTTTTTCAATATCATTTCTACAAACAGACAACTCCTATGGAGTTTGGGTGCAGAAATTCATTTGTTCCCCATGCTCCGTAGGAGCATTCTGTTAGTAGAAAAAGGTTTTTTTACAAGACCGAATTTATGGATTCCAACAATTCCAATGTGGAATTCATACGCACTTTAGAATTAATGTGTATATTGATATATATAAAATCAAAACACACTATGCTTTTCTTAGACCAAGTTTACTCGAGTTCGACTTTTTCCTTTCGCTGCCTGATCCTCCTTGCACTCGTAGCGTCTGGATGCTCCTCATCTACAACACCCACACAGAATGGCACTGGCGCTCCAGGCGGAACGCTCTATTATGCTGAGCACCCTCCAGGCATTGAGAAGCTCGATCTCACTTCAGGAACTGTGACAACAATTATATCCGGGGAAATGCCAAACGTGCGCGCCGATGGCTGGATACTCGGTGTATTCGAAAATAATCTTGGGTTCGTTTCGCCGGATGGGGCGCAGAGCAAGGTAATCCTAACAAGGGACAACACGGTCGACGGTTACGCCACTTCGTTCGGCAATCCGCGACTTTCTCCCGATGGCCGTTACATTGCATACCATCAGCGTTTTTACGATCTTGTTGAAGTGGTCGATGCAGCAACTGGTGCCTCAGTTCTACGGATCGGCAATAATGCGAAGACGGAATATTTTAGTCATCCAAGTTGGGGAAAAGATGGAAGTCTCTATGTTCATGCCGATTTTACCGTACTTTTGCAAGGGATTATCGCCACAGAAAAATTTATCATTCATCATTTCTGAACAATCATGAAAACACTCACTCTTCTACTGTTATCTACGTTCGTCTTTTTCTTGGCTTGTTGTAAGGCTACACAACCGACGGATAGTAACAACGCCGCGCCTCGTTCGCTTTCCGACCTGGCGAACGTATTGAAATCAACGCAAGCGAAATACAACGCATTGTATTCCCTTACGAATCACAATTCAAGAATTGCGATCGAGCAGACAAAGGATTGGCTTCTTACACAACCGAACGTTGCTTCGGCGGAGAGTTTGGACAGCAACTACATCGATATCACGCTAGCTTCCGGATTAGAGACTACCTTCTACATCGACGAACTTACGGCTGATGGTCACAGTAGATATAGGGGCGGGGGCGGTTCTCACGGTGTTCGACTCGAAGTGACGGGTAAACCTGCCACACATTTAATCAAAAATAAGGACGTTCTTATTTACGCACCAGGGTATTCGCAGTTCTATACGCCGGCGCAAATGCAGCGGATCGTAAACATGCTTAACACCTCGGGTAAGGTATCGGTCACTTTGCAAGTCGATGACAAGTGTGGCTTCAAAATGGTGGAGAGTTTCAAAGATTACGGTTGGGTGATCATGGATACACACGGCGAGCCCGATGCGTTTTGGACCGGGACAGTTGTTGACACCGCCGTAGGGAATGATGAGGCGCTGCTTAAAACAAATATTATTGCAGCGGCAGGTACCGAAGGGTATGACCGCGTTCAAACAAAGGAATTGCGTCTCGTGGCAGTGAGCCAAAAGAAGGTCGTCGTCATCAATGGTGAGCCGGAATTGGTAGATTTTGCAGCTACCAGCTTTGGGCAACGACGAAGTTCATCGCCACTCTTCCAAGTATGCCTTCCACGATTGTTTACGGAAACATGTGTTACAGCGGCTTTGGCGCACCTCTGCAGAATGGGAAGATCCCAATGCGAACTGCCTGGCTAAGCAAGCAGCCAATCAGCTATTATGGATATACCTTTGACAACGATAGGGCGACCTTTGTCACTGATACCTTCTCGATACAGATGGAAGACTCCATCGTTCGCGCTTTTGTAATTGACGGTGATTCTACCGGAGCTGCTTATAAAGCGTATGATGGGACTATTTATTTTGATGAGGTATTGCTCGAAAAATTTCCGACAACCAAAGAGCTCCGATTCAAACACTTCGGCGCTGACGATTACAGCTACAACAGCTGCACGGATGTCTTTACGGATAACCGCGACGGCATAATCTATAAATCCGTCTGTATCGGCAAGCAAACCTGGATGGCGGAAAATCTGCGCTATAATGCGTCGGGTAGCAAATGCTATGATGATAAGAGTTCAAATTGCGATACCTACGGAAAATTGTATGATTGGCCGACCGTTATGAACGGTGCAGTATCGAGCGACGCCTCCCCAAGTAATGTACAGGGTATATGTCCTAAGGGTTGGCACTTGCCCAGTCGGGCAGAATGGATGACCTTAATTGATTTTTTGGGCGGCGAAGCAAAAGCCGGTCCTGCGTTGAAAGCGACATCGGGATGGAGCGGTAAAGGTAACGGCAGTAACACCAGTGGCTTCTCTGCTCTGGCCTCAGGCTATTGGAACGGACTTGGTCCATTTTACGAGAATTTTGGTATTGCTGGTGTATTCTGGTCAAGTACCGAATACCAACCCGATCCTTTTGTCCAAGCCCTATTCTTCTATCTTAGTTCAACCAGCGACCGAGCTGTGGTGATACCATATGTTAAGTCTGATGAGAACTCATGTCGATGTTTAAAGGATTGACATTCAGAAGGGAAATGAAAGAATGAAAACACTTAAACTCATCGCGCTCGTCGCATTAGCATTTACTTTTTCGCGTTGCAAAACGCCGACGCAGGTTACCAATAGTTCCGAGCCATCGATGCTCGAAGTGCAGCAAATATTACTTGCAACCAATGCAAAGTTTCTGCAGTATGCCGATACGACAAACGGCAATCCGTGGCAGGCAATTATGCTTACAACGAATTGGGTCAAGAGTCAGCTGAATGTCCAGTCAGCAGAAGCACTTGATAGCACGTATATCAACATCGTTCTGAAATCAGGATTAATGACTACATTCTCTTTCGACCAAGTTGATGATAGCGGACGCAGCATCTTTAAGGGAGGAGGAAAGGATATCCCAGGTGCTCATGTATCTGTTTCCGGCAGCCATTCCAAAAATACGATCACAAATAAAAAAGTGTTAATCTATTCTGCCGGCAATCAAGATTTTTATAAGAACAATGAAATTCAAAGCCTCTACAACATATTCAAGAGTTCTTCCTTAGGTCTTGATGTTACATTACTCATTGACGAACAATGTACTCCGGAAATGGTTGATCATTTTGGCGATTATGGGCTGGTTATCCTTGATACTCATGGAAACCCGGAAACGTTCATGTCGGGTATTATTATTGAGATTGATACTACTACAAAGACTACAGAACAAATCAAACAAGCAATACTAAAACAGCAAGGTCAGGTGCTCTACGATCGGTTGCTTACTGGGGATTATATTTGCGTTTTTATCTCAAAAATCAACAATAAAATCCCTAATTGGCAAAAAAGACAGGGGCTGGCTTCGGTAATGCGTGTATTCGTATCGACGAAACACATTGACAAGCTCCCTGAAATGCCGGGCACAGTGATCTTTGGAAGTATGTGCTATAGCGGATATCAGACTATCTTACCCAATGGGTATACTCCAATGAATACTTCATGGATGAATAAAAAGCTTATTAGTTATTATAGCTTCGCTTTTAATAACGGTTCTTCAACTACAGTCAATGCAGTATTTGCAAAAAAGATGGAAGACTCACTCGCTGATGCATTTGTGATTGATTTTGATAGTACAAAAATCGTCCACTTTAAACCAGATCATAAATCGGAATACTCAGATCCTACTGTTGCCGGTAGTAACAATCTCTGGTTTAGGCATTTCGGCGCTGATGATTATAGCTACAGCAATTGTGACACAGAATTTACGGACTCTCGCGACGGAAAAAAATATAAGGTTGTCTGTATAGGCAACCAAACATGGATGGCAGAAAATCTTCGCTACGACGCGCCGGGAAGTGTCTGTTATAATGATGATGCCGCTAATTGTGATATTTATGGGAAATTATATAATTGGAACACGGTTATGGCAGGTGCATCTGCCAGTACGTCATCACCGAGCGGTGTCAAAGGTATCTGCCCCAAAGGCTGGCACCTCCCGAGTCAAGCAGAATGGAATACGCTCTTCGATAATCTAGGCGGGCCGAGCCTTGCCGGAGGTGCCATGCGTTCGACCAGTGCATTATGGCAAGCTCCGAACACCGGCGCGACCAACTCCAGTGGCTTTTCAGCAGAGCCTGGCGGTCTTTATTATTTTGCCAACACCGGAGTGTGGAAATATACAGCCATTGGTCAGCTCGCATTTTGGTGGACGACATCGCAAAGCACTTCGGCTAACCCAGGACCCACATACACAAAAGTAACTGGTACCGACACTGGAATTTCTAATATCGGTTTTGGCGCAAGCCAACAAGAGCATATGAACTGCCGCTGTCTCAAAGATTAATTTTTACAAAAGACACACCCATCATGAAAACATTCAAACTCATCGCGTATGCTCCGTCTTAAGATGCCTTACTATCCAATTATCCTATGTTAGGAGAATACTATTTTCTGATAGTAGGTGCTCTGGCCGATCTGAATTTTGAGATAATATATACCCGCTGGTAAATGTAGTACCTCTTTTGATATACGAAGCGAGGATGCGGACTGCAATGCTATATCAGTTTTTTTGCCGAGTACATCGAATAATATTATGCGCTTAGATGCTTGATCCGGTAATGTGATAAGGACCGAGCCATCGACATTGTATCGCGTAACGATCTTTGGAGCCATCACTTTATCGTTAACGGCATTTTGTGAGGGGATACCATTTGCCAAACTATTGAGAGCTCGCACATTACAATACGGGATGTATCCTTTATCATGAGCATGTGGTACATAAGCGTCAATTAATAACGTATCAGTCAAATACTCGATCGAGAGCACAGTTTTATTATTGTCAAGGAATTCTTGAAGATATGGAAATCGGGAGATCTCAGGATTATACGGATTGTTCTCATTCAAACTGCCATGGAAGAATACGTCTTCCACTCCAATAGCATCGATAGCATTGAAAAACTTTTTTCTTAGCTCATCAGTAACGTTTTGCTCATGCAAAATACTTTCTCCATTTTGGGGGATTATGTAAAATGGTCTTGTTCCCAATGTAGTTATTAGGTTGCGAATGTTTACTATAAACTGCATCATTAATGAATCAGCTTTCGGTTCTTCGGGATGCTCGGTCTTCCAAAAGTAATACGCATCTATGATATCACAGTATATGCCATCAAAGCCCTGATCGTATATATCTTTAATATAATCTGAAATTATATTTTGCCACTCAGGATACCAGAACCGGACTTTGAAATTTCCGGGCCACTGAGGATTTTCCGGCCCGAGCCATGCAGGAGGATTTTGAGACCAATCAGATTTCCAATAAGTACGATAGTTTTCCGCTTCTCCTATTGAGATATAAGCAAAAGTTTTTTTCCCGCTCTGTTTGATCTTTGTGATATCAGCGGAAGAGTATTTTGCATCTGCTGATCCATTTGCAGAGTAATCCATTACAATAAGGTCGAACGTTTTATTCTGAGCGATCTTGTTTATGTCGTTTTGTTGTAATTGATATGCCCAGGAGTGAGCAATGATCGGCGGTCTCTGAGCAAAGGTGATCGCAGTGCTTATCGAGAGAAAAAATATAATGATCAGAACTGGTTTCATAGATAGAAATTAAATGGGATAAGTATTACCCTTATTCGTCGAATTGCTGACTGATAACCCTTTCGTAAAAATAAAAGGTTCACATCTGTTTTACCGTACCTTTGTACTCTATTATTGCCACAAGGAAAATTTTATCGTTCATCATTTCTGAACCCATCATGAAAACCCTTAAACTCATCGTGCTCGTCGCATTAGCATTTACTTTTTCGCGTTGCAAAACGCCAACGCAGGCGACCAGTACTGCGCAGCCTTCGCTGCTTGAAGTGCAGCAAATATTACTTGCAACAAATGCAAAATTTCTGCAATATGCCGATACGACAAATGGCAATCCGTGGCAGGCAATTATGCTTACAACGAATTGGGTCAAGAGTCAGCCGAATGTGCAATCGGCAGAAGCTCTCGACAGCACGTATATTAATATTATCCTTAAATCCGGATTGACGACAAGATTTTCTTTTGATCAGGTAGACGATAGTGGGCGCAGTATTTTCAGAGGTGGAGGACAGAAAGCAAGTGATGTACATCTATCACCTTCTGGAAACCATTCCAAAAATACCATCGATAATAAAAAAGTACTAATCTATTCTGCTGCAAATGCCGATTTTTATCCTAATAATGCCATTCAGGTTGTAAATAACATTTTTAAAAACTCATCATTAGGACTCGATGTCACTTTACTGACGGACGAGCAATGCACACCGGCAATTGTCGATCAATTTAAGGATTACGGATTGGTAATAATAGACACACATGGGACTCCCAGTGATTTTATGTCCGGTATCGTCGTTGATCTCGATATAAATTTGACCACGGACGCTGCCAGGAATCAATCGATAACTCAGAAACATGGTCAATACGTCGTTGACGGTCTGCTGAACGGGGATTATGCGATGTGGTTTGTTCAGCATTTAAACTATAAAATACCGAATTGGCAGAAGCACGTAGGGTTCTCAGTAAATCGCGTTGATGTCACAACGAAGCGAATTGATAAACTTGCTTCGATGCCAAATACTATTGTCATGGGAAATATGTGTTATAGTGGGTACCAAAACGCACTGAGTTCCGGGCTCACGCCGATGAGAAAAGCATTTATGGACAAGAATCCAATAAGCTACTACTGCTATACTTACAACGACGGGACTTCTGCTACAGTTGCTAACGTTTTTGCAATACCTATGGAAGATTCTTTAGCTAAAAGATTTGTAAGAGATTTAGACAGCACTAAAATTGCAAACCTTAAACCTGATCATCTCACTGAGTATTTCGACCCAACAAGAAAGACCAGCAATCTCTGGTTTAAGCATTTCGGAGCTGATGACTATAGTTACGCTGGCTGCATCGATTCTTTCATCGATGCTCGTGACGGTCATCTCTACCACGCCGTTTGCATTGGCAAGCAGAACTGGATGAAGGAGAATCTGGCTTTCAATGCACCCGGAAGTATAGCCTATAACAACGACCCAGCCAACGAAGCGATCTACGGAAGATTATATAATTTCCCTACGGTCATGGCAGGAGCGCCTACCACGAATAGTAATCCGAGCGGAGTACGAGGTATATGCCCCAAGGGATGGCATGTACCAAGTTCTGCGGAATTTGACGAACTCTCCGTCTTCCTCGGTGATTCATCAGGTGGTAAAATGAAATCGGTTTCGGGTTTATGGACAAAGGGAAATATCGGCGCTACGAATAGCAGCGGTTTCAGCGCATTACCAAGCGGCGGGATATCCAATATCTTAGATCCAACGTCATATTTTAATATCGGATACCTTGCCTTATTCGCCACAACAACGATCGAGAGTGGAATCTGGCAACCGCATGGCATCTTAGGCGATAGTTTTACCCTCGACGTCTTTGAATCGGACCCGCAGAAAAATGCTGTCCCCTGCCGCTGCCTCAAAGATTAATATTTAGAAAGCAACCATCATGAAAACACTTAAACTCGTCGCGCTCGTCGCATTCGCTTTGATTTTTTCGCGGTGTAAGACGACGGATGCAATTCCTTCGGATGGATCGAGGCATGATGGTGCAAAAAAACTTTCTATTAATGTTACAGGCAGTCTTCAGAATCCCGCTTTTTCTCCGGATGGGAAATATCTTTTGCTCACCCGTTTCCGTGGCGGTTATAACATAGGTCCGGCTGATCTTGTCATCGTTAACCTTGCAACCGATTCAGCTTTTGTACTGGTCAGTGATGGATCGAATAATGTCAATCTTCCCGGTTCATGTTGGAATGAGAAGACTCACCAGATCATTTTCTCCTCTTCGCGCGATCCGCACGACGAGATCTACACGATCGCTGACTCAGCGCACAGTGGGTCGGAACATCTACTGACTTCTCGACAAGCTTCTGCTGCGTATGAGCCTTCGCTCTCGCCTGATGGATCGGTAATGATTTTTGAATCTCATCCCTTGGACATTGCAGACCACGGCAGCATTGTTCGTATAAATACCGACGGAAGCGGCGGCTACGTAATGCTTACCGATTCGGCAGATGATTGCCGACAGCCGAATTGGTCACCGCATGGCGATCAGATCGTCTATCAACGACAAACATCCGGGCATTGGCATTTGTGGACGATGGATCCTGATGGCAAAAGCAAAAGACAATTGACATCATTCGGCAATGAAACGGATGGCTCATTTTCGCATGATGGAAATTGGATATACTATAGTAGTGATAGTGGCGTCAGCTATGCAAATATTTTTCGGGTCCCGGTATTAGGAGGCGCGGCGGTGCGTATCACACAGTATGATGGTTACGATGGAGCGCCATCGGTTTCGCCCGACGGAACAACGCTCGCCTTCGAATCCTATAATGGCAACCCCGATCTCTCTGCCGGAACAACCCTGTGGCTATTGCGCTTACCGTAGTGTAGCACTACTAAAGTTACTTAAGGAAAAAAGTATTAGGAGTTTGTTGCTGTTGTGTTAATGGTCCGTAAAACTCAAAGAATGTAAAATTAAAAATATGTATTAGTTGAATTTAGATAATCATAGAAAGTCAAAAATAATGTTATTCTTAGCGATAATTAATAATAACTGCTAAGATAATGATAGTATAAGTAATAAGTTGATTATTTTGTGGGTAAAAGTGCAACAAAAGGGGAGCGGATCAAGTTATTCTTTGTATGAGGGCAGAAGCAATTTTGCTTTCATTATATCACCGAAAAACCCCTGAGTCGCGCTCACGGGAGCGACTCTTGGGTGTATTTATTGTCACCTTGTTTCGCGACCTCCATTAATTCCTCTTAAAATTCATCGGCATGAAGCGTGCTTGAAAGGGTTTCTCGACTCGCTTTTCATTAAAGAGGTCTTCTAATATTTTTCGTGCTTCGCTATATCCGCCGGAAACAAAATGAACGTCCGGCATGAGTTCAAGGTATGAGCAATATGTGCATCCCTTAAATCCCTGATCTTCTAGCAATGCCATCGTTCCATCGCGTTTGCACTTCGGGCATGGTTCGGTGATGCGCCTGATCCATCCTAGTTCGCGATCAAAAAAATCTGTGGTTGTATCAAGCTTTGTTTTATTACGTTTATTAAATTTCGGCGGCTGCATAGGTGCTCATTGTTTGTGGAGTAATATAAGACGAAAGCTTAAACTTCAAAGCGTAAAGCTTAAACGGGGAGAGGGAAGATCCCTGTCATTTCGAACGGACTCTGGCGCGCAGCGAATGAGGGATCCCAAACATCTTAATCCCTTAATCTCCCCAAATTCAGGTTCAGACAGAAAGCCCTGACCCTTAATCCCTCTCCCGGAGTACCGGGCGAGGGAGACTTCGAACCAACTCCTAAAGCCTTTTGTTTAACGGCTCCCGAAAAAAACGGGGTATTAATTCACCTTCTGTCGTTCCATTTTTCCGGCGGGAATTGCAGAAGTATTTATTCACCATTGCCGGATTTAATTAATTACTAATGTCAGAAACTACTGAAACGTTATCGCCGGCAACAGCGGATGTTGCAACTCACGAAACCCCTGCCACACAGAAGAAGCAGATACAAATTCCTAAAGCCGCACCTACCGCTTCTACCGGCTCCACCAGAGATCACAATTTAACCATCATTGATCCGAAGATCAAACTCGGCGGCGGATATTCCGACGAAGAAAAAGATGAGTTAACCAAACTCTATGACCAGACATTTAGCGCACTCAAGCCCGATCAGGTTTTGATGGGAAGAGTTGTTGCTATTACCGGATCGGAAATTGCCGTTGATATCGGATTCAAATCCGAAGGCATGATCCCTCGTTCGGAGTTTGGTAATATGCCGAACCTCGCTGTCGGCGACGAAGTAGAAGTATTGCTCGAAGCGATCGAAGATAAAGAAGGGCGCTTACAACTATCCCGCAAGCGCGCAGATTTCATCCGCGTTTGGGAGAAAATTAATGAAGCTGCTAAGACAGGCGAAGTAATGAGCGTCAAATGCGTTCGCCGCATTAAGGGCGGACTCGTCGTTGATCTCATGGGAATCGAAGCGTTTATGCCCGGTTCACAGATCGATACGAAACCTGTGCGTGATTTTGATATTTATCTCGGACAGACAATGGATGTCCGCGTTGTGAAGATCAATGGACCGAGCGAGAACGTTGTCGTCAGCCATAAGATCTTAATGGAAGAGAACATGAACGATCAGCGTTCGGTCATTACCGAAAAGCTTGAGCGCGGTCAGGTTCTCGAAGGTACCGTTAAAGCGATCGCAGATTTCGGCGCATTCGTCGATCTCGGCGGCGTTGATGGACTCGTCCATATTACCGATCTCTCATGGGGTCGCGTATCTCATCCATCAGAAGTTGTCAAGCTCGATCAGGTTGTTACCGTCGTCGTGCTTGATTACGATGAGAACAAGAAACGCATTTCTCTCGGCATGAAGCAGCTTATGCCTCATCCATGGGTTGAGATCGAGCAGAGATATTCTGTTGGTCAGCGCGTTAAGGGTAAGGTCGTTTCGATGACGGATTACGGAGCATTCATTGAGCTTGAAAAAGGCATTGAAGGCTTAGTACATGTCAGCGAAATGAGCTGGACTCAGCATGTAAAACATCCTTCAAATCTTCTTTCGATGGGACAGGAAGTTGAAGCGATCATTTTAAATATCGATCAGGATTCGAAAAAGATCTCGCTCGGTATCAAGCAATTGGAGCCTGATCCTTGGACATTATTCCTCGAAAAATATCCGATCGGTTCAGTACACAAAGGTATTGTCCGCAACCTCACAACATTCGGCGCATTCGTCGAACTTGAAGCTGGTGTTGATGGGCTTGTTCACATCTCCGATCTTTCCTGGACAAAGAAGGTTCGTCATCCGGGCGAAATTTTCAAGAAGGGTCAAGAACTTGATGTAATGATCCTTGGAATCGATGCGGAAAATCGCCGCATTGCTCTGGGTCATAAACAGGTTCTCGAAAATCCATGGGATACTCTCGGTGAAGCATTCTCAGAAGGTACGGATACGACCGGTAAGGTTGTACGTATCATTGAGAAGGGCGTCATCGTTGAGCTTCCGGGCGGTATCGACGGATTTGTGCCGGGATCACAGCTTGCATTCCATGCGATCAAAAATGTCGGTGATGTTTTCAAGATCGACGAGACGCTGAACTTACGCGTTATCGAATTCGATTCAGAGAACAAGAAGATCGTTCTTTCTGCAACGGAATGGTTGAAGGCTCAGGATAAAGCAATCGTTGATGAATACAACGAGAAGCATCCTGTTCCGAAAGAAACTCTTGAAGATACTCATAAACGCGCGCCACGTAAGAATGCGAAGAAGATCAGCACTGATTCAGCCGAAACACCTGTTGATTCAGCACCTGCAATTGGCAGCTACGATCTTCCTGAAGAAATGCTCGTCCCGGAAAAGGGAAGTGAAATTCCTGCAATGCCGCCGATCGAGGACTCTCCGGCAGCGGATGAAGCTCCGGCAGCCCACGAAGCTCCCAAAGCTGAGTAAAAACGGAATAAATCATTCTATAAAAAGGCGGAGCATTTGTTTCGCCTTTTTTTATAGTAGTGGCTAAATTTGAATTGTCATTCTGAGAGGAGCAAAGCGGAACGAAGAATCTGAGCTTTCAGATATCCTAAATCTCAGATTCTTCGCTGTCGCTCGGAATGACATTATTAAAGTTTTTTAAATTGGGTTACTACCTCTTTTATTGCCTGAGCACCGAACTTCTGCAATTTTGGTTTCTTTGACTTCGCAATTCTCATATCTGTTGTTTCTTAAATATATATATTCAGCCCTATTGTTTATGAATAGATTACATCCTTTTATTCTCACGGTAATTTGTATCATTATTTCAGTAACTGCTCTTCAGGCTCAATCACTGCGTGACACTCTGCAAACATTTACCTATGGATCACCATCGCAGGCAAAATTCTTATTCCCTCCGGCAGATAAAAAATTCGAGAAGATCACGATGCACTATAAACTCCGCTGTCCGCCTGGTGTGCAATGCGGCGAATGGGATTATCTCATGTATGTTAATCTTTACGATCACACGGGAAAGATGGATTCCCTGATCGATACGATCTATTCGTATAAAGTCAATGGTCTCACTCCGCCAACAGTATCATTTAATTGGAATCCGACGTGGTCATATTTTCCGAAGTTTCAGTATAGTGTCACCCGGCTTACTACAACATCGCTCGATACGGCAAGTATCGGATCCGGTGCTCGCTCATCGAATCATCCGCTGCAATCATCTACCGATGTTTCAAGGGCTCAGTTTGTTTGGAAAGCTTCCGAACTTCTTGCCGCAGGTTTAAAGAAAGGTGATATTACGGGTATCAGACTCAATACTGCAGATGTGAACGGAGTAATGAATAATCTTCGCATTCGCATGAAACTATCGACAAAAGATTCTCTTATTCCTTCTTCGTACGAATTCGGAGGATTTACTACAGTCTATTCTAAGAATACCACATTTGCACAATCGGGATGGAACAGATTAGATTTTCCGACTTCTTTCGCTTGGGATGGTGCATCCAATATTGTGATCGATGTTAGTTTTGATAATCATAATACTTCCGAATCCGGATCTCTCGTAAAATGTGATAGTACTCCCTTCTCTTCCGGTATTTTTTCTATTACTCCTGAAACATCACTGCATTTCGAAAATAATGATTTTATCGATGTTCCACCCGGCGCTCTTTCAGGATGCGATAGCGCTATCACGATCAGCTTCTGGCAATATGGCAATCCAAAATATCAGCCGCAGAATCAATCGTCTTTCGAGGCAATCAATAGTCAGGGACAGCGCGTATTGAATGCTCATGTTCCGTGGTCTGACGGAACAGTCTATTGGGATGCCGGTTCACAGTTCGGAGGTTTTGACCGAATTCAAAAAGCAGCAGATTCGAATGATTATAAAGGGAAGTGGACGTATTGGACATTCACGAAAAATGTGAAGACAGGAGCGATGATGATTTATAAGGATGGAATTCTCTTCCAATCAGGAACAGCTAAGAAAAAACCGATGGGGAATATTGCTCATTTTCATTTAGGAGCGGGTAGTAACGGTGATAATAATTTCGATGGCAATATCGATGAGTTTGCGATCTGGAATATGGAACTTCCTGCTCCTGCAGTTGCAAAGATGATGGGGACTGATGCCTCAGCAAATACGACATATAAAAAGAATTTACGAGTCTATTACCGTTCTCAGATCAAGAAACTTTTTGCACTCGATGAAAGCGGAAATAGTTTTCATGGAGTAATGACGGGTTTCCCCATGCAGCAGCGAGTCGAAGGAAAAGATCTCTATCAGGGATTTGCTCCGACAAGGCTGCGTCCGTTTATCACGTTCGAAGAAGGTGTCTATACTTCTAAATTTGATACAACGGTTACAAATGATTCAGTTGGAAATGATGTGATGCAGATCGTTCGATATGCAACAAGCGCGAATGGTCCAAAACTTCTTGACACGATCTATGTATGGCCGAAGCAAATTAAATATCATTTCTCAAATACAGGAGTGATTCTGGATTCCACCGTTATTCCTGCTGACACGATGATGACGCTTTTGAAGACGCCATACTTCCGCAAGTTTGAGATCATTAATCGTTATGAGATCGCACGATATATTACCGAATATGGAAACCCTACTTCGCCGACAAATACACTTGCTGCCGGAGGAGAATTTACTTGGGATTACGATGTCAGTGATTACCGAACGCTGCTGCATGACTCGGTCGAGATCAATGCGTATAATCAGCAGGAGCTTGTCGATG
>JBBQGG010000028.1:0-39285 GCA_038322815.1 Kapaibacterium sp. (SeqCode)
AGGTTTGGGTTCAGGAGTGATTTTTTTACGTGTGAACCCTTACAAGAGTTTAGACTTGGAGTACAATTATTAAGCCGCAACGATTTGTTGCGGCTTTTGTTATTTTAATACATTTGCCGTAACAATCGGGAATTGGTTCGTGTCATTCATGAAATGCACATAGTAATGATCATTCGCATCTGTATCCTTTTCCTACTTATTACAGTCAGTGCTTTTGCTCAAGCCATTGACAGAGAAGATGCGTTTAAAAAAGCTTTACGTGAAGAATTGGCTAAGCGTGAGAATGGCGAATGGCTTTATCAAAGAAGTGAGGTCTATCGGAAAACCACACTTCATAACGTAAATGAAAAATTGCATTTGGGACTGCAACATCAATTGAATGCAATTGAGCCTCAAAATCAGCCAGATGTATTTATGAAGGATGTATCGAATGATCCATTCGGTCAGGAAGAAACTTCTGTTGCAATCAGTCGAAACGATCCTAACCTGATTCTCATAGCTTCAAATGATGAACCGGAAGACGTTCGTTCTATGCCGGTATTTCTTTCGAAAGATAGAGGGAAATCATGGAATACCTCGCGAATGCCAATTCCTCCAAAACCATATTTTGCCTTTGGAGATCCTTTTGTTGCAGCAGATCAATTCGGAGGCTTTTACTATGCTTTCTTGATAGCAAATCCTCAGCTTCACATGTATAATATCATGGTGGCTCATTCTTCTGATGGCCTCACTTGGACGTACGGCGAACCTGTAGTTTTTGGAAAGGGACAATCTGCAAGTTCTGAAGATAAAGAAAGTATTGCTGTTGATACCGGAACAGCAAGTCCGACAAACGGAAGAATTTATATTTCGTGGATGCACTTTGACGCCGATACGTCGAAGCAGGGTTTACAATTGGCATGGAGTGATAATCTGGCGCAGAATTGGAGCAGTCCGGTCAGGATTGATAACGGCTCCGGCTTCTTCTCGCAGGTTAAAGTAGATAAAGATGGCAATGTTTTCTACACATATAGTGAATATAAAGGTGACGGCACTCTCGGAGCGCATTATCTGCTGATCTCATTTGATCACGGAGCAACTTTTCTTCGTCGGAAGATTGCTGATTATTTAAATTTTCCGTATAGTGATAAGATTTTTCTTCCTGCTCTCAAAGGTCGGAATGGTATTCAGGCTTTTCCATATATTACTATGGATTATGATTCGCATCTGAATACGCTGCATGTGGTCTATGGCTCGTATCATAAATGGAATGACACGACGAATTCTGCGATGCTGTATTATGTAAAAACAACGGATGCAGGTATAACCTGGACGCATCCATACCCCTTGGGTTTTCAGGGGGATAGCGTTGATTTACATACCGATCGCTTTATGCCTTGGATGGGTATTAATGAAGAAAACGGCGACGTACATGTTCTGTATTATTCGTCACAGGACGATCCAAAAAATATCAAGCTCGAAGCATATCGGGTGATATTCCCTATTGAGGGTCCGGTAAGATACACCAGGCTTTCAGACTCTCTTTTTGATCCATTGAAGATTACCGACTACACCTATTCACCATTCATCGGTGATTATATCGGATGCGCAATCCGGGGATCGACGTATGCATATGCCTGGACGGAAGACCGTAAGGGCTTCCCCGATGGAGAAGTCTACGCATATATCAATAACCCGTTTGCCGGAGTTTCAGGGATTCATCAGATATCAGCGAATGCATTACGAATTATTTCGACGTATCCAAATCCGTCTTTAAACGGTAAGTGTACTCTGGCCTTTGCCATACCTCAATCAGAAAATGTTTCTGTTTTGATCTCATCTGTTACCGGCTCGTTTTGTAAAAAACTTTTTCAAGGTGATCTTTCACCGGGCACGTATGAAAAAGACTTCGATATCAATGGCATAGCAAATGGTGAATATTTTATTTCTCTCAATGATGGAAATGTTTCCGTACACAAGAAAATTGTAGTTTCACATTAAACATTACCATACCTACAATATTAACTATGCATCTGATCATCGCATCTATTTCCGGCATCACCTATATCTACTGGGCATCGCTGTATATGCATCTCTTCGGAGCTGTTGCATGGCTTGGCGGAATACTATTCCTGACCGGCGTGACGCGCCCGATCTTTGAATACTTCGGAGCTGATGCGTATGATATTTCGCTCCGCATAAAAATCCGCTTTCTCGGATTTTCATGGATGTTGCTCTGGACGGTTGTCGTAACAGGTGTGATCATCTTGCTCTGGTCAACGAAATTTATTTTCTTCGATTTCTCGACTCTTTGGCTTATCTTGGCGCACGTGAAGATACTGCTTTTTCTCATTCTTGCCGGACTGAGCTTCATGCTCCGATCAAGCTATAAAGAAATTGAAACGGCGCGAAGCGAAAAAGAAGGAAGCGAAGATCTTTCGCCGCGTGATATACTACTCTGGCGCATTCGCATGGTCGAGCAATTCGAAGTCTGGACGGCGATCCTGATCTTGCTTGTAGTGAGTGTGATGCAGGTTTATTAACATTGCTTCGTCGTCCGCAAGCTGACTCCTCGCAATGACAGTGTTTAGGGTGCATTCTTGAAAATAATTTATGACAAAGAAAAAAACGCACGATCTTTTACCTCGCTGGATAACTCGGACGAATGAAGTCCTTGCCAAGACGCGCATCTTCAGCCTTGAGAAATCGCGGCGCGATGAAGAAGGCACAAAAAAGAGCGGAGATTTTTATGTACTCAAAGCAGCCGATTGGATCAATGTTATTGCACTTACTTCCGAAAATAAAGTTGTGCTTGTCGAGCAATTCCGTCATGGCTCAGAGGATTTCGAACTGGAGCTCGTCGGCGGCTTAGTCGATAATAACGAAACTCCCAAAGATGCAGCGCTCCGTGAACTCCGCGAGGAGACAGGTTTTATACCGACAGATGATAGCGAAGTCGCCATGATCGGCAAAGTCCTTCCGAACCCCGCATTCTTGAATAATACCTGTTATACGTATCTCGTTACAAATGTCAAGCAAGATGGCGATCAGAAATTCGACGAACATGAGAACATCATCGTCCGCCTCGAACCATTAGCAAAGATCGACGACCTCATTCGCACCGGTCACATCACCCACTCCCTCGTTGTAGCCGCATTTATGTGGTTGAAACTACGGAGTCTTTAATACTATTTTAATTTTTAATTTTTCATTCGCTTTTATCGTTATACTCTGACTTACGTTAAAAAAAAGGGAACATCGGCTATTCATGGGGAAGATCATTGCGATTGCGAATCAAAAGGGAGGGGTCGGCAAAACAACAACGGCAGTTAACTTGGCGGCCTCGCTTGCGATGGCAGGATTCCGAACGCTTTTAGTTGATATTGATGCGCAGGCGAATGCTACGAGCGGGCTTGGAATCGATCCGAAACCACTTGTGAAGACTATTTATGAAGTTCTGGTAAATTCCCTTAAAGCGAATGAAACGATTATTGAGACAAAAGTACCCCGCCTGTTTTTGCTTCCTTCGCATATTAATCTTGTCGGTGCTGAGATCGAACTTATTGATGTTGCAGACCGCGAGCGCGTCATGAAACGTGCTCTGCAACCTTTGAAATCAAGTTATGATTATATCCTGATCGATTGCCCACCGTCGCTGAGTCTGCTCACCTTGAATGCACTCTCGGCAAGCGACAGCGTACTCATTCCTGTGCAATGTGAATATTATGCGCTTGAAGGCTTAGGCCAGCTACTGAATACGATCAATATTGTGAAGAAGCATTTGAACCCTGAACTTGACATCGAAGGTGTGCTGCTGACGATGTTCGATAGCCGGCTCCGTTTATCAAATCAAGTTGTGGGTGAAGTTCAACGATATTTCGATACGAAAGTATTTAAGACGGTGATCGCGCGAAATGTGCGGCTCTCTGAAGCGCCAAGTTTCGGTCAGCCTGTTGTGATCTATGATCCCTTCAGTACCGGTGCAAAAAATTATCTTGATCTATCGAAAGAAGTGATCGCAAGAAATCCGAAGATAAAGAAGTAGTTAGTAGCTCGGAATGGATACACACGTCTCTTTTTCCTAACTACTTACTACTGGCTACTAACTACGCACAGATGTCAAAAAATAAATTCATATTAGGCAAAGGACTCGGAGCGCTGATACCCGGAGCAGGATCAGATGCACGTGAGATTGAGCAAGGAATTCCAAATTCTGCTGATCTTGGAGGCACGCTGCAATCAACGGCATTTGTAGATCTTGATTTGATCGCTGCAAATCCATTTCAGCCCAGGAAGGATTTTCTTCCTGAATCCCTCGCTGCATTAGTTGAATCGATCAGGGAGCATGGCATCATTCAGCCCGTAACATTACGAAGTATTCCCTGCGGAAAATATGAGCTTGTTTCCGGTGAGCGCAGAGTCCGTGCATCCCGTATTGCGGGTCTTCATGAAATTCCGGCGTTTGTTATTGATGTTCCAAGCGATCGCAAGATGCTCGAACTTGCTATTGTGGAGAACGTCCAGCGCGAAGATCTTAATCCCATCGAAGAAGCAGAATCCTATCAGCGCCTCATACAAGAATGCGGCTTGCGGCAGGATGAAGTTGCAGAACGAATTTCCAAAGATCGCACCACTGTTTCAAATTTTCTGCGTTTGCTCAAACTTCCTGATGAAATTCAAAATTCGCTTCGCAAAGGTGAGCTTGGCATGGGCCATGCAAAAGCGATCATGGCAATTCCGGATATGGCTCATCAAGTTGTTGTTTGGCGCTCTGCTATAACCGAGGGTTATTCTGTTCGTAAACTTGAAGAACTTGCCCGTAAAGCTGCAACGGAGAGCGGTGTTACAAACAGCGGAACTGCACGTAAAAAATCGGGCAGACCGATGAAGGCAGCGAATCCCGGCGAAGACCAGATCGTAGAAATGATACCGCTGGAAAATAGTTTGAAACAAAAGCTCGGCACACAAGTGCGCATCCGGCAAAAATCCGGAGAGCAAGGAGAAATTGCAATAGAGTTTTATTCAAGCGATGATCTGGAGAGAATAAGTGAAATACTATTAAACATCAGAGACGAAATTTAATAAGGTGTCATTGCGAGGAGTCGCAAAGCGACGACGAAGCAATCCCCTGATGGTTGCAGCAAGTTGAACTTCATAGTAATCTTCGGGGAGTTACTTCATTAGGCTAAAGCCTCCTCGCACTGACACCACAGAAAATATCATGACCACAATCCTAACCCCCAAAGCACCACAACCCATAGGACCATATTCGCAAGCGATCTGCGAAGGTGACCTTTTATTTTGCTCGGGGCAGATTCCGCTCGATCCGAAAACCGGAGCAATGAAAAATTCTTCTATCGAAGAAGAAGCAGAGCAGGCATTATTAAATTTAGGCGAAGTTTTAAGGGCAGGCGGCAGTAATCTTTCAGGTGTCGTCAAGACGACGATCTTCTTAACAGATATGAATGATTTTGCAAAAGTGAATGAAGTGTATGCAAAGGCATTCGGCGATGCGAAGCCTGCTCGGAGCACTGTTGCAGTAAGTGCTTTGCCCAAAGGTGCACGTGTTGAGATAGAATGTATTGCCAGGGTTTTGTAAACACATGAGCCGATATATTCTTATCTTTTGTTTATTGATGTTGATCGCAGGAAGGTCGCAGGCACAGTTTCGCGATTCGGCTCATGATGCGAAAGTCATTGTTGATACCGGACATTTTCACATGCAGAGATCGCCAACTCTTGCAATTGTTTTAAGTGCAATATTGCCGGGAGCAGGTCAGATCTATACCGGCGGTTGGTATAAAGCGCCGTTTATTCTCGGAGGAATAGTCGGCTGTTTTGTCGGAGCATATATACAGAACGGGCGTTACCTTGTCGATATTGATTCGGTGAACAACCAACTTGCACGTGGTGATAAATTTAATGCTGACCGTTATGCAAACCAACGTGAGTTCTATCGCGATGACCGTGATAAATTTTATATTTATGCTGCTCTTGTCTATCTTGCAAATCTTTTAGATGCATATATTTCGGCACATTTATTTGACTTCGATGTTTCCGAACCGACAAACACTTCCTATCTCGAAGCGCCTAAAACGCATGAAGAACCGTGGCGTATTGGAATGCGTGTACATTTTTAGTGTACTCCTTTTTCTTTCCTCTTGCGCAGCGACTAGCTCCAACTCGAATTCCTTCGAAAAAGATACATTCTCCGGCACATTAAAGATCCAAAGGCAGTTTGGAAATTTTATCAATGCAAATGCAATATCTATTGATGCATTCGGTAATGTGTATGTGGTTGATGAGGGTGCGCCGGGAGTTTATAAATTCAATACTCATGGTGATAGCATTCGCGGAGTAATTGCCCTTGGTAAAGAGCATAATCAATTCGATGAGCCAAAAGATATTGATGCTTCGCTTACTAACTCCGTAGCCGTTGCCGATAGAAATAATCATCGCATTGAAATTTATTCAAAAGATCTGATCTGGCAAGCAACAATATCCGGGCATATAACCGGTTCGAAGATACAATTCGGATATCCTCTTGCAGTTCGTGCTTCATCAGCAGGAAATTATTATATCATTGACGGCGAGAATAAACGTGCGATAAGTATTCAACCTGAAAGTGGTTTGCAGCAAGTCATCTCATTATCAGGCACAACAACAGGAGTGGAGTTGAATCCCATCTCTCTTGCATTAGCCGGAAATGAATTCATAACGATTGCCGATGCAAATTCCAGGTCACTTATTATTTTTAATAATGCTTATCTTCCGCAAAGCCGCATTCGATATAATGAAATACATGATGCAAAACTTTCTTCTTCAGAAAATGTATTATATGCTTTCGATAAAAATTCATCTATCATACGAGTATTTGATGTGAATGATCTTTCGTATAAAGTCTCATTAGCTCTGCCACCGGAAGCGTATCATACAGTTGCAGTTTTCGTATATAAAGGAGAGTATTATATCCTGACGAAGGAAAAGGTGATCGTATGTTCGAAGGAATAATTGAAGAAAAACAATCCTACCGAAAAAAAGTAACGCGCCGCGATGTGATGGCGCTTATTGCTGAGGGTGAAGGACTTCATATCGAATTCAAGCGGCATTTTTCTTCGCCGGAAAAAATAGCGAAAGAGATGATCGCATTTGCAAATACGAAAGGCGGCACAATACTTTTCGGAGTTGATGACGACGGAAGCGTTTTTGGTTTGCAAAGTGAAAAATCAGAACTATCGGAGATCGAACACACCAGTCAATTCCTTTGCGATCCGCCTATTGCAATATCGTGTGATATTATTCCTTGGTCAGGGAAAAAAGATATTATTGCTGTCACCGTTCCACCGAGTATGAATAAACCTCATACACTTATTGAATACGATCCTGCCGGTAAACGGGTTTTGAATGGCGCTCGAACAGGATTTGTCAGGGTAAAAGATAAATCACTTCAGGCAAGTACGGAAGTGATGAAGGTCATGCGCGCATTCCGCACCGATGCTCCGCCTTTGCGAATTGCCATCGGCTATAACGAACGCACACTGTTCGAATATCTTGAAGAGAACGGAAAAGTAACGGTCATTGAATTCGCCGACCTCGTCAATATCTCCCGCCGCCGCGCCTCAAAAATTTTAGTCGATCTCGTCCGCGCCGGAACGCTGCTGCTGCATACAGTAGAGACGGCAGAGTTTTTTACGCTGGGGGAGTAGCGAGCTAATTGTACCCTATTCTATCTATCTATTTCCGGGAAAAGACAAGTATGGATTGAGGTGGAATTGTGTTATCAGGGTTAAGCTGGTTGAAATTTGTCCACGGGTCAAATGATCCGGCACCCGAAACAACAGCTATCTCTCCTGAATAGGAAAGATTCGTTATGTTTTTTTTCAGATCACTGCCTGAAATTCTGAAGCCGATCTGATCCGAAGAGACAAAAAATAACGTCATATTGAAGACCTCATAATCGAAGCTTCCATATACGGTGTTTCCGTTGATTTCAAGTTCGTGTTCGTTGACATGAAAAATCATAGACTCAACTTTTGTTCCGTCATCGGAAAGTGTTACGGTAATATTTAAGTTATCGGTCCCGTTAGAAGAATGAAGTGAGAAGGAATTTGCGGACCAGCCGGAAGTAATATTTGTTCCTGAAAGTGGTGCTCCGAAACTCAAAGGGAAACGGCGAGCATCTACAGGGTATGTGCCATCGAGAAAAATATATTCTTCGATTTTTCCGAAGTGTTTGATCTCATCGAGCGTGAACGATGGCCGACCGATATTGATAAGCGCCGTATCAGTGCCTACATAGATTCCATTTTTCTGGTAGATGTCAACTTTCAGTACGTAAGAGCCTGGGTGGGGGAAAGAATGAGTTATGTTTCTGGATTTGAAGCTATCAGTTGTCCCATCGCCGAAATCCCAGAATTGATACAGTTCCTGTTCCGGCAATGTCGTTTTGACAGAAATCGTGAAAGGATCCGTTGTACCTTTCGTCGTCATGGGGAGTATTCCATTGTAAAATTGCGGAATGATCTCAACGGAAGATTGCGCCGTATCGATGATGATCTGCTCTCTTGCAGTTGCTATGACGCTATCGGTGTAATAATCATAGGCTTTGACTGCGATAATGTATGTGCCGGGCTTTTGGTAGGTTATATTTACCGGCTGATTGACCAAAGTTTTGAAATACAACGAATCCACTATTCCCAGGTTCCATGTCAAATAGGTATAATCAGGATCATGATTGGTGATCTTCGCCTTAAATGCATAATTGGTAAATTGCACACCACGGAAATTTTCAGGCACGATGGTTAAGACCGGAGCACCGCCGGTACCTACTGCTGTCGGACTCTTACAGCCGAAGGAAAAAGCTGAGATAATAAAGATGATACTTCCCGCCAGTGATCGGATATTCATAGCGTTATTAATAACCCGAAAATGAGGCATTAGTTACATAAAATTGAATTCAGATCGCAAAATAGAATTAATAATCAAACTTACTTCCTACATCCAGCCCGACAAGTTTTTTTAGGTCGCGGATTTCTTTTGGCGTCAAGACTCTTGACTCTCCGCGTTTCATGCCTCGGTGAGTGATTCCGGCGAACATGGTTCTATCGAGTTTCCTTACGTCGTAATGGAATGCTTCGAAGAGCCTGCGGATCTCATGATATTTTCCTTCGCGGATAACGACATAGACATCTTTCGGATCGTCATGAGCATACGCTACATGCACTGATGAACTGATATCGCCTTCTCCGAGATCAACTCCGCCGGCAGCAATTTTTTCGGCATCATCTTTTTTCAGAGGCTTATCGAGCGTCACGTGATACTCGCGTTCGATATTATATTTCGGATGTGTAAGCCTTGCCGTAAGGTCGCCGTCATTGGTAAGAAATAAAACGCCCGTCGTATTTCTATCAAGCCTTCCGATAGGATAGACACGTTCACGGGTATTAACATAATTCATGACGGTGTTGCGATCGGTTTCGTCTTTCACCGTTGAGATCGCATCTTTGGGTTTGTTTAAAAGGAGATAAACAAATCTCGTCTTCATCGAGATCGTCTTACCGTCAACAGTTATCTGATCGGTATTCGGATTCACCTGTACGCCAAGTTCTTTTACAATTTTTCCATTGACGGTAACTTTTCCGCGAGTGATCAGATCATCGGCTTTGCGCCTGGCAGCAACACCCGCTGAAGCGATAAAGCGATTAAGCCGGACGGTTTCTTTTGTCGGAGCTTCAGTAACAACTTTATTTTTTAATGAAGGTTTTTCTATCTTCGATGATGTGCTATCCTTCTTAATTTTAAATTCAAAAGCATGAGGAGTTGCAGATGAACGCGAAGATGATTTTCTCAGTGCAGGACGTTCGCCTGATCTGGCAAATGATGGACGCGATGAACGAGCAGAATCACGTGGTGGATGTGATCTTGATGGTGGACGGGATTTGAGTCCGGTGGGGCGGACTTTTAGTCCGCCAGCCGAGACTCGCGGACTGAGAGTCCGCCCCGCTGAAGAGGGTGCTTCATCGGATAAAGTAATTTGCTTTCTTGGTCCGCTTCTGGGTGCAGATCTGGCATCGGAATCTCTTCCGCGAAATCCTCCCGGTGATGGACGTCCTCCGCTTCTGGGTGCACTCCGTCTTTCGGAATCCCGAAATCCGCCTGAACTCCGACCACCGGATGAAGGTCTACTGCTCGGACGAGTTGAAGTCCGTCTCTCCGGCTTCGACGTCGATTCCGATAGCGTCAGCTTCTTCCTCGGTCCGCTCTTCGAAGCGCTGGTTGTGCTGCTCTTCCTTGGCGACGGCGATGACTTCGTCAATGGTAATTGAATCTTCTTCTGTGCCATTTTGATGATCGACAAATTCGTTTGCTGCTTCTTCTAATGTGGTTGCCCGAACCGATTCTTCTTTGAGTAGTTCTTCGATCTCGCGCGGCTTGGGGAGATCGCGCATGGAGCCAAGTCCGAAATGCCGCAGGAAATCCTGCGTCGTTCCGTAAAGCAGTGGTCTGCCGACTGATTCGGCACGACCGGTGATAGTGATGAGATTTTTTTCTAAAAGTGATTTAATAACTTCGTCGCAATTAACGCCGCGGATATTTTCAATATCCGATTTCGAAACCGGTTGTTTGTAAGCAATGATCGATAGCGATTCCAGCGCAGCACCCGAGAGTCTCCTGCGCGATCTATCTTTATAAAGACGGGATACATACGCGGCAACATCAGGACGCGTTGCGAATTGATAGCCACCTGCGATCTCGATGATGCGAAATGTTCTGCCCGATTCTTCGTATGTATTATTAAGCATACGAATAGCATCTTTGATAACAGAAAGCTCCAGCAAATTTGCTTTCTTTCTTTTTGCCGGTTCTGCACCGTTGGGTAGCTCACCACCTGATGCCGGAGGTACTTCCGAGAAAATCTCGGGTGTAGCTTCTACTGCGGTTTTCACCGTCGGCTCATCTAAAATAAGCGAGCGAATATCTTGCGCAGAAAGCGGCTCATCGGTTGCGAAGACAAGCGCTTCGACGATGATAAGAAGTGATTCAGGATTTGTGTAATCTAATCGCATGAAAAACAAGTAGCTGAAAATGGATTGAGTCTAGTGGACGGACTCTCAATCCGTCCGTGCGGACTAAGAGTCCGTTCCACTGGAGACTATGCTCTTACGGCTTGAACAAAATAATCTCATCAAATGCTTCATGCTGCCGCAGGGCAATAAGCTGATTCCTGACAAGATCGAGCAGAGCGACAAAGGTCACCACTAATCGCAGTCGCACCGGAGTTGAGAATTCTTCAACTGATGATCCATCAATGAAATCGCTGAAGAGATCAATAAAATTTATTTCGCCTTTGATCGCAAGCATATCCAATATCATCTCCGATTGCTCTTCGACCGTTACGGGAATAAGCTCGACATCATGCGAACGCTTAATAAGCGGCGCACGCTCCATTGCTTTACGGAATGCAGTAAGCAAATGAAAGAGCGTGACATTCCCGATCACATTTTCTTCTTCTTCTTCGGATACGAATGTGCGGTCATCGCCTTTGAAATATTCACGGTAATAAATCTTACGTGCTTCTTCACTGAGCGTGCCAAGCTCCTGGCTCATTTCTTTGAAGCGGCGATATTCAATAAGGCGGCGAACAAGATCGGCGCGCGGATCTTCTTCTTCGATGCCTTCTTCGGTGCGCTCTTCGCGAGGCAAAAGCATTTTTGCCTTGATCTGGCAAAGCTCGGCAGCAACAACGATAAAATCGCCTGCAACTTCCAGATCAAGTGCCTGCATCAGGCGGAGATATTCAAGAAATTCTTTTGTGATATGATGAACGGGTATGTCATAAACATCCAATTCATCGCGCTTGATGAAAAAAAGCAATAGATCCATCGGACCCTGAAACAGGGGGAGGCGGATCTTATATGACGGTGATGACTGAACTTCCATGGGGCAAAAATACGATAGTTGCAGTGTCAATGCGAGGAGTCCGCTTGCGGACGATGAAGCAACCCCCACAATGGTGCCTGACTTTTACTCTCTACAATCTATTTAGGGGATTGCTTCGTCGGGCTAAAGCCCTTCTTCGCAATGACACAGTTATGATGATTAATAGTATAGAACAAATTCACCGAACTTATGTTATACTAATGTTGACTTCCCCGTGCATAATTATTGAATTATATCGAATGGGTTTACGCCAAAAATTCTTTCTCTTAACGCTATTTCTCTTTTGGGCTACATCAGCCTCAGCGCAGCCATGGAAACCATGGCAAATCGCTACTCCGCGCCAAGTCCTACCCGTGCCCGCTGATGGCACGACAGTGAATTTTCCGAATGTTAATCTCGTCGCCGGTATGAAATATCGAGTTCATGCTTCGGGGAGCGTATCTGTTTCCTCCGGCTCCGATATAGCCGATGCATCATATTACATATTGAATTCCTTTCTTCATTTCAATCCAAATGTCACTCCAGTTTCTCTGAAAGTTCGTAATGGAGCAGCGAGTGAAGACTGGTTTTATAATTTTTGGACTGCTTCGGGTTTTCAGGGTGGCAATTATCAGTCTAATCATATTTATGATGCCAGTATCGGAAGCCTCGGCTCGGCTCTTTCATTTCGCTTCGTCGATCGTGGCGACCCCCCATCAAATTATTACAACGATAATTCCGGTAATATCCTTATCGATGTTGCACGTGAAACTCCCGGAATTGCAATCGAAAAAGATACACTTGATTTTGGTACAGTTCGCGTAGGGACACCAAAATTACTGCTTGACTCTATTGAAAGTTACGGGATTCAAGGATATAGCGTTGATAATGTTAGAATGTTGGGGACCGCTGCCTCGAAATTTACAGCTTCAAGCCAACGTGCCGTTTCCTTTGTTCTTACCGAAGCTACAAATGAATTCATATTTACCTATACTCCCACTACAGCAGGACGTGACAGTGCGGAATTCCATATTTATTCATCTAACGGTTTCGGCGCCGATAAAGAAAAGATCATTTACTTATATGGTAATGGATTTAACACACAACTGTCCTTTCAGATCGATACACTGGACTTCGGAGTTATCAAAACCGGGACGACAAAGACATTGCCGGATCAGATCATTAATAAAGATAATATTTCGGTTACTGTTACCGGTATTACTGCCCAGACCCCTCTTTCACCATATTCAGTAACGGGTGCGCCGGTAACGGTAGGTGCAATCAGCCAGTCGCCAATATCGGTAACTTTCGCTCCGACAACAGACGGATTCTATTTTGAGAAATTTGATGTCAGGACCGGTGATGGGTCATTATTTCATTTTTATGCAAAAGGAATTGCCGGAACTCCTAAAGTCTTTATAGACTCGAATTATCTTGATTTCGGAAGAGTTATTCTCAAGCAGTCTCGAACACTGACGATTCAATTCGGCAATATCGGAACTGCACCACTGAATGTTACATCTACGAAGAACACCAATCCATTAGAATATTCGATCGTTGGAAATCAAGGACCGGTGATATACGAACCCGGTCATGCTATTATTTATTCTATCACGTTCTCTCCGCAAATACATATTCCTCGCTGTGCAAATCACGACGGCCAGTTCATCATAAGTTTTGATGACGGCACCTCGGCAACAATTACATTCAAAGGCTGCGATCACATGCCGCTTGATGTGAATCTCAAAATCGATACAATGTATTATGTCAGTGCCTCGCAGGAAGTCGATGTCGTGCAAAGGCTTATTAATCCCGACGATCCGCTTGATAGTGCTCTAAGTCCTGTTACCAGTCTTACTGAGAGGATTAATTATGATGCCGGTCTTTTTGATTTAGTCTCAGTCTCAAAAGGATCGCTTATCAATTCTTCTGCATGGAATATGAATACCACGAATTCTGCAGGAGCCGTTGATATATCGATCAGTTCATTAACATCACATTTTGCACTCGGAGGCTCGTTAGTCATACTTCGTTTTCATGCACATGCGGGTGTAAAGGTTGGGCAGTTCACTGATCTTGTTCAGAATAATATAAGTTTCGGTAACCCTCTTGAACCATTCGCCACCACTGATGCAGGACGTATCACGATCTCCGATCTTTGTACTCCTGTGCGTATCTCATCAGGGAGTTTCGCGACAAGCATCGAACAGAATAACCCGAATCCGTTTAATCCTTCGACGCATCTTCAGTTTGCTGTTGGTAAGAATTCCGATGGTAGTTCACTCAGAGTGCGGATAACTCTTTATGATCAATTAGGCAGGTTTGCAGGAGTGTTAGTTGATGAGCAGAAAACTCCGGGAGTTTATGATTATCGCTTCGATGGTTCTTCGTATTCAAGCGGAGCGTATATGTACGTTTTCGAAGCAGGAAATTATGTCGAACGGAAGACGATGATCTTGGTGAAATAAAACCACCACTTGTCTGAACCTGGATTTGGGTAGATTAATGGAACGGGATTGAATTCATCGTCTTAATCCAATAATCGCCCCAAATCCAGGTTCAGATAATAACAAATTTTCCAATGCCTATTTGCTTTCCGTTTGTACCAAGAATTCGATAATAATAAATTCCTACCGCAATATTACCTCGCTCGAAAATTATCTGCGAATTTTCCGGCTGAAGTTTTTTAGAAGAAATAACTTCGCCGAGTTGGTTATAGATATTGATCGTAACAGATTCGGAAACCGCATCGCCCAGATCGATCATTGTTTTTTCGGAGAATGGGTTGGGGAAATTATGAAAGTTAAGGAAGTCATTTTTATTTCTATTAACTGAAAAGTTTTTATAGTCAATCAGTGCACCTATAGCGATAGGAAATCCTGGTCGAGCCGCACTGTCCGTTGGATGAATATAAAAAAAAGTAGGGAGCAATGAGAAACCATTTACAATTCCTGGATTAATACCATTAAATTTTAGTTTCTGACCATAGAAATATGTGACGTAATTATAGTTTGAAGGATCTCTAAAATTAAAATCTGTTTCATAAACGGAAGATAGATTGCTTATTGTATCTGCTATCCCGGAAAAAACTGTTCCAACACCGCAAAAAATATCATCTATAATCTTCGCAGTATCAGTCCCACTTGATACACTCACAAATGTTGCTCCGCCAGGTCTTGTAGAGACCATCGTATTGTTTACTACAAATAATTGCTTCGATGGATTTGTCAATCCCTCCGAACCATAATCTACTAAAGTTCTATTTTGCGCATTCACTCCTTTATGCATTGTATTCCCAAGCACAATCGAGAAGCCGCCATTGGGAAGATTGATAAGATAACTTGCTGAGCCGGTATCTTCATCCATGATCCTATTATACATGATGAAATTATTCATTGCACGGGATTTCACGCAATGCCCGATCTTCGCATGATGTGAATAGCAGAAGCGCATCGTGAAGCTGTGGACATTGCCGATATACATATTATGCGATTGCCCGTCGCCAAAACCGTTGCGGGCAAATTCGCAGGCTTCGAAAAGAATATCGCTCGTCGGGTTTGCATTCGTAAGTATGCCATCATCATTATCATGGAAGTAGCAATGACGCAGTTCTAAATTTATTCCTTCCTGACGAATTCCTGCCCCATTTTGGTCCGGAACAGTGCATCCCGAGAATTCGATATTTTCTATATACGTATTGTTGCCTGTGATAATCCAGATAGCTTTGCCCCCTGCATTTTTTCCGGCAGCCTCGAGATGCGCCATTCCGTTAGGGCACCTAATCACCAGATCATTTTTCGTCCACGAGCCAACATCTCCGGAATAAAGACCGGCATCGATCTCAATAGTATCCCTATCACTTACGAGGTTCATTACCTTAGCCGGAGTAGTATACGTCCGAGTTGGTCCAACTGAGAGGATCTTCGCTGATATTGTTCCGGAAAATAGAAGAAGGCAGCTAAAGATCGCAGATTTAATAATCATATTCATAGTGTTCGGTTTTCTCTGTTATCTTAGAAAACAAATTAACGTAATTAAGTTACAGTCCCATCTCCGGAAAGTTGATTTTAAATCCAAAATATTCTTTTCTCCGTAAATTTGCTTATAATCTCATTTGACCGATAAGTTGTTTCGTTTACTATCCTTACAAAAATATGAAAAGAACTTTTACGACAAAAGCAATAGCTTTATGGATATTTATCCTTCTGGTTTTCTCAGGCGGCATTGAAAGTGCACGGTCGCAGAGCATGGCAAACCGAATTTCATTTGGTTTTGACGCTGAAGGAAACAAGCTTTACGGAAGTTTCCGTGACAATCAATTCTGGTTTTCCGGCGATCTTTTTCTGCGTTGGAATATACTTGACTGGCTTTCATTGCATGTCGCTTATAATGGTGGTCAATTGCGGATGCGACTTAATGACGATAACCTTAAGGCATATCCCGGATACTTCGGTGCTTTTGGCGATGGAGTAGGCGCAAATGTCAGGTATCCTATTCCCGGCACCACAAATCCCTCCGATATTGTTCGCGAAGAAAAAAATAAGATCCGTCATAGCGGTTTTCAGATAATGGGAAGTTATAATTTCTTCCCTCTTCAGCAGTTTGTGCCCTATGTTATTGGCGGAGTCGAAATATTTAATTTTTCCGCTCGAAATCTTGATCAGGATAAAGATCTTCCGTATGCAGGAACCGTTAATTACAATCGCAACACGATCGGTTGGGTTGCCGGCATAGGCTTTGAACTATATGCCAGCGACAATTTTGTTTTTAATGGTAAAGGGCTATTTCATGCTCCCGGTACTGCTTACCTCGATGATTTCGATAAGAAAGCATATGATGCTTACGTGCTCGCAGGTGGACCAAATGCCTTGATCACAGACGATATTAAAAAAGGAGCCTCTAACGATGCCTTCTTAACGTTTGGACTCGGATTCAGTTATTATATTTTTGGCGAGCTTGATCAGGATCATGATGGCTTAACCGATAAATCTGAGCGCGAAATTTATCATACTGATCCGCAAAATCCTGATACCGACGGAGATGGAATTAGCGACGGCGATGAAGTAAAAAAATATCATACCAATCCTCTTAAAGCAGATAGTGATGGCGACGGACTGAGCGATTATGAGGAGATCTTTAAATATCATACGGATCCGAATAATGCCGATTCTGATGGAGACGGACTTTCAGATGGGCAGGAAGTAAAAGTTTATCATACGGATCCGGCTAATGCGGATTCCGATGGTGACGGACTTAAAGACGGAGAAGAAGTAAATAAATTTCTGACGGATCCGGCGAAAACTGATACAGATGGCGACGGACTTTCCGATGGTGATGAAGTGCATAAATATAGCACAAATCCGACGAAGACGGATTCGGATGGAGACGGCTTATCTGATGGTGATGAGGTTTTGAAACATAAAACGGATCCGGCAAAAGCTGATACCGATGGTGACGGACTTTCCGACGGACAGGAAATAAACCAGTACCATACTGATCCGTTGAAGATGGATACAGATGGCGACGGCTTAAATGACGGAGACGAAATCAAAGCAGGCACCGATCCGCTGAAACCAGATACCGATGGTGACGGACTTACTGACGGAGAAGAAGTAAATAAATATCATACTGATCCGCTTAAAGCCGATACTGATGGTGATGGACTGAACGATCAAGCAGAAATTCAGCAGTATCATACCGATCCTCTCAAAGTTGATAGTGACGGCGACGGTCTCAATGATGGAGATGAAATAAGTTCTTACCATACAGATCCAATAAAAGCAGATACTGATGGTGACGGACTTTCCGACGGTGATGAGGTAAAGAATTACAAAACAGATCCTCTCAAAGCAGATACCGACGGCGACGGACTATCAGATGGTGATGAAGTAAAAACATATAAGACCAATCCGCTGAAAAAAGATACAGATGATGACGGACTTTCTGATTTCGATGAGATCAATAAGACAAAAACGAATCCGCTCAATCCCGATACTGATGGCGATGGTTTTAAAGACGGAGTCGATAAATGTCCGCTCATTCCGGGTGTTGCACCCGATGGATGTCCGCCGAAACCTCCGGTAAATACGGTGACGAATTTCCCCGGAATTCTCTTCATTGTAAATACGGATAACTTCGATATGTCGCAATCAGGAGTTCTTGAAAATCTGAATAAGATCAAAGCACTTGCCGAGCAATGCGATGGTATCAGAGTAGAGATCGAAGGGCATGCATCAAGCGAGGGAGAAGCAAAGCATAATCAGGAGCTTTCCGAAATGCGCGCCGCAGCAGTCAAAAAATGGCTTATCGATCAAGGTGTCAAGCCTGAGCATATTGCCAATACAATCGGCTATGGCTCATCGCGTCCGGTAATCCCTGAACCGAAACCGGGCAAAAAGGTTACTGCCAAGATGCTCGAAGATGCGCGCAGGCAGAACAGGCGAATAGCAGTCAGAGTTGTGGAAACTTGTAAGTAATACTTATGTTGAAGACTTATAGGTCATAATAAGACCTATATGACCTATAAGTCTGTATTATTGATGGCTGAGCAATCAGGTTTTATCCCGCCTCATGGGAATTACAGGCAACTGTTCTCATACAAGAAGGCAGAGATCGTATATGACCTCACCTTTCGGTTCTGTGAGCGCTTTTTAAAAAGAGGAGACCGCACTATCGATCAAATGGTGCAGGCCGCACGATCCGGAAAACAAAATATTGCCGAAGGTAGTAAGGCATCTCTTACCTCGACAGAAACCGAGATCAAACTAACGAATGTTGCACGCGCAAGTCTGGAAGAAGTCCTGATTGATTTCGAAGGTTATTTACGTGTCCGAGATCTTGCCAAATGGGATAAAGATTCTAAAGAAGCACTATACATCCGAAAACTTGGTAATGAACCGGATACGTACGAAACCTATCGGGAGTATTGTGAAACTCGCTCGGCTGAAGTCGTTGCTAATATCGCCACATGTGATCGCCAGATCCGTAGGCTTGAGCAGGATTTTATTAAAGAAGGGGGTCTCCGAGAAAAAATGACGAAAGCAAGATTGGATTATAGGCGAAAGAAGGAGTAGAGATACCCTATATGTCCTATAAGACATATAGGGTATCTAAGACCTATTAAAAGAAACCCTAACTTCTCTCCTGCTGTTTACCCCTGACTAAAATTTTACACCTATATTTTCGCCTAAATTTATGAATCAAGGTATTATCGCTCAAATTATCGGACCTGTACTCGATATTGATTTTTCTGCCGGAAAACTTCCCGCGATTTTGAATGCTATTAAGATCCCACGAACCACCCCTGAAGGCAAACAGGAAGATCTGATTTGCGAAGTTCAGCAGCATCTTGGCGAAGACCGTGTTCGTGCCGTCGCAATGGATTCTACCGATGGCTTGACCCGTGGCGTTCCCGCATTTGATACCGGCGCTCCTATTTCCGTGCCTGTCGGTCCGAATTCATTGGGCAGATTGATCAATGTAACCGGTCAGACAATTGATGGCGGTCCACAGATCGATTCGAAATTTAGCTGGCCCATCCATCGCGATGCTCCGAAGTTCGAAGATCTTTCGACAAAATCCGAGATCTTAGAAACAGGCATTAAGGTTATTGATCTTCTCGAACCCTATTCAAAGGGTGGCAAGACCGGACTTTTCGGCGGCGCAGGTGTAGGTAAAACCGTAGTTATTTTAGAGCTTATCCATAATATTGCAAAGTATCACGGTGGTTTTTCTGTTTTCGGGGGAGTAGGTGAACGTACTCGCGAAGGTAATGATCTTTATCTTGAAATGAAAGAAAGCGGCGTTCTTGATAAAACAGTTTTAGTGTTTGGTCAAATGAATGAACCGCCGGGAGCGCGTCAGCGTGTTGGACTTACAGCTCTTACTTTTGCAGAATATTTCCGCGATGAAGAAGGCAAGGACGTTCTTCTTTTTATCGATAACATTTTCCGTTTTACTCAGGCAGGTTCTGAAGTATCGGCTCTTCTGGGACGTATGCCTTCGGCAGTGGGCTATCAGCCTACTCTTGCAACAGAGATGGGGCAGCTTCAAGAGCGCATTACCTCAACCAATAAGGGGTCGATCACATCTGTGCAGGCGATCTATGTTCCTGCCGATGACTTGACCGATCCCGCTCCGGCAGCAGCATTTCAGCATCTTGATGCAACGACGGTTCTATCTCGTGCGATCTCGGAACTCGGTATTTATCCCGCCGTCGATCCGCTCGATTCGACAAGCCGCATTCTTACTCCCGGTGTTGTCGGCAATGAGCATTACGATACAGCACGCGGAGTGCAGAATATTTTACAGCAGTATAAAGATCTTCAGGATATCATCAACATTCTCGGAATGGATGAATTATCCGATGAAGATAAAACGATCGTTAAGCGCGCAAGAAAAGTACAGAAGTTTTTGTCCCAGCCTTTTTTCGTAGCCGAGCAGTTCACAGGACTCAAAGGCAAATATGTAAAGCTCGAAGATACGATCCGCAGTTTCAAGATGATCCTCTCCGGCGAATGCGACGACATCCCTGAACAGGCATTCCACATGGTCGGCGCGATCGAAGAAGTCTACGAGAAAGCGAAGACGATCGAACAATAAAAACCAGAGAAAGCGATAGAATATGCAGCACAAAGCTGTTTGCATTTTATCAATCGTTATCATTATCTTCTCTGTTGCTGCTTCCTCTTCGCAGTGGGTGAAGGTTAATCCCTTCACGACAGGTTCGCTCACAGCATTTGCTAACGGTCAGAACTCTGGTTCGATCTTTAGGATTATGCCCGTAATGGGTCTTGCCAAAGCATCGAAAGCTGTTCCTCCCACAGGCAGAAAAGAAACAGCAAAAGGCAGAATACAAAAATCCGATACTATTTCGTGATTAGTATTGATTTCGTAAAGTTCTCTTTTTCTGTCCTTAAGCGAATAAAATACATTCCTGCCGAAAGATTATCTGCATTGAATTTTGCTTCGTAATTTCCTGCATTGTAATTTCCCTTTGTAAGAGTTGCATAACTTCTTCCAAGCACATCGGAAATTTCAAGTTCTATAAAACTGCGTTCGCCAAGAGTGAAGGGGATGGTCGTTGAAGAAGTAAATGGATTTGGGTAATTAGTGCCGAGAGAGGTTGCGGCTGCGGAAATATTTGTTTGTGATACTCCATCTTGATTTGCAATATTAAATGTCTGAATGCTGCTAAAGACGCCGCTAAAATATGTTCCAGCAAAAAGTCTGCCGCTTTGATCACGGCAAAGCGAGATTACCGTTGCAGTCAGTCCTTGATCAAATGCTGTCCAATTTGCTCCGGGTGTGATATCCAGATAGAAAACTCCAACATCTGTTGCAGCAAAAATTTTACCGCTTGGTGTGGAAATAAGTGAATATACATATGATGCATTCAATCCTATGGCACGTTGCGACCATGAGGTTCCATTATCTGTTGACCAGTAAATTCCGACATTCTCAATTGAAGCAATAATATTTCCCTGAGTGCTGACAACCATACCGGTAATATTACCCGACTGGGGTGGAAAGTTGGTATTTAATTGTTGCCAGGTTAGCCCAATATCGGTGGATTTATAAATAGTATCATGGCTGCCGGCATAGATATCACCATTCTGATGAACAGCAAGAGAAAAAATATGACGATCGGTTATGCCAACGTTTAGTTGATCCCAGGTTTGTCCATTATCGATTGACCTGAAAATTCCTTCCGTTGAAGATGAAGCAAATACTTCTCCATGATTGTGCACATCGATCGCAGTGATCTCACCTTGTGTGAGCATGGTGCTGTTTTGTGTAAAAGTAATCCCACCATCTTGTGAGCGAAAAATATATCCACCTGAACCCTCCAGCAAATTCGATAAAGAATCTAATGCATTTGCAGATGTAATGCCTCCGTTCTTCAGAGTGGTCCAATGTTTTCCATCATCAGTAGAGAGCCAGTCATTCGCCAAAAGATTACCATTTGGATGTTTGAACACAGCAATTACATTACCGTTTGGCACATCAAAATGAGTCCATTTTGATCCGCTATCGAGTTGAGAGTGAAAGAGGGTCCAAGCATGATTCATATAAAAAATTCCGGCACTGCTGACTGCTCCAATAGAAAATTGCCCCGGGTTAGGGAAAAAAAATGGGAATGAAGCTCGATGCCAATTTTTCCCGTTATCGTCGGAAACTACAAGAAGATTATCGGCATATAATACTATCCTCCCTTGTGGAGAAATTATTACTTGATATCCATATCGCGCAAAATTCTCAGGCACATTCAGTGAATCATTTGTCCAAATCCTTCCACCATCAATAGATTTGTAAAGTATTTTACCTTTAAAATTATTATCCGCTATTCCTGCATAAAGATCTCCATTCATTGCTTCAGCTATGGAAAATACTTGATCGGAAAGTCCATTGATGATCTTTCCCCAATTTTGACCGTTGTCAGTTGATCTGTAAAGGGATAGACCATCTGATAAAAACAAATGTCCGACTTTATCACCCCAAATATTAGAGACAGCTTTAGGACCTATAGGCGTTACTTCAGTCCAGGAATTTCCATTATCTGTTGACCTACTATAAGTTTGTTCCAAGGAAGAAACAAAGATTGAACCATCAGGAGTAATAGAGAGTAATGAGTGTGCATACGGAAGACTATCTATCTTTTGCCAGGTATCGCCATTATCAAGTGAACGCCAAAGCTCTTGGTATCTCGTGAATGGGATGAGCATAAAAATTGTCCCGTCTTTCCCTATTTTTAGATCTGCTATTGTTGCGATCACAAAATTTGTGCCAATCTGAGACCATGATGCTCCATCATTTGTGCTTCGCATGAGAGTATTTGAAGCGACAAATATATGTCCTTGAGAATTAATTTCAACAGCTTTTATATTAGCTCCCCCTGGTCCATTCGTCTGCTGCCAAAATTGCGCATTGGCATTGGAGGAAAAGATTAATGAAGCGATGACAAATGTAAAAATGAAGATGTGTTTCATAAACTTGCCGTGGTTTTGATTACTATAGTTAAAACTATTAAGGATGGCAAAAGTTACAGCATTTTAGAATTTTTTTTGGAGGGTTTGGATTGTTGTATATTAGAGTGTGGGATGATAGGCACCACGGAGTGGAAAGGATGAAGGCGGAAGTATGAGGGATGAATTTCGGGGAAGAAGAGAATCTCCGCGCGCGTAATGTTATATAGTTGAAAAATAAAGGAGTTACAGAGGCTTCGGAGCCGAGTGCGGCGAAAGTTGACTTCAAGAAAATTATTTGGAACTGATTAATGGCTGATAATAATCGCTGTGGGTGGTCGGTAAAGGATCCGATCTATATTGAGTATCATGATAACGAATGGGGCATACCTGTTCATGATGATAGGCTGCTATTCGAATTCTTGATTTTAGAAGGCGCGCAGGCTGGACTTTCATGGCTTACGGTTTTGAAAAAACGTGAAGGTTATCGAAAGGCATTCGATAATTTTGATGTGAAAAAAGTTGCGCGATATACTGAGAAAAAGATCGAGAAATTATTACAAGATGCTTCGATCATTCGTAATAAATTAAAAGTGAATTCTGCTGTGACAAATGCGAAAGCATTTATGAAAGTACAGGAAGAATTCGGCAGTTTCGATAAATATATCTGGAGTTTCACTGATGGAAAAGTTATTCATAATAAATGGAAATCACTAAAAGAAATTCCGGCGCGAACAAAAGAATCTGATGCAATAAGCAAGGATCTGATCAAGCGCGGCTTCAAATTTGTCGGCTCAACCATAATGTATGCTCACATGCAGGCAACAGGGATGGTGAATGATCATGTGGTGGATTGCTTTAGGCATGGGGAGTTAAAAAGCCATTACCATTCACGTCATTCTGAACGAAACGAAGTGCAGTGAAGAATCCCTTGAGGACTACCGCCCACTTTCTAAAATGAATAACTTTTATATCTACATCGTCTCAAGTAATTCAAGACGAATCTATATCGGCATGACGAATAGTTTAGAACGCCGAATTTATGAGCATAAGAATAAAGTCATTAAAGGATTTACTGCACGATATTACATGGAGAGGTTAGTTTACTATGAAGTTTTCTCCTCAGCGCAGCAGGTAATTGATAGAGAAACTGAACTTAAAGGGTTGCTGAGAGAAAAGAAGTTGGCACTGATAAACGGGATGAATCCGGAATGGAAGGATCTAAGTGAGGGTTGGAGGTAAACTTCAAGGGATTCTTCACTATGCCCATATCGCTGTCGCGATCCGGACTCCGTTCAGAATGACGTGGTGAAGAGAAATTTTATTTCTGCTGTGAATGTTTAATGCGCCGCTATGTCAAAAACAATACAATTAAAAATCGTTACGCCTACGGAGACTGTCTTCGAAGGCGATGTTGAGAATTTCACTGTGCCGGGAGCCGTCGGTACATTCCAGGTTCTTTTTAATCATGCACCCATTGTTGCAAAGCTTGCACCGGGAATGCTGAAATTTGTCCGCACCGCCGGCGGCGAAGAACATTATTATGTCTCCGGTGGATTTCTTGAACTTCATCATAATTCCGGCACGGTGCTTGCCGATACTGCTGAACTTCCAAGCCATATCAATATTGCTGATCTTGAGCGGCATATCGTCGCCCTCAGGCAGCGCTATGCGGATCACGAAGAAGGATATACTACAGATATCTATCATGCCGAACTTGATGCAGCCAGCGCACGGCTTGCAGTTGCGAAAGCAGGATAATTTCTCTCATAGGTCATATAGTCCTATAGGACTTATAATTTGAGTACGTGAAAGATTACTACTCCATACTCGGCATTCCGCGCTATTCTTCTGAGCAGACCATTAAAGAAGCTTATCGCCGCCTTGCAAAGCGGTGGCATCCTGATGCGAATATTGGAGATGAAAATGCTCAGCGCATGATGCAGGATCTCAACCGTGCGAAAGAAGTCCTCTTCGAAAAAGATACCCGAGATGATTACCGTCGGGTATTGGAAATGCAGGATGTGCTCACTGCGGAAAACATTCAACGCCTTAAGAAAAAATGGAGTGAACAGAGATTTCAGGAGATGCCTGGAATGCCTTCCCCCAAACCATTTGGCAGAGGACGGTTTATTTTATTAATGGTACTTATTTCTATTGCCGTCGGAGTTGCAATTGTCAAATTATCTGAAATTAATTCTTCGAAGAATGTTTCAGGAGATCCTATTGATAATATCATTAAGCGCAATACTCCAACGGAGTTTTTTTCGAACAATGAACCCGATACACTGACGATTCCGAATGTTGCACCTGCCCGCCTGGAGCAAATGGCGGCTGCACTTGCAATGATGGATGAATATAAGAGCGCTGCAAAATATTGGGAAAAATATTTAGAGAGCGATCCGCATAATCCGGAAGTGACAACGAGTTTAATGTTTGCATATCTCCACCGTAATAATTATCTAAAGGCAGTTGAAACAATTCGTATCCATGTTGCCGACGATACAGACCGAATTATGATGTACTCAATGCTCGGAGACTATTTCCGTTCACAGTCAAAGCCTTTCGATGCCGGGAATGCCTATGAAAAAGTTGTAGAACTCGGCAAAAAAAATCTTAATTGGAGCGATAGAATAAAAAAATATATTTCTGAAGCAGAAAAAAGAATTGATATCCGATAAACTAAAGACTGAGTAGTTTGTTTTAAAGCGCGAATTTCCACTGTATCATTCTTTGCTCTGCTGAGGATGACAAGCTTCTCAAATTTATTATTAATCCATGCGCCCGACACGCGCGCTGATCTCACAAGAGAATTTTCTTCATAATCTCCGCTATGTTCGCAGCAGAATCGGCAGGAAGCCAATTATTATGGCTGTCGTAAAAGCAAATGCCTACGGTCACGGCTTGGAGCTCATTGCCAAAGCCTCCGTTGATAGCGCTGAAGTCGGATATTTCGGTGTTGCAACTGAAGAAGAAGGAATTGCACTCAGAAAGTTAACATCACTTCCAATTCTTGTTCTGACCACTGCTCTCGAAGATGAGATCAATATGTTTATTGAGCATGATCTGGAATTTACTCTTTCTGAATATCGCGAACTTGAAACAATTGCCACAGCAGCAGCTGCATCAGGGAAAAAAGCAAAAGTTCATTTAAAAGTTGATACGGGAATGCGGCGCATAGGAGTTGAGCCGCGCGAGGCTCTTGAATTTGCAAAAGCAATAGCGAACCATTCTAAATCAATTCAGTTCTGCGGTATCTCCACACATTTTGCAACAAGCGACGAGCTTGACCGATCGTATTTTACAAAGCAATTAAGCGTTTTTACCGAAGTTGTTTCTTCAATTCGTAATTCAGGAATTTCTGTCCCCCTTGCCCATGCTGCAAATTCCGGAGCGATCTTACAAGATCCGATGATGAGCAGTTTTGATATGGTACGCCCGGGAATAATGCTCTATGGTTATCCGCCGAGTTCAGAACTTGATCCGGCGTTTAGTAAGGATCTAAAGCCTGTTCTTGAACTTGTAAGCTCTGTGGTTTTTACAAAACGAATTAAAGTCGGAGAAGGCATTAGTTATAACCATCGCTGGCATGCGCCAAATGAAACAACGATAGCAACTGTTCCGGCAGGATATGGTGATGGCTATCCGAGACTCTTAACAAATAATATTTCGGCAAGCATTAACGGAAAATTATTTCCAGTTCGGGGGACGATCTGCATGGATCAGATCATGATCGAAACGGGAGATGATGATATCCGTATCGGTGATGAAGTTGTTTTGATCTCATCAAAGATACCCGAGATCAATGCTTCAGCATTGGCAAAAAAGATCGGAACGATCCCCTATGAAATATTAACCAATATTACAGCACGAGTACCAAGAATTATTCATGAATGAAATAAAAATTTGTCCGGTGATCATGGCAGGGGGAGTCGGTACACGATTCTGGCCTGAAAGTCGCGAAGCACGGCCGAAGCAGCTTCTGGAAGTTGTTACGAAGGGTAGTACGCTTCTGGAAGAGACACTTAAGAGAGTTTCAAAATTCTCTGCAGCCGAAGATACGCTTATCATAACGAACCGTATTCATCTCGATCTTCTTCGCCAACATGCCGGTTCAATCCCTGAAAAAAATATTATTGCAGAACCCCTCGGAAGAAATACCGCTCCGTGTATTGCTCTTGCTGCAAATATTTTGCGCGAGCGTTATGGGGATAACGCAGTAATGATCGTTCTTCCTGCAGATCATCTGATAAAAAATGAAGATGAGTTTACGAGAATTATCGATAGAGGGGTCCGTCTTGCCTTAGCCACCGATGGACTCATCACACTTGGCATTCACCCAACCCGTCCGGAAACTGGTTATGGATATTTGCAGCTTGATGAAGAACGACTTCCTTCGCATAATGAACTGCCAAATTTCAGCGAGTTTGAGCTGCGTGATATATTCCGCGTCAAACGATTTGCCGAGAAACCTGATAAAGAAACAGCAAAGCTCTTCCTTGAATCGGGAGATTTCTTATGGAATAGTGGGATGTTTATCTGGAAAGTGAGTTCAATTTTAGCAGCTCTTAAAGAGCATACACAAGATATCCTCGAACACCTGAAAGGTTTGCCACAGCCAGGAAGTATAGATTTCGATGCAAAGCTTGTTGATGCATATAGCAAGATACGCGGAGTCTCCATAGACTATGGTGTGATGGAACGGGCAAAAAATGTATATGTGCTTCGTGCCGGAGCATTAGGTTGGAGCGATGTTGGAAGTTGGGATGAAGTCTGGAGGCTTGCAGAAAAAGATATGAATAATAATGTCATTGAACCAGGCAAAAATATTACTACTCGCAATTCAAAAGGATGTCTTGTACTCTCAAAATCAGGAGAGCTTATTGTTCTTAGCGGAGTGAATGATCTTATCGTTGTTGATTCAGGTGATGCAATTCTGATAACCACCAGAGAAAATGCACAATCGGTCAAAGATGTCGTTGATTACCTGAAACGCAATCATAGATCGGAATATTTATGAAAATAATAGGCCATTCGTTCGTACGCTTCAAGAATTTTGGCTCCTTCGGATTGACAAGTAAAAGAGAACTTCCCTTAAGTAATGTGGTCTTTATTTTTAGGTATTTTTATATTCTGGTATTATTAGGAATACTCTCAGGCTGCGGCTCTCCAATCCTCAAGGCAGCTGCTACACAGGAAGGATTAGCGTCATTTTATGGAAAAGAATTTGAGGGCAGACGTACTTCAAACGGTGAGGTGTTTCATAAAGATGATCTTACCGCTGCGCATAGAACCTTTCCATTTGGCACTGTCCTCAGAGTTACAAATCTTAAAAACGGTGATCAGGTCGAAGTCCGGGTAAATGACAGGGGACCGGTAAAGCCGGAACGTATAATCGATTTGTCTTATGGAGCAGCAAAAATAATTGGTTTGGATAAGATGGGACTCACCAGAGTCAGGCTTGAAGTTTTGGCTTGGGGAGATTAAAATCACCCATTTTAGTAAAATAAATGAGATATTTAAGGTTTTATTTGCATGGAGGTGTAACAAAATGAAGTAGTCGTAGTTTATTAGAGGCACAGTTTTGGGAAATTTGGAGCCGAAATAGCGTATATTTGTATAAATATACTCGTTCAGTGCCGATTTTAGGCGAAAAAACGAGTTTTTCGCATCGGCGCCCGTAGTTCAACTGGATAGAACGTTGGATTCCGGTTCCAAAGGTTGAGGGTTCAAGTCCTTCCGGGCGCACTCACAACCATTTCCATTTCTGCAAGAGTATTTGTCAATAATGATTCGTTCACAAAAGAAACTTACTGAGAGTGTTGCGCCGCAAGAGAAGCTTTCCCAATCGGAAGAGCTTCTTGTTACGTATCACAAAACTTCAAGTTGGGTAAAAGATAATACTTCAAAGGCTATTGGAGCCGGCGTTGTAGTAGTTGCTCTTATCGCAGGCTTCTTTATCTGGCATTCAAAACAGGCAGAGAATAGCGAACGTGCAGAGATCATGCTTTCCCGGGTTGTTGGTTTATACCAGCAGGGCGAATGGCGCAAAGCCATCGACGGCGATGCCAGACAAAAATTACAGAACGAGCCGCTTCGCGGATTAAAAGAGATTGCTTCGGAGTATGGCTCGTCCCATGCCGGACAAATTGCCAAACTCTATCTCGGCAATTCTTATTATTATTTAGGGAAGCTCGATAGTGCTATGCAGGCGTTTGAAGATGCTTCCGAAGACGGATCGCTCTTAAAAGCGGCAGTCGAATCAGGAAAAGCAACTATTTTTGAAGATAAGGGTAACAAAGAAGAGGCAGCGAAGTTATTCATACGTGCGGCTTCTATTGAGAAGATCAACCCTATGAACGCCGACTATACACTTGCAGCTGCAAGAAATTATGGGCAGGCGGGCAAAAAAGAGGAAGCGATAAAAATTTATCGCAAGATGTTAGAGGACTATCCGGGGACGCAATTCGATGACGCTGCAAAGCGCGAATTATTGAAAATGGGCGTCATCCTGTAAAATTTTCGTATATTTGCCGGACTTTATTCGGCACGACAGACCATCCGGCAGAAATGCCGGTATGCTCATTTGAAGTTTTTTATACAGAGAAAGAGTCGCGCAAGCGATTCTCATAAGGCGAGTAGAGGAAAGCAAACTTTTACTATAATAAGAGAAATAACGAACGCTATCACAAATATGAAGCAGTTACTACCAGCAAATACGAACAGCATGCCCGCACCAGCGAGCGGCGAAAAGATTTTTTTATCATTCCGTACTTTATTTACTAACGGAGGCAATATGCAGCGTTTCTTGATCGCACTTTTAATCTCTCTCGCATTCGTGGGCGTCGCTCAGGAAGCGAAGGCGCAATTCATAGTAGATGTTAGCGGCTACCTGCTTGCAGGTAATACGAGGACATTTTACTCGCGTACGCCGAACAATACACAAACCGATACGATCTATCGTATCTCTGGAAATTTTAGTATTTCCGGAAAGCTCATTATCCAGCCGGGTGCGGAAGTTCACTTCCTGCCGGGCGGACGTATCGTCGATTCTGTCGGCGGTAAGATCATCGCCAATGGCTTTGATAGGAGTAACCCAAATATTTTACAAACAAGGATTCAGATCCGAGGCGTTAACGTCAATAGCAAGTCCTATGAGTGGGGCCATATCGTCGTTATGCCTGGTGCTGACTCAGTGTTCTTCGCGAACGTTCGTTTCGCGTATTTCAGAAAGAAAGAGTCGATCGACAACCAGCTTTATTATGGGCACGTAGATCTTCCCGGAGATCCACAGCTCTCTAACTCTTTGGCGCTTATGCAAGCTTCAAACGGAACGGGTGGCGTCATGACAACCTTCTCACAGAAAACATGGCTTTATGATGTTATCGTCGATAGCTGTCAGGCAATTTATAAGGGTGGTGCGTTTGCTTTCTTGCAGGCTCCGTTCAGCTCTTACTTCCCAAATGATGACGGACGTATTGCTCTTGTAAACCATCAGGTGCGCAGACTTCTTGTCCGCGATACTCGTGTTTTCAACGAGAATGTTACACCGAACAGTCATACCTTGTGGCCTGATACTGGCGCTTATGGCGGTGCTATCTATATTTCTGCGCGTAATAACAACGCTACGACTGCTAACTTCAGAAGCGGCTTCCTCGGATATGCTGATAGTAACATTTTCCGTATTGGCATCCCTGCGAATCTTCCAAATTTTCTCGATACGATGCATTTCGAACGATGCACAGCTAATAATCCCGCAAATTCTTCAGGGACTATTGCTCAGCAGGCATACGGCGGTGCTATCTATGTAGGTAATTATAGTGCTTTAACAACGGCTCTTATCGGATGTTATACCGATAGCGCTATTGCTGGTTCAGGTGACCAAAATATGCGTGGTGGTGCTATCTATGTAGGTAAGCTTTCCGCCGATCCATCTTGGTTGCCTCCGCCTGCTCCGACTTCTCGCAATCCAGGACTTTCAGTTCTTCACCGCGGAAGTTTTGTCGGTAACGTTGCCGGCTTAGGTGGCGCGATCTATTGTGATTGGCAGGCTAATGGATCATTGACCACGAACGGACCTTCGCTAAATATTGACGGAGACTATGCAGGCTTAGACTCTGCACATAGAGTTGGTCAGAATGTATTCCGTGATTCTGGAGTCATTCAGTTCTTAAGTAATACTGCTTATTACGAAGGCGGCGCCATCTATCAGAACTGGTATACCTATGTAACAGGATATCTTTCTCCGCAGACAAATTTCCCAATGCGTTGGGACTCTGTGGAATTGCGTGTTCGATTCTTTAATAATGCTGCAGGTATTGCCGGCGGTAGTATTTATTTGAATCCGAATTCAAATCCTGATTATCAGATTCGCCGTGCTTGGCACTTAGGAAATTTTGTGAATCCACTTGATTCGCGCATTAACCGCCCTGCTTACGAACAACTCGCATTAGGAGGTGGCGCTGAGTTCTTGGGTACGCGCGATAGCTGTTTCGCTGTTGAGTATGCACGCAACTATACTGTTAACGGTAATGGTGGTGCTGTCTATCTCAATATGGGCGCAAGCGGACCAATCAGCGGTTCATACAATCGTTTCATGGTTGAGAACCAGTTTAATGCTCTGAACCCTGCAAATCTTAATAGCGTCATCAGTATCGCTGTTACGAATCCGGGCATCGGTTACACGAGTGCTCCCTCTGTGACTATTCTTGGCGGTGGCGGCTCAGGAGCTTCTGCAATTGCAAGCATTACGAACCCGGGACCAAATGGTTTTGTCTCAGGCATTGCAATGGTTTCGAATGGCATAGGCTATACATCTGCGCCAACTGTAGTGTTGAATGGTGGCGGCGGATCAGGAGCGACTGCAACTGCTACGATCAATAACATCGTTATTCCGATGCCGTTTGATCCTCGTGAGTTGACTCGTTTCTGTCAGAACTGGACAACTTTCGCTTCTCCTACAGATTCAATATTTTTATTAAATAAAAACGGACGCGGTGGTGCCCTTTTCGTAAATATTAATAATAGTGTAAGTCCTTTTGGCGGTGCTCTTGACACTCTAGTGCTCAGTCGCGCTCGCTTTGAAATGAATCAGGCTTTCACTGGTTCGGCGATTCATTCGGATAACTACCGCTTGAATTTAAATGCAAATCAGACGCTTATTGCAAATAATTTTGCAACAAGCCGTCATAGTGCAACGGTTGATCTTGAAAAGCCGGATATGAATAATCCTGGTGATCCAAATGCCGGAGCTACGATTTGGGGAGACTTTGAAGGACCGCAGCCACAGTATGAGTCAAACTCTCGTGGTAATGCGATCTATGATAACGTAGCCCGCTATATTTTACGCTTACCTGATGGTATTCATGGTTTTGGCGGTGTTGATACATTGCGCGGTAACTTCTGGGGTGAAACAGGACCGGATCTTATCACGCAGCTTCCGACAAAGCCTATTGGAGCTATTCAGCGTACGTTCTTTATTGATTATTACACTGCCGGTTGCTTCACCAATGTATATGAAGCAAATCGCATTCCCTCATCACCGTATTCTTATACGCCGATCGGCACTGTTCCTGATACCCTTCTTTTCGAAGGACGTGTCTATGACATTTTTGATAGAGGTTTAGATATTAAGACGGCTGATTACAGCAATCGCCGTTTGGCTATCAGCGAAGCATTCTCGCTTGGCTTGCCTACAGATATCGGATTGGCTTCAAAAGGACGTAAAGGTTTACACCGTTGGACTCGTGATATTTTTGAGAAGGACCCTGTCTATCTGAATAAGATCATGCAGTTCCAGATCGAATTCACCGGACCGCATCCGATTGGATATCCGCTTTTCTTATCTGCTGATATCGATACGAATGATTTCAATCGTGATAAATGCGCACGTAATTATACGACCGTATTTGTATTCAATGAGACAACGCAGGAGTTTGTCCGCGTTAACCTTAAAGAAGAAACACAAGACGGAAGACGTAATGGATCTGACACAGCAACATTCCCTTATAAAGGACGTTTGGACTTCGTACCGGATTCAACAGTTGCTCAGCGCCATCCTGCTCAGCGTGCTCGCGTATTCTGGAGCCCGTCACTTATTCGCCCTGCGGATAATACCTATCTTGAAATTGCACGTGCTGCAAAACTTGAGGATAGTGCTGCTCTTGGTGGACGTGCATATAATTTAGATTCAACCAATATCACCAATAGTCTTGCTGCAGATTCTGTCTGCTTCTATAACCGTACAAAGAATACGCATCCTACAACATGGTATGCTGGTGAGAATTATCACACGCTTCCGGTCAGACCGGGCGACGTGATCGATGTTTTCAGCCGTACTCAGTTGTGGAAATATGGATTTGCAGGTGCTAAGACCCGCGGACTTTCGTTCGTGATCGGTGATGTCCTACCTCCGTTCTTTATCAGTGATATTCCAAAATTGCAGAACGATACGGTAAATCCGAATCGCCTGTTCCTTCACGAGGACAATGTTTATGTGCCGTTCTCTCCGACTCAGACACCTAACCAGGTTCTGATACGTATCGGCGGCTATGATGTTAATAATTTCTACGATCCACGTTGGCTCTTTGATCCATACTATACGATGCTTGACTTCTCAGTCTCGTTCGCAAACATGGATTCAGTCAATTTCAGATTACCTTGGTGGATCAGCCGTGATACAGTTCGTAACGTCAATCCTACTGCTGGATCGAATGGTTACGTTCAGCTCTTCGGAACTCCGCATAACCCTGATGTTGTGCCAGGTGGCGAGCCGGTTCATGTCGTAATGACGAACTTCCCGCCGAACTATTTCTCAGAGCATGGCTTGATTGATCCTGCTGTTCCGTCTAATCATCCTATCTTAGGACTTGGACCTGATAGCTTGCATCTTTCGCATTGGATCTATCCTCCGTTCTTTAATTGTCCGGAAGGATTCCTTACAGATACGATTTGTATCCGTCGCTCTTCACGTGCATATGATTTCCGTATCTATGTACAAGACAGTCTTCCTCGCTTCCTGGATTCAGTTGCAGCAGGCTGTAACGGTACTGCGAACTTGACAGACAGGCTTCGTTTTGATTTTGATATCAATACAGATGATGAGTTGGAAGATTCTACAGTAGCGGCGTATACGGATTCTATAAGTGTGCTCTTACATGGCACCGAGCCTAACCCACATAGACTGGCATGGGATTTCCGTTACGGACGCACAGCTTACAAAGGCTTAGTTGTACCGCAATGGTTAACTGCAGCAGTCGGGTCAGCGGCGTTCAAGACTAAGGGTATCATTCACGTAGATATTGATTCGGCTACGGCTTATCAGATACTTACACCGACACCACAGGTTAATGGCGAACTTTCGCTTGATACCATTGTCGCTGTTCAGGCTGATGACGGACATGCCGGATTATCAACCCTGCGTTGGCATGCATCTATCAACGTTGCGCCGAAGATTACCACAAATGTACTTCCGCATGCTAAGGAAGACTTTGACTACAGCTTGAACTCGAAGAATCTTGTTGTCGTAAATCGTATTGACTTCACCGATCCGAATTTTGGTGATAACCATACGTTCCACTTAGTCTATAAGGGATCGACAGAAGATATTTATAAAGATAATCGTTATAAAGCTGGCAAAACAACTCTTGTCGGAACGACTCCGCTTTGGTTGCAGATCAATCCGATCTCTGGTGTCCTTTCAGGAACACCTGGTCAGAATGATGCACCTCATTCAGTTAACAATCCTGAATGTGGCGGACCGGATACAGTTCTTGTAGTTGTTGAAGACCAGTGCGGACTTGCTGATTGGAAGTCAATTCCGCTCAATGTTGATTCTACAAATCATCCGCCGCATTTCACACGCGGACCAAGAACATTATGTGTTCAGAACAAAACTCAATTCTGCGATTCTATCGCTATTGTTGACAAAGATCTGACACGTATGATGTGTGCTGATTCACTTCACTTCTTCCTTGTTCAGCCGACCGGTGCAGATTGGTCAGTTAAACCGGTGATCGTGAAGGGCAAGACGCATGATGCAGGTTCTACCGTTCTTACGAATGACACTGCATGGGTTCAGATTTGCGGAAAGTTCAACTTTGACAATACGTTCTTTGGACAGCCAAATCCGCCTGCACAGATCATTCAGCTTGCTGTTACTGACGGCAGCTATGATCCAGGTAATTTGGATACGTTGACGTACAGAGTTTATGTTGGAGATATTCCGACATTTGAATGCGCAGTCACCGTTTCGAATAAGCTTACGGCAGCACATCCGAATGTTGATCTGCAGAGACTCTGCTTCGGCGCCGGACGCTTTGGTACGGATTCGCTCGATACTCGCTATTGCGAATTCGAAATTCCACCTCAGCCATATGCATCAACCTTCGATGCTCGTTGGGAGCTTCCTGTTGGCGGATCGCTTAAAGGATCGCTCATTGATATCCGCTTGGATACCAACCAATACAGCACTGTTACATGGCAGATCCGCTTTAATGCAGGATCGGATAACGGAGCATACCTCTACCCGATCTTGATCTGCTGGAGACCTAGCTGTTTGGATACGACTGGCACATTCAAAGGTAATTTCTACCTTGTACATGAATCGAATCCGAATGAGTTCTCGATCTTGATGAATAACACGACGTCGGGACCGAAAGCCGGTGCCGGACCGATCAATAACGCAAGCTATACGCTGTTAAAGATTGGTAGCGATTCGATGTGTTTGGAGATCTTTGATGTTGCCCAGAAAGGCGCTCGCATCATCTTCGTACCACCGAAATCAGCTGTTACGGATGCTCCTACTTCGAAGTTCGCTTTGGAGCAGAATTATCCAAATCCGTTTAACTTGTCAACTTCGACGAGAATTAACTTCAGCGTTGCAGAACGTTCGAATGTAAGGATCGACATCTTTGACGTGAAGGGTTCGCTTGTCAGAACGGTTGTCAACGAACAGCTTGAAGCTGGTCAATGGCCAATCGTATGGGATGGTACAGATGCTCATGGCAACGTAATGCCGAGCGGTTCGTATATCTGCAAGATGACTGCAGGCGATTTCGCTCAGACCATCAAGATGACATTGAACAAATAATCTACGCGCTTCGGAGCGGTAGGGGAAAACCTGCCGCTCCGAATTGCTACTGTAAACACTAATTTTTTTTAACGACATATTTCAGTTTCAACTCTCTGTAGGAGAATATACTTATGAAACTCTTTCAACGATTTCTTTTCAGTACGAGCGCATTAGCGCTCACAATGATCATCAGTGCTACTACGCTGCATGCTCAGATATGGGCAGCATACGATGTATCGATTACCAATCAATTCTACAACCCGCTTCCTGTTGCAACCGTGATTTCGGATGGAGCATTTAATAGCTTTACCGGATCGATCGATCGTGACGATGGTGTTGCAGTTGATATTCCTACCGGGTTTAACTTCGACTATAACGGAAACCTCTATAGCACGGTTAATGTCTGTGTCAATGGCTGGATGTCTGTTGGACGTGCAGAAGGTCATCCGATACCGACGATCACTAACGATAAATATTTTTTATTCCTGCCTAACCGCCCGAATAATACTGTAGCTCCGTTTTTCGGTGATCACTTCTATCGCTCATTATCCGATGCTCCGCAAGGGTATGTGCCTTCGAAGATCCAATATACAACGGTTGCTGTACCGGATCCGAATGTGAATGCACCTGCTGGTTCATTCTTGCGTACATTCACTATGGAATGGAAAGATCTGAACATCAATGATAAAGCGAATCCAACTTCTATCGCTTCATTCCAGGTGAAGCTGATCGAGAATGCATTGGCGAACGATCTTAGTGTTCCCGATCGTCGTGTTACTATCGAATTTCACTACGGACCTATTGGTAGCTCTGGCACTGTAAAAACACAGGGCAGCACAGTTGGTATTGAGGATAGCGTTGGTTTGTCTCATATTAATGCCTTGTTCCAATCATCAACGAACGGTGGACTTCCACTTCGTACCAATATTGATTCTCTTACAACTTGCTGGCCGCCGGCATCATGTTTGCCTGGCCGTGTGATCACATTCACACCTATCGGACGTGGTACATTATCACAATGGGGTGATGGAGATGCGGATCTTACTCAACTCGATCCTGCTGCACCATCTAATGTAAGACTTAACCAGAATTTATTTGTTACGCTTCATGACGCTGATACAATTTTGAAATCTGTTGCTCAGGCTTACCCTGCAATGGATAGCTTGGAAGGAAGAAACGCATTCCATGGTGATGCAAATCATAACGGACGTTATACAAATCCAAATTATCCTGGATTTTTCTTCTACAGAGTTACTTCGTATGATGCAGCATATATACTAATGTATCTTGCTGCTAAGCTTCCGTTCCTGCCATGGCCACAGCCATTGCCTGTTCCGTCTTGGAAGGAAACAACAGGAAACAATACCAGTATTTCAGGTATTACTGCAGATACGAAATCAATCAAGCTCAAAGGCAATACCGTTCTTGTTCCTCTCGTTCTTCATGGAACTGTGAACGGACCACTCGGAGTGGAAATGAATGTTGCAAGTTTGAATACAGCAACAATGCAATTTATCGGCACACATTCCGATCCAAAAGTAATGATGCAGGCAAATGCTAAGAACGGCAAGATCGTTATGGCAGCAAGCGGTGTATTTGCTGATGGTGATGTGCTCGGATATCTTGAGTTCAATGTTGCCACAAGCGTGCCAAGTGATTTTGAAATGACAAATGTTTCGATCAATGACGAGCCATACAGCTCTTCACGTTCGACTCTTGCAACAGCGGCAGCAGGCACCATAAATGTAAATGGCTTTGCTGTCGAGCAGAATATGCCGAACCCGTTCGTTATTTCAACATCAGGAACAACAACGATTCGCTTTACTCTTGCTCAAGCTGAGAATGTCAGCGTTCGTATCTTTGATATGCTTGGTAAAGAGGTTCGTTCGCTTACAAGCGGTCAGACCTTTGCAATCGGCGCAAACCAGGTCAACTGGGATGGCCGTGATAACACAGGCAGCTTAGTAGCTTCAGGCGCATATTACTATCAGCTTACAGCTGGTGAGAATATGCAGACCGTAAAGATGCAGGTAGCCAGATAATTTTCTTTCATATCCTCGGCAGTCATTATGTCTGCCGAGGTGTGAAAAAACAGTTCATTGACAAATGATAGTGAATAAGAATCACCGCCGGATTTTTAATGCTGCGGTTCTTCTGCTCATTTTTTTTATATCTCTAAAGAGTGAGGCTGCGCAAAAGAAAAATATTTTGCGCATACGGTTTCAAACTGCGATCGTCAAATCAACTACGCTTGATACGGTGCTTAATGTTTACTACAAGATTGAAGTAGGCAGACCACCTGTTAATTTTGATGGATTTGATTGTCGGTTTATCTTCGAGAATACGAAGATACAACCTGTGCCAATGGATAAACAGTCGGGCTTCTTTGATGGCACGGCTTCAGCAAATGCTGATTTTACTCATGGAACAGCTGTGCCACCGGATGAATATCGTGTACAGGTATTATCAAGCCACATGCTTGACACGTCAAATCCAGTTCTTTTCCAGGTACGATACACTGTGAAGGGAGTCAAGGACTCTGCTATGATCATTCCGACGCTCTTTGATGTTTCATCAAGCGGAATTGATACCGTGATCATAGAAAATTCGCCTGGACGGGATCAGATAAGCTGGTATGGATTTGGATTGATGTTCGCCGATACTGCTAAAGCGCCGCCGGCAAAGAAAAGTATTACATTCTCAAGTGACAGCACAGATATGCAATCTGATTCTGTAAAAGTTATATCAGTTACTATTTCATCGCTTGATAGTGCGAATCTTAAAAGTGGAACATTCGGGTTTGATCTCGATACTTCTGCGTTCGACTCGGTTGCAATCGCAAAAGGAATAATTTTAGCTAATGCAGGTTTCATGACTTCCCAAAATGGCGTTCATGTATCTGCGGCTTTTACTAATACAGAAGCGTTGAAGGGAAGCGGAGAGTTCCTGAAAATAGTTTTGCGAGGAAGGAAACGGACCGATACGATATGTACGGCGATCTTAAATCCGAAACTTACTACGCTCAATGGCGATAATCTTGTTGTGTCAGCAGCTTTTAAGTTAAAGGGTGTCTGCGTCTTTGGAAAGAAAGACACCATAGTTAAGGGAGTAGCGGAGTTTACTGCAAATAAAGATCTCTCAGTGATGATCTTTCCGAATCCCTCAAGTTCATATATAGATTTTAAAATGCCTCAGGGGCAAAATAATAAAAAACACCTCGTGGTGTTCGATGCTCTGGGAAGGCAAGTATTTGATAAAGTTTTCGATGTTGAGTTCCGTTGGGAAGTCGCATCAGTTTCAGCCGGGATTTATACTGCAATGGTTACGAATTTTTCAACGTTGCAAGAGGGT
>JBBQGG010000029.1:0-39255 GCA_038322815.1 Kapaibacterium sp. (SeqCode)
AACCCCGAACGAATGGGAAGAAATGCAAAGGAAAAAAATACAATCAACCATAAACAAAATCACACTGGACAGTGTCTACTAAATCGGGGCAAGTCCACAAATCATCGATTAGTATATTTGGAGATATAGTGTGAATGCCTATTTTGACACCGACAGAAAGTCCGTATTGCGCGGTGTCTGATTGAGCCACCATTGGCCGTGGTGAACATAGCAAGGCAAAAAAAACTATGAGGATATATTTTTTCATAGTGCGAAGTCTCAAGAAGCAGTATTGAATTAAAGAAAATTACTGCTCTTAAACTACAAGTTGGCTATTCTAATCGTTCTAGTTGATTCAATCTTTAAAACTCCTTCTTACTAACATATACAAGCGAACTACCCTTGATAAACATGCGTTGCTTGTATCATCATCTCCTAATTACAGCTATGAAAACACGAACTGCTTTTCCTCTACTTTATGCCCTTAGTTTTCTCATGGTTACTGTCAGTAATAGCAGCGCACAGTTAAATCCTGCCTATCCGTATTCTGTGGCATTCTCACTCGATTCTGCATCCATCACGAATGATTTGAATAAGACAACGATAACGACGGATACGGTTCGCGGCTCAATACAAGACAATTCTCATTATGGCAATTTCAAGGTGACGGTAAATTTAGCGCAAGGAACGCAGTGGATCACCCAAACCAAGATCGGTGGAAGCGTCGTGCAGGACGGAGATATTATGCAAATCGGTCAGGGCGAAATATTTCCCGTTGAAGTCTTAGTCTCTCCTTACGCCGATAGACCTGATACTGAAAGCTACTGTTTAACTCTTTCAATAAGCCCAACGTATATTGTAGCTCACAACTGCATTAAGCTTGTAAATATGATCAGTAAATCTACAGTTAGTACTGATCCACTGGTTCCGAAGGTTACCCTCGTGCCGAACCCTGCCGGAAGTTATATTCTCGTGAAGGGACTGACGGATGCATCGGCAGGATACAGGTATGAGATTTTCTCTATACGCGGCGCAGAAGTGCGTCATGGAATGCTGCCGGGTAATGCCCGAATAAACATTCAGGATATTCCTTCCGGCGCGTACCGGCTTCTGCTATTCGATGTAAAGCGAATGCTCTCGAATACGGCAATTACAGTTCTGCATTAATCAACCTAATCTTCAATGAAAAAACTCTCTATCCTATTACTTTTACTATTTTCTGCTTGCTCCATTCACGTAAGTGAGGACTCGCTGTTCCATCCATCCCGATCAACTTTCGTAAAGCGAGATTCCTTGGGTCTGGGATCTACATTTAAAACTAATGTCGAGCTTCCAATCGGCCAAGATACAAATTTGCGGGGATGGATAATTAATGGGAAATCTGCTGAGAGGATTGTACTATATTTCTATAGTAATAGCGAACAGTTGACTCTTCTTAGAAATTTTCTTGATTCACTTAGTATTGTATACAATGCAAAAGTAATTTCATTTGACATGGAAGGTTATGGTTTTAGTGACGGGATGCCCTCTCTTCATAATATGTTAAATGATGCGATTAAGATTTTTGATTATGCAAATGACAGTGTTTCAAAACATAAATTACCAATTGTTGTATGGGGACGATCAATAGGAACCGGTGCGGCTTTATACATAGCTGCAAATCGCTCACCAAGTGCAACCATATTAGTTTCAGCAACGTCCCGAATAAGTGCTGTTATTGAACAATGGAATTCTTTTCTTCCATGGTACGAATATCTGTTCTTTTCTGTCAAACCGGATGAGTTTTTAAAAAGATTTTCACCACAGCCTTATGAACTGGCAAAACATATTAAAGATCCTATCCTTTTGATCCATGGCACTGAGGATGACGTAATACCACTTAAATTTGGTCGTGAATTATTTGATTCAATCCCACCAAGTACAGTTAAAAGATTTATTGAACTACCCAAGAAAGGGCATTATGGGATATATACAGCCGCAGTACCAGTTTCCGATTCGATTTTGGATTTTCTTAAATCGACTAAATAAATAAAAATATTTTAAGATATTATTAAATACAAAATAATACGGGCTGCTTTTTAGTCAGCCCGTACTTATAATAGGTAAGAGAAATGGTCTCAGGAGCACTCTTTTTTGTCCTTTATGCCTTAGGTGGCGGTTATAGATCTAAATGGGATCTGTTTTCAAACTCATCCACTGCCTTTCCCCAAGAACTTAGTCATTTCTAAAGAAATGACTAATGAAGTGGTTTTCTTCTTTATTATTGATAGAACGTACTTCCTCAACGATTATGTAGGGATTTTGTGAGGAAGTAGTTGTGAGGCGGTTAAGATAAAGTCCGGATTTTTGTATGTTCCGTAAGCCAGCACTTCAAGAGTATCTGAGATCCAACGCTCTACGGTACTCCGCGAAACGTCATACTTCTCAATGGCTCTGCTGATTATCTCATTGCGCTTTAGCGTCATTTCGTGTGGAGCGAAGATCTCTTTTGCATCTATTTTTATTTTGACTGATACTTCGTTCTTATCGGTTCTGAGATCTTCGACGGGTATCTTCATGCCTGAGTATTTGTAGATGAAGGTTTTCTCGTCGAAGAGCAGTTCGACTGCCTGGGATTTTGTTTTGTGGCTGACTCCGTTGCCCTTGGTGCAGACAAGATATTTGATACCGCCGTTATCCTTCTTGCTTCGCAGTTCGAGCACGGAGCGCACTTTCTGCACGAATCCTGAACCGCCTTGCACATGGATATGATCGGGTACTGCGTGTCTGGCACCTTTATTGGTATGGTGCACAAAAAGCACGCACGTTCCGTGTTTCTTGGCAAGGATGGAGAAGGGACGAAGTGAATTGCGATTTGCAATGTTCGAATTGCCCTCGCCGCCTTTGAAGATATCGCCGAAGGCATCAATGATCACAAGATCGAACGGCAGCCGTGAAAGCATCAGCTCGAGACGATCAAGAATCTCATCGGTCGTCATATCGTCGCCGAGAATGATGACAAGGTCTTTCTCCTGCATTGGTTTTCCCTCCGAATTCATCGCATCGGATTGCCGGATAAAGCACGCCCGCGTTGCTTCGATGGTATCTTCAGTCGTGACGAATATCGCTCGCCTATGCTTTGGCTTTAGCGGAAAACCGAGAAAGTCCCGTTTTCCGTGAACAAGAGAAAGTGCAAGCTGCCGGCAAAGCATGGATTTTCCCGAATCAGGCATTCCGACAACTGCAGCAACTCCCGTCCTCGGAAGGAAAGGATCGAAGAGCGGATCGTTGCTGAAATTCGTCTTGCGAAGTTCTTCGAGGGTGTACATATCGAAACGGATATTTTGCAGGTCCTCAGCATGTTTCTTCTCAAGCTCAGCTTCGATCTCCTTCTGTTTTTGATCTCCTAAGAGTTTTGTGAAGTCAATATCAAACGCTGCAACATCAGGCATTATGTTATTTATAGGAATTTGCTCAGGACTCTCTTTAGCGAAGAAGGGAATATCTTCTATAAGAGTTTGGCTTCCTGAGCAGCATTCTTTCACCTCAAGCCGTGGATCGAAGATAGGGCATTGGTGATCGTTCGGATTATGAGATGTAGCAGGGATATTTGCATCGCGGCTGGATTCGGTTTTGGTAGCAGTACCGGTATGACTAAGTGTGTTCATTGGTTATTTTAGGTAGGTTCGTTTTTGGTAGGATGCAGATACGGATGTATCTGCACAATTAAAAAGATAAGCATAGGTGCCCATCTGAGCTATATAAAACGCAAATATACCTAAATAAATTCCAGTAAAATGTATTTTTGTTCTTTACCGAACGATCATCATAGGTATTTCTTTAGCGACTCAGCCCCTGCGGGGGTAAAGAGCTTTCGCTGCTTTAGACTGCTTTTCAAGCCTAGGTAAGATTCTTCGCGTTGCATCGAATTGAACCACATGCTCCACTGCTTGTGCGGGCCCCCGTCAATTCCTTTGAGTTTCACCCTTGCGAGCGTACTCCACAGGTGGTTCACTTAGTTATCTTTTTTTTCGCCTTTCGCTGGCGCATTTTCGCTAACGTTTTCTTAAGATAACGATTGTATCCATCGGGACTCATCCAACCTTTAGGACAAGGCACAACCTTGATATCTTTAGCAGAAAAAGATAAGAACTGGTGGCTTTTAGATGTTTTCCTGCGCACGCGTATTTCATATCCGTCTTTGGATTTACTCCTAATCCTCCCTATGCGGCCATCCGGTACTTTAACACAGCTTCCAAATTTTAACGTGCGGGTCATAGAATTATCCTGTTCTTCAATTATCTTAATCTCTGGATAGGTAAGTTTTCCATTCCTCATCTTTGCAAACGAGGTAAGCTTATGTTTGTAAGCTGAGGTCTTGGACATAATATGCAGGACCTCCCATTTTTGCTTGACCAGCGCATCCGCAATCATGGAACGGTGACAGCGCCAGGGAAGCACTTCCGCGCACATGATGACGCTTGTCTTCTTTTTTACTTTTACTATCAGTGCTTTGAGCGCGCTGCCAAATTCGTCTGTTTGCATGTAGTCGGCATAACCGCGGAAAGACGCGTTTCGCCACCCCATATTTATGGAGTCCTTTTTTGCGTGTCGCAAGCCGCCGAGTTCTCGGTCATGCGAATATTGAATCTTCGATTTTTTCAATCGAGAGGCTAACCTCTTCTCATTGAATTGAGGATTGTGTCGCGACCTCGCTATTGTCCGAACATCGACCAATTGTTTAATGCCATATTCCTTGAGTAAGCTTATAAATTCGTCAATCGGATGAGTGGAATGTCCGATCGTATAAAGGAGCTCGCGAGGCATCTTTTCTCTTTCTGTCATGAAAGTGTTTTGGCTGCTACGGTCGTCCACTTCAACCCAGTAGGGAATCCTGCACCTGCGCGTCTGCGGAGACCTGACCGTGTAATTTCGGAAATAGTCTGCTCACGAGGTATCGCAAGCGCTTTCACTAATGCCTTTCCTCCTCCAGCATTGAGATAGGCTTCTATGGTTTTTAAGAGATTTTTGCGAAGTAGTCTATATTCTGGTGAAAGCATGTCTATATGTTCCGCTAAAAAAATAAAACGTTATTTAGCTTTGTATTGTGCCGTGAGAGATGTGCCTATGATGTTATTGGTGCATATCACTTTCTCGTCTAAATAAAACCTCTGTAGCCGGAGAAAACACTCGTGATACAAAGATGTTCTTCGCTCATGAAATCAAATCGGCTATCAATAGGTTTATTAGTACATGAAAGTTACTTTCCGTATTCAGCGCTATAACCCTGAGAGGGATACGAAGCCGTATTTTCAGGACTTTACGCTCGATGATCTTGATGGTACATACCGCGTTCTTGATGCCCTCCATGATATTAAATGGAAGATTGATGGCACGCTGACCTTTCGCCGCTCTTGCGCGCATGGCATGTGTGGCTCGGACGGAATGAAGATCAATGGGAAGAATACGTTGGCATGTTCGCTCCTGCTGAAGGATATTAAAGGCATCGGCAATGGAAAGATCGTAACAATTGAACCACTTCCATACCTTGCTATAGTTAAGGATCTCGTCGTAGAGATGAGTGATTTTTTTAAGAAGTATGAACTCGTCAAACCGTATCTTATTACAAAAACTCCACCGCCGGAGACGGAACACTATCAATCTACCGAAGATTCAGAGCTTCTGATGGAATCGGCGAAGTGCATTATGTGTGGCTGCTGCACTGCAAGCTGCCCGTCGCTTTGGTCGAATGAAAATTATATCGGTCCTGCAGCGATCTTAAAAGGCTACCGCTTTGCTTTCGACACACGTGATGAGGCACCAGAAGAGCACATGGATGCTCTCGACTCCGCCGATGGCATTTGGCGTTGCCATACGATCTTCAACTGCAACGAATGCTGCCCGAAAAATATCAATATCGTCTGGCATATTTCACAGCTTAAAAAGCGATTAGTTTCCGATGGAATATAGATCACTCTATTAACCGACCGCACCGGTAAGAAGAGATAAAAATTATTGAGGAATAATCATGTCTACAACGGATATTATTAACGAAGATACCACTAAGATTGCAGGAATAGAAATTATGTATTCCGACTGTATTGAGGGAGTACCACCTGCTAAAACTGAATCAATTGAGAAATTGGAGAAAACTGATGAAATTGATAGCAAAAAAATTAATGATTTTTTGAGATCGTCCGGGGTAGAGCCGGAAGAGGTATCAGACGTCTTCGATGTACCCTTTCCTTTCAGTTACGACCGTTCTGAGGAGACTGAAACTCCCTGAACAAATACTCATTCAGGAAATCACCTCGCTGGTACATGTGCCATTGTCAGAAGAAGGGTTGTCTCCTCAACAGCCTCTAATCCGTGTATAATGTTTTCATGCAATGTCAGCAACCCGCCTGCCTTAAGATCGACCGACTCATTTTCTAACTTGAATCGTAGTAGTCCTTCTATTACGAACAGGCTGATCGGTGATTCTGACTTATGCATTTTTATTTCGTTTCCTTGGTGCATTACCATCAGTACAATACGCATCATCTCATTTTTCATGAGTGTCATAGCATTGTGTTTGTCTGATGCCCAATCCTCCTCCACCTTCAACCGTTTAACTAGATCACCAAGATCGAAGTGAAGGAAAGGTTCATCGAGTGAGCGGTCTGAATCAGGCCGTGGCCGTGTATCAGAAGGTTGAATTGTTTTGTTTTTCATTTTACTTTAATAGATATTTGTATCAATCTTTGTGCCAAATACCGCTCACCTATAACAACTCTAAGGTTCATCGAAGCGTTCTTTGGATGCCTAAATGGTTAGGAACTTGCACTCATTTGCGCTACTTCCTTCAGCTTATTGATCCTCACCTCCGCTATACCACGAAGTGGAAAGTGCATCACGAAAGCCTTGGAATGGAAGAGGTCATTTTGCCATCCGAAGGTGAAATCCTTCGATCCCATATATTTTTCGTATGCTACCTTTCCAATGAAACAAACCATTTTTGGTTTTTGGACTTTAATAATTTTCTGGATTTTTATTCTACCCTGATCTTCCTCTCCCTTTTTTAACAGCGTGATATCGCGAGTGGGTCTCTCAATGACATTTATTAAGCCTAATTTATAGACCTCATTGAATTTATCCGTATAGATTCGACTCAACTCTTGGTCATCTCTAAGATCGTCCATCGTTTCCTCGATCAGGCCAGCCCGTAATAGTAAATACCAAAATAGTTTGTTGTTCGAGAAAGGAACCCCACGATCGAATGATCCGTGGTGAGGATTAATCCCTACGAAAAGCAACTCGGAATTTTTATATTGATAGTGAATCATGTTTTTAATAGCGATAAAAATAAAAATCCCGACGCAGAGCGACGGGGTTTTAATGGATATAAAATCCAAAGATAGAGAGAAGGTCAACCATTAAAACTCCTTCTTATTAAAAGCATAGACCGAAAGCGAGATATACACTGTCGTTAAGCCTACGATAAGCAGGACGGGCATCCATTCGATGGGATTGCCCAAGATGGCGTTCTTCATGTTACCCGACATATCGGAGGTCTGCGGAAATACATAATAGAGCACATCGGCAACATAGCTCAGTGTGGATTTGCTTTCCGTAGTTACTAATTTTTCAATTCCTTTTGCACCGGAGATCAGCAGGGAAATAAAATATAATCCGATCCCTATAACAATAGAAAGCGCAGATGAGCGCGAGAGAACGCTGATCAGCACCACAACGGAATAAATTCCGGCGAAGCCAAGCATGATGAAAAAGATGCTTTCTAAGAATGCTACATGCCATGTGCCTGTCGATAGCGAAACTACGCACCACATGCCAACAACAAACCATGTCACTTCAAGAAAAATAATGGTGATCGAACCGATATATCTTCCCATGATATAGAGCCATCTCGGAACAGGTTTTGAGAGCAGGAGATCAATAGAGCCTTTTTCCATTTGCGAAGTAATAAAACCTGTCGTTGCAAATATTCCGACACATACGGTCATAAAATAGAGCACGACGGAAACAACGGTCCAGAAAATATCAAGCACGGAAACCTTGATCATATCCGTTGCCATGTTCGGCTTGCCGCCTTGCATGTTGGTCTGCTGCATCTTCGTCACCGTCGAGCTTTGGAAAACGAAAAAAGCAATGACGATAATCAGCGTCGAGAAAATAAAAAATCCGACAATAGTCTTCCGCGCAATCGCTTCGCGATAGGTCTCTTCAATGATAGCAAAAAATTTCTTTAGCATGGTTTTTAGTAGTTAGTAGTAAGTAGTAAGGCGTTAGCAGTTTGGATTTCCTAACTACTAACTACTCACTACTTAATTCGCTCGATGCAGATCAGGTGTTCCGATCAACTCAATAAAAAGATCTTCAAGCGATGAGCGCTTCGGGATGAGGCTTTCGATAAGCACACCCTGCGAACGCATTCTATCTATCGCTGCATTTAATTCTTCCGTGCTCATGAACTCAGCCTGAATAAGTCCTTCGCTTTCACTATGAAGAGCATCGCCAAGCGCGTTTTTTGTTTGGATGATCGATGAACTTTCAACTCTGATCTCATATTGATTCTTCTTGCTCGTCAATGCTTCAACCGAACCTTCAGTAATAATTGTGCCCTGACGCATAATTGCAACACGGTCGGAGATGCGTTCAACTTCCGATAGCAAATGCGAATTCAGAAATACGGTTTTGCCTTGATCTTTCAAATGCGTAAGTACATCACGTATCTCTTTTCTTCCGACAGGATCAACTCCATCGGTTGGCTCATCGAGAATAATAAGATCGGGATCATTGATAAGCGCCTGCGCCAATCCAAGCCGCTGCATCATACCTTTGGAATATTTCCGGACCTTCATATTTCGCCACTCGGACATTCCTACCAGCCCAAGTGTTTCATCAATTCTTTTTTTGAGAATTCCCGAATCCACTCCGGATAGTTTTCCGAAATATCTGAGCACTTGTTCACCGGTTAAGTGAAGAGGGTAGCGATGATTTTCAGGCAAGTATCCGATCTTCTCTTTTGCTTTTATTGAGCCAAGAGGCAATCCCAATATATGTCCTGAGCCACTTGAAGGGTAGACGATACCGAGCAAACATTTGATAAATGTTGTCTTGCCGGCGCCGTTGGGACCGAGCAATCCGTAGATCTCTCCTCGCCTGACGGAGATGTCCACGCCCTGCAAAGCAGGCACGCTTGTCGGACCGGAGCCGAAACGTTTTGCGAGAGAATCGGTTGTAAGTGCGAATTCCATTGTTTATTGTCGAATGAATTTGTTCAAATTTACAACGGAAACCAGATTTTGTTTCAAATTCCATGTCATTCCGAAGTAAGACGCGAGGTCTCATTGCAAGGAGTTGCGTAGCAACGACAAAGCAATCTCCGAAAATAGTGCAGACTCTCAGAGTCGCTGCAATCGATAAGGGGATTGCTTCGCTATCGCTCGCAATGACACGGTGGTTCTGAAAATATAAAGTTACTTAAATTACCATGACAGAGTTACGACATAGCGGAAAAGTAGTTATTGTTACCGGAGCGGCTATCGGCAACGGGCAGGCATTCGCACAGCTCTTCGCAAGTGAGGGTGCTCAGGTTATTATCGCTGATCTTGATGAAGCAAAAGAAACGGTGGCATTTATTGATTCGATCTCCGGAGCAAAAAAGGCGCTCAGCATTCCGACTGATATTACCGATGAGAAGAAAGTTGGCAAACTGATTGCTAAAGTGAAAGATCAGTTCGGGCGCATTGATATTCTCGTCAATAATGCCGGACTCTACGAGGAAGAACCTTTTGATCTTTTGAACTTCGATAGCTGGAAGAGAATGCTTGAAGTAAACTTGAACGGAATGTTCTTGATGAGTAAAGCCGTCCTTCCTTCCATGAAAGCAAATAATTTTGGAAGGATAATAAATATGTCAAGCAATACGATCTGGCTTGGCACGCCATATCTGGTGCATTATGTAACAAGCAAAATGGGAATCATCGGTTTCACTCGTGCTCTTGCAAGCGAAGTCGGGCAATTTGGTGTTACGGTAAATGCAATCACTGTAGGATTAACAGCAACACAGCGTCCGGCAGGCTCCCGATTAACTCAAGGAAGCATCTTAGAGCACTTACTTCCGCCACAAGCAATACATCGTGCAGAAACTCCGGAAGATCTTGCAGGGATCGTTTCGTTTCTTGCATCTAAAGAATCTTCTATTATTACAGGCCAGACGATCAATGTAGATGGGGGAGTTGCTCGGCATTAGTCTGTTGTGTCATTGCGAGGAGTTCGCTTGCGAACGACGAAGCAATCCCGTAATAACGGGCAGACTCTACGTCGCTATAATCTATGAGGGGATTGCTTCGCTGCGCTCGCAATGACACATTGTGAGCATTGGCAGCAAACCTCAGGGGAACTTCCCTTAATCATTTTTTCTTTTACACTTTCTCAAATCCGGTGCCGTAGCCAAGTGGTAAGGCAGAGCTCTGCAAAAGCTCTATTCATCAGTTCGAGTCTGATCGGCACCTCTCTTCAAAATTGTGAACTATGAATTGAGAATTGTGAAAGAACTTATTCAACAGAAATCCTTTTTTTTCTCAATTCTCAATTCTAAATTCTCAATTTACCTTCTTCTGTTTATTGCTTTTTCTCAAATTCCGGCCTCTGCCTCAGCTCAAAAGAAAAAAATCCGCACGAAAGAAAATCTTGGTCGTCTTGTTAATGGACCGTATTCTGAAATTGCACCTATTATCTCTCCTAACGGTAAACTCCTTTTTTTTACAATGGGTATTGGTAACCCGGCTAATCAAGGCGATGAACATTTGCAGGATTGCTATGTTTCGAAATTGCAGAATGGTATGTGGGGCAGGCCTAAAAATCTTGGAGTACCAATTAATTCTCCCGGAAATGATGCGATCTGCGGAGTTTCTCCGGATGGCAAAGTACTCTTCATAAAGAATTTCTATTATAATCATACGAGCGGATTATGTTTTGCCCAACGTACCTCGAAGGGTATATGGAAAATCGATCCTATTACCATTGAAAATTATTCGAATCTAAATCCCTTCTCCACTCAATGTATTACTGCTAACGGTCAATACATCATTCTTTCGATCGAGCAGCAGGATGGATACGGCGGTCTCGATCTCTACGTCAGTAAATTGCTGGATAGAAAAAAAAATCTTTATAGCGCTCCGGAAAATCTCGGACCTGTTATCAATACAAAGGAAAATGATTTCGCTCCCTTCCTTGCTTCTGATGGAAAGACGATGTACTATTCAACAAGCGGCAAAGGTGGTTATGGGAATGCTGATGTGTTTATTACGAAACGACTCGATAATTACTGGGTAAATTGGACCGCTCCTCAAAATATGGGGCCGCAAATAAATACTGCAGGGATGGATGCGTATTATAGTATTCCTGCTTCAGGAGATGTTGCATACTTTTCTTCTTCGAACGGAGACAATCAACTCGATCTCTATAAGATTTCACTTGGAGATGACCAACAGCCATTTCCTGTAACGCTCTTAAGCGGAAGGGTACGCAATCGTAAGGGAGAAGTATTGGAAGCAAGTATTATTTGTACCGACATCGAACAAAATTTAGAAGTCGCCCGGTCATCGACATCGGAAGAAGCAGAAAATTTTTCTATGATTCTTCCTGCAGGTCAGCATTACCGGTTCAATGTGGAATCGCCGGGATATTTACCATTCAGCGATGAGATCGATCTTTCGGGGCAATCGGGTTTCGAAGAACCGTTTATTGATATTGTACTCGATAGTATTGCAGTGGGAAGTGTAACAACAATAGGTGATATCTTTTTTGACTTTAATAAATCAACGCTCAAGCCACAATCTGCTTACTCCTTAGATAAACTTGCTGAATATTTAAAGACCAATTCAAAATGGGTTGTTGAGATACAAGGACACACAGATAGTATCGGTACTGCAGAATTTAATAATAAATTATCTCTTGAACGGGCACAGTCCGTCGTTGCATATTTGCTGGATAAAGGCATTGAACAAAAACGTCTGCAATCAGAAGGCTTCGGAGCATTGCAACCTGTTGCTGATAATGCAACCGAAGAGGGAAGACGAAAAAACAGGCGAGTGGCCTTTCGTATCGTAGGTTTGCAGTAAGCCAGTCGTTAGTCTTCAGTCATTAGTCGTTAGCAAACGCTTTCTGCTAACAACTAAAGACTACCTATTATGGAATCAATACCAAAACAAACTCTTGACCGCCTAACTGAGATCGCTGCTAAAGCGGCAAGCGGATTGGGCTTAACCATTCTTCGGCTCACGGCACGAGGCACTCCGTCGCGTGCTATCATCGAAGTTATACTCGATGGGCCTAAACTTATCTCTATCGGTGAATGCGAGATCATAAGCCGAAGTTTGAATGATGCGATCGAAGCAGATGCAATAGTCGGTGGAAATTTCAGGCTTGATGTTCTTTCGCCGGGACTGGATGAACCTCTTGTTCATGATTACCAATTCCAACGTACTCTCGGACATCTTGTTGAAATTACATTTGATTCAGGTCAGAAGAAGCAAAGTATAACCGGAAAGTTGAACCACTACAATTCAGATGAAATTACGATCACGAAACGCCAGGCAAAAAGAGGCGCAAAAACTGAGAGTGGAGAAGAAGTAAAGATCAAAAGAGCCGAAATAGTTAGTGCTTTTGTGCGGCCGGATTTTGGGTGATCTGATTTGTAAAATCGAGTTTTTTTAGCGTTACAAAAAAATAGGGGCACTCTTGCGAATGCCCCTGCCACGGGATACAAGCTACCAACCTAAAGAGATCAGTAGTTTCAGAAGAACCATTTCTTTCACTAAAAAAAATGTTTTTATCTAATGAGTACAAAAATACGTCTCGCTCATTTCCGTAGTATTACCAGGTAGTCACTTAATTATTAACATTCCGGCAAAAGCAGCAATTTTAACTTGTTATTTCAGCATTTCAGCTTAAACTCACTTGCCCGTTGCCTTTTTTCATGAATTAAAGACATCCCACTTCTGTTACCTATCTGCTATATGAAGTTCCTGTTGCAGACTTTCACGAAAAGTCTGTTTTTGTTTATACTAAGGCATGAATCCAATAATTGTAGAATCATTCGCGGATATGGTCCGCGAGAAAGGTATAGATAGAGATATCCTGATGTCCGTCATCGAGGAGACTTTTGCCATGATGGTCCGTAAAAAATACGGACTGGAAGCAAAATTCGACATCGTGATGAATATGGATAAAGGCGATATCGAAATTTATCTCGAAAAAACTGTTGCCGAAGTTGTCGAAGATCCTTCGATCCAGATATCAGTCGAAGATGCGTTCAAGAAATCCGGCGAAGAACTTGAGCCGGGCGATGAATATGTTGAGGTTATCAATACCGGAAAAGATTTCGGAAGAAGGCTTATTATTACAGCCAAACAGAACCTCAACCAAAAGATCAGAGAAATCGAGAAAGACAATCTTTTTAATGAATATAACGGCTTAGTCGGAGATGTCCTTGTTGGCGAAGTGTATCAGATTCGGCAGGGCGATCTATTCATCCTGCATAACCGCCGTGAGCTTTTACTTCCTAAATCCGAACAGATCCAGCGTGAACGCTGGAGAAAAGGGGATACTATCCGTGCTCTTTGCAAGGAAGTGCGCCGCTCTACAGTGAATTCTACTCCTATCGTAGTTTTATCACGTACCGATAACCGTTTCCTTGCAAAACTCATGGAATCGGAAGTACCTGAAATTTTTGACGGATTCATCACCATCAAAGCTGTTGCCCGTGAACCCGGTGAACGTGCGAAAGTCGCTGTTGAATCCAATGATGAACGCATCGATCCGGTCGGAGCATGCGTCGGTATGAAGGGTGTTCGCATCCATTCGATCGTACGCGAACTTGCAAACGAAAGTATTGACGTTATTCCTTGGGCAGAAGAAACAGATGTGTTTTTAGCTCGGGCATTGTCGCCTGCAAAACTTATCTCTGTTGAACTTGACGAGACGACGAAGACTGCTACAGTTCTTGTATCGGATGATCAGGTATCGCTTGCTATCGGCAAACAAGGACAGAATGTACGTCTCGCTTCAAAGCTTACCGGATACCAGATCAATCTCGTAAAAGAAGCTCGTGATGAAGAAGATATTGAGTTGATCGAATTCCGTGATGAGATCGGACTCGATCTTTATACAGAGCTTATCCGTGCACGTATTGACACGGCAAAAGAATTTTTGAATACACCTGAAGAATCACTTCTTGCAATTCCGGGCTTGACCCAGGAGCGCATCGGGCAGATTCGCGATCTCTTGGAGCGTGAGTTCCAGCAGGCAGATCAGGCGCTCGAAGATGTGGCTGAAAAAGCCGGATTTAAACTCACGACTCTTCGCCCGGAAATACGCGAAGGTTCGGCAGAGGAAAGTACCAATGACGAAGCTAAGTAACATCGTTATGCGTACCGAGCATCAATTTCATTTTTTGTGGATTGCCCATAATTTAACTTCATGGCGCCTGATACTACGACAGAGACAACGACGAAGAAAATTACCGTTCGCAACCTTGCAACGGAGATCAATATCAGTCATGATACACTGATAGAATTTCTCCAGAAAAAGGGGTTTATGAACATCAAGAGTATTATGTCCAAAGTGGACGATGATGCTCTGGATATCGTAATGAAACAATACGGTAAAGATAAAGATGTAACCGAAAAGCGCCAGAAAAAAGTAGCTGCATTCAAAGAAAAACGCGCCATCTCCAAAGGCGAAGCCTCCGCAGAAGAATCTCCAAAATCTAAAAAAGGAACATCGAAAAAGGATGCGCCTCCTGCTGCACCCGAAAAAGAAGTTATAACTTCTAAAGAGGCTCCCGCTGAAGTCGTTGCTCCTGTTGAAATAATTCAGGAGGAAGCGCCTCAGGAAGAACCAAAGGTTATAGAGGCTTCTGCAGAACCTGCCGAAACTCCGGCAGTAGAAACACCTCTGTCTGAAACTTCTGATGAACATGGCGAAGAAGGAGAAGACGGAAAAGGCAAACGCAAGCGCCGCAGAAAGAAGACCACTACTGTTCTTGCAACCGGTGCTCCAGGAGAGCAGCCTCAATTGCAGGGTCTTAAGATCAAGGGCAAGATCGATCTTGATGCCTTAAAGCCAAAGAAGAAGTCAGATGGCCCACCGCAGCGTCTTGATCTGAAAAAGTCTCCGCAACTTGGAAGAACAGACGGAAAAGCTAAAGACTTTGAAGTAAAAACTAAGAAAGCACTTGAAGAAGAGGATCGCTCCGGAAAGAAAAAACGCGGACGCGAGAAATCTACGATCAATGCGAAAGAAGTCCAGGATGCAGTTAAACGTACTTTATTCGGACTTGACGATTCTCGCACAGCTTCTGGTCGTGCAAAAATGCGCAAGCAGCGCCGCCGTGATCGTGCGGAAACAGAGGAACAGCGCCAGCTTGATGAGGTATCGCAGGAAAAAGTTATTCAGGCAACTGAATTCTTAACTGCAAACGAGCTTGCGAATTTAATGCATGTCGATGTCGGCGAGATCATTTCCAAATGCATAGGACTTGGTCTAATGGTTTCGATCAACCAACGCTTAGAAAAAGATACGATTCAATTAGTCGCTGATGAATTTGGATATACCATTGAATTCCTTGAAGAATATACTACCGATGTTCTTGAAGATATAATTGACGAGCCTGAGACACTTAAGGCCAGGCCGCCGGTTGTCACTATTATGGGACATGTTGATCATGGAAAAACATCGCTCCTGGATTATATTCGTAAGTCAAGAGTAGTTGCCGGCGAATCCGGCGGCATTACTCAGCATATTGGAGCGTATGAAGTTTCTCTTGAAAGCGGCAGACAGATCAGCTTTTTAGATACTCCCGGTCACGAAGCATTTACTGCCATGCGTGCCCGAGGCGCACAAGTAACCGATATTGTTATTCTCGTCGTTGCAGCCGATGACAGCGTTATGCCGCAAACTTGGGAAGCGATATCACATGCGACAGCAGCCAATGTACCGATCGTTATTGCATTAAATAAAATTGATCGCCCGGAATCGAACCCTGATCGTATTCGTCAGCAGCTATCCGATAAAAATATTCTTGTTGAAGAATGGGGTGGTAAATACGGTGCAGTTGAAATATCTGCAAAGACAGGTTTGAATGTTGATAAGCTTTTAGACCGTGTTCTTTTGGAAGCCGACATTCTCGAACTTAAAGCAAATCCCGATCGTGCTGCTCGCGGAGTTATCGTCGAAGCGGAAGTCGATAAAGGCAGAGGTATTCAGGCAACTGTCCTTGTTCAAAAGGGAACACTCCGTTTAGGTGACCCTTTTATTGCCGGAGTATATTCGGGTAAAGTCCGTGCTATGTTCGATGAACGAGGCAACCGTCTCGATGAAGCTCCGCCGTCACGTCCGGTTCAGCTTCTTGGTTTTGATGGAATTCCACAGGCAGGTGATCAATTTATTGTTGTTGAATCAGATAGCGCAGCGAAAGCCATTTCACTCACACGTCAGCAGTTAAAGCGTGAGCAAAGCTTTAAACAGATGAAGAGCGTTATCAGCCTTGATGACATCAGCGAACAGATAAAAGAAGGAAAAGTACGGAATCTTCGTATCATCTTAAAAGGTGACGTTGATGGTTCGGTTGAAGCACTTGCTGATTCGTTACTGCGTTTGGCAACGAGCGAAGTAAAAGTCGAGATCGTGCATCGTGCAGTCGGTGCAATATCTGAAAATGATGTACGTCTTGCCGCAGCAAGTAATGCCATTGTTATAGGTTTCCATGTACGTCCGAATCTTGATGCTCGCAGAATTGCAGCAGCAGAACATGTAGATATTCGTTTATATAGCGTTATCTACGATTGCATTAATGAAGTCCGCGCCGCCCTTGAAGGCTTACTCGCACCTGAAGAGAAAGAAGAAGTATTGGGTACGGTCACCGTTCGCGAAATATTTAAGGTGCCCAAGATTGGTACTGTAGCAGGATGTTATGTTGTTGACGGAAAGATCACCCGCAATAATAAAGTCCGCGTAATTCGCGATGGCCTTGAAGTCTTCACGGGTAATCTTACATCACTAAAGCGCTTTAAGGATGATGCAAGGGAAGTTGACGCCGGATATGAATGCGGTATCGGATTAGAAAATTTCAACGACATTAAAGTTGGCGATATACTTGAGGCGTTCAAGATGGTAGAAATTAAACGTAAATTAGAAATCCCCCTTCCTGTAAGATAATATGTCGATTAGAACTGAGCGCGTTGCCGGTGAGATACAGAAGATCTTATCGAATCTTTTTCAAAGAGATTTTTCTCATTTGAGCGACGGGCTACTTACTGTCACGATGGTTCGCATGTCCCCTGATCTCAGAAGCTGTCGCGTGTACCTTAGTATAATCGCTGGAAAAAAGATGCATGAAGATATATTAAAGTCCATAAAAACCGAAGCTCCGCATATCCGTTCGGCAATGGGACGCTCACTGAGGCTCCGCCATACGCCAGAGCTATTCTTCTATCTTGATGATACGCAAGAGGAAGTTTCCCGCATCGAAGAGCTTTTCAAGAAAATACACGAGCAGGAAAAGCCTAATGCCTGAAGTTCTCATCGCTCCGCCGCTTGTCACAGTTTCCGATTTCCAAAAAGAACCATCAGAGATTCTCAATGCTCTTAACGAAGAGAGCGGAGCATTGCTATTGCTCGATAAACCTTACGGAGAAACTTCATACAGAATGGTGCATCATATTCGACATTTACTCACTAAATATTCCGGTGATAGCTGGGTAAAGGTAGGGCATGGAGGAACACTTGATCCGCTCGCAACAGGGCTTCTGATGATCGGAACTCGTAAAGCCACGAGATACCTTACACATTTACTCGGACTTGAAAAAACATATTGGTGCGAATTGCGGTTGGGAATAACAACGCCAAGTTTCGATCTTGAAACTCCGATAAAAATTATCGGAGGCTATGAACATATCACTTCTGAACAAGTTGAAGCAACTCTTAGTGGGTTTGTAGGTGCACAATTACAGAGACCGCCGATATTCAGCGCGATCAAACTTAAAGGCAAACCCATGTATGAACATGCGCGCAAGGGAAGAGATATGGTCATGCCAGAGAAAAACATTATTATTCATTCGATCAATGATATTGAGATCGAACTTCCATTTATCAGATTCCGCGTGGAATGTTCGAAAGGTACATATATTCGTAGTCTTGTATCTGATATTGGAACACAACTTGGAACCGGTGCAGTATTGGCAAATTTATGTAGGGAAAAGATTGGGGATTGGAATATTAAAGATGCAGTAAATGAAGATATGTTGGAACAATTGATAACGACTCAGTCTGAGAACTCTTTAAATTTATTTCGATCAGAAGAAAATTGAAAGTAACATGGGGGCTTGTAAATGCCTCATATAATGCGAAAACAATCACGACGCTCGGCAGCTATGACGGTATGCATAGAGGTCATGTTGAGATATTAAAACATCTTAACCGAACGAAAACAGAGCTTGGCTTGGATCGTTCATTGGTTGTTACGTTCGATCCGCATCCCCAGGAAGTACTTCATAAAAATAATACCGGTGTTGATCTTTTAACGACGATTGATGAACGTCTCGCACTTCTTGAACAAACAAGAGTTGATGAAACACTCGTTATCAGATTCTCATTGGAATTCGCCAAAACACCATACACTGATTTCTTTAATAATATTATTGTTAACGGATTAGGCACGAAAGCCATGGTCGTAGGGTACAACCATGCCTTTGGGAAAAACAGAGAAGGGGATATAGAACATTTGAAAATGTTGGTGCCGAAGGCAGGAATCGTTATTGAAGAAGTCCCCCCACTAATTGTAGAAGGAATCAGTATCAGTTCTACTAAAATTCGACGCGCTCTTTTAGAAGGCGGCCTGACAACGGCAAATAAATTTCTTGGAAGACCGTATGAACTAACAGGCATTGTTGAAGGCGGTGATAGGCTCGGAAGAACTTTTGGCTACCCGACAGCAAATCTAAGCGTACCGGAGCATAAACTTATTCCCTGCGATGGAGTATATGCAGGAATTGCAATAATAAAAGGCAAACTTCATACGACAGCAATAAGCATCGGAACACGTCCTACAGTTACCGAAGCCGAATCGAGAAAAGTTGAAGCTTATATTCTTGATTTCGATGCTGATATTTACAAGGAAAACGTTACGCTGAAATTTCTTTCCTATATGCGTCCTCAAGTAAAGTTTAATTCTCAAGACGAGCTGAAGAAACAAATGGCGGAGGATGTTTTGAAAGTGCGAAGTATTAATTTATAGGGACTGATTTTTTTTTATTGCTGAAATTCAATGATTTTCAGTGCTTTTAAAATAATTTCCTAAAACGCTTGCATTTAGGAAAATTTTGTTGTATATTGCACTTATTAGTCCCTTGGGATTAAAAAAACACATAAACCCCTCCGAGAATTTGTAACATTTCTCCAGAGGATGTTTTCCATAGGCATTTATATATACAATATGAAAAATTTAATCGGTATTTTTTCGGCGAAGTCATATCGCAGTTTTGCTTTTATTTTTTCCATAAATGCCTCTAACCCTAAAATAAAGTGGGTGGTGGATTCATTTCAAGTAAAGCATAGGCGGAATAGCATTACGTTTTCAATTCTCTTCACAATATTATCTTTCCAATCCGGTCTTCGGGCACAAAATCATACCTACACGGGAAATGCCGAATATGGAAATAACGGCGGTATGAATCAGTTCAAGGTTACTGAGGGAGAGCATTTTTCAACAACAGCAACGGACGATCCTCGAATTATCATTACGGCCGAATGCGCTGCAGCAAACAATTACGGAGTATGGACAGTATCGAGTGGTTTTGGTTCGAATGTTGAACCGGTCAGCGGCATTCAAAATTGGATTTTTAGTCCGAATCAGTATGATGTGCTAGGAAGCGGAACATATAATCCGAATGGAAAAAGTGGCTGGCTCTTGCTCGGCAATTTGATTGCCAAGCCTTCGGAAAAATATGTTACAAGTGACGCAACACATCCCGGCTGTCAGCCGCCGGGTGTCGTATCTGGCGGCGATTTTAATAATCCGAATTTTTCCGTTTCCCAGTGCCAGGTCGCAGCTAATCTCAATGGAAGCGTTCGATATGTTGTCGTTGATCCGGGATCTGGAGCAACAGCGCGAACTGATTTTTTTCTAAGCGGACTTAATGATCAACGAGGAATATCAGGCGATCAGGAAATTGATATTAAACTCGATGGCTTGCCAAACCCAGCCAAGCAACGACAGATCGTACAACAAGTAATTCATTCTTATATTCATGCTACGGCATATACGAACGACGGTGTCAATACCCATGTCGTTGATAATGGAGAAGCCGACCCACGTGATGAATTTGATATCGCAATGGATAAAAAATTTCTCTATATAGTCTGGAATTCTTCGGGAAATATTTATGCAACGGCAATCTTGCTTAGTACCGGCGCTGCCTGGCAATCCGCATTTCTCGTCGGCACAGGAACAAGACCCACCGTTGCCTGTGATGTGCGCAATAATCCGACAACTCCTTTTTTTGCTATTGCATATATTAACGGCGGGAATGTTATGGCAGGCGAATATAGTGGAAACACGGCACAGAATGGCGGACCCAAGCCATTGTTAAAAAAATACAATGATCCCATTACGGCGGGATTTGACAATTATATATGCAATGCAACGCATGCCCGCATTGTCGTTTCAAGTGTGAGAAATGTAACACGCGTGACTGGGGTATATGTCCGCGAATGCGATGAATTGATTTTATTCAATAATCTTGGCTGGGCTACAAACAGCGACGGTATTCATTGGGATGACAAAGCATGGTATGTTGACGGGAAACGAGCATATAATTGTATGGGGTCTGATCCTCTGCCAAGTCCCATTCCGCCAAGCACGGGGGGCCATTATAACTGCGTCAATGCAGTTGAGGATAAACCAATTATTGCATTTGCAAATCCATATGATAATCAAAGCGGAACGTATAATCAATTTCATTGCATGTATCAATTGATTGTCAATAATTTCGGTTCAGTAATCGAGAAACCATTGATTCTCGTTCGCGGTGCCGATAACGGATTCGGAAATAATCCGGGCGGGAATACTTCCGATACCAGGTTGCTGCTTGATCGGACTGGCGGTGCCGTTCAAGATAACGGATCGAATCTGACAAGTTATTGCGGCGCGATCAATCAAATGGGAATCCATACATATTGGAAGATTGGAGCGGATCATTATTATGCGCGCGATAAACGAACATTCGATGAAGAAATCGAAGAATATACTCTTGTAACCAATGATTGTTCTATTGCCGATGGTAACACAGGACATGGGGGAACTGCCGGAACAAAACTCCTTGGCGGTGTGAAGTTCACGATTTGGAGCGATCCGAATTACGGAGCAGTTGATGGCGGCAGCACGACAAGCGGTATGTATTGGCAATATCCGAATACCAATTCAGCAACAGGTTTTTTCGGAGAGGCATTGAATGTGGGCTCGCTTTCATTTTCATCGGCTTCTCTTGCTCTGACCGTTGGTGCTTCTGATGGGAGCACAATGGCGAATTTATATACTATGCCTGTCTGCGATATTGCAAAAATAGGAAGCGATGGCATGATTACTGTTAATAAAGGTTCGACTTGGGATTGCTATGGAAGCGCCGCGCGACCCGACTGGAATGGACCTGGCTGGAAAAATCTGAATGTAAATTTGAATGGACCAAGCACAGGTCCCGTAACGCCAAATCTCAATATCCACGGTGGTGCTGTCTTTTGGGAATGCAATGCGTTAAATTGTAATTATGCAATGATTAATATTCTTTACGATGCAGATGTTTATCTGATCGGATTAAATCCATCATGTTCGCTTGTAGTCGACATGAATAATCATTGTTCTGCTGCTTCCGTATTATCAACAAATTGTCCAAAAACGGGATTGCTTCGCATTGGTGTAAAAGCAATAATAGATCACAGCAATATAAATTCCTTCATACCGATGCAGGATTGGTTCGACGATGAAGATCATCTTACATCTGTTGTTTTGAAAAATGTTGTTATGCTCATCACGACTAAAAATGGATATGGTAATTCGAGTAATTTTACTTTAAATTCAACCTATAATACATATACGAATTTTGCGCATGTGGGAGATGTTCCTTCTGGCGGGGCAGGTTCTATCATTCTTTATGACGGTAGAACATGCAGCGATAACGGCGGACCTGATAAGGTTGTACTCGATCATGACATTTTAAATCGGATACGTTTCCATGGCGTTACTCCTGGAAATGGTGGGTTGGAACTAACATATCTTCATATTAAAGATTGGGATCTCGTTCCTATATTTATAGAGAATGGTCTTAACGGTGCATGTATAGCGAATGTTGGATATAACGATGTAACTGTCGAAAATAATATTTTCGAAAATCTTATTGCAGGCGCATGCACAAATGTCGGTGACCATCCATTCGATCCCGCACAGGGAATTCTGATTAGGAATTTCAACACGACAGGAAGATTTTCTCAAGTCAACGTCAATAATAATGATTTCTCATATTATGAGGCATCAAACAATCGTTCATTGCCTTCAGGCTATGCGGCGGGATATATAGAAACTGCAATAGAATTTGATAAATCGACGGGGAATATTATGAATAATACGATAACCGAGGATTTATTTTTTCGCGGGATATGGGTGCATAATGACTTTAATAGCGATAAGGTACAACCCTATCTCTGCAACAATACTGTAAAAGATCAAACCGGTGTCTTTATACTTGGATTGGTTAGTGATAATACCGGGATCGAGTCCGATCATTATACTGGATATGTAAATTTAAATACAATAGATGGTTGCACTATCGGCTATATGAGTGATGCAAGTGATATTCCATTAATTGTGCATACGACCATTACCAATTCTAAGCATTATGGAATATATTTATACGGAGTACCACATGCAGAAGTTGACCTGAGGGGGATTCACAGTCCAACGCCGTGCACAACTTGCTATGACTTTGCTGCTAATAATAATATCTCCAATAACGGATCTGCATCAAATCAAGCGCAAATAACATTGGGTGACCAAAATCAATTGATCGATCTTGGAAAATTACCTGGAAGTTCTTGGGGTAGTTGGGGAAAAAATCAAATTATCACATCAGGAACACCTAAACTAATTTCTACATTTAGTCTAACTCAGGCAAACATCGGTAGTATAGATAATAATAACTGGGGTAGCATTGACCCTTATACGCCAGCTTGTCCTGAAGCACATTTTAGTGTAATATATACCTGCGGTGAAACAAAGTTTAGTCCATGGTTTGATTCTTCTTCGTGGTTTAGCTGTTCTTGTTATTCAGGTTCTCAGGGTATAGGATCTAAAAATGCTCAGCCCCTTTCTTCTCAATCTACAATAGATACTTGTATTCATCTGAGGACATGGGCAGCAGTTTATCCCTCTAATGAAGAAGTAGCTCAAAAGCAATATGATACACTAAAATTATATATTGAAAAATGTGGATTAAGCGATAGTACTTCCTGGCAGATATTCACACATCTTGATGCAGCAAATCAATTTAGGAGCAATGATACTAATATTTATTATCAATATCGATCTTGGTTATTATCAGTTTTATACCTGAATACAATCGTACCCCAATATTTCTGCGAGTGTATGGCTGCAATTATGTCTACTTACCAGAAGACTGTTGAAGTATTGGCTATAATGAATTACTTGCGAACTTATCACCGTGAATGTTGGGGACCACCTGCTGATAAGCAGTATGCACAAGATAGCGCAACAGCCGTGCATTACGGCTACGACGTAAAGTATTTGCCTTCAATGAAGGATCTTGGCTTGGATAGCATATTACGGCTGCACGATGGTGTTCAAGGCTTCAGTTCTTATCTTGCATCCTTCACTTCAACTCCTAATCCGTTTAGTGGTGAGACCACATTGCAGTTTACTCTCAATCGCATGACATATATCTCAGTATCAGTTTATGATGAACTCGGCAGATTAGTTTGGGGAGATGGCAAAGGTTCCTCGTTGGAAACGGGAGTACATCAGGTTCATATCGACGGAAAGAACTTGCCAAGCGGCACACTTTATGCCCGAATCTCAACCGGCTTTGGGGAGGTGAAGACGTTGAAATTGGTGCATAAGAAATGAGTACTTAGTTTTTAATTAGGGGATTTGAAAGAGACGCAGAACACTTTTTGCGTCTCTTTTTTTATAGATTCACTCCATTTCTTATTTCTTCACAGCATGTCAACTTAAAGTCGTTATATTTGTATCACTTTTGACGACGAAATGGTTGAATGTATGGGTATTTACTTTTCTCATTTTAACGCATGTCTTTTTTAATGAATAAAATATTGGGTGATATAGACGGGAAGAAAGTATCAGCAGTTGATTTGCCAAAAGTCGTGGAGCAAAATCCAGGACATTTTCTCGTTGAGAATGGTAATGAAGTCTCGGAAGTGTTTCTGACGGGTTCAGGATCTCTTAGTGACGGAAATGCGATTGACGGAATCGAAGTCTCAGTCGAAACAGAGAAAGAGCAGATCATCAGGGAAAGATTCTCAGGGAATGCAGACAGCGGCAGCAGCACTAAAGCTGCAAAGGGAATGGTCTTGAAGGCTCCAATGCCCGGAATGGTAAGATCAATATCGGTTTCAGTCGGCGATAAAGTTCAAAAAAATACTCAAGTTCTGGTTCTTGAAGCAATGAAAATGGAGAATTCCATAACTGCCGGATTTACCGGATCAGTCTCAAAGATACATATTGAAATCGGAAACTCAGTCGAAAAGAATATGCCACTCCTCGAATTCACGGTTGAATGAGGCGTCTATTTAAGACTTTACATAATGTATCTATTAACAGAGCTACTATGCAAGGCAATTTATGTCTTTTGAGCTTACTTTTTAACTCCTTTAAGCTTTTGGTCTATTCTGATTTCGATCTGCCGTAATGAGTCTATCCTCGTTTGTATGTTCTTCTCAAATGCAGCTGCATCCCAATATCCTCGATCTTCGAAATAGCCCTTTACAAGAAAATTATGCTTGAAAGCTTCTGTCACTTCTGCCGCGTTTCCAGATGCTGTAGATATCTTTACCATTGCATCGTGAAGCTCAGTGATCGTACTGTTGATCGAGCCGGTCATTCCGATAAGCTTGTCATAGAGTTCATTATCGTTCAGGAGTTTCCCGACGCTTCCTTTACCGCTATTTATGGAGTTCGCAAGCCGTTTGAATTCACTCGATGTTGCCGAGATATTTCCGAGAGCAGAATCTACAGAAATCCCCAGTTTGCTGGCAGTATGCGTTATGGTGCTGAGACTTTTATCAGTATTGGAAACAATTGCTCTGATATCGCTATACAGCCCTTCATCGGTAAGCAACTTGCCTACGGTGCCTTTGCCTGAGCGAATGTCAATTATAATGCCGCTTGCTTGTTCAGTGAGGTTTTTCACTGCATTCAGTGCAGCAGCTGCAGTATCGACGACACCCATCAGATCTCGCTGAGATTCACCAATAATGAGCCCTCCAGCCGGTAAAAGTGGACTGGAATCATTCCCTACGGTTATTGAGACTGTTTTATTTCCGACCAAACCCTCAGTTGTAACAGACGCTTTCGAATCGGAGTGTATAAGATTCTGAGCATCTTTAACGACTTTAATCGTAAGTTTTACCGAATCACCGGATCGCTTTGGCAAGTCTATAGTGCTTACGCTTCCGACATTAATACCGGAGATCTGGACTTGCGCTCCTTGCTTTAAACCATTAACTTCCCTGAATTTAACAAAATACGTAGAAGTATTGCTAAAAAGTTTTTGCTTATCTCCAATAAGAAAAAGTGCTACAATTAACAGGCTAAAGCATATTATGACAAAAAGCCCTGTACGAGATGCCGGTATTTTAGCTATTTTCATGTAGTTAAAGATTTCAGTTAATTATTACATCTTATGAGCGTTCTTGATGATCTCTTCTCTTCTCGATCTATCAAGTTTCGCAGCATCAAGAAATTCCCCTAAATGTTCGTGATGAGTACTTGAAAGTCCTTCAACAGGACCGTCGTATATCTTCTTCCCGCTTTCCAGAACAATAGTCCTGTCGCTAATTGTAAAAGCAGTAGGGAGATCATGCGTTACAACGATAGAAGCTACCTGGAGCTCTGTCTGAAGGCTTAGTATAAGCTCAGCTATCGAGCCTGCGGTAATTGGGTCAAGCCCTGTCGTAGGCTCATCGTAGAGAATAAGTTTTGGCTTAAGAACTATTGAACGGGCTAAACCGGCACGTTTTCTCTGTCCTCCTGATAACGACGAAGGCATTTCGTCAATTTTATCCTTTAAGCCCACAAGTTCTAATGCTCTAAGAATACGCGTCTCCCTTTCTTCGAGTGGAAGTTCAGTGTGCTTATGCAAAATCATGTTCAGATTTTCCCCCACGCTCATTGAATCAAATAGTGCACCCCCTTGAAAAAGGAAACCTATATTCTTACGAATCTCATTCAATTCCTTTTCAGTCGCATCGCTGATAGATTTCCCTTCGTATTTTACCACTCCGGAATCAAGCGGAAGAAGCCCTACGATAAGCTTTATGAGCACGCTCTTCCCTACTCCGCTTTTTCCTAAAACTGATAAAGTCTCACCTTCATTGATGAAGAGCGATATATCCTCCAAAACGTGATTACTGCCGAAAGATTTCGAGACGTTCTCGACTTCAACGAGCTTTTTTGGTGCAGATACTTCATTCTTTTCCGGCATTATGCAATGTCAAAAAAGAAAACGGTTAATTTCACGGCAAGCACATCGGCAAGAATGATCAGCAGCGAACTTACGACAACTGCGTCAGTTGCCGAACGCCCAACGCCCTCAGTCCCGCCTTTAGAGTTATAACCTTCATAGCAGCCCACGATCCCTACGATAAATCCGAAGAAGATCGTCTTAATTACTCCTGGTCCAAAATCAACAAAGTTTATAGTGGTCATGACGCTATTATAAAAGAGTCTTCCGCTCATACCCGCTTCAACATTTTGCACGAAGAACGAACCTGTTAAGGCAAGGAAATCAGCATATACCGTAAGTAAGGGCAACGCTATCATGCAAGCAAGGACACGAGTAACAACCAAATAGTTAAACGGGCTTAGTGCAGCAACTTCCATAGCATCGATCTGCTCTGTAACGCGCATCGAACCAAGTTCAGCGCCAATTCCGGCAGCGACTCTGCCGGCGACGATGATAGAGATCAGCACAGGGGAAAGTTCGCGCAACACGCTGATCGCAACCATAGCTGGAATAAAAGCCTCAGCTCCGAATTTCATCATTGTCGGACGGCTTTGCATGGTAAGCACAGCACCGATCACTAATGCTACGATCGCCACAAGTCCAAATGACCTGACTCCGACTTCATAAGTCTGTTTGATAAGCTCCTTCGTTTCGAAAGGGCGACGAAAAGCTGTCCGGAAGAATTGCGCGGAGAACCGTGCTAATCCGCCGATCTTTTCCAAGACCTTAGATGATGTAATGCGCTTAAAGACGTTCATTGAAGAATTGTTGTGGCTCTAAAAACGTAAGGCACGTCTATGACGTGCCTTGTATCTTCTACTATTTTTTCAGTTATATATCATCCAACCTCGCTGCAAGAATGATCAAATGGTTTTTGCTGGGTTTGACGAAGCCTTAAAAAGAGAAAAGTCGTATACCGATTTCTGCGAATGGTAAAGGGAAACTAGGAAATACTACACCTATGCCCCAATAAAATATAGACGTGTTAAAGTTAAAAAAATGATAAAATAGTGAGAAGCCTTTATCTTTTACTCTCTCAAAAGAAACAGGTGGAAGTGAGGTAATAGTGTAGCGAACGGCAATGTTTGAAGATCCTTCAATTTGAAAGCCAGATCCAATACTTAAGGTATACCTATCCACCAATAACCCGGCAGAAATTGATAAGAAAAAAGTGGGAATTATCTTTTGACTAAACGATAAATTTAAGCCAGTAGGAATCCCTATTCCAACTGCAAATGCACTTACATTTTTCTTAGTAACGCTTGTAGAATCTTGGCACATTGCACTCTGCAACGAAATGCAGAGGATAAAAATAAACCCAAAGAGTACTTTGATTTTCATGTCTTATTGAATACACATAGGAGAACCACAGTCCAGCGATAATGTTTCCCTGCACTAACTTAGTAACGAGGTCAGTCCCCTTTTCGATCACAAGAGCAGAATCTCAAAAATCACGAAAAGGAAGATCAAATGGTTTTTGGCTGGCTTGGCGGAGTAGGGATAGGGTTAGAAAGAAAATAATCGAATGCCGATTTCTACGAATGGCAAAGGAATATTCCAATCATAGTGTCCAATAGGAAGGACTATACCTATTCCCCAAAAAAAAGGGGACGAATCAAAGTTAAAAAAATGATAATATATCGAGAAGACTTTATCTTGGATTCGTGTAAAAGAAACAGGAGGGCGTGACGTAATTGTATATTGACAAGCAATGTTTGAAGAAGAGGTCTCGCCCCCAACTCGAAAGCCAGATCCAATACTAAAAGTATATCTATCCAATAAAGCACCGGCAGAGAGCGATAAAAAAATGCCCGGTGTTAACTTTTGAGTGAATGATAAATTTAAACCAGAAGGAATCCCAACACCAATTGCAAATGCACTTGTTTTTTTTTGGGTAGTGGTCGTATCTTGGCATCTTGCAGTTGAGGCCGCGAATACAAATAACAACAAGAAAGCTATTGCTTTTTTTGTCATTGAATAATAATCTTAATAGTTTTAATTTTCCCATCAAATTGAATACACATAGGAGAACCACAGTCCAGCGATAATGTTTCCCTGCACTAACTTAGTAGCGAGGTCAGTCCCCTTTTCGATCACAAGAGCAGAATCTCAAAACTCACGAAAAGGAAGATTACATGGTTTTTGCTGGGGTTGAGTGAGCGAAGGTAGAATTAGAAAGAGAAGGTTGCTATTTTACCACATAACTTTGAAGCTCAACAGACCGGCTCACGTAACGTTTGTTATTTATAAATTCATAATTTTTCGCTAATACTAACCCAACACCTGGGGCATAATAAGTATCCACTATCGAAACTGTGTCAGCGATATTTGGGAAAAGATAGGCATCAACAGTTAGAAAATGAACTGCTTGGAATGTGCCCGCTACAGTGATAACCGCTTCGGAGTTTTGTAGAAGAGTTACTGTTTCTCTAAAAGACGTTCCGTTGAGAGTCGTATCTTTTACTCTACTTTCTCCAATATTCATCGGATAATGGAGAATAATCTCAGGAGTAAAAGTGCTGCTGGGATCAATACTATAAAGATCGGAACCAGAATAATACAGGAGTACAAATCCTGAATCAATCGTATAATGATAAGCATGAAAGCCATTATATGTTTCTTCGCCATTAACACTTATTACACCTGTAGTATCAATTCCTACCGCTCCGGAAGTATCGAAATCTTTTTGACGATAAGTCCAGCTATCGCCAACCTTCAAGGGGAAAATATCCTGAATACTGCCACCTTGGGCAGAGACAGGATTACTTTTGCAGCCGAAAAAAATAAAAAAAATGAATGCCAATGAGATAATGAACGATTGAAATTTCATAAAATAGCCTTTAATTTAAAGAAATTAAAATATCCTCCAAGAAACAGAAACTATAGGTAATCCACCATGTATTTTATGGAAATCCTTCCCTTCGCTAAGAAATATCAAACATCCAAATTTCCAGTTGAATCTCGGCAAAGAACCCGGCATTGTGCCTAAACAAAAAGAAACTGTATAAAGAGTTTGATCCCAGATTCCAGGCGGAAAAATTATAACCGAAGCAGAAATTCCCACTTGTCTGCCCTCGGACTTAATTTTTTCCATTGCAAAAGATACTCCGGTACTGATCGTAGAACGGAATTCAAATAAAATAGGTAAAGGAACATTTCCACCAATTGTTAAGCCTATTACACTGGAAGGTCTATAGGAAAATTCACCTCCCACTCCGAGCGGCCAGCCTATACCTAAGTATCCTGAAAATAAACTAAATTGTGAAATTTTTAAAGTGTCATTATATTTTCCAATTGTATCAACTGATATACAAACAGATGCTTCAACATTCTGAACTTCAGAAATGAGTAACATTAAGCAACAAAAGAATATAATGAGGGCTATTTTCGTATTTATTTATCCGGGGATACTAATTGAATGGTTTTTACATTACCACTATATTCCACTCTTAGATAATAATTTCCGTGCGGCAATTTCGAAAAATCATAGGTAAGTGAGTGTTCACCACCCCTTTGATGTTCATTGGAAATAATAACGCTTTTTTCATGACCGAGATCATCATAAATTTTAATTGACACCATAGCCTGAAATGGTAGATTATACCTCACTGTAGAAATTCTATTCGCAGGATTTGGATATAATTGAATTGTCATAGGGAGTTTACTACCCGAACTTGCCTTACTCTCATTAGAACTCGTATAAATATAAACCATTCCATTGCCATAAACTTCAACTATTGCATTTGTATCCACTTCTTCTTTTAAACTATCATTTGCAAAAAATAATATTTTAACCGTATCAGTTGTTATTGAATAAACACCGGCAGTATCATGGAACTTATCGGCTCCGACTTTGAGAGAATCACCTCTAAAGTCAACCGTATCCCAAAGTGAAGCTACATATTGTGATATTTTAATCGTATCATTAATTGAACCGCTGATAGTTACGGCTGTGTCTATATAGAGAAAAAGTTTATTAACCGTTGTATCAGTAGATGATAAAACGTGTGAAACCGATGAGCTTTGTTTGAAAGATGACGTCGCGCCATCAGCAATTGTGCCTCCACTGTTATCTGAAATACAGCCATCATCGCCGTTAATAGTCTGACAGACAGGGGTTGCAATAAAAGCATGAAAATCCGCTCCGGCATTTACAGCAAAACCGTCCCGAAGAGATATTTCTTCACCAGCCTTGAGTTGCAAAAGTGCCTGAGAATGAACGATATAGTCTCCTATAGGAACATCAATTGCGAAAACGTTATTCCCTCCAATTATTTTCTGAGTTGCTTCGAATGAAGCTAATTTTGTAGTCGGCGGAACTTCAATACCAAAAAAATTATCACTTTGCAATCTTAAAATTGTCGGACACGAAATTTCTTGAAGTTTAATTTCTGCCCAATACAAAAGTGTTGCTGTAGCTCTTATTACATAGCGAAATGCAGCATTGCTGATATCATCAGAAGTCATATCATTAGGAGGATCGCCCAATTGGGAATACATGGAATTTAGAAAAGGGTTTGTGCCATGCGCGATGGAATTATTACCTGCTGATCCGGTTGAAAGGAAATTTTCCACACTATAACTTGGGAAATGAGCTGCAAGCCGATTAGTATTATAGAACAGATAACGTAAAGCTTCGGCATTTGTCATTGAAAATACTTCCCAAATGAGGCCTCCCTGTTCCAAAACATGAGGTGCAATTTGTGTTGAGTTAGAAGGATCAAGCTGATCCTCATTGCAGGCCGATCCTGAACTTCCATCGCCTCCCAAACCATCTACAAATCTATTCCCCATAAAAAGCTCATATCTATCACCATCATCATCAATTCCTAAAACCCCAATACCATTGCAAGGATGGGTATCATTATGTGTATGGGCGGGCACACTCATATCACCAAGAAGATGCAATATCCTTCCAAAAATATCATAAAAGAATATCTTTCTTTCAGTAGAATTTAGTGGATATGGGGTATCATGAAGGCTTCGTTTCACCCCTACCCCGTAATAGCTTCCATAAATGAACCTCAAAGAAGCATTATGGTAAACATCGCAAAGACTTGGATATGTCAAAGTATAAGAATTCAACCAAAATATACCTCTTGGATAATTCAAAATTGGTATCCCGTGCGCAGCGCTTCGGTATATTGTAAAATCACCAACAAATTTATTTAATCCAAATAAATATCTGTTTGCTTTTTCAAAAGCATTAGGCGGGTGATAATGGAATACAGTAAGATTGGAATGTGTAAAATCACCTGCACCATCTTGTGAATCCCAAAAATGAGTGTCACTAGCTGTAAAACCATCACCTACACCGCCACCATAATTCCACAGCAAATCTACCATATCTTCTTGATAAGCTCCTCTGACGATTGAATTACCATCAGCCTCGGGATACCAAAATTCCTTTTTTCCCAACGGCCAATATTGATCAGATCCAAGGAATTCCTCTAATTCAGAGAAAGTTTGTTCAGGTAATTCCTTCTTTAATACTTTAAATGCCTCTTTAATTATCCATTGATGCACCCATTCCTTGTGTGCATAGGATGATTCGTAAAAAAAAGATATAAAGAAAAGAGCAACGATGATTTTTTTCATGGCAAAGCTCCTTATTTATTTTTCAGCTCATTGATTTCCTTCTTCAGCTCAATCACATACAGCGTCAATTCCTCTACCTTCTTGACGAGTTTCGCTTCGAGATCAACGACATTAACTCCACCGCCCTCTATCTCTTTCGCAGAAGGCAGATCGGGAAGATGCTTATTTACTTTTATGCTTTTCTCCAAATCAAGAATCGGTAGGAGTTTATAATCATTATTAAAAACATAATCAGGCCAAGGAGGAGTTGCCGTTTTTACGATGAGTTCTTTACAAAGAATAAGTCCGTTCACAGCAAGCATTAAAGGCTGAGTATGAGCGGTATTCTGAGTTGGATCGGCATTATTATCTAGATTAATTTTTCCAGGAAACCAATTAGGATGATCCGAAGATGTAAGCGAAGGTTCATCAATACCTTCAGTACCAATTAATGTTTTATATCTGATATATGTCCATCCGGGGATAGCGGCAAGATTATGTGGCACATCAGCAGCGACAGTATTCATAATCTGAAAAGTCGGTCCGTCGGGCCCGCCCCATAGTTGAAGCACACCCGGAGTTAACATAAGATGATGCCACAAAGGCGATGTATTACCAAGAGTCGCAAATGGTGAAACTGAAAGTGTAAGTCCGCCATTCTTTGTTTTATCCAAATTCGTAATCTGGGTTCCCGAAGGACGAAAGTCCAAACTAGCTGCAACACCATCTTGTATTCTCCCTGCAGAACTATTATTATAAAAAATTCCACCCCAGTCGCCATTACCATCTCCATCGGTCAAAATTATCTTCGGTCCAATCTGGAGAAGACCGACTGGTGCATTATTTTTATCCCTACGTTCCCATTACTTAGCACAGTGAGTTGATTAATACCCACTTGGAAAAGCCCCGATGGTACTGGGTTATTAATGCCAACATTTCCATTTCCCAGAACCGTAAGAAAACTGCTTCCGACTTGGAATAATCCATTTGGAGTAGTATTACTTATTCCAATATTTCCATTATTCAAAATAGTTACTCTTTCGAATTGAGTTCTTGGAGTTGATGAGGGAATTGTCATAAACCGAATAGCGCCACCGTCATCATTTGTTCTCAGAGTTGCCAACGGATCTGCGGGTGCTTTATTCGTAGAAAGGATCAAATCACCAGAACTGACATTCAAAACGCCGTCTAATTTCCTAGGCCCAAAATAGCCATCTGCCGGACAGAGGGCAAGAGTGAGACCTTGATGATAAAACGTGCCTGGATTATCTGTTGATTGAGGCGTGGTATTATTGATCGACAGTTTTATAGCTGGCCATGGACCTGGCGGGTCACCAGAACCCGGCAGAGTATAATGAATGTTCAGCAACTCTGCAGGCTGTGGAAAAGGAGTACCTATTCCGACATTTCCAGTATTTGTAATTGTCATTATCTCACGATCTGCAAGAGCGCCTAAAGGTGTTGTCGGAGGCGTAGTGGCAAATCGTATCGAGGCTAATTTACTTTTTGTGGAGAGTATCAGATCATACGTATAAGATTTAAGATTTTCTCCGGTATTCATATTAAAAAATGCCGGATTAAAAGTTTGTGTGGTTGATAAAACGAAATCATATTTCTTGGCAATAAACGAATGTTTGGGTACGCCTATACTCGTCCCTGTATTATCATCAAAATTCTGCATCGAAAGTTGTCCGAATATATGAGAAGGTACATTCCCGTCTTCCAAAGAAATTCTTAAGGTCGGATCAAAATAATCAGACGTAAGAAATTGGGGCAAAGGCGAGGCGCAACGCCATCCGTGTATGTGAAAAAGATCCTGAGGTGAACCGGCTGCCGCGCTCGGACCTATTCCTGATCTTCCCGAAGGCACGCTAAAAATATTCAACTGAGAGTGTGCTGCATCAACGGAAAGAAAAACTAAAATTAAAAAAAATGCAATTGCCCTCAGGGTGCAGGATTTATTCATTTTATAGTGGGAATTAATAAAAATTAAGACATAATACGCATGATTATCTGAGAGAGGAACACCCCATTCTGCAGAAAGTTTCCTTGCTAAAAAAATATTCTTTACTCCCTACTTCCCTACTTGCTTAATATAATCCAATCCTTTCTTGACGTCCTCATCTTTAGGATCGATAGCTTCAGCTTTTTTATAATATTCCAGTCCTTTCTTAAAATTTTTAAGCTGCAGATAACCGGATGCAGCGGCCTTATAAACGTTAATGATAAAGGGTGATTTAGCAGTAAGAAGCATTAATGATTTTTCCTCAAGCACTTTGACGCCGGAATTAAAATCTTTAACTGCAAAATAACGGCTTGCTAAACGGGCATACGCAATTCCCATTGCGTCCTTTTCTTTAGGGCTGGCATCAGCGATCGAAATTTCATCAAGCATTTTCTCTGCTGCAGCGAGATTATCTGGATTTTTTTTCGCAATCTGATCTGCCCTGCCAACTTTTGCAGCAATTAATTTAGGATTAATACTCAGTGCTGAATCAAACGCTGATTCTGCTTCCCGAGGCATGCCGGCAACATTATAAAGCTGTCCGGCGATAGAATAATCATCAGCAGAAGATTTCTTTTTAGCCTCTTCTATATACATCGCAGCAACTTCAGGATATTTTTTTAGAATATTCAAATAGCCGATGATGCCCATGGTTATTTTTAAACGTTCGTCCACCTTACGAGATGTATCAGCAATAAGCGCTTGCTTCCACTTATCCAAACCACCTAATGTATCGCCACTTGAAATAAGCGAAAAGCCATAGTAATAAAAATCATAAGCCCCTAATTGTTTGGAAACTGTATAAATCTTAATTGCTTTCGCATAATTTTTTTCGAAGAAATAGCTGCGGGCAAGATAAAGATCGGTATAGGTTTTCAGGCTATCATTTTTTGCAGCCTTTTCGAGATAAGGAAGTGCTTTCTGATATTGGTTACTTTCAGCAAGAGAACGCGCTAAAAGCCAGATGCCATCGGTATTATCAGGGTTAAGCTCCACATATTTCTCGGCATATTTTGCAGCACTCGTATGATCTTCCGCAATATCATAAATGTGCGCCATTTCATAGTACGCACGGGAATAATTCGGATCGATCTTTATAAGATTATCCCATTCTTTTACTGCATCATTATATTTGTTTGCACGGAAATAAAGTTGGGCAAGCTTTGCAAGAACGGTAACATCCTTCGAGTCGATCTTTTTTGCATCCTGATATTGTTCAATAGCAAGATCAATTGCATGCTGCCTTTCATATAATTCCGCTAATCCGATGAATGGACGAACATCATTTGGATTTACCGATTGTGCACGATATAACATGATCTCCGCAGGTTTAAGAGAATCAATAGAAATATAATAATGAGCTAAAGCAAGAAAACTTGATATTTCTTTCTCATTGATCTTGATGGCGCGTTTGAATTCTTCCACTGCATCCTCGCGCTTTCCCAGCTTACCGAATAATTGTCCGCGGGATATTCTGACCATCACATTTTTTCTATCCTGATCATAGGCTATCTCAACCTCTTTTTCTGCACCCGCAATGTCCCCGCTCTCGATAAGTGCAATTGCAAGTGCAGCATGAGCTTCAGCATTTTTTGTATCACTGGCGGCGATCTGTCGGAGATCGTTTACTGCCTGTTTGGGGTTTCCAAGATCAATAAGCTGAAGTGCTTTTTTTATTTTATCGTTAGAAGTTTGGGAGTATAAACTACTAACAGATAATAAAGTTACCAGTAAGATAATCGTAAAAGATAGATTTTTATAAAACCGCATAATTCCTGTTATAATAATATAATAGTGCTTTTCCAAAGTACAATTTCTTCGCATGGATAAAACACCATAATATCGGAAGGAATTTCTTTTTATGTATAAGTAATTGATTAATTTTTCGTCATTAAGCAATACATCAACGGGGAGGAACAAGCTTTAAAATCTGCGTCTTCGGTAAGAGATCGTAATTAAAAAACACTCTCTGCCCTTCAGCAGACATAGCATACGCCAAAAAACCTCTGGGAAGTGTATTAGGTACTTCAGTCGTATAACCGCAAATCCGTGAGGTAAGAGGATAAAAACCTTGCAATACATAGGCAAGATGCAGCATCATCGGTCTTCCTGATCCTTGCGAAATTCGAAGGACACGAACTGAGCTATCACCGGAGTTCGAATATTTTTTTAGCCACGAGGCATCAACAAAACCAATTGCGCGATCATCATTTCTGATTCTTGAGATTATGCTGTCAGAAGTTTGGTAACGGACTATTCTTCCCTCCTGGAATTTGTCAAGAGAAAAAATTGAATCAAGCGCAAATTCAGTACTTGATAAATATGAACTTGAAACCCGTATATAATTCTTATCTTTATCCTGAAGCAAGGATTTTAAAGAATCCATACTAATATCTTTCAGCGGATTTTTACTGCTGACGATGCAGCCTATTGCATTTTGGGCAACTTCGGCTTCGATCAATTCAATTTTTTGGTGAGTAAGTACGTCGTGCTCTTTCGCACTCAGAGGACGTGCAATAAGCACTAGCCGTGCTCGTTGTTGAAGGAGATCATCTAAAGCGTCGGTCGCATTTTTATATCGAACCGTTACCTTTGCATTAGGCGTCTGTAAATTAAAACCGGTAACAAGACTATCAATTGCAGGACTCAGAGTTTCATCGGCAACAAGTTCGAATGCCCCGGAGGTTGCGGTATCGGGTGGAGCTTCCCCCTGTTTCTTTCCCGTGCATCCGGTCAGTAATACGAAAATAAATAACAGGATATAGGACTTGTGCATCTATACTGATTTATTAGCGGTGTCCTGCTCTTTAGATGCTTTCCTAATTGTACTAACTCCTGCCATGATCCGATAACTTCCATAGCCAAAGAGCAATACTATGAAAACGATCCGGAAACTCGGACCGAATTGATCCAAAAGAGTATCATTCATAAGCATGGCAATTCCAAGACAAATAGCCATAAATCCGAAAACCAAGAAAAACAGTGCAGCAAGTTTCATAGGTGTATTATTTTCTTCAAAAATACGAAAAAAAAAGCGGCAGCCCAAAATTCCGGCTGCCGCAGTTCTTTGGATAAATATCTACTATCGCAGTTTGAAACTGATCGTCTGAGTGTACCAAACTCGAACCGGAGTTTGATTATTGCGCGCCGGTGTAAAGCGTACTTTTGATACTGCATCGATAACCGGTTGTTTGAAGACTTCATAATCTGATTTATCAATTGTTACTTTTTCTACCCTGCCGTCTTTACCGATAAGAGCGGAGAATGTAACTTTACCTTCGAGATTTGCCTTCTTTGCCGTTTCAGGATATTGAACAAGGCCCTGGATATTTTGTGTCGGCTTAGGCTCCTCTGAAACTTCAATAAATTCATCCTGCGATGGGGCCTTATCTTCTACCACCGCTACAGGAGGCGGTCCGTTACCTTCACCGCCGGGAGGTCCTCCCGGACCAGCAGGTCCGCTGTTATCTGTGCTGGGAGGCATTGGAATGTCATTGGTTGGCATTGTCAGATTCGGAGCCTGGATATCGGGCACCGGAACAGGAATACCGAAGGTGGGCTTTGCAACGTCCATCGTCGGTGCAGCCGGAGGCGGAGTCGCCATATCCTGCGAAGTTGATGGCGGCGGCGCAAGTTCCGCAAGACTTGAGATCTTCCTATGGAAACGAGGGACTTTGCTGTCATCCTCGCTATTGATCCATGTCCATCCTACATATAGTAAGATCAGCAGTGCATGTAAGGCAACAGAATACGCAAACCCTGTAAAAGTGTTTTTCTTGGCGTTCTTCTTAATGTCGATTCCGCCATACTGCTCCATCCCATCGAGCGTCAGATCACTAAGTGACATAAAATTATCCTCTCTTTAATATATACACGAAATGCTGCTATAAGTTTCCGATAAGAGCATTGTCGTCTTTATCCATCGTTACAATGCTGAAGCGTTTTTCAGTTTGTCCCAGTTTTCCCTGAATAAGATTAAGATCATCGATCAGATCAACAAGCTTCTGGTATTTGGCATCACGATCGATCTTTATGAGCGTTGCAAGTTTTGGGTTTTCCCTAAGACGCTGCTCCAAAACTTTACTAACATCTGCCGAAGTGATCTTTTGAGGAGTATCTTTGCCTTTATTCCAAAATACCGCTTCGTCTTTGCGAACCCTGATTGTAAGCAGATTTGATTCCGCCACTTCAATATTCACTCTACTATCCGGCGGCAAAGAGATCTCCATTACCTGCGGAGTGCTCAGAGTCGTCGATAACATAAAGAACGTTAGCAGAAGAAATGCAACGTCCACCATGGGCGTCATATCCATTCTTACTCCAACTCGTTTTTTCGATCTCTTTCCTTTTTTGCCGCTTCCGCCGGCTTCTACCATTTCAGCCATAAATCTCTTTCGTAATGCAAGCGCTCAGCCTGCTTTATGTAAAAAATATTTTTTTAAATACAGACGAGATGCCTGCATCACACTACAACCCTTGCGTTATAGTGACAAGATTAAATCGTGTAGCGCCATTTTTTTGCAGCGTTCGCATAACATCATCAATGTAGCCATAGCTCAGTCGCTTATCGGCATTGATGGCATATCGCAGATTCTGATTCTGCCAACGAGCAGCTTTCACCACTGCTTCCAACTGGTTTTTCTTAACAATAACCTGCTGCATTTTTGTCAGCTCGGCATCGTCGAGCGGTGCACCCGATTTGGGATCGGTCAGACCAAGCGGCTTATAGATAACTGCTCGGTCTTTATCAGTCGCTACGCTGAAATAGATAAGTGTATCAGGAGTGTCTGTTGGCTGTGCCTGCGATAGACCTATCGTCAGCACAACGATATTCACATCCGGCAATTTTGCCGTATCCGCCTGAGCAACAGGAAGTTTGATTTCCACATTATCTTTCTG
>JBBQGG010000030.1:0-38112 GCA_038322815.1 Kapaibacterium sp. (SeqCode)
AGGTATTCATAAATTCCTTTTTCGAGTTGTAATATCTCAGCGGCTTTATCGAACCGCTCCATCATGGATTCGAGAGGATTCTCTTTTTCATGCCCGAAAATTTTTGCATCTAACGGAGCAGGTTCTTTATATACGGACGGATCTTCATCGGTAAACCGAGTATGAAATTTCTTGAGGGGTTTTTTATCAGTCTTTTTTGCCATGATATAATCAAATTTTTAATAAAATTGCGTATGACGGGCAGTTAAGCGCGTCTAAAACAATTATTATGAAGAATACTTCCCGCAAAACGAAAAGGAATTGAGGCATTTTTTTACCACGATCTCAACTTCTCAGAACCCCAATGAGCCATATCTAACCCTTTATAGATCAACATTCTAATTGTGCACACCACACCATTCTCTTTTAAAACCGAAAAGTCCGCCAAGGTGGCGGACTCTAAAGAGGTTCAGGATGTGATTGATCTTCACTATGCAAAGATACGGAATTTAAATCATTTTGTCAAGGTGCTCACCGAAGATTTTTTTCGGAATTGCCAAAACATAGGTGCCTATCGCCAAAAATAATTTTTAAGAAGATAATTAGCATAGGTGCCTTTAAAGAAATCTTAGTCCTCCCAATTTTAGCTTTTAGCTTTAAGCTTTAAGCTTTCGCCGAAGGCGGTGGTGCCTTTTAAATAATCTTAGTTTTCGCAGAATGCATCAGGAAAGTATCAATTCTCTATTATGATCCGTTTCGTAATAACGAATGATCTGCCATCATCCGATTCTTCTGAAACTCTGAGAAAATAGATACCATCAGCAACTCTTTCCTGAGCCGGGACGCAAAGCCTGTCCGTCCGAATTCCACCTCTATTGTCTGAACCATGATTTACAGGATTAAAAAAAATTGCAGGATTTCGTAGGGGCACAGTGCCTGTGCCCTCTTCATGTTTTCCGAAATTCCAGAGGGGAAGGCACATGCAATGTGCCCCTACGAACTCAAAACTCCTTCACCAACTTCACAGTCTTCACCTCGCCAAACCCTGTTGAGATTCGTGCATAGAATACACCATTCGGGAATGCCGAGCCATCTAAATGAATCTGATGCGTTCCTGCTTCAAGCGTTGAGCCATGAGAATCTCCCCAAACAAGTTTACCGAGTTCATCATACACTGCCACCTCAACGTATGTCATACGGTTCAGTGTAAACTCAAGCGTTGTTTCCTTGATGAAAGGATTTGGGCTGGAAGTGAAAGATGACAGATACTGGCTTGAAATCGATATAGGAGACTGCCCTGCTAAATTATGATCTAACAAAAAGCCTAAGCCCATAGAATCAAGGGATGGTAGATGTGATACGTCATCCTGATGTCCAGAGCGTGCATCATAAGCACTATCTTTGGCGTACTCCCTATCATCGTTTGCACTCCAACATTCACGATGTCTTGTACGAAGATAATTGTATACCGCCAAGAAACCTAATGGAGTAAATTTTCCATACTGATAAGTACTTGCTATTGCACCCATGCATGCACAGAAATATTCAGGCTGTACTTTATTTAAATACAGGACTGAAATGAGCCAGCTTCTAAATTGGTCGAAGCGAGCTGAATCGTTACTCATATATTGAACCGAAGAAACTATATTATGAAATACTTCCCAGGCAGTAGTATCGGAAAGTGCACAATGTTCAATAAAAATACGTAAAGTATCATATTCCTTTTTAGCGTCTTCTTCGTTACCTGGATTCACTGCAGCCCATGTTTTAAGATGAGCGCAGGTGTCTGTCCAAATTGGAAACGAAAGTGGAGATGAACCTTTTGATACTATTCTTTGACTACCAGAATATCCTGAGCAGCTAAAAAAGCTTGATGAATCAGTCCAGCTGCCCAGTGCTTGCCCAGAAGTGGCAGCATAAGTAACTGAAAAATTCGCTGAGGGTGGAGGAAAGGGGTCGATTGTTACACCCGTAGAGTTTTCCCAACGATTTTTGTCTATACTGCCGACATTTCCTATAGGGGTACCGGAAGTTGCGATTAGTTTTAGCGTCGAAGTCTTATTTTTGACTTTATTCCTGCCCCAACTTCCCCATAATCCACCGCTCTGATCACCCATCTTACATTTTTGATGTTGATCGATCAAAAGGATTTGAGCATCTGAGGAATTGGAGCCATTATTAGAAATGTTATTGTTGGCAGCAAAATCATAGCAAGTCGTGCAACTTGTAGGGCTATGGATTCCAGTGAGATCGACTGTGGCAAAATCAGATGTTGACCCTCCGTCTATAAAAATTCCGCTTAATTTGGAATTGATCATACTTGAATGTATGATAAAAGGTTGGTCATTGGATTCACTTGAATATCCATACCCACAGTTAGACATCGAACATAAGTTGACATATCCATCATAATGATCAGACTGAATACCTGATCCTGAAGCACTGCTTCCAAGAGATAACCCGTTTAAATCGGTGAGAGTATTATTGCAAAGATATGAGTGTGTCATATTGCCGTTATTGCTTAGAATTCTAATACCCGCAGCAAACAAATCTTCTGTGATATTATTATTTTCGATATTTCCCGTTGAATTTCCGAAATTATTGTCAGCTCCTCGAATCAGGATGAGCGGATTTTCGGTATTCACACCGTCAATGAGAACTTGTAACTGATAAAGACAATGGTATTGATTATAAATTCCAGTTTGATTATCGTATGGATTTGCAAAAGCGATGATTGGTTTATCTACGACGCGTCCTGCGCTATTATAATGCCCGACCGTACCTTGCAAAATCGGACTCGGTAATGGATCTGAACCAGCACCGTGATAGACTCTAACGCCATCAACATACCATCCAAAATCACTTGCAGAAACCCACGTCAGCCCTTTAAAAAGAATCAACTCATCACATTCTCTTACATAGACACTTGTCATTGTTGCAGTCCCTCCGCTTGAGACAAGTACGCGTGCATGTGTCGCACCACAGATATAATTATCAATTAAACCTACCGTTTGTGGATCATTATATTTGTTTTGAAGTATTTCAAACCCACCGTGCTGAATTGCGTTGCCGATAAATTCTCCAACACTCACGATACCAGCATTTAGAAATGAAGCTGTGAACTGTGGGTTGGTAGGATTATTTCTTACATCGCATGCAATTGTTGGGCGTGTCCCTGATGCGGAAACCTGAAAAGCAGTTGTTGCAGTATTACCATTGCTTAAAAACATTGCTTTTGCCCAAATTGATCCTCCGGAATTCCAGACAATGTACAAAAACTTTTGATCTATAGCAATGTCGAATTCATCAGAATGAAAACCGGAACCGCCAATTGCCGTCTCATTAGCAACCATATGAGAATTTATCCCCCCCACATCAATTGTTGTAATATCGCCTCCTCCGGTTGGATAATTAGCAATGATTTGTTTAATGATTTGCCTGTTTAGCGGGCTATTCGATGAAATTCCATTCGGCAGTAGGCTGGATGCGGAATTGAGTTGGATGTCGATTTGCCGTTCAGGAACCGTTGCCCCAACTGCATCATTGAATCCTTCAAGCTTAAATGTTAATCTTGCAGTTGGCTCGACCCAAACATAACGCACTCTTCCATTAAGATTTGCCACGACTTTAGGAGCTGTCGGATAAGTAGTATTAAATTCTCCGCCAGAAACGATTCCTGGAGGTTGACAGCCTGGACGTGTGCCAGACACAAACTGCTCGGACGGTTTAGCAAGTAAATTATCAAGTAGAAACCAGCCTTTTAAATGGGTTGAGGTAGAAGTAATATCCCAGTTTGTTGGAACCGAAGGATTCACAGTACTTTGATTTGGGCTGAAAAGCCATTGATCTGTTGTCGGCTCCGCAAGAGTTCCTATCGCAGATGAACACGTCCATTGACCATAGCCATTGGCAGCCAGACAATCCATCGTAAGATCTATGGTAGGATCAGTTGTTGTAAACCGAGTTGCATCGGCAACTTTGTACTGCATTAATTGGGGTACGGAGCTTACAGTAATTTTACCGTACTCTGCATTCGAGGTATACGTAAAATTCTGAGCATGAAGACCTGAACTAAAAAACACGCTTAAAAGAATTGCCACCATGAGACAACTCCTTTTATATGTTACGTGAAGATAATACCCCCCCCTCATGATTTTATTAGAGTTACGGGTTTCGGAGATGCTGCGCTCATTACGAGCCGGAAATAAAACAGATGAATTTTGCATAATTTTACCAAAGTTTACGCACGTGGTTATACCGTTAGAGCCAAAGGGAATTCGGGAGTTTTTTTGTGACAGTCCGGAATTTGAATACCGGGTATTTATTTAATAGCTTCTATCCATGGGATTCCGGATTCGACTGGCTTTGTACAAATATACAACAACCTTAGTTGATTTCCAAATTTAAAATGAAAGTATTTTAAAATAGTTTAGGAAACGTCGAAATCAGAAAGAATTCGCTATTAAATTTCACTTCGCCAGCACCATCTTTTTTGTTACGATCGTCTTTGCAGTTTTTACTTTATAGAAATAAATTCCGGCAGGCCAGTTTGTTCCGTCTATATCTACGGAATGCTTGCCGGCTCCGAGTTTATCATTGAAAAGTGTGAGGACTTCCCTTCCGATAATATCATAGACTGCTATCAAGACGTTCGCCGTTTTTACAAGTCTGAAATTTATTGTTGTTTTCGGATTAAAAGGATTAGGTTTGTTCTGCTCGACAAATACATCGCGCGCGCCGCCAAACTCAAGTTTCACAGGTTCAGTGTAGTGCAGAACGGAATCATTACTTCCGAAGAGAGCCAACCTGTAATACAGATCAATATCATTTTTCAACTGCGGAAGTTTTTCGGCAGCAGAATAACTTGCTCTGGCCATAATAGACTTTTCTTTTGTACCTTGCTGAATCGGACGTTTTGCATCGACGGAAATACTTTTCTCATATTCGCCGAATGTTGCAATGCGCCGCTGTAATTCATAACGCTTCACTCCAATCTCGCTCGTTGCCTTCCAGGAAAAAGTGATCTTTGTTGCCGAAGTCTGCTCGACACTTAATACGGCTCGGTCAAGAAGGACGGGAGAGCTTGACTCAGCAAGGAACGCTCCGCTATCAAGGAAAAAATAGATCGGTTCAGATGTAACGTGAGAGAGCGTATCTTTTGCAGGGATCTTAGCTGAAATGCTGGAAAATGCTTCCTTTCCAAATTCTTCAAAATGAAAAAGAGCAAGTGCATCTGTCAACGTATCTCTCGTCGCAACAGCAATATCGGAAGCGATCTTTTCTGATGGAAGTTTTGCTCGTTTGAGAAAGCGAAGCTCATCGATCGAAAAATGGCCGGGGGTTTTTGAATCCCCTATTGTGCAATACGAAAGATCTCTGAAAAAATCCGCAGCCTTCGCCAACGTATCGTTTACCTCTCCGTCAACAAATATCCTGAGTGTTCCCCATATATCACACGAAAGCGCAACATGATGCCATGCTCCGTCACATGTTGTACCGCTTGAAAGAATAATCAGATCGGAATCAGAGACGAAGGGAAATCGGCTGAGGTTCATCTGACCAAATGGATTTGCAGAAATGGTAAGTCCGGTCAGAGAATCACTTCGTAAAAATTTGAAGAGGGTTTGCTCACCGGAAACAGCACGCATCCACCACTGAAGAGTAAACTCGTGATCAAAGAATTTGCGCAGCAAATTTGGAGATAATTTTAGTTGTGCACAAGCATGGAGACTGTCTTTAAGTACTAATCCGCGGGAAGTATTTGCCCATCCGGAAATGAAACGGATGGTATGCGAATATTTTTTTTCGGTAATTTCAGAAAATGAAAAATTACTGCCCAAACTCGGCGAGACGATTCGCCACTCAAAATTCTTCATTCTGGTGGGCGGCTTCGTTTTTTTATCTTTTTTATTTGGCTTTATTTCCGGAATTCCCGGATCGGAGCGCTCGATAAAACATGCTTTGAAATTTCCTGTAGAAGTTACATTCGGCGAAGTAAAAACAAAGAAATAAGCTATAGCATCAAAATGGTTTGAGTATATCCGAGTTCGATCTTCATAGATTTTAACCGTACGGCCTTTTTCTTTTTCAAAGTACGAGACCATTTCGGAATACTGAGCGATCGGCGAGGACTCGGTCGCACCATCCTCAGCAGCAAAAGCCCTGACGATCTTCCAATTTTCAGGGAATTGGATGGCGATCACACGATTTTGTTCTTTTGAAACGGGATTGCCGGCAACGATGACAGTAAATTGCTCACCGGCAGGAATTTCATCAGGAGCAAGGACGCCGCGAATATCACCCTCGGCAAAAGCCGAACCAAGGAAAAGAAGAAAAAAAAGTTGACAAAAAAATGGACGGTACACTTTTCAAATATATTGGTAGGCGCAGGGCTTTAGCCTGCGAACAGATTTCATGATGTACTACTCACGCGGCTAAAGCCCCGCGCCAACCATTCCAATCATTTGGAATTCCGCATCTCCCTCAAATAATCCAACCGCTCCTGAAGATCTTTTTTAGGAGTAAGTAATTTATCTTTTCCATAAATAGCATCGTCGTACTTCGTAAAGACAAGTTCGTAATCCTTACTCATCACGATCGCTTCTTCAGGGCAAACTTCTTCACAGAAGCCGCAGAATATGCAGCGAAGCATATTGATCTCGAAGCGCACGGGAAAGCGTTCTTTTAATAATTCGGTCTCACTTGCCTGCACTTCGATAGCAAGCGGAGGGCAAACGCGAGAACACAAACCACATGCAACACAGCGCTCTGCACCATTATCATCCATCACCAGAACCGGACGTCCGCGAAACGCGGCCGGGGCTTCCCATTTTTCTTCAGGATACTGGCGTGTAAATTTCGGACGGAACAAATGCTTGATCGTCGTCAGAAGTCCTCGCGCAATTTCGGGAAGATACAATTTCTCCCATAAACTGAGCTTCCGATTCGGCTTTGAATTATTATATTTTGAGCGGTTATGCATAAGTGCTGCTAATGTAATAGATACGTTTTCTCCAAAGCAGTGATGACGATATTAATAATGCCAAGCGGAAGCAAAACTTTCCAACCCAGATTCATTAACTGATCGTAGCGAAATCTCGGAATAGACCAACGCACCCACATGAAGAAAAAAATGAATGCAAATATCTTTAGTGCAAAGGCAGCAATTCCAAGAATTGCCATGAGATTCGGATCCATTCCGAACGTATTCAGGAACGGTACATGCCACCCTCCCAGAAATAGTACGCTCATCACTGCACTTGCCGTGATCATGTTCGCATATTCGGCAAGGAAAAAAAGCGCGAACTTCATCGAGCTATATTCAGTATGATACCCGCCGACAAGTTCAGGCTCTGCTTCGGGCAGATCGAATGGTTGCCGGTTTGTCTCAGCGAACGATGAGATCAGAAAGAGTAAGAATCCAAGAGGTGCGCGAAAGATATTCCAACCGCCTGATATCTGTGATTGAATAATTCCACCGAGATCAAGTGTTCCGCAAAGCATGACAACAGATACGAGGCCCAAGCCCATCGTAAGTTCATAGCTGATCATCTGCGCGCTCGAACGCAATCCCCCAAGCAGTGAATACTTTGAGCCGCTCGACCAACCTGCAAGCGTGATACCATACACACCGACAGATGTAAGTGCTATAATATAGAGAACTCCGATATTAATATTACTTGCGATCGCAAGCGAATAACTTTTACCATCAAGAACGATCGAAGAACCGAATGGAATAATGGCAAGTACGCTGAATGCAACAACGATAGAGATCACGGGCGCAAGCCAGTGAATCCATTTTTCAGATTGGCTCGGTTCGATATCTTCTTTAAGCAGAAGTTTCAGTACGTCGGCAAGAGGTTGAAGCAAACCAAGCGGACCGACACGGTTGGGACCGATACGATCTTGCAGCCATGCGCTTATCCAACGTTCTAATAGAACAAGATATGATACAGCCGTTAAGACTGTGAACAGAACAAGTACGATTTTTATAAGTGCTTCGATCAGCATTTGTTAATCATTTTGTACTGGTGTACTCATCTCATAAAGAACATTAGGATCAAGATCAATTCCGTTATCCCAGTAGATGGTCTCCCATTCAGGATGCAAATGAACTTTGCTGAATTTTTCTATGTCAAGAAGCTCGAGAAATTTACTCCCGGGACTTTTTGATTTCGCCTTAAACTTTTCAGCAAGATCAACTCGCCGAAGCTCTTTTCTATCGAATTCCAAAATTAATGCCAGATCCTTGACACTGTGGATATTTGTTATGTTATGAATTTGCATACTACTTATTCAAGAGGCTTGATTTTAATAAAATGCGGATCATCCTTGTTGGATTCGTTAAAATTTTTCAATAGTTCTTCTTTATGAAGTTCAGTCCAATCTTGAACAAACGAAGTGCATGTCTTGGTAATGAGCCGGCGATTGTCTCGCCATTTTCTATTTTAATCACCGCTTGATGCTCTGCATATCGAGCATGGAAATGAGGCGGTGCATGCTCATCGGCATACATCGTAATCACTATTCCAAAAAATCTACTTATCTCAGGCATAATTATGCTTCAATTTCAATTTGAGGTGCAATTATTTCAGCATAATCAAATGTATTCTGCTGATAGACTTCACGGTAAAAAGATTCTTTCTTTTCCTTGGTCACCCCTACAACAGGATGTCCCAAAACACCGATCTTCTCATAATCTAATCCGGCAAGTCCTGCAATAGATGATGAAGCCTTCTCGAAAACATCTTCAGTGTAAAGATGATTTGTCTTCATGCCAAGATGAATGCCCACCATTTCTGCAAGCTGCCATGATTCAAGCGCATCAACTTTCCGTCCTTGTGCCCAACGATCAAACTTTGATCCGAAACGATCAAGCCGCGATTGATTCATGTGATCTAATCCGCGAACATGATGCGTTGTCTCAACGGCAGGCTTCAACCTTTGTGCCCATCCTTCGAAGTTTATGATCACTCCCTCTTTCTCAGCCCATGTAGATGCAGGGAGAATCACATTTGCCCTCTGAGTCGTAGGCGTAGAATTAGTACTGTGAACAGCAAAAAACTCAACCCTATCAAACGATAATTTATTCCGAGATAAGAAATCATCTTCAAGAGCATAGATCGCTTTGATCTTGCCTGATTTTAATGACTCTGCAAAATCAGAAGCGAATTCCTTTATTCCTAAAAGTTCTAAGCCGTAAGCATTTGGAGTTCTATCTGCACGAATCAAAAGTTTAGCATCTTCACCGATAACATTCGGAAAGTATCCGATATTTTTTGTCAGGTGCTTTGCAAGTTCAGCAAAGGAAAAATTATCTTCGATCGTTGCATAAGCTGAAGCGATAAATACGATCTCTTCAGCTTTGTATTTCTTCAGGGCATTTGCAATTGCTTGTGTTGCATCTTCTATAGAAGTTTTTTGCTCATTTATAAATGCTCCTGAAATTCTATCTTCGGCATTGACGGGAGGATAAGCTTCGAGCCTGCCCATATCGCACATCCAGAAATCATTAACATTCGGATTCGCGCGCGGCTCTAAACGTAAAATTTCATTATCGCGCACACCTGCTCGGATATTGCATCCCCGTGCACAATCAGGGCAGACCGTTTCCGTAAATGACATATCCCATGCCCGTGCCTTAAATCTGAAATCACGGCTTGTCAGTGCACCGACAGGGCATATATCAATGACGTTCATTGAATACGGATTGTCGAGTTGTGTTCCGGGATACGGTTCTATCGTAACATGATCACCGCGCTCAACGAACGTGAGCACGGGCTGATCTGCAATTTCCTGCCCGAAACGAATGCATCGCGAACATGAAATGCAACGCTCTGCATCGAAGAGTACCGTCGGTCCGAAGGGTACACGTTTATCCTTATGAACTTTCTCTTCTTCAAATCGGGATACACCTCGTGAATGCGTGAATGCGTAATCCTGAAGTTTGCATTGCCCTGCTTCATCACAGATCGGACAATCCAGCGGATGATTGATGAGCAAAAACTCCATCACATCTTCCCTGCCCTTCAGGGATTTCTCATTCTGCGTATGAACAACCATTCCGTCGCTTACTGTGGTAGCGCAAGCGATGGAAAGTTTAGGAATTTTTTCAACATCGCAAAGGCACATGCGGCAATTACCCGCAACACTTAACCCGGGATGCCAGCAAAAATGCGGAATGTCAATGCCATTCTCCAAGGCAACTTGAATAACTGTTTGCCCTTGACTTGCTTCGAATTCTTTTCCGTCGATGGTGACTTTCGGCATTCCTAATTACTTAATAAAATTTTTAGAATCTTCATACTTCATATCGAACGCATCGGCTACGCCTTTATAAGTAACATGCCCGGCAATTACATTCAAGCCGGCTCGTAATTCGGCATTCACTGAAATCGCTTTCTCATAGCCATCGTTAGCCAGTTGAAGCGCATACGGTAATGTTGCATTTGTCAGCGCAATCGTGGAAGTCATCGGAACCGCTCCCGGCATATTTGCAACACAGTAATGAACGACACCATCGACAACAAATGTCGGATTCTCATGTGTTGTCGGCTTGCAGGTTTCAATGCAACCTCCCTGATCAACGGCAACATCGACGATCACTGATCCCTCTTTCATATCCTTAAGCATTTCGCGTGTGATCAGACGCGGAGCTTTTGCGCCGGGAATAAGAATACCGCCAATGACAAGATCTGCTCGCTTAATAAGTTTGCGAATATTATAAGGATTCGACATCATCGTCGTGACATTTTTCGGCATAACGTCATCGAGATATCGAAGCCTCGGAAGGCTGACATCAAGTATCGTCACATGCGCACCAAGTCCGGCAGCGATCTTCGCTGCATTTGTTCCTACAATTCCGCCGCCTAAGATGACGACGTCAGATGCTTCAGTGCCCGGAACTCCTCCAAGCAATACACCGCGTCCGCCTTGCGTCTTTTCCAAATACTTTGCGCCCTCTTGCGGAGCCATGCGTCCGGCAACTTCGGACATCGGAATTAAGAGCGGAAGTGAGCCATCATTTTTCTGCACGGTCTCATAGGCAATCGCGATCGAACCCGATTTCACGATCGCATCAGTTAAAGTTTTATCTGCAGCAAAATGAAAATACGTAAAAAGAACTTGTCCTTTTCGGATCAAGGCATATTCAGGAGCGATTGGCTCTTTCACTTTCATGATCATTTCGGCTCGATCAAAAACTTCTTTCGCAGTTGCAACAATCTCTGCCCCTGCTCCGATATAATCTTCATTTTTAAAACCTGAGCCAACTCCGGCATTGGTTTCGACTATAACAGAGTGCCCATGACTCTTTAAAATTTCTGCTCCGCTCGGTGTGAGCGCAACGCGGTTCTCTTGCGATTTTATTTCTTTCGGTACTCCGATGATCATTGTCGTCCGGTATTAATTATAGAATTTCAGAATGTCCAAAACAATTTTGAAATCGGTTTCGTCGCTCAAAATATTCACTTCTATAAAAATAAGAAGAGGTCACAGAAAATGGAGATGCGTCAGGCGATAACTCGCCAAAGTTGAAGTATGTAAAAAAAAGCCGCAATCAAAATGATCGCGGCTTTTTTTCTTCCTACCAGATTATTAATGAATGATTCTCAAAGCTGCCGAAGCCTGTCCCTGATTTGTCGAGAGACGCAGATAATAACTTCCTTCGGGCAGCGAACCTATCATGAAGTTCACGGTATGTTCGCCTTGGGTCTGGAATCCATCGGCAAGCACTCCAACTTGAACGCCCAAAGTATTGAAGATTTCAAGTCGCGCCATATCGCTTGCTCCAAGCAAGTATTGTACTTCTATACTATTGCGCGCAGGATTCGGTTGAATGCTTGTGATTTGTATCTGATTCTGTGGCATCGTCCCCGGCGTCGGATTGACCGCGCTTGTTATACTCGAAGTCTGAATCGTATCGGTTGCGATCATATTCGACTCGTTATCGAATACTCCGATCGTCACTTTCGGTTTCACAGCTTTACCATTGGTATGCGAAAGGAATACATAGAACTGCATGAGAGATTTCGCAGAATCCGATGCGATCTTGAAGAGAGCCGTTCGTTTGGATTGTACGAACTCGAGCGGTCTTGGCAATTGCGAATTATCGGATTGACTTTCCCAAAGAGCGCCGCTTCCTCCGACGATAATATCCGTTGAATCAGAAACCGTCGCAGAGATGTAGCCTAATGTATTCTTATCGAATCTCTTTGGATCGACGGTAATTGCAACGCCGTACACCGTACCGGTCTTGATCGAATCATGCCCGATTCCTCCACCGGTGCCGCCGCCATCAGTTGGTGGAGCCGGCGTCCAGCGTGGAAGGGTGCTGACACAACTATCTCCGTTTGCATGATAGATGATGATCTTAATGCACCATGATGGCGGGATCAAGAAGTAGTTGAGCCCGAGATCGAACGAAACTCTATCCTGAGTCAGCGGCGATCCGTATGCAGGCAAAAGAGTATTCACCGGCAACGGCATATGTTGATAGCGGTTGCTTGCGTTGAACATCGAAATGGGCTGTGTAACGTTTGTTGATGGATTCCGATAGACGTGGAGGTTTCCGCCATTAAGAGCCGCAAGATTTATCTGCGGAATAAGCAGACCTGTCGAGCAATCATAGTAACGCAAATTGATCGAGTCTATCGGTGAGCAATGAAGATTAAAGATCGTGATAGTCTTCCATTGTGTCTGAATATTATTGTAGATATTCGTAGGAGCCATGATTGCGCTATCGCACGGACAGCAGCCTCCTGTACCTGAAGTATCTTTGACTACTTTAATGCAGACATCAATCGGTTCTGCTGCAAGACAAGTCGTCGAGCCGAACGGCGAACATTGGTATGCAAATGAATTGCATGCCGTATCACCGACCTTAGCGCTTATCGGAACCGTGAACGGCACCGTAAACTGTAGCATTCCTCCAGGAGGAAGATTGTAAGTTGCGTTAGCAGACACTTTGAACGAATATGTTCCGCCGCTGCCAGGTACCGTAGCTCCCCATGTACCGCCTACTGTGGCTCCGGGCGCATCTGAGGATAGACAGAAGCCATTGCAGATATTTAATCTACTTGGATTGCCCGTTGCCGTAACATTCGGTGCGTTGGCGTAATATTGATTCGTAAAGTTCGTAATAGGCGCTAACGGAGTAGTCATTGCAATATTGAACAAACTTCCTCGCGGAGCATAAGGCTGCAACACACCGATATCTCCGGTATGAGGCAGAATATCAAGTAAGCAAAGATTGATCAGCGGTACATTGCCTGTATTCTTGACCGTGATTCTGTATTCTCCGGTTCCCCCAGCAATAATTGTTGCACTTGGTCCGAAGATACCTGATGGCGTACTTCTCACTTCTTTCGTCGCGATAAGTCCGGGACGGCTGCTGATGACAACATACGCATTGTTCGACGTGGCAGAAGTTGCGTTCGTTGCAGAAATAGTAAAGTTGTTCGCGTACGTTCCCGGCAATGTAGGAACTGGTAAGGCGGTAACCTTTACATCAAATTCGATGATAAAATAATACGGCGTACCATCACATCGAGCGGGGAGTGCGGGGAAAGTCCAAATGCAGTTGGTCGGATTGGCTGTGCCGATCGGTGGTGATGTCAGCGCTCCACTCATGATAAGAGGTGCAAACTGTGGTGCACTAATATTACTTGTGAAGGTATTACAGGCAGGCGTATAAGCTGAAAGCCAATTGCCTACGGGAAGAATGGGACCATAATAATAGGTCTCCCCACCTTGATAACTAAATCCGGCAGGCAGAAGATCGGTTAGTGTAACAGGAGTTGCTGTGGCGCTTCCAAGATTTGCAACTGCAATTCTGAAACGCACAATATCCCCCGGAAACCACGGACCTCCCGGATGCGCACCCGAATTATCACACGTTCCAACAAATGCCTTTTCGGCAATTAGATGCGGAGAAGTTTGGCTGACCGTGAGTGTATTCACAGCCATGTAATGTAGTCCTGCACCATCATCAACTGCGACTGTATCAACGATGAGTTGGCTTGGAACAACTGCCGCTCCTGTCTTGAAATTCGTAGTTCGCACACAGACATCAATGGTGTTCACCAAGGTAGTTGATACGGGCATCGAGCCACTGTATGTCCAGCGAATTTTACTGATCGGCATCGCAGCGATAGGTGCTACATCTGTTCCCGAAGTGGTTCGTGCAGCTTGGACAACTGTCCACGGTCCGGTGGGATATTTCCATACCTCTTCTTTAACAGGTCCCATTCCGGCAGGAATACTAGTATAGAATTGGTTCACATCCATAGCTCCGGGAATCGTATCGGTAATGACTACACCTGTTTGCGCAACTGTTCCGGTATTTGTATAGAATATCCGGTACGTACCGCAGCAGTTTGGAGTGATCGTATTGGGATAATAATACGGATTATATGGATCAGCAGTATAGACCTGAAAATCTTTGTACAGTGTTCCCTGATCTATCGCTTGACAGAGAACAACTTTTGCAGTGTCGGTGAATGCGAGAGGTTTTATAGTATCACATGGAGTGTTATAATTCAAATTCGCATTTGAGATGATGGTATTCCCGACCTGATTACAGGGGAAACTCACATGAACATAAAATGTCTGCCAATACCAATAGACAGAAAGCACAGTCGTAGGATCGCCGGTAGCAATGATCGAATTCGTGCCCAACGGAGTCCTCGTAAAACCGGTAGGTCCTGTCACGGCATTAATCGTCGGTCCTAAGGGGCTGCCTACGTTTACTGAATTTATAACAGCACCGGCAGGAAGTGAATAGGTCAGTTTCATATTCGTCATATTCAAACCGCCATACCATCCGGCAGGATTGATGATCTTTACGCGGAATATGACTTCATTCGCAGGGCAAGCCGCACATCCTGCATAGAGTTCGTTCTCGAACGTCCAGTTATTTGTGGCTGAAGCAATCGAACAGGAAGGCGCAGAGGAAATCCAAGTCTGACTCCCTTGTTCTTTTACGCGAGCGGTGTCACAAACACGAGTTCCATTACAGGTAACTCCAACTTTGAAAGCAGCATAGACTTGAAGAACTCCTGAGCCGGCGGTTGTAGTGATGCCAGTTTGAGTATAAGTAACGGTGTTGCCACTAATCGTAGTCGAACTTGGGTAGTTAGTGTATGGGAATAGCGGGTCAAGTCCGGTTGGCAAAGCATCTTGAATGATGAGCGTTCCACCTGCCGGAATGCCGCCAGACCAGCTATAGCCGATTGTATAAGTGAACGGTACTCCGCTGGGGACCGGAGTAGGTGCATTATTAGATTTATTAATTGTAAGAGTCACTTGCGCCAAGGCAGCGCCGGACATGAATGCAATGACAACAAAAAACACGATGGCTTTGCCTAAAGATTTCATAGTTGTAATCATAAAGTATGTTAAATCAATAACAAATATAGCACTTCTATTGCCCATAAATCTAAAATCGGAGTTTTAAGGATAAGACGAACTTTTAACGCGGGACATTCTTATTGCTTATATTCGTAGTAGAAAATTATGACAACACCTGTAGGGTTTACACCGGAAATCTTTATTAAGGAGTTAAAATCGGCGATGGAATTCGTCGAGCGTCGCGTTATTAATCGTTCCGAAGTCGTCGAACAGATTTTTCTTGCGCTCCTTCTTGGCGAGCACGTACTCATTGAAAGCCGCACGGGAGTCGGGAAAACTTTGCTTGCTGACCAAGTCTTCGCGATGTTCGAAGGAGCGCGGACATTCAAAGTACAAGCCTCAAAAGAACAGCAACCCGATACCTATTTCGGCGGACTTGATATTGAAGAGTTAAAGAAAGGACGCATCATCCATAACACCGAAGGCTCGCTGATTGAAAGTGAGTTCGGCTTTATTGATGAAATTTTTGACGCGAACGATTATACACTGCGCGCCCTGCTAACGACACTAAATGAACGAGCACTTGTTCGGGGCATTCAACAAATGCCGGCGGCAATTCATACGGTAATTTCGGCAACAAATTATTTGCGAATCTCAGAGATCACCGAAGCCCTTCTTGATCGTTTCCTTTTTAAAGCGCTGATCACACCCGATAAAGATCCGTTCGTTCAATATCAAATTTCGGAACAGTACTTGAAAGCGTCAGGAAATACACTGAAACCTGAAAAGAAAATTTCTTATGAATGGCTAAAGTATTCGAGCTGCATCGTGAAAGGCGAAGTCGAAGATAATATAATTTCGATGAGTCCGGAAATGGTGTATTTTACAAACCTCGTCATTCGGCATTATGAAGTACAGCGCAACCGTATGATGCAAGAACGTCCGCATGAAGAGCGAGCAAGACATAAAGATTTTTACATTTCTCCGCGTACTCAGGCAAAAGCTCTTGATCTTGTCCGAGGTCTTGCATTCTTAAAGGGCAGACAGGCTGTAGAGCGAGGTGATGTTTGTCGGCTTCATTATTTGCTTTGCACTTCGGGTATTCCGAGCGAAAAGGCATTATTCCAAAAGTCTTATGAAACATTAAATCATCTTTACGGAGCGTCCGGCGGCTTTGAGCAACTTGCCCAAATGTTAATGCTCGAAGAAGTCCTTCGGCGATTCAAGAATGACCCATCTCTTTTGAAAAAACCGATCACAGAACTTGAAGGCTTTCAGATTAAACGCTCGATACTAAGCTGGGCAAAAGAAACATTTGGATCTGCTGATGCTGATGTCGAACAGAAAAAACGACTTACCGAAAGTTTTCTTTCACAAATAAAACCTGTAACAGAAGATCTTAAACAACTTAAGATGCATCTTGAAAAAGAAATTAAACTTGTTTTTGGAACCGATACTGAACCTTTCGGTTGATGAATTATTGACTTTAGCTACCTTGAAAAGAGAGGAGATATTTTATTTATATCTTGACAGGAACTTTGCAGCTTTAGGATTGTTTAAGGGGCGCAATTAGAATCTTTTTCGTCACGGGAAAAGAGAAAATACTACATTAGGATCTATCGTTTGTTACCGTCACGGGATAACAAATTCACACACATCAGCCGCTTTCAGGATTCGTCACGGGGTTTTGAAGCAGGTTTATACTACATTTTTTGCTGCCATGCTCTTGCCATTGAAATACAATCGCGTATTTTTAGTTATTTTTATTTCTTTAATCGCGATCTTTACCAGTTCTCTATACGCTCAAGTGCCAATTTCTACACACGGAAAAGACGTAAAACTTGCCTATGCTAATGAAACGGCTGGCTCTGCGGGAACAATACAGTCATTACGTTCACATTCAACGAGCGATAGCAAGATCGTAAATGTGACCAATACTGCTATTCCTTTCGGAACAGAATCTGAAATTTTACTCGATATGAAGGGGTACGATCAGGAGTTCACAAGAAGCTTCACCTTCACAAATAACTCCTCAGTAAATTTCACTATCAATAATGTTGATTTTGAGAAAAAGGATAATAAATTTGATTTTGTTTCTATCGGACCGGACGCAGATCTACCATTAGACGTAACTCCGGGACAAACTTTTACCATCAAGGTAACGTATCATTCTTTTGAGAGGAATATAACATGCTCTGATAATTTGCTCTTTCTTACAGAGCAAAACAAGGAGCCTATTGTCTATCCTATCCAAGCTTTGCAGCAGCCTATGTCGGATATGACATGGAATCAAAAGACGAAAAAGTAATACAAAGCGTAAGAAGATTTAGTAATCAGTTCTTTATTTGTTCAAGATTGCTTTTATCCGGCTTCGTAAGGAAAAGCAGAGTTTTTATTAATTTATTTTGTATTCATGATTCGCCACGGAATCCTGAGAACACACAGCTTTTGGAAAACACTAAACTTTAGGACACCGGTTGCCCTCGTTATCGTTATGTGTTTTTTCTTTCCCGGAATTTGTGGCGCACAATGGCAAACTCAAAACATTCTTACGCCAAATTCGGGATATAACTTCCGCGTCCGAACTGAAGATTCCGAATGTAAACCGCTTATTGCAAAGAATGAGACAAGCGAACCGATAACTATCGAAAAAATAGAATCAGGACTCTGGGCAGAATGTTTCCAACTTAACGATACTATCCACCTTCCACACCGTTTATCTCCAGGTGAATCCCTAACGCTTGCATTTGTTTGCTTCAGACCCAAAATAGCCAATAAGGAATATGAAGCCAATATCAATGTCATAGTTTCTCCCAAACAGCCGGAAATTGCAACCATACACTTTCACGGAGTGAGTTTTGCAGAAGCTCAGGTTACGAATGTTCCACCCACTGCACAGGGAGCAGTACTTGCATTTGATCCGGTGACGATGAAAGAAGGGGCTCTTATTTCTATGGTTGGAAGGGATCAGCAATTTATGCGATCCTACTCTTTTAAGAATACCTCGCCGGTTACTGTGACCGTAACAGGGGTTGATTTTCAAAATTACGATCAGCGATTCGATGTAACATCAATTGAACCGGGCGGATCTCTGCCACTTGAGGTCGCTCCCGGAGAATCTTTTTCACTGCGAATTTCATATAGCAGCTTTGAACGTGTTCCATTTTATAATCGACTGCTTATATCTACCGAACAATCAAAGCAGCCATTGCAGTATGAGGTTCGAGGCTTCCAACTCCCTCTATCTGCAACGGAATGGAATAACAAAGCACCGGATACCCATGCAAAATAGAAAATTCAAAAAGTGTTCGGAGTATTATTTTTTTTTCTGTATTACTTACTACGCTCTTTAGAAAAGTCAGGAGATACTCAAACTGTCATTTACACGGAATAACAGAAGCTCACATACATAAACTGCGTTCATAGATTCGCCACGAATCCTGAGTTGTCAGAATTATTTACTTTCTTTCGAAGCCCCCTTCGATTATGAAACACAACCGAATTCAACTCGGCTTGCTTTGCTTCTATATTGCAATTGCCGGACTTAGTATATTTTTTGATCTCTCACCTGCCGATGCGCAGCAGAGTCAGAATGTTCTTGCCCCAAATCCCCAGGTCACATTCAATAAGGTAAAGGTCGGAAGCACTGAGTGTATACCGTTGACTGCTACAAATACTACGGGAGATCAGCTCATTATCGGCAGCGTTAATTTCTCAGTAAACTCCTCGTTCCTTATTCTTACTGACACGATCATACTTCCCAAAATCCTCGAATCAGGACAGTCTGTTGTTCTCGGCAATGTTTGTTTCTCATCAAAGTCGCCTAATGAGGAATATGTAAGTTATATAAAAGTTAGTTTCTCCCCTCATTTGCATTCCGACGATGGTGAGGTTCGCATCCATGCGACCACTGAAACCGATTCCTCATTGCTCAAACCCTGCATCAGCGTTAACTTTGATTCTTCAATTTTCGGACCAGTTTTTTACGGAGGCAAGGCGTACCGTACGATGAACGTTACGAATAACAAAGATACACAGATGACGATACGATGTATTGACTTTACGCTTGGTGATGCTAATGTCTTTTCCGGTGCAGGAAAGCAATTCCCTCTTGATATTCCACAGCATCAGACTCGGCAGATACGACTTGCCTTCACTCCGCTTGCTCCGCATACCGATGGATCTGATAATTTTCGTTCAAAAGTGAAGATCGAATCTATGGATGCCACTGCAGGCTGCTCGCCGGATATTGATATCTACGGTGTGGCAATGAAGTCAACGGATATGAACACAGTCAATCCATTTGATCGTACTTCAATTCTCCCGACACTGAGGATGACCGGAACTACTGAAAAATTCGGGGAGATGTTTCTTTTCCAAAATACCGATAGTATTAATTTAAAAGTCGTTTCGATTCTCTTAGACAGTACCTACGCACATTTTACTCTCGAGCCATTGGGAGCATGCGCAGGACTGCCAATGACGGCTATTCCCGGTGAGATCATGGCTGTACGTATAAGCCTGGATGCAAAGGATTCCGGAGCCATTTATTTTAATACACTTCGCTTCAATTTGGGTAATGGAGTGCGTCCAATGGTTTATCCCCTCGAAGCTATGAGAATAGCAGATCAAGCAGGGGTTAATAACGTTGCCTCTGTACCATTTTCATTCTCAGCAATTCCTAATCCTTCCTCGGGAAGTATCAAAATCGAAATATCCGGTACTGATAAAGCAGATATAGTTATTTATAGTACCGATGGAAAGCCCCTCATCATTCAAAAGAGTATTTCTTCCTGGACTTGGAATGGGCAATCTTCTGTCGGAATAAATGTACCCTCCGGCACTTATTTCATCCGCGCAAATACGCTGGATGCTAAGGGAAAAGAGATCATAAAAACGAAACAGGTAGTTATCGAGCGATAAATGTCTTTCATCTGATAGGTCATTGTTCAAATTTCCCTGTTTAAAAAAAATAGAGCAGCACAGGGCTACTCTATAATATTGATCCTATTTATTATGTGTTTTTTATTTCTTTTCTGATTCTTCAGAAAGCATTTGCGTGAGAAGGCGTACGGCAACTCCTGTTCCTCCTTTGGGGATATAATCAGATGCTGATTCGCTTCTTGCAGTGCCCGCAATATCTAAATGTATCCATGGATAGTTCGTGAAGCGCTTCAGGAAGAGTGCTGCAGTTATCGCACCTGCCCAACGTCCGCCGACATTCTTAATATCGGCTACATCGGATTTGATGAGGTCTTCATACTCTTCATAGATAGGAAGTTCGCAAACGCGCTCATAGACTTCATCGCCGATCTTTTTCAACGTCTTTTTCATTGCTTCATCTGTGCCCATCATGCCGGTAGTCACATGACCGAGGGCGACAACGCACGCGCCTGTCAACGTTGCAAGATCAATAACAGATTTTGGTTTGTAACGCTCTGCCCAAATGAGTGCATCGGCAAGGACAAGGCGTCCTTCAGCATCGGTATTATCAATTTCAGCAGAAAGTCCGTTCGAGTAGGTGATGACATCTCCGGGACGCGTTGCGCTTCCCGAAGGCATATTCTCCGCACTCGACACTAAACCAACGACATTGATCGGAAGCTTCAGATCGGCAGCAGCTTTCAGCGTTGCAATAACAGTTGCTGCGCCGGACATATCGCTTTTCATATCGCCCATACCTGCAGCAGGCTTGATCGAAATACCGCCGGTATCGAAGGTAATGCCTTTGCCGACAAGAACGATCGGAGCATCCGAAGATTTCTTTGCGCCGTTATACTCCATAATAATAAAGCGCGCTTCTTTAACACTGCCCTGATTGACGGCAATAATGCCAACCATATTATTCTTGCGAAGCTCAGCAGGTCCAAATGCCGTAACCTTGAAGCCGCTTTTCTTTCCGGCTTCCATAGCCCAACTTGCAAGCGTCTCGGGAAATTTATTATTCGATGGTTCGTTCTCCATGTCGCGGGCGAAGATCGTTGCTGTGGCAATGATCTCAGCGCGTTCAACAGCTTTTGTTACTTGAGCAACAGTAGAACCGAATATCTTTCCATCATCAGTTAAAAAAGTAACGCTTTCAAGTTTTACCTGAGGCTCTTCTTTCTTGAAAAAGCGGTCAAATTTGTAGAGTCCAAGCAGAATACCTTCTGTGGCGGCTGCGGCTATAGTTGCTCCGTCATGTCTTCCGACATGGGGAAGATAGATCGCAAGCGATGTAGATTTCAGCGACTGGGCTTTCTTTGCAGCACGAGCTGCAGCGCGACGGACGATTTCCAGAGAGCTTTTTTCCGGTTTGCCAAGACCGATAAGGATAATACGCTTAGCACCCGCTTCACCTTTTGCCGGGTAGAGGACGATCTGCTCATCCTTTTTGCCTGTCATATCGCCGCCTGAAAGCATCTGTGATGCCTGAGTATGAAGTGCTGAGCCTTTATCGTAATAGTCTAATGAGCTTGCAAGCCATTTGCTATCTTCAGGCTGAAAAAATGCTACGGCATCGGCTTTAAATGTTTTCCAATTGACTTTCTGAACTGTAATTTTCATTGAATTTGACAAAGTAGGATTATGTTGAAATAAAGTGAAGTCTGCAAAAATACGGAAAGAATGGGGTAGAAGTTACAAATTGAGTTGTTTGCAGATTTAGAGTGAAAAAAAAATAATTTACTTTCCAACTGTCGAAAACTTACCGGCAATGACATATACTCCTTTAATATCAGCGCGCTCTACGAGAACATAGTATATGCCTCTTGGCAAAGACGAAATGTCAAGCGTCAGTGTATTGTGATCCAGTACCATTCCATTCATAACTGTTCTTCCCAAAACGTCAATTATCTTAAATGGCGTTGACGCTTCAACTGAAACTATATTTAAAGTTGTTTTTGCGGGATTTGGATAGATTCGCTGATTATAGCTCAAATCGCCACTAAAGTTAACTCTGTTTTTTTTATACTCGCCTTTGAGAATTAACGAAGGAATCCTGTATGGATTATATTCCGGTGCATAGATTGTTAAAGGTCCACTTCCTGAGAATGTTAAGCCAAGTGAAGAGTATCCGGAAAGAGTGCTGTCAGAAATTATCAAAGATTCTACAGACCATGTTTTTCCTTTGTCAGTGCTTAAAAGAAATTCATTTAGACCTTCTCCATTTGCCATGACCGTATCTCTATCAAGTGAGGTCATGTAATGGATTTGCCAAATCGAGTCATAGAATATTTGTGGCTTACTCCAATTCCTACCCCCATCAACAGAGCGTACAATACAAGCTCTCATTCTCCTTTGGGAAAGTTGCGTTGTATCAAAAAGATAGCTACCATACGCAACGAGGGTATCCCCGAGAGTAAAATTACATCCATAAAAAAAATATCTCTTTTGAGGATAATTAGCTCTGTCTAACAAAACACTTGATGTGTCAATTGTTACCCAATTATTTGTAGTGGAAAAGACCGGACCATTAGGAGGATAAAATATTTTAAATTTTCCGGGTCCAGAACAGAATACAGGAAATGTTGCATTACTTCCCTTTGGATCAATATATATTGCTACACTATCCCAGTGGATTCCTCCATTGGTTGTAGTAAAAATTCTTTCTCTTCCAAACCCAACAAACACAGAGCCATGGGAAATTAAATTTTCCTGAATATGTAAAATGCCATTAGCAGAATCAAAGAAATGGATATCTCTACTTACGCCGGCAATATGCAAGTTTTGCCTTTGCCACGATTTCCCTCCATCAAAGGTTCTGACTATAAGGGCTGAATCTTCATAAACATGGAGTGTATCTATGCCCTCTTTTAGACCTACAGCTATGGCATTAAAAGCATTTATTTGTTGAATCTTTGTAAAATAACTCGTAACTCTCAGATTCGAGTCAACAGGTAATCCCGGATCCTGAATATTCCAATGTAAACCACAATCAGTGGAGCGCCAGAGCTTCATATAAATTCGCTCAGCGGTATTATCAACTAAAATTCCGGCAGCAGTGCAAACATTCACTGAACTGGAAATTGCATCAAAACAATAATAGTACCGTCCGTCGTAATCGGTATGTACAGTATTCCACAAAAATTGCGATTGCGCTGCAACAGGGAAAAAGAACAGAGTAATAAGTAGAAATAAAATTCGCATGCTATTCGCCTCTGATAATTAATTTACCCAACATCTGATGCTCACCGGAGACAATTGTGTAAATGCCTGGGGATAGCCCATGAAGATCGAATGAAATATCTTTGGAGTCAGCAATAAGTTTTCTACGAATTTCTCTGCCAAGCATATCAAATAATGAAATTGAATGCAGGGTAATATTCGATCGTATTTCTATTTCTGTTCGAGCAGGGTTCGGAAATATTCTGAACCCCTTATCTGTTATGCTTTCGGTTAGTACTGTTGAACGTATTACTGAACCTTTTATTATAAGACTGGTTAGATCAATTAATCCAGTTCCAACGATCTCCAACGGACCATTCCGCGTCCAAGACAACCCTGTACTTTGTTGTATACCATACGTTGTATCCAGTTGCCATTGATTTTCATTCCAGGTTTTACCTGCATCGGTGCTAATAAGTAATTTTGGCAGATCAAAAGTTGCTGCAATAACCGTATCATTATGAATATCTGACATATCATTTATAATTCCAGCCCAGTGATATCCATGTCTGGTTGTATCAATTAGGCTTATGTAGGGTTTATCCCAAGATATTCCACCATCTAAGGAGCGGGTTACTAAGGCATGATAAACAGAATCCCTATAATATCCATAGGCAATGATCGTGTCCATCCCTTGAAAACGACAAGAAGTGAATGTATATATACTCTGATTGGTTACCAATCCCGAATCTATAGATGTGGTGCGCTGTACTGATTTCCAATTATCCTTCGTAGACCAAACTGATCCGGTTCCTGTTCCTCGAATAAATCCAAGCACGCTAAATTTTTCAGACCCAAATGAATGACATGCTGAAAAGAATTTTTGATCAAAATCAATATTAACTGGATTCCAATGGTTTCCTCCATCAGATGTAGTAAATACCGGGGTAGTGACATCATCACTTGTAAAAATGCCTGTCATTGGATCTGAAAAATGAATGGATAATAACTCGGAATTGGTTTTGCAATCCTGTTTTACCCATGTTTCACCGCCATCAAAACTATGCAACATCACTTGATATTTCCCAATTGCGACGATATTTAGACTATCAATCTGCTGAACTTGTATAAACAAATTAGTATTTCCGCTGGCATCGTGAAAATATGGAAGGTTAGGATTCTGAATATGCCAAGTACTGCCCCCATCAGTGCTTCGCCAGAGCATCATCATTTGTGAATTAGATAAAAAATCAAAAACAGATCCAGCGGCAGTGCAATTATCTCCTTTACAATTGAGCGCCTGAAAACCATTTTGATAACGCCAATCATTATCCGATTGCTCTACTTTCCATAGAAACTGCGCACGTGCACCTGATGAAATCATCAGGAGCACGTGCAACGTTAAAATAATTATACTTTTTCTACGCATTACGGTCCACATTTCGGGCGGCGGCAATCACCGGGATTTTGGTATGGATTATTTTGCAAATCTAAGCAAGATGGCGAACCGACAGCAGTATAAGTAGGATTACCCCATGAATTCCCACCCGCTTGATAACATAGAGTTCGTGTCATGACACAGTATGCTTGTGCATCATCACAACCAGAGAAATGCTGTGTTCCGTCAGCATCTACTTGAGAAAGAGCAAGACAAGAAGGAAGAAAGACTTTATATACTACTGGGAGATAACCATTGCACGGCGGTACAAATTGACCACCCGGATAATATTTATCTGGATTGTCCTGCAAATAATCGATTAAGTTCTGCAAGGTTAAACCACCACATGGAATAAATAAAAAATTAAAGAATTTTATTTGCCATATTGATTGGGTCATTGTTGGCTCGCATAAGATATTGCGATAACAAAATTGTGCTGTAAAAGTACAACCCCCGGTTGTAAAAGTTTGAGTGATGGGTCCTGTCCAGCCAGGTATGGTTCCGCCACATAGTGTTGGGTCACCAGTAGTATACCCATCGAAAGTTGCTCCAGGGCATTGCGATTTAGCTGTTGTAGTAAATAGAAGCAATGCAAGAATAAATCCTGCAAATCGTATGATGAAATACGATTTGAATTGGTTCGTTGATTTGGTATAATGTACCATAATGTATTTTTGTATTAGGTCATAAAAAAAAAGGAATGTATTTTTGCAAAATGCAAGAATCTTTCCGGAAACGAAACTTTGGAGTAGTCTCGTATCTGCGTGGCGAGTCGATAATGTATTCGAAAGTACTAACGGAAATTTTACCGCATAATATTTGCGGTGGGTTGGTGAATTAAGATGTCTATAAAAGTAAATACTCACAGGCGTACTAATTATTTTTTCAAATATACGATGGGTTTATCTACACTTTATCAAATTCGTAATTTTTAATTATTAGACCAAGTCCAATTCAATCGGGCATTGATCTTCATGGGGGCCATTAAGTTAACGTAAAATTAATAAAATACTATTCACGGGATTCATCAGTCCACTTCCCTTCGTTAGCATGACAATAAATTTACTACTATGATTCATAAAGAATTTATCTTTCTCTCCGGCGAAGGACAGAAACTCCGTGCCGATCTGCGATACGAAGCGAACGGAAAGAAAAAACCGGTTATAATTTTTGTGCATGGATTCAAAGGCTTCAAAAACTGGGGTCCCTTTCCATCGGTTTGTGAACAAATGGCCGCGAATGGCTTTATTAGTATTGCGTTCAACTTTTCGCATAACGGAGTAGGTGATGATCTGATGAATTTTACCGAGCTTGACCGTTTCGCTGAAAATACTTTTTCGCTTGAGCTTGAAGAATTAAGCGATGTGATCGGCGAGATCACCAGCCTAAATAATATTCCGATCGAGCCAAGTGAAATTAATACTGATCTTATCGGTTTACATGGGCATTCACGCGGAGCATCAATTGCAATACTCGGAGCACCTCGTCACCGTATGGTACGTGCCGTCGCTGCGTGGGCACCAGTCGATCATTTGAATAGATATTCGGACCGTCAAAAAGCAGAATGGAGAAAACTCGGTTACGCGAAAATATTGAATGCCCGAACCGGACAAATGATGAGGCTGAATGTAACTCTTTTAGATGATATCGAACATCATAAGGTAAACCTCGATATTCTGAGTGCTGCACATGCTATGTCAACTCAGGAAAAAGCGTTACTCGTAATCGCAGGACGCGAAGATTTAACTGCCAAACCCGAAGAATCACAGGCGATCCATAATTCGGCGCTGAAACAATTTGCAGAATTGCATCTCATTCCAAATACCGGGCATACATTCGGCACAGTCCATCCCTATCAGGGAAGTACATCCGCACTTGAAAATGCCTTAGGTATTACCATTAATTTTTTTCAGGAATACCTTGTTAAGCATCCGATTCCATTTCCGGAGTAATCGCTGAAGGTATTATTGATCACACACTCTTTCCCCCGAAGCAATTCATTTATTTATTATTTTTTTTATGAAAAGCTTCTTAGTATCTGCATTGTTGTTTCTTGCTTTCGGATGTCCATCACTATTTGCACAATCTGCTCCGTCGGATAGTGCTGGTGTTACAGATGTAACCAATCTCTCATTAAATCAAGACAACCCTTCTGTTTCGATCAATAGGAAAAATAAAAACCTCATTGCTATTGGAGCAGCCTCGGATTTTAGTGATATGGATGCTAACGGCATGCCTGTCTATACTTCTACGAACAAAGGACTATCATGGTCAGCTTCCCGACTTCCTCTTCCTTTAAATCCCGATCTCTATGTTTACGGAGAACCTTCGATCACCTCTGATGATGCAGGTAATTTTTATTATGCTTACATCACGAATGATGGAGTGGATTCAGGAGGAAATATAAGTATTGCCAGTTCAACAGACGGAAAAAATTGGAAGAATTCCACACCTATTAATACTAATAGTGCAAATTTCGGGCATCCCGACGGAGTTTTTCTTTCAGTTGATAATTCTCCAATAAGTACTCATCATGGAAGAGTCTATGCAGTCTGGGATCAATTTTTTTCCGATGATCTTCTTTTTACTCAAGAAGGAGTAACGATTGCATGGAGTGATGATCAATGTAAGAGTTGGAGCACGCCAAAATTTCTTGGAGCCTGTGACGATTATCAGATGTGCAGAACCGGGAAGCAAGGAGAAATATATGTTTCAACGAGTGATTCTGCCGGTTTAGGACAAGAGATCTTCGTTTCAATAAACGGAGGAATGACTTTTAGTGATCCTGCACTTTCGATCAGTTCAAGTTTCTTCAAAAGTTATCCCTTTTTTACTTTTGGTCCTGATTCCGGATACACTGGATTGAAAGGCAGTTTGGGATTTGCTGCTTTTCCTTATATAGCATTCGACGTAGATCTGAATACCGGACGCCTTCACGCTGTCTCCGGTGATTATGAAGGAGATTTAGCAGATCTGTATTACTCGTACTCTGATAATAGCGGAGCGAGTTGGTCAACTCCTCAAGTTGTCGGGGTAACAGAGAAGGATGTCACCAGTTCAGATTGTTTTGATCCCTGGGTTACTGTAGATCAGAAAACAGGAGAAGTATATGTACTGTTCTATTCATCAGAACCCGATCCAAAAAATATACTCGTTGCTCCTGCACGAGTTCAATTAAAAGATACTATCGAAGGTCAACCACAAATTTTGAATAGTCTATTCAGTCCTCTTCTCGTTGAAAAAACCGTTAACACCGCACCATATATCGGAGATCATACAATGAGTGATGCTTTCGATAGTATCTATGCAGGCGTCTGGACTCAGAATCGTCCCGGCTTTAGCGATGGAGATATCTTCGCTTACGTTTCTTATAAAAAATCTGACAATAGCTCCGTGCAGACTCCTATGGTTATCCATTCATCAACGTGTTGGCTTTCTGCGCCGTATCCAAATCCTGCAACCGGAAATAATATCTCATTAAGTTACTATGTTCCTCATGCAACCCGAATGATGTTGGATATCATGGATATAAGCGGAAAACAATTGAAGCGTTTAACCGATAGATCAATTTCCGAGGAAGGATCATTTACTGAAGAATTTTCTCTGGCTAATATTCCAGCCGGATCATACATTCTTCGGATGCTTACTGATGATGGGCAGACAAGTCAAAAAATTATTGTTCTGGGAAAGTAATTTTTTAGTCTTCATTTATTGTTGATATTTTATAAATATTTTTTTAAATTTTTAGCCTCTAATACCCCTACTTCGTAGAACCTGCCTCTTTCTGTGGTATTTTTGCAGGGCAATGATTTGCACTAATTCAAATTATCTTTTATCAAAAATGAAATTCTTCAAATATTCTCTATTTTTATGTGCTGTTACTCTTACCGTATTTCTCTCATCTTGCAATAAAGATAACGGGTCCCCTGAAAGCAAAACAACTGTTTTCGATACCACTGAGACGGCAAAAACCGTAACGATCACCGAAAAAGAGCATCATATTTATATCAAGCCGAAAATAGGTGATGTTTATAAATATCACATTATGCAGCATTCGGTTTCCTCGAAAAGCGGTACTGCACCGGGACAACCGCAGTTCCGCCAATCCGCAACTGCTGATAACTCAATTTACGTTCATGAAACAATTCGTGCGATTCGTGCCGATTCGAGCATTGATATGACGTTTAAATTTGATTCAATGAGCGTGAAGCTTGTGCAAGATACACAAAAGATCGAACTATCGAGCAATCGCCCTGCTGATAGAAATGACGAGCGATTTGCTTCATTTGCTGCATTATTAGGAGAAGATATCGGAGTAATTGTCACAAAGTTCGGCGATGTGAAAGAAGTCTATGGCACATCAAATATTATCGCAAAGATCATGAAGCCCTATCCTGATTCTATCAAGAGGAAAGAAGGCGAATTCATAAAAAATCAGATAAATGCCCACATCGGGCAGTATGTCCTTGAAACGATGATGCATTATCCTAATCAACCGCTTGCAAAGGATTCTACGCAAAAGAAAGATTATGAAGATAATATTCCTGTTGCAGCTTCCGTACAATTTCCTATGCAGATCAACATTAAACAGGTACTTACAGGATTCGAAGAACGCGGAGATAAAGTACTCGCAATATTCACTACTAATTCTACAGCACGTCCCGTCCGCTCGGTGATGCAAGAGGGACCTGTGAAAGCAACACTTGCAAATTGGACGATGTCTACGAAAGAAGATATTCGCGTTGATGATGCATCTGGCGTACTTGTCTACCGGAATGTTATTGAAGAAAAGGAATCGTCCCTTACGCTTGAATCAGCCCAAGCTGCCGGAAAATCCATACAAACCGATGAAAAATCTAAGAGCACGACAAAGGTCGAACTCTTAAAATAATTTTCCTCCATCTCACTATCACAATTTCGGATGAAGAATATTATTTTCGTTTGCATATTTATCATCATGTCCTCTGCTGTTTTCGCACAGCCTGTTATTGATCCGTCAATATCGGGAAAAGATGTCGGAGGAAGTCATGTTCTGCGATTGAAACCCCGCACCGGCGATAGATTTCATTATAAGATTTCGACAAAGACACAGGTATCTATCAAAAATGCGAATGACCTTTTTACAGAAGGTGACTGGCAAAATCTGAAGCCAAGTGATAAGGCAATGATCACTAACACTCTTTTTATCACTGCCTCTGTTCGTTCGGGACGTATTCCGGCAGCGACAGATTTTCAAATCAGTATCGATTCTATCCATAACAGTTTGGATGACAACGGAGTTATCACTACCTATACTTCAACGCGTCATGAAGACCGCACAAATCCTCTCTTTTCCGAATTAGGTGTACTTGCAGGATATAATTTCGGTGCGATCTATGATTCAACCGGTACGGAGAAAGATATCTATGCATTTTACAATGTTGTCGAAGAAATCTATTCGCAACTTCAGGATTCTCTAAAGACTGATGATGAAATGAATACTCTTGAAAACCAGGTATCTTCAGCATTGAAACAGAATTTCAGGAATATTTTTGTTTACCTGCCGGAAGATGCCGTGCAAAAGGATTCTTCTTACAGTTCATCAAATAAAGAGGATTATGCGGTTTGGAGCACATTAAATTTTCCGATGCAGAAGAACTACAAGCTTTCGCCTCTCCGGTTTGAGAACCAAGGCAGCAAAACGTTTGCCGTACTTGCCGAGGAAACCGCAATAATTCCAACCGAACGAGTTCTTGATGAAGAAGAATATAAAACGACGTTACCGAACTTCTCTTACGTAAAGAAAAAAACATTCTATATTGATCTGCAAACCGGTATGTTGGCTTATAGCAAAGAGACTGAAGATAGATCATATTCATTGAAGATCGATTCGAAATTAGCCGATAAGGCAGACAAAAGTTTTGCAACTGTTCAGCGCAAAAAACAAGAAATTGTCGTTGAGCAGATGAGATAGGTAAAGTGTTCGTAAATTTGTACAAATGATCGAAGACATCGAGAGAGATATGCACGTATCAGGAAATGAAGACGAAACTCCTCGTCCTGTGCGGCGCATTACCTTTGATGATTTCGAGATCGAACGTGCGGCAGAAGAAGAAAATGCTTCGCGTCCCGGATTTTTAAAGAGTGCTATTCCGCGTATCCGCTCGATGAAAGATGACCTTCTTGGCGGAAGCGGGAAACTTTCCTCAAAGATCTTTGGAGGAAAACCTGAAATTCCCGGCGAAGAAGAAACTCATCCGTATGAACCCGGTCCCGCCCTTATCGATCCACTTTCCGCTCCATATTTTTCGGACGAAGAGCGGTCGCTCATCCGTGTTAAGAAGATCGCAAAGAAAGATGAGGCGCCGTATGAACCACGAACTACAATAGCTCCAACTTCTCCCGAAGTTGTCGAAGATGCTATCTTTGAAGCTCCGGAAGACTTGAAGTTCACTAAGGATGAGATCGAAGTTGCTATAGTCGAACGAAGAGTATTTTCTGAGAAAGAACCGACGGCGATCGAAACTGTTTCAACTTCTTCAGAAGTCGAAAATGGAGAAGAAGTTTTTGAGGAAGAAGAAGAAATTACAAGAGAAGAAATAGTCGAAGAAGAGATCGTTGATCCTTCAATAAAAGTGTATCTTGATTCCCTTCGCGGATTCGAATCTCTACCCCGCCGAGCCGGGGAAGCCCGTGAGCCTCGTAAAGATTTCGTCCTTATGCTTTCAGAGCTTCTCGAACTTCTGCGTGAGCATGTCGAAGCACAAAGTGCGCTTTTTTTCTGGATGAATTCTCGCAAGCAGCATCTGGTCCTGGAATGTGCCTCGCTCGATGATTTTGCATTCAAATATCTTGTTCCTGAACGGCGTTATACGATCGAGAACGATGCCGTCAGCAAAACAGCTGTTCGCGGAGAGCCGCAGCTTATTCAACGGATCGCTCCGCAAGCCGAATACGACCTTATTCCCTATTATACCGATGTGATCGGTGTCCGCTCATTTGCTGCGATGCCGGTTTTCTTCGGCGATTCTCTTGTTGCCGTCGTCGCAGTTGATTCACTCGTTGAAGATCAATTTTCTGCTGAGACACTCCGCCTGCTTACAGAATACTCGCGGCTTATCTCAGGACTTGTTCGCTCGTATATCGAAACCTACGATCTTCTTTCATCGGCTCGTACGTTGGAATCAGCGAGGAAACTCCATCAGCTTTCAGCCTCTGACTTCTCGCTCCATGCTCCGCGTGATGCCGAGCGCACTGCCGAGTATATTCTTCGTGCCTTAAGCGAGGCTGCGGGTGAATTGATAGATTGGGAGTGGTTTGCAACAATTTCCTTTGATGTGACTCAGCGCGCATGGGGAATACAAAGCTTGCAGGCAAAAGCAAGCGAAAGTTATATAGCTCCGAAGACGCGGATCGATCTTGGAGAAAGTATCATCGGCAAATGCTTACGTACCGGAAAGAGCGAACGTGTGGATTCGCTGACACAGCAAAGCATTCGCTTCTCGATCGAAGAAGAGCATGAGCGCTCTGTCGGGCATTCATTCCTCGTGATCCCTATCCGCACGTCGCAGAAAAACTACGGCGCACTTGCCATCGAGCATTCCGAATCGTCACGTTTTACCGACGTTGATATTGAAGCGCTCGAACATCTTACACGCAGCGCAGCATCAGCTCTGGAAATTCTTGCCTTAAGCGAAATTGTCCATGACCGTGCACTTACCGATATTCTAACCGGAGTTTTAAATAAGCGCGGCTTCGATGATCGCCTTGGCGAAGAGCTTACACGCGCAAAAGAATTTGATGAACCGTTATCGGTAATACTTTTTGAAATTGACGACATCATTCAATTCGCCGAGCGATTCAATCAGGAAGATCTCGATACGATCGTTCTTGCTTTAACCTCAGTACTTCAATATCTCAAGCAGCCATACGATGTTCTTGCCCGTGTCGGCGAATATACCTTTGCCGTTCTGCTCATTAAAATGACCGATGAAGAAGCATATCTTTGGAGCGAGAAAGTCCGCCAGAAAATAGTCAGCGAAGTTATCGCTCTTGGCAGAAAGAGTTTCTCCATCACCACATCCATAGGTCTTGCCGGCGCAAGGCGCAATTCCACAACCGATGATATCCTCACCTCAGCCAAAATGGCACTCGATAAAGCCAAAGAAAGAGGCGGGAATGAAGTGATCGTGTACTAAAAATTTGGTACCGTTTGACTAAACTCAACTCTTAAAGAATTGTCATTCTGAACGACTAAAGACTATCGACAAACAACTTCCCCAAAATGAACAAAACCAGACTTGAAGCCTTTTCTGATGGCGTTCTTGCCATCATCATCACCATCATGGTGCTTGAACTAAAGATGCCAAAAGGGACAGATTGGGAGGCTATTAAGCCGATACTTCCGACGCTTGGAAGCTACGTTCTGAGTTTTGTTTTTATAGGTATCTATTGGGCGAACCATCATCACCTCCTTCACACTGCAACGCATGTGAACGGCAGGATCATCTGGGCGAATCTCCATCTGCTTTTCTGGCTATCGCTCGTGCCATTTGCAACCATGTGGATGGGGGAAAATAATTTCGACTCTACGCCCGTTGCAATCTATGGAAGTTTACTTGTTTTATGTGGAGTGGCTTTTACCATACTTGCCAAAACCATTATTATAAGCAGAAAAGAAGTAAGTGTGCTTTCTCATGGCGATCAGCAAATAAATGCGAAAGCAAAGATATCTACGCTACTCTACCTCTCTTCTGTTCCGCTTGCATTTGTTCACCCGCTAATTTCCTGCTCTCTTTTTATAATTGTCTCGGCAATGTGGATCATCCCGAATAAAGAGATCGAGAAAGTGCTTGAGGGATGAAGAGTTGACTCAACGCGAGTGGACTGAAGTAAGTCTGCTAGTCGTTTTACTAAAAATTTGAGGAGTTAAGTAATTTATGCATTGAGTTCCGCATGACTGACCATTAATACTTTAGAATATCTTCGATAGCTGCTTTAAGTTTTGCTTTATCAGGGAGCACTTCCCTTTCAAGATTTGGCGCAAATGGCACGGGAGAATCGAAACTTGCAAGACGTCTTACAGGAGCATCAAGTGATTCGAAGGCTTTCTCAGTGATGACAGCAGAGAGTTCTGCTCCGAATCCGGCGGTAAGATTATCTTCATGTAGAATCAAAGCACGATTGGTTTTACGAACGCTTGATAATATTAACTCTTCGTCCAGCGGAACAAGTGAGCGAATATCTATCACTTCAATACTCCGATTTCCTTGCTCGGCATATTCATCGGCTACTTCGATTGCAAGAAGCAGAGTGCCCCCGTAAGTGATGATGCTGAGGTCGCTTCCCTCTCGTGCTATTCGGGCTTTACCGATCGGGACAGTGAATTCGCCATCAGGTACTTCAGATTTCAGAGAACGATAGAGTCTTTTGTGTTCGAAGTAGAGAACGGGAGAATTATCGCGAATCGCTGAAATCAGCAAACCTTTCGCATCTTCCGGTGTTCCGGGACAGACAACTTTTAATCCGGGTTGATGTGCAAACCACACCTCTGGATTACGTGAATGAAACGGCCCTCCGCTTATTCCTGCACCGCTTGGGCAACGCACAACAATAGGCACAGGCATATTCCAACGGTAGGCTGTCGTTGCTGCTATTGTAACAAGTTGATTGAAAGCATTGGTAATGAAATCGGAGAACTGCATTTCAGCAACAGGGCGGTAGCTGAATAACGATGCACCAATAGCTGCACCGACAAGACCTGCTTCGGCAATCGGAGTATCAATGACTCGTTCGGCTCCGAACTTTTGGAAAAGACCTTTCGTAGCCTTGAACGCACCACCAAATGAACCTATATCTTCGCCGATGAGAAAAACCGATGGATCGCGTTCCATCTCATAATCGAGAGCGTCATTTATTGCTTCGATGTACGTTTTAATTGGCATAGTTTTTCCCTGTTGGTGCAGGCTTTAGCTTGCGTAAATTTCAAATTCTACACCAGCGAGCACATACTAAAAGGTATGGGTCTTAAGCTAAATATTACTCAGCTTTTGCAGCTACACGTTTCTTCTTACCTCTTCGCTTTTTCTTTGGCATGTCCTTAACCTTTTCAGCGATGACGCGTGCTTGTAAAAAGAGATGGAGATAATCCCTTCCGCCTGCTTTAGAATCAGTACCGCTCATATTGAAACCGCCAAACGGATGAACTCCGACAAGTGCGCCGGTGCATTTCCTATTTATATATAGATTGCCGACAAAAAATTCTTTTGCAGCGCGTTCAAGTTTAGCACGGTTCTTAACATATATAGCTCCGGTTAAGCCATACTCAGTATTATTAGCAACTCTGAGCGCCTCATCAAAATCCTTCACCGGAATAATCGCGAGAACCGGTCCAAAAATTTCTTCCTGCGCCAAACGGGCGTTAGGATCAATATCTGCAAAAACTGTAGGTTTGATATAATACCCTTCTTTGCCAAATGTTGTGCCACCGGAAATTAACCTACCTTCGTTCTTTCCTATCTTGATATATTCTAATATTTTTTCATGTGCACGTTGATTGACAACCGGTCCTATAGCCTTATTATCTCTTGGGTCACCTATCTCGAGAGCATCAACAAGTTCTTTTACACGTTCCACTACTTTATCATAGACAGGCCGCTCGACAATAGCGCGGGAGCATGCCGAACATTTTTGTCCCTGAAATCCGAAAGCAGCGGCAACAATTCCCTGCGAGGCAACCTCTATATCTGCATCTTTTGCAACGACTATACCATCTTTGCCCCCCATCTCGGCAACAACGCGCTTGATCCATCTCTGTCCTTTTTCCGGGGTTGCAGCAAGTTGTGTAATTCGCAAACCAATCTCTTTTGAACCAGTGAAAGAAATAAAGCGCGTAATAGGGCTTTTCACCAGATAATCACCGATCTCGCCTCCGGGAGCAGTAAAAAAATTGAGCACACCATCAGGAAGTCCCGCTTCATTCATGATCTCGGCAAAAAGCCAGCCCATCATTGGTGAGTCACTAGATGGTTTTAGAACGATCGTATTACCTGCAACGATTGCTGCACTTGCAATGCCCACTAAGATTGCAAATGGGAAGTTCCAGGGCGGAAGAATTACTCCGACTCCAAGTGGAAGATATTCTAAGTAACCAACTTCGCCTTGATTTTTATGTACGGGCTGTGGACCTGCAAGACGATACATTTCTCGAGCATAAAATTCGAGAAAGTCAATCGCTTCGGCAGTATCTGCATCTGCTTCAAGGTAGTTCTTTCCGACTTCCAAGATCATCCAGGCATTTATTTCATATCGACGACGGCGGGTTATCGCAGCTGCTCTTACAAGTACGTCAGCGCGCTGATAGGGATCAAATGTTCTCCACGTCTCGAATGTTTTCGCGGCTGTATCAAGTGAACGTTGTGCAAGCCCTACAGTGCCCTTTCCAAATTTTCCAATTATTTCTGTAGGATGTGCCGGATTCCTGGAAATAATAAGATCATTAGTTTTAATTCTTTCTGATCCGATAAGCAGAGGGTATTCTCTTCCCAGCGATGCTCGTGCATGCTTGATGGCATTCTCCATCGAAGCCTTTTCTTTTGGCAGTGAAAAATCTTTATAGGTCTCGTTACGAAAATTCGATAATCTTTTAGCGGCCATTGTTCTTATATTCGTGGTAACAAAATTTTACTGAGGTGGCATATAACACAGAAAAGGTGGAATAGAATTCAGTGTTTTCGCGGTGTTTCAGGACAATTATTCTGTATAAAGTGGACGATACCGGTCTCGCAGGCGGTTCAGAAATGCGAGAAATGCAGGAAATGTCTTTCGATTCTCGCCTGTCAGAAGGTTGTATTCAACTGCACAGGTATTTGTCCTCACAGAAAGACGTTTTTTAAGATCAGTTCGTACGATCTGAAGCGAATAATGATCACCGTCAGGACATGACGGAGAGACATCAGATTCGTCTATTGAAAATAATGCATCATGCTTAATGAATGAAAGAAGCGTGTCTTCATCCCGGGGTTCTAAAAAAGCCATACCATGTGGTGATTTCCACGTTCCGTCTTTCATGTGCTGCTGTGTATCAAAGATCATTTGACCATTGGTATCAATGTTAATGTCATCATGCGGCGTTGTTACTGAACCGGAAGCATTCAAATGAAATGAATACTTTAGTGGTTGAACTATCGGAGCAGTTCTTTTTTCAGGTTCCGTATCAAGAATCACTTTAGTAATTGGTTTTCCTCCGCCGCAGGAAATTAATCCTGCAGAGACCACTATGGATCTGAAAGTTAATGCTATAAATTTACTACTCATGCTAAAATATATTTTTCTAATAATTGTAATGCCATTTTTACTGACGGGTTTGAATCACTATAGGTTTTGAGAATAAAATCAGGATGTGTTATAATAAATTCATCGGCTATATATGGATCACCAAATGATATTACTCCCGCAGGATGAATATTTTCGTTGACTAAAACACGAAGCAACTCGGCAACAACATTGCGTACATATCCGCTTTCATTCTCTTCTGTTAAAGCTCCGCGTGGCCGATGCAATGTAATAATTAACGGCTTACTCACTGTCTTGATCTCTTCGATTGAAGCGCCGGTGAATAGTAAATCCGAGCCCGGAAGATTAGAAGAAAAAAATTCCCGGAGAGAATCTCTTTGGCTCTTTTCCCGCTCAGTACCGGAAGCAATTATTATTACGGATGAAGGTAGTAACGGTTTCGGAATCTTTCCAGAGACAGCAATTGAATCTCTTGCTGCCTGATATGAAATTTCCTGATGGTCCATCCATTGAACCGTATTATTGACAGACTTCTTAACTATATACTTATTTCGAAGCTTTTCGATTCTTAAAACACTTTCCTTAACTGATTGAACAGATATTCTCTTCTGCCTCAATGCAGATGAAAGACCGTTATATGCTGCAATCGGATCCGTCGGCATAAGTAAGATATCCGAACCAGCAGCGAAAGCACGTACAGCAGTCTCTGCAGGATTATTAACGACTTTTTGCAATCCCTGCATTTCGAGCGAATCAGTTATAATTACTCCGTCAAACGCAATTCGCTCGCGTAGTAATTTTTGTGTAAGATAAACGGAAATAGTTGCCGGCAATATTCTCTCAACTTCATCAGCACCCATACTTTCGGCAAGCATTGGTGCAGCAATATGCCCTGTCATTATAGTAGGGATTCCAGCTTGAGCAAGATATTTAAATGGCACGAGTTCCAGTGCGTCGAATTCTTCAGTAGATTTAGTAATAGAAGGCAA
>JBBQGG010000031.1:0-37813 GCA_038322815.1 Kapaibacterium sp. (SeqCode)
CATTAGCAATGTAGTCGGTTGCAAGAACGAGATTTTTTGCAGGGATTTTCAGATCATCAATTAATTTTCTGTAATCTGCTTCGTCACCGTAAAATTCTCCTGCTATGATCAGCCGCAATTCAGGCAGTGATTTTAGTAGCCTTGGCATTGCTCGAAGCAAAATATCCAAACCTTTATATTTGCGGATATACCCGAAGAAAAGTATAGCAGGAGCATCATTAGTAATACCAAGTTCTTCCCTCGCTTGTGCTCTCTCAATAGATTCACCGAAAATTTGGTAGATAGGATGTGCAAGCTTTATATATTTTGCATCTGGCTTTACAATTTTCAGATCACGTTCAACGGCATCTGATTGTACAATAAAATATTCAACAGCTTTGAAAGCATAATTGGTAAATGCTCTATCTCCGGGACGTTTTTCATGCGGAATGACATTATCCGCAATAAAAACAACTTTGCATTCCTTTGCTTTTTTTCTGAGCACTGATTTTGCAACACGGGCGATCATCCCATAGGCTGGTGCAAAAAAAGGAATCCAGAATTTAAAGATGATCATATCAGGTTCGAGATCCGCCACCACTTTCCCTGCTTTGCGCCAGGAAAAAGGATTGATAGAATCAATTAGCTGAAGTGATTTAAGCGGAGTTCCTGCATCACCCTTTTCTTCCTGAGATTTTCCCGGAAAAAGAAATTTTGGATATTGACGGGAAAATGTAACAACATCAACAGTATGCCCGTGCTTGACTAGGGCATCATGAAGAAGCGAAACGTAATGCGCTATTCCTCCGCGAAGAGGGTATGCCGTACCGATAATGACGATCTTCATAGTATAGATGTCATACAACACCTGTGGGGGATATATGAGTTTGCAGATATCTTATTGAAAAAACTGTCTGTCATTTAGGGAGTGCAATTTGTACCAACCTGCCAAATTCTTTTATCGCATCTTTATAGGATTCTTTGGATTCCTCTTCGGCATCGCTTGTATATTGCCAATTGAAACTGAGTTCATCCGGGACTTTAAAGCCGAACCATTTATAATTTTGCTTCTGCGTTTCGAGAACTTGTTCGCCATTCCAATTCTGTCCGAATAACACGATACCGGCTTCACAGCGAGTAATTTCTTTGATGGGTTTTTCGCCTAATGTCGTCACGCGATTCTCAATCCAACTGAGACGTTCGTAGAGTCGTTGATAAATACTATTTGCCTGCCCCCAACGCACCGAACCAAAAAAAACAACGACCCTTGAACGAAATAAGACTCGAGTGATTTTGTATAACTCATCGTCCTTATTGTTAATCGATGCCCAGCAACGATGATTTCCAGTAGGATTTTTAACCTTGCTCTTCAAAACTGCTTCCTGGATTCCGCAGCGGTTTCCGTTTTTCGAACTGATATTTCCTTCGCATGCATGGATCTGGAGTGTCGGAACATCAATGAGCGTAATGCGTTTATTTTTATAATGCTCTTTAATCCGACGCGCTAATTGTGTGCTTTTGGGAATATCATCTTTATGTTCAGCATACCGGTTGCTCGTCGTCAGAAATAAAATATCGTTCTTATGACTGATGTGACGAAGGAAATTCTCACATTGTTCGGCAACGCGATTAACTTCACCCTCCGGTGAAAGCGGTAATAAATGATGATATATTTTTCTGAGCTTTGACATTTCTACTTTGAAGTTAAATTCATCGCCTTTTCGTATGCCATTTCGTAATAGGGCACGATCTGTTCTTTCGTGAAATTCCCGATTGCATGAGCCAAGGCAGCTTTACTCATTTGCGTATGAAGATCTTTATTATTCAGCAATTCAATAATTCTCTTTGCAATTGCGTCAACATCACCCATTTTCACGATATATCCGGTTTTGCCATCGACATTCACTTCCGGTAAACCGCCAACATCGCTTGAAATAACAGGGACGCCGCATGCCATTGCCTCAAGTGCTGATAGTCCAAAGCTCTCATTACCTGAAGGGATAAGAAATACATCACTGATCGAAAGGATGGAAGCAAGCTCTGCCTGCTTGCCGAGAAAACGCGTCTGCTGCCAGATGCCAAGTTCACGGGCAAGAATTTCACATTCGCCGCGATCCGGACCATCGCCGACAAGTAGAAATTTTGCTTTTATTCCGGAATCAAGAACGATCTTAAATGCCTTGATCGCATCAGTGACGCGCTTTACCGCACGAAAATTTGAGACATGGATAAGAATTTTTTCATCGCCCGGTGCCATAAGTCTGCGAAGATTTTTTCCGTCAACAGGATGAAAGAAATCGGTATCGATAAAATTCGGAATCGCAATAATATCTTTTTCGACTCCGTATTTTTCTATGGTCTCGCGCTTTAAGTATTCCGAAACAGAAGTTACGACATCAGATGATTCGATGGAATATTTCATTAGAGGCTGAAAACTTGGCTCCTGTCCGACAAGGGTAATATCGGTTCCATGGAGCGTCGTTACGATCTTCAGATCTCCCAAAAGGATTTGTTTTGCAAGAAGTGCAGAAGTTGCATGTGGGATTGCATAATGCGCATGGACAAGATCAAGCTTTTCATAGCGCGCCACTTCGACCATCTTGCTTGTCAGCGCCATTGAATAAAGCGGGAATTCAAAAAGCGGGTAGGTGGACATTTCCACTTCATGATAAAAAATATTATCAATATAACTATCGGCCGCTTGTCCGATTGCCGTAAGGCGCATAGGAAGTGCGTAGGTTATGAAGTGTACTTTATGTCCGCGCTGGGCAAGTGACTTGCCCAGTTCCGTCGCAACAACTCCGGATCCGCCATAAGTAGGGTAACACGTTATTCCAATATTCATACGTTTCGTTTTCTTAGCTCATATTAACTAATACCAATGCCAACTTGTTCATTACATTTCCATTATGAAATCCGATCGCGATTACTATTTTACCGTCGAATCTGCTTTTCGTGCGCCTGAATTAAAAGTCAAAGGCTCTCGCTTCATTGCCGATATTTTCGCAGCAACAGACAAAATAGAAATAGAGACTCATCTTGATCAAATTCGGAAAGAGTTTTACGATGCCACGCATCATTGTTACGCGTTCCGATTAGGTTATAGCGGCGAAAATATCCGCGCTGCAGATGATGGCGAACCTGTCGGAACTGCCGGTAAACCTATCCTCCTCGCTCTATCAGCTAAAGAATTGACAAACGCCCTTTTAATAGTCACCCGATATTATGGCGGGACAAACCTCGGCACAGGCGGATTAAGCCGCGCTTACGGAGAATCTGCCGGACTTGCTGTAAGCGAAGCAGCAATAAAAACAATTTACTTAACTGATACTTTTACACTTTCTCTTCACTATGAGGAAGCCGATTCCCTCGAAAGATTATTGAGCAGCTATCAAACAAAAAGCCACGATGCTGAATATGGTGAGAATGTATTGATGAAGGTAGATATTCGAAAATCGTTATCAGAAAAGTTTCAAACGGAAATTCTCGAAAAATTCTATGGTAAAGTTTTGCTTTCAGTTGGCTGAGAAGCATCCTTAAATATTTCTTCATAATGAAGGTACCTTTCTTCGACAAGCTTTTCGAACAGCGGTAAACCAATAACGGTGGAATTCGGAATCATCTGAGACATCTCGGCCCGACCATTCTTCCAAACCGCAAATGCTTTCGTAAGCGCCCCTGTTCTGTTAATGTAAGATGAATACATATATAGTCGGCAAAGAGCAAAAGCATAGTCATTGGAATCTGTCGGTTCTATTGAATTAAGTAGATTGTACTTATTCTCTTCCGGCTCGATACTATAAATATCTCTTAGTACTTTCTGAACCGTTCCGACATTTTTCGCTCCGCCAAAAAAATAACGATGCGTAAATGCGCTCATAAAATAGGAATCGCTGAGTTCTAATTTTATTGCTTCTTCCCATTCGGCTGAAGCTTTTTGAATATCTCCTGTTGCCAGAGCAATTACATCGCCACGAAGTACGTGCAAGGTCGCTTTGTTTTTTATTTCTTGTGCTGAGGCAGTTGTATCAAGAACTGCAAGCGTACCCGGAAAATTTTGTAAATGGAGCAGCGATTGAACTCTCCCCTGAATTGCCCTTCCTCTTCCGCTTTCATTTACTATAATTTCATAAAGGCTATCTGCAATCTTATAATCTTTATTCTTGAACGCTTCATCTGCATTTTTGAATAATTTGCCAATTCTGCGAATACATGGCTGGTAGAGAATTGAGGTTCGTTTAAAATAATAACTCATTCGAAGCGAATCGTAATAATTCATGGGCGTTTCGAATCCGGCCATCAATATTTTTTTCCATTCTCTATCAAACTCTGAGAATGGCTTATTATAGACTGCTTCAAAATCTCTTTCTTTATATACTCGCAGGAATTTTTCTGATCCATAAGTCTGAATAAGATATTTAGCAAAAGACCCCGCGATAACATAACTTTGTGAGGGTGCCGCAGAAAGAAAGCCTGATGGCTGCATAACTTGCTGCACTCCGCTAGTGAGATTCATTTGAAGCATACGGGCGGAATACTCATCCACAGACCTTATGCCGTCATAATCTTCTTCGATTGCAACAGCTGCACCTTCAGTCAGCCCTGTACTCCAGCTTATATTGAATGGAAAACTTCCATACTCAGCAAGCAAAATATGCGCCAACTCGTGTTTTAGCGAATGAAGATTTTGCTTGGTAATATATATTGAGCGTTTCCAAGGTTTAGAAATACTTGCTTCGCGTGTTCCAACAAATTGATATAGTTCATCTGATGATGAGAATACATAGACATCAATTGTAGATGACGATTTTATGCTGTAAATACTATCAATTTCTGCAATGTATTTTTTTATATTGAACTTTATTAGCGTGATTTCGTCATTAGTCAAGTTGCCTGACTTGTAATGAATTCTTGCCGATAAAGCAAAGATACTCGATGATAAATAATTTTCTTCCTCTCCGTTAAGATAATTAGTTGCGTAGCCGACAATAAATGAACCGATTACAATCGCCAGCCAAAGCTGCCAATTTATTAATAATTTAATCGCGTCTGCAAAATGATATTGTTCCCGTTTTCTCTTATCTATATCATAAATAATCCATAGAAAAATAAGCACCATCTGGAAAGTCCGTGCGATCCAATATCCATTTGCTAATTCCATCGCCTCATCCCAGACAAATCCCGGAAAGTATCCATACTGCCAACCGTACGTATAAATTTTCGCTGTAAGATATCCCGGAAGTAAACTCAAGATGATCGTTGCCACCCAGAAAATCGCAAGGTATATATTTGTCTTCGTTTTGGAACGCGGAATAATTCCAAACCTGATTCCGCAGAGCATCGCTATAAGAACTGTAGAAAAAACAATCTCGATATAAAACATGATACCATCCCAAAGAGAACAGTTCGGAATGAAAAGAACAGAAGCGATTGAAATAAAGAGCGGGATCGAAGAAAGAAGAAGCGCCTCACCTGATACACCTTTCAAAATGCTCCAAAATGATTGCTCTTTTCGCTCTGCGGCAAAATTCGAAGCATAATAGAGTAGGTGAATGCTTGTAAAAAGTGCAATGATGCCTGAAAACTCAAAGCCTAAAACTCGGAAAAGCGGACTTGAAAATAATATGACGGCAAGCGAAATTGTGCAATAATATGCTGCTCCGAAGAGGAATGATCGTTTTTTTATGAATGCCATAATGGGATTTCTTTCTCAAGAATTATGCAAAGGGGTAAATAAATCCGTAACTTTGCATTATAAACTATTCAAATATACACTGCCAATATGGCTGCAAACGTTATTGTTACAATATCCTATCCGGTAAAACTTGCAAAAGTTGCCGCATATCAGAAATTAGCTGAGCAATTTGCCCGTGCCGTTAACACTTCTCAAGAAGCAGTTCGGGTAAGCATTTATGCTTCAGACGAGAAGGCCAATGGCTTCGTTGAAGTCTATGAATGTACCAGTAACGAAAGCTTCGATAACCTCGAAGATGGTTACGACGACACAACGCATGATCTTATCGTTTCCCTAGCCGATTGCGTTGAGGATAGGCAGATCGTCAGGACACTCACCAAGCGTATCTAAAGCGGAACCACGAAGCAGTCATTAGTCGTTAAGCGATAGCCGTTCATCGGTCATTCGTCGGTGCAGAAATTCTGCTTAAGACTAATGACTAAAAACTAACGACTATTTTTGGGGCAATTGGCGCAGTTGGTTAGCGCGCTTCCTTGACATGGAAGAGGTCACCGGTTCGAATCCAGTATTGCCCACTCCAAAAGACTAAAATTTTAATTTTTTAAGTGCAGAATCTCTGCACTTTTTTTATTTCCCGGAATCAAACAGGTCACGATCATTGCTGATCGTGACCTGTTTTCAAATATAAAAGATTCGTAATTTACCGAGCGAGAATTATTTTCTGCGTTGTTACGAAAGGTGCGCCTTCAGTGCTCAATCCCGTTATGCGAACGATGTACGTTCCTGCTACGAGCAATGAGCCATCTGTTGCTGTACCGTTCCAGACCCATTCACTTGAAGTGATCGAAGTCGAGAGAACCGTTTTACCGCTGATATCATAGATAACAACTGCTGCACTATTTACACCGGTGAGATCGACCTTCAGGCGTGATGTCATTGGATTCGGCAATGCCGTGATCGTGACTCCTGCCGGAATGTTGTTACTGACTGATGCTGCAGCGACCTGAACGCCAGATAACGTGATCGTGCTAAGAGCCTGTGAGCTATTTGATGTAACCTGCAATTGATCTGTATGCAGTGCATAATCGGTTGCTTTGAATGCCACCTTCATACTGATACTCTGTCCCGGTGCAAGTTTAGCCGGATTATGTACTGTCGGCGCGCCGCTTACGATTGTAAAATACTTACCGGTAGTAAGCGCCATATTTGTTACCGTTACGCTTGTCGTAAGATTATTTGTGAACTGGAGCAGAACATTTGCACCGTTTCCATGAGATTTCATAACGATCGATTGACGTCCACCGTTGAATAAATTATGATCATTCGTATCATTAACTGCTGTTGTATCATCATCACCATGATGATGCGGACATTCCACGGTGTCATTTCCATCATTGTCACTGTTACCGTGATGATCACCACCACCTGTTGTGTCGTCAACATCTGTCGTATCACCACCATTGCCATCATGTCCATGACCGCCGCCAATATCGGTCGTATCGCCGTCATGCGATCCGCCATTATCCGTTGTATCATTGTCATCGGTTGTATCTTCACCATCATGACCACCGTCGAAGAGTCCTGACTTTGTTGTCAATGCTGAAGGCATCATCGGAATGCGAAGCATACCGATCTCAGATCCTGCTGTATTGAACGTTCCAAAAACTGAAAGTCCCATGGCAGGGGTTTCAATCTTTACAAGTTTATACTGCACTGATGCAGCAGGGTTATGGAAATACCGAGCAGAAGCCTGGGAGGCAACGGTGATGCCCAGAACTATCGCTAAAATGCGAAGTGCTAAATGAATTGTAGATTTTTTCATTGTCTTATTATATAAATGTTGTGCTGTTAATGTTCAGCAGCTCGGGGAAACGAAGTTCTGAATTACCATTATGATACAAAGTTACAACAATAATTTCACCCTGTTTCAAAAAAATCTTTCATTTTATTAATAATTCATAATTGACCCGAATTGCACTCGTAAGTCGTTTATTTTCATTACTATAATTGTGCACTTCGCGACTAATTGACAGTTTACTGTTTCGCTTGAAGGTATCTTTCATTGCAAGCTGGAAGATCTCCGGCGTGGCAATCTGGAATTTCTGATCGTGAAAACCCATTTTACCCCTTGTAACCTATTATAAATGAACATAATAATTGTGCACACCACACGGGTAGCTGACAGTTTAAAGCTAACAGCTAACAGTTGAAAAGACTCTTCTCCGGTGGGGCAGACTCTTCTCCGCCAGTCAATCCCCGAAGGGAGAAGAATGTCCATTATACTTTTCCCAAATTCATCATCCCTTGCTTATGATATTTGACCATGGATCTCCCTGCAAAAATACGAAATAAAAATCGTTTTGTCAAGGTGCTCACCGAAGATTTTTTCCGGAATTGCCCAAAACCCAGGTGCCTTTCGCCAAAAATAAATTTTCTTTCTTGAAAAAGGATGGGTGCCAATGGAAAAATCTTAGTTCTTCCCATTTAAGCTTTAAGCTTTAAGCTTTCGCCAAAGGCGGTGTGCCTTTTTAATTTTAGTCCCGGCAGGGACGGCATATTAGTAGCCCAGGGCGTTAGCCCTGAGTCAAGGTTATTATATTCCCAAAATCCCGTAGGGGTGGCATATTCTGCATCTGTGAAATCAAATAACAGGAAAAATAAACATAAAATTTTCAAAGGCTCGTGCAATGGCGTTGTTCCTCTGCTAACGACTAATGACTAACGACTGGCTCTCAGAGCCTACTCTCACCAAATACATTCCGGATGCAAGACCTTTCGTATCGAGATGAAACTGATTCAAGCCATTAGTCATATTTTTGCTTTCCGATAATACTCTCACTCCTAACGCATTGTATATCTCAATACTCACATCCTGATTTAATCCTGATCGTAATTCTATTTCTATTTCATCCTGCCCAGGATTCGGGCGGATGGAAGTGATATCGAGTACTTTGCCGGTGCGCATGAATTGGCGGAGTGTGCTATCACCGCATTCGGGGATAAGACTAAAAGTTGTATCCGGTGAATTTGCTGAGAGAATACAATTCGCAAAATCAGCATCGCCGTTATTGAGTTTAAGATTCGTTATCGTGATAGCAGTCGTTGTTCCAAGCGTTACCATCGGCATGAAGGAAATAGCGGCAATCGATTTAGCAGGGTCAAGCGTCAGATCATTTCCGGTAATAGTGATCGGAAGTGTTTCAGTTTTTCCTGAATGGGTTATAGTGCCATTACTGATCGTTGCATTTGCAATGGATGTTGTTATATTGCCGGTTGCATTCAGCAGATCGCCGTAATAATTCAGATCGAAGGATATGCTCTGCAAGCCTTTTCCGCTGATACTTTTATCCGGTTTTACGAAAAGATTAATGAGCTTTCCGGGTGATGCTGAATTCGCTGAAAGTGAAGGAATAAATTGCACATTCTCTTTCGGGATTCTGCCTGAGCCGAAAAGCTGAATCACCGTATCGAAATCTTTCCAGCCAAGATGAAAACGCAAGTGAAGTGCTGCCGTATCGGGTGATGAAGTTTGCGGATGATAAGAAATTATAAGCGAATCATTGGAATGTATTATCCGTGGTATTGCCGATGGAGAAGTAAAAGAAAAACTTGGCGTACCCTGGATGGAAGCACTGAGAAAATTTGCCTGAATACCGTTACATGAATCAAAAAACGTAAAAGTGATCGCCGTATCAAATTGCTCACAGCCGGGCGATGATAGGATTATTTTATTGAATGAAAGTTGAGGAGTTGAGTTAGAGCCAATTCCAGTTGTATTTAACCATAAACCACCAACTGTGTCACCCATAAAAACAGAATCGCCTTTAACAAAAAAACGAGTATCATAAACATTTTTTGGTCCACAAAAATTAATCCAGGATAGACCATCATTCAGCGAATAAAACGCCCCATTGAGTAACGACTGTATTAAAAGAAGGTTGGTATCCCCGCGAATACAACCAGTTACAACATCGAGACTAGTGCCAAATGAAGTAAAATCATATCTCACAGAAAAAGATTGACCAAAATCGACAGAAAGATATAAGAGTTTACTCGCTTCGCTTAGAAAGAAACATTTGGATGTATTCTTCAAAGCGAGAGGTTGGTAGCACTCGGAAACGTTCGACACTGATTGCCAAGTGAATCCGCCATCACTTGTAATCTCAGCATCAGAGCAGCCGCTAACACCCTGCATTGTTGAAAAAAAAGAAAAACCTTGGTCGCAACCTAATGGGATCATTTTCCACGTAAGCCCCTCATCCGTTGAAATAAAGGAATTACCGCTTGCATATCCACCACCGTTTTGTATCAAAACTTTATTTCCCTTATTATAGAAAATCCCGCCATGAGCTGTATTTGGAAGACTCTGAGAAGACCAAGTTATTCCACCATCAGTGGTTTTCAGCGGACCAAAACTGCTTCTCACGCTCATCCATCCTGTAAAAGCATCCTTAAACGTAAAATCGCTGAATGCAAAATCACTTGCCGGACCAATTATCGACTTAATTTGCGTCCAAGTTCCTCCACCATCCGAAGTCCTCCACAAAGCAAAGTCATTTCCAGTGCGTCCAGTAGTTATCAACCCAAGATTCCCATTAATTTCATTGTTAAAAAAAATGGTATTTATCAAGGAATTTAATTGAGCTACTTTTCTCCATTGAGCAAGAGTTGGAGAAGGGGCATAAATCATGAACAAGAAAACCGTGTACAAAACATTCCCCAAAAGCCTTCCATGAAGAAACTCTCTCTTCGACGTTTTTAGACTAATATTTTTTTTTATCATAGAAAGCTTTTGGAGTGTTTTTATGAGCTAAACACAATCGCTCATGGTCTTGCAAAAACATTAAACATGAATTCTTCCGGCGTTTCACTGCATGATGAGCCTGATACCCATGTTCTGATAGTGAATTGGTTGAATCCACCTGCAAAGGTCATTCTCGATGTGGTTACAGTTATACACCCCCCATTGTAAACAGGGGTAACTACAATTGCAGCACCATTTGTAATCTGCACTTGACTCCCCGAATTAGGGTCAACGTAGTTCAGCTTAATTAAATAAATATTAGGTGCTGTAAAAGTTACCCCCGCCACCTGAATTCCAAAACCGGAAATAATATTGCCGGCAGCATCGATGTCCCCCCAAGCTACTGGAGTATTATCTATTGACCTAGTGCCCACAACAGAAGCAGTAGTCGGAGAAGCATTTTTTCCGTATACAATGGCGCGTCCATCGTTTGTGACTTCGTAGGCATTCGATCGAACTGCCGGTATTATCGTCGAAATTGTAGGGGAAGTCGGTAATGGTGGAGTTCCGTTACCGATAATGAAAATCCTATCGTTAGAATTAATGGTCGTTAGATCAGCATGCGTGACAGGTTTCGTGCTTGCCCCTTGCGGTAAATTATTATGTCCGATAACTGTTTGAGCGTAGCTTTCCGCTACTAAGCTATCTCCGCCAGGTACAGTGGCATGAGTTGCTGTAGTTTGGATTAGATTTTTTTCGCCACCTCCAATTGTATTCCATCCAGCCTCCGGATCACCTGGTACGCGCAAAATTTGGTTCGAATCCCCACCAGCTATCACTGCATAAGCGCTATTTGAATGATTAGCTCTTCCGCCTGTAACAACAGCGTAAAATCCTTCTGCTTCATTGTAATCTAAATGTGTACCGTGCGTTTCATCTGCACCACCTCCACCACCGATGAAAGAAAATTCGCCGCCGGCTATATTATTCCAACCACCACAAATTACTGCTTTGAGTCCAGCCGTTGTATTTTTGTAGCCACCACCAATAAAGGCATACTCGCCTGCCACAGTAATTCCATCAGGATATACACCACCACCAATATTTTGGTTGCCTTTTCCACCACCAATAGTGGTATAGAATACTCCCGATGAATTTGATATGCCACCGCCTATAACTGAATATTCTTCCGATATAATATTATGTTCACCACCTCCAATAAAAGATGCTTTTTCGCTGATTTCATTTTCTTTGCCGCCTGCAATGGCCGAGTAACCAGCAAACGGAGATTCACCAGAGAGACTTAGAGGATCGGTATGTATCTGATTATGATTGCCGCCGCCAATAAAAGAATAGATATTCTTATTAGCATCAACAGAAGAGCCATCGATTGTATTAAAAGCACCTCCACCGATAAAAGAAAAATCGGCTAAGTCACCCACCGTGTTTGGATCTGCCAAATCTCCACCACCTCCAATAAATGAATAAGGGGCACTTATAACATTATAGCTACCGCCGACGATGGAGGAAAATTTCCTATTGAGCGAATTGTTCTCACCACCAACGATAACCGACCCCTCATTCGGAACACTCACCGGTACTGTAGGATCAAAGTTAATTGTATTTGTATTACCTCCACCGATAAAGCAATATGTTGTATAACTCAAAGGACTCAAACTCGATGTGATTGAGTTCGTGATGCCACCAGCAATAGTGTTCCAACCACCGCTAATGCTGTTGATATGCCCGTTATATCCACCGCCACATATAACATCACCTGAACAAGAGCCTACTAAAGCATTACCCTGATACCCACCAATAATATTTGCACTGGCGGCATCGCGATAAAAGCCCATTACTCTTTTGCTGCCTTTATTGACAGCATCACCATTATAGACGTGTATCTCAAAGTCGGAAGCATCATTCGTTCCGAGATAGTTAGCAGGTGGCGATGTGCTGCTATTGCCCGTAATAGTCCAAGCACCCATTCCTTCTAAATTATCCCATCTTAATCCCCCCGTACCATTATTAACTAAAGCAGTATTCGCCGTGCCCTGTACACCGGGCAATATGTAGGTAATATTTCCGAATTGCGTATTTGCTTCAAAGGAAGTATAATTACCAAGTCCACCCGTGCCCGGTGCATAGAATTTTAGCTTGCGGGCTGTACCATCGGTATTATCAAGCAATAAATCTACATTGCCGAGATAGGCAACATTGCTTCCTGCGGAGACACTAAATCCGCTATAGGCAAGGAAACCAAGGCTTCCTGCACCTAATGTAAGATGTTGTCCGCCAAGAATGCTTGAGTATGTACCGTTAATTGTATTATTTGCACCACCGAGAATAGCAGAATAATCGGACGAAATTGAAGTTGAAATAGTATTATAACCTCCACCAACGATAGATGCATATTGACTTGTTATTGTATTTGTAAAACCGCCTCCAATAAAAGAATAAGGCATCTCACCGTAAGGTGATGTAGCACTGAAATCACCAATTCTATTTCCCTTGCCGCCGGTTATTGTAGAATATTCACCCAATAAACTATTTCCACCGCCGCCGCCGATAACACCACCTACAGCTGTCATTGTATTATCTGCTCCACCACCGAGAAAACAATAGAAACTATTCCCTCCAGTACCAATTGTATTAATGTGGTCAACTGGTCCTGTACTTTGGTATCCTCCACCGCCGATAACATTATACGAACCGGTAATAGTATTTAACTTATATCCGCCAAGTATGTTGGTGCCATCGAAACGCATTACTCTGCCGCTTGTAGGATTTGTACCACTATTATCGACATGAATTTCTACAGGGTAGTTATCTGTGCTTCCAAGCCATGCCATCGCACCAATTGCATCTCCATTTTGTGACCATTGATTACCGGTTGCCTGTGTTTTCGGTGTATGGTTATTTCTCATTCCGAGTGCTACTTCCGGTGCGAGTTTATCGAAGGTAATGGATTTATCCGGCACATTCAATGCATAAGGAACAGAAGCAAGCTGCGTTCGAGGCTGCATCTCCTCGCCTTCATCCACTCTTATGCCAACCCAAAGCGGTTGGTTCATCTGAGCATTATCCGACAATTTTTTTGTGCCGGAGCCGAGTGAGATCGTGAAAATTCCGTTCTTCACTTCAGCGTCATAACTTCCTCTCCACAGAGGTAGGGTTCCGTGCGGATCAGAGTATAGCGTTGCAGTTATGATATGTGTTCCATTCATGGCTATGCCATTAGTGGTTGTTATTTGTCCTTGATAGCTCATGATGCGAGGTACATCGGTAGTATTACCGGAAACCTGCGCATCAACGCGTTGATTCAACACAGCCGCAACAAAAAAAAGTGCGGCAATTAGTATGGTTCGGTTTTTCATTTTGTTTTATTCTTTTGAAATAAAACCCGAAACGAAATGGTTTACATACTTGTACAGCGAATACGGGTATGTGCGCCATTTCGTTTTCGGATTGGTGTACGCCTTTATAGTACAATGGGGCGGCAGGCGCAAGTTTGTCGCTCCAAAATTTTTGGATAGTATCCTGAAAAAAATATATAGTATAGGAGATCATGGTTTCTTATTCTACAAGCTAACTCCGACAAACTTACTCAATACTCGTTATCTAACCGTTACGAAATCAATAGAAAACTAATAATTCGGAAATAGGTGCTCGTACTTTATGGTGCAATATAAGCAGAAAAAAGGAGAAATCTAACCACTTTTTTAAATTTATTTATCCACAATTTATGCACCATAGCCAAAACCCCTCTATTCCGCTAAAATTGTTATTACATCATCTTTATAAACTCAGAAAAAGGTAATCGCTTTCATGATGACCCGAAGAGGCTTTGGGGATAATATTGAACTCAAGATGCACCTTTTTCCTGAACTTCCTTAAAATCGGAAGTATATATTTTAAGCATATCTATGTATTGCAAGAATACATGGCGTAAAATTCCGTATTTTTGCACTATATGCAGCAACCAAAAACGAAGATTATCGCAACGCTGGGTCCGGCGTCAAGTTCAGAGGCAACACTCGAAGCGCTTATTAATGCGGGAGTCAATATTGTCCGGCTGAATTTTTCGCATTCGACAACGGATGAACATCTGGTGCTTGCGCAGCTTGTGCGCAAGATCAGCGCAAAGCTCGGAGTTCATATCGCAATCCTTGGCGATCTTCCGGGTCCTAAAATGCGCACCGGTTTGACTGCCGATCCCGGCGGAGTGCATATTGCCGATGGCTCGAAAGTAAATCTTGTTTATGAACCTGACGGTCTTACCACAGGTGATGTGATCACCACAAGCTATCCTCATCTCGGCGAAGACGTTGCCATAGACGATCCTATCCTTTTAGATGACGGGCAGATCATTTTATATGTCGATGATATTATTTCAAAAACGGAGATCAGATGCCGTGTAAAAAATGGCGGAATTCTTACTTCGCATAAAGGCATAAATTTCCCTCGCACAAGACTTCGCATTCCGGCACTGACCGATCATGATAAAGAGCTTGCCAGGTTTGCCGTAAATGAAATTGGCGTCGATGCTCTTGCTCTTTCTTTCGTGCGTCGCGCCGGAGATATTTTGCAATTGAAGCATCTTCTGGAAACGGAATTGAAACGCACCGATATTCCCATCATTGCAAAGATAGAAAAACCTGAAGCAGTCGATCATATCGAAACGATCTTAGATGTTGCCGATATGATCATGGTTGCACGCGGCGATCTCGGAGTTGAGATGCCCTTGGAGCAAGTGCCGCCGGTGCAGAAGCGGCTGATTGATATGGCAAATGCGCGCGGCATTCCCGTTATTACGGCAACGCAGATGCTTGAATCCATGATCACGCATCCCCGTCCGACGCGCGCCGAAGCATCGGACGTTGCAAATGCCGTCTTCGACGGATCGGATTGCGTCATGCTTTCTGCCGAAACAAGCGTCGGGCTTTATCCGGTCGAAGCCGTACGCACGATGAGCGAGATCGCTTTGCAGGCAGAGAAAAGCGGATACGTCCGCACAGAATCGAGTTTTGATTATCCGAAAATCGAAGTAGATCATGAAGGCGATTCCGTTGCGCGCGCTGCTTGCGTCCTTGCCGAAGAGGTCGGAGCACATGCCATTATCTGCGCAACTGTTACAGGAAGAAGTGCACGCTACGTTGCGAAATATCGATTCTCAAAAACAGTGATCGGAGTGACCACTGAAGAACGGTCGCTGTGCCGTATGGCATTTTATCATGGCGTTATCCCGGTCAAGCTCGAAAACGTTACGAACTTCGATGATACACTTAGCGAGATGATCAAGACCGTACAGAACAAAGGTCTCATCCCTGATAAAGGATTTGTAGTATTGACGGCAGGTCATCCGATATTTCAGGTATCGAATACGAATATTGTAAAGGTGCATCTGCTGGGGTAATTATCAGAACCCGGATTAATGAGATTATTAGGATTTGTGAGATTTTGGATTATAACCCCTTAATCACAGCAATAGAAATCCTAAAGATCATTCATAACGTACTCCCATAGATATTGTACATGTCATTTACCCCGGTTCAGACAATGTCACTTTGGAACGGCTTTTGCGTATGATATGGTTATGAACGCAATGAAAAAATATACGATACTTAAATTTTTATTTATTCTGCTCTTGCTCTCCCTTCCCGGCAAGAAAAGTACCGCTCAGTGGATATTGCAAGGCGGTCAGATAGATGCACAGATCCACCGCGGAATTGAGTTGACCTATAATATGGATTACGCCCGCGCGGATATGATATTCGATTCGGTTATTAAAGAATCGCCATGGCATCCATCGGGCTATTTTTATAAAGCAATGGTCAATTTCTGGCGTGCCGTCACGAATACCGATAATACCGGGTATGATGAACCATATCGCGAACAGCTTAAACTATGTATTGAGCGATGCGATAAACTCCTTGATACGAATGATATGGATCTTGCCGGATTATTTTATAAAGGCGCAGCGCTCGGAATGCGTGCAAGAATATTTGCCATCCGTCCTAACTGGCAGGATGCAGTCGGCTTGCTTTTAGGCGATGCAAAAGAAGGTGTAAAATATTTGAATAAACTTGAAGATAAACTTCCGGGTAATGGTGATATCGTCTTCGGAAGAGGTTTGTATAACTATTACGTCGAAGCGGTGAAAGAAGATAATCCCGGACTCGCGCCCGTTATCGGATTTTTTGCTTCGGGCAATAAGCGCGTAGGGCTTGAGATGCTTGACTATGCTGCAAAGAATGCAACATACTCAAAAACCGAAGCGATGTTCGAGCTTATGAAGATCAATTATATCTATGAGAAGAATTATAACCACTCCTACGATTTTGCAAAAATTCTCGTAAATAAATATCCTAATAACTCAGCGTTCCTGCATTATCTGGGTTTTTGTCAGGTATCATTGAACCTGACGCAGCAGTATGACTCCACCTATCGCATCATTCTTGCCCGCTCACAAGCGCGCAGAGAAGGATATACGATCAAGCAGGCACGCGAAGCAATGTATTTTATCGGGCAGGCGTTTTTACTTAATCGGACCGGAAATCTTGATTCTGCACTCTACTATCTTTATAACAGCAACCAGATCAGTTATAAACTCACTCCGAACGAAGTAACATGGTGGATCGCAAAATCGGAATTACTTATGGGAGAGGCTTACGATGCAAAAGGCGATAGAAAGAATGCACTGCTGATGTATGACCGCGTAATGAAGATGAAAGATCAGGCATCACATGCCGATGCACAAAGATTTATCGCTTCGCCGTTCCGGAGATAGCCGTTTTAATATATTATTCTTTAATTACGCGAACAGAACTATAATGACCCTCTTTGGAAAAAACGATACAATACATTCCTCTTGAAAGATCTGACAATGAAAATTCTTTTACATCGCCAAGTGAAGCAGTAAGTTGAGATTGAAATTGTAGTCTTCCCAAAATATCATATATAGCCATAGTTCCGCTGAATGCTTCAATTGGATGGAGATGAATGATGCCCGTCGTAATCGTAGGCGTAACATTAAATGCAGGATGATCACCGGGACGAAAATATACTATTCTTGTGGCTTCTACACTGGTTGTGGGCGGGATATATTTTGCAAATGTATAGGTAGAATTTTTGTAGGAAATAATATAGCCATGGGATGAATCTTTCCACATCATCGAAGTAACGCTATCTCCTTTGATCGCCTTAAGATCATAATACCAATTCTTTCCGTTATTCGGTGTATAAGCAAGCGTATCGCTTCGCAGCCTGTCATGGTAAGTGTCACCGATAAAAGCCCATAACTTGCTTCCACCTGAATTCGCAACAAATGCCAGGCGTCCATTCTGAGAAGAATCTGCCTGCCATGACGCACCGCCATCTGTTGTGAAAAGAAGATCATAGAGATAGATCAATTTCGTTCGAAGACTATCTACAGCACCGGTATTGACAAGATAAAAAGATCCGGTTCTATTCCCAATCATCTGAGCAGAGGGAAATAACAGCGTATCCTCTTGAATACCAATGGGATATAGGTGCGTCCAATGTAAACCGCCGTCAACCGTATGCAAATATGAAATACCATTATAAAAAGGATCGACGTTTACGGAAGTCCAGATATTCAAACTATCTTGCATAAACCCTTCATAAAGACCCAGGTTACCTGAAGCAAGCGTATCGCTTATTATTTGAAAGGTTTGTGCAGTATCGTGACTGCGCCGCAGATAGGACTCAATATATTTTCCATGTGTTAATGTCGAGAAAATGTAATAATCCAAATTGGGAAAGATCTGACCGCATAAAAAATTCTCGTGCGGAGGTGTGCTTTGCGTAAAACTCCAAGTCATCCCATTATCAGTTGTAATCTGGATAGCCTTATTAAATGTAAAGCCAGAGGCAAAACTTGACCCAATATACGTTAATGACCGTAAATTAAGAGTAGTAAATTTTGATTCATGTTTTTTCCATGTTATCCCGCCATCGGAAGTAAGATAAACATTGGCAACAAAGATGGTATTTTTATTACTGTCATCGTATGAACTGTCTTTTCCAATAAGCATTCCATGATTTTCATCTGCAAAATCAATCGGTCCTGAAATACTGCAATCATGGCAGATGATGTGTTTTTCCCACGTCCCAGGAACTTGGGAAAATGAAGCATCAGAGAAAATAAGAGCACTGCAGATGCAAAGCAGGAAAAAAAAATATTTCTGCATAACGTAATCCTTTCTTATCTGCGGATTCAGTATAAAAAAGAATCCGCAGATAGATTATGTTTTTTTAACTTTGAATCGTTCCTGTAATAATAGTACCATCCCAATGTTTATACGCTTTATATGTATAGCTGCTACCAGTCGTTCCGCAAAATTTGAGCATTAATTTATTGCCATTACACATACTCGTACTACCATAATTGTTTATATCAGGTGTCATTGTAAGTGAGCTATTATTACAAACCCCAGCTCTTCTAGTATCCGTAAGTTTCCAACTTGCAGCTGTGGGTGAATCTAAGTAGGCACAGGCATAGAAACAACTACCATTATCACTAGAAAATTGAATTGAATCTAGGCAACAATTAGGACATACTAATTGCATAATCATATATTCACCAATCCTGACAGTTACAAGGATATATCCATTGATTTGGTGGAATATCAGCACATAGCACATTGAGATTCACTCCCCATTGATCAGTATCTGTCACAATAAAATAGCAATCTTGGGATGGTGCCGGTGGTGGTAAAGGGCTTTTGACTAATTCAGCGTTCACATTAGAATGCTTAAAAGCTTGGGCAAACGCATTTGATCTATTGATTGTAGCTAGTACCCCTATAAAAACTAGGAGTATAGCGGTTGTTTTGAGCGAAAAGATGATGTTTTTCATGGCTTTATTAATAATTTAGAAAATAAATACAAAAAAAAGAATTCCATCTATATGCATATCCAAATACATGGATAGATTCTCTTACAACTTTGTAGATGTCATCACGAAAAGTTATAGGGGAGAATATAAAGTCCTTAAGACTAGCAAGGAACTGGAGTCAAGAAAAGCTTTCTGTTCGCTCAAAAATCAGCCACAACTACATTAGTAGATTAGAGCGGGGTGAGGTAAATGTTAGCATAGATTCTCTGGAAAAAATTGCGAAAGGTCTCAAAGTAGAATTGGAAGACTTGATAAAAAAAAATAATTAATTTATTTCTTCCATATACATTCGATAAATTTTTATTCCCTAAGATAAATATATACCCTTCTTTTACTATGATCTGATACGTTTGGCTTCATCCAATTTGTTAAGAAAACGGGGCATTTTACCTTCTTTTCTTTTGTCCGCGCCATTTCTTCCTGCCCGGGTTTGCCGGTGCTGACTGTTTCGGGCTATGGAGCCTTCCGTGCGACCCTTTCGGAGCCTGTTTTTCATGATGCTCTTGCGCCATCGGATACGGATGATCGGTGAATGCCGGGATCTCTTTATGGATCAATTTTTCAATATCATTTAAGAACGGCAATTCTCCGCTGTCGCAGAAGGATAGCGCAGTGCCTTTAGCCCCTGCTCTGCCGGTTCTTCCGATGCGATGAACGTAGGTTTCGGGAATGTTCGGGATCTCGTAATTGATGACGAATTCCAGATCATCGACATCAATACCGCGCGCAGCAATATCTGTTGCTACCAGTACCCGGGTCTTCTGTGCTTTGAAATTATTAAGCGCGCGCTGGCGGACATTTTGTGATTTATTGCCGTGGATCGCTTCGGCACGAATATTATTTTGTCCGAGAATACGTACAACAATATCAGCGCCATGCTTTGTCCTCGTAAAAACAAGTGCCGTTTTTATATCGTCGTCATCTAATACATAAAGAAGCAGATCTTTTTTCTTTGCTTTATCCACAAAGAAAACATATTGCTTGATAGCATCGACGGTCGGTTCATCCGGCGTTATGGTTATCTTAACAGGATCATGAAGAATTGTATCGGCAAGTCGTACGATTTCTTTTGGCATCGTAGCGGAGAAAAACAGTGTCTGCCGTTTATGCGGAAGATGCGAAATAATTTTTTTCACATCGGTCAGGAAACCCATATCGAGCATTCGGTCTGCTTCATCAAGCACGAACATCTCAACATCTCTGAGCGAAACAAATCCCTGATTCATCAGATCGAGCAATCTGCCCGGAGTTGCGATGACAATATCAACTCCGCGATTCAAAGCCGATGTCTGCTTGCCTTGATTGACGCCGCCAAAAATCACGGTATTGGTTAACCCCGTATATTTTCCATACGCCCTAAAACTATCGGCGATCTGTACGGCAAGTTCACGAGTTGGAGTGAGTATCAGTGATCTGATCTTCCGCTTTGCTCCTTGCTGTCTGTTCTCACTGAGCAATTGTAAGATCGGAATGGCGAATGCTGCCGTCTTTCCTGTTCCTGTCTGCGCACAGCCCATGAGGTCGTGTCCCTGCAAAAGAACCGGAATTGCCTGCTCTTGTATCGGAGTAGGTTTAGTGTATCCTTCATCTTTTAGCGAGCGAAGGATTGGCTCGATGATATGTAATTTATTAAAAGGCATGAAATATTTAAAACAGAATTATTTTGAAATTCGAAGGAAGAAGAGATTTTGCACTTGGGTCAGGTACGATCTATTGATCCATAAGGCCTACCGGGCTTGCCAAAGTGCCAAAAGTGAGATGGCACAGTCCTGAGAGCTTAATTGTAACAATGGAAAGGCGGAGGTGATTCGTTTTTTCTTTGGAGGTAAGTAGGCCGGACATTCCTGTCCCGCCCGTGAGCGAATCTTCTCCATACTACGCAGACGGATAGGAATGTACGTCCTACTAGGAGATTCTAGAAGGACTCTTTTACGGATTATCCGCCGTTACATCCTGTGCTAACTTCGCATCATCCGGCTCTGATTCCAGATCGCGATCTAGTGAGTAGAGCGACTCCGTTCCGGCTTTTTCACCTCCTGAAATTTTGAGTTTATCCAATAGATTCATTGCAAGTGTTTCTTCTTCGGTTTGTTCTTTGACCATCCATTGCATAAAATTCCAAGTTGCCCAATCCTGTTCATCATGGCTCATATTTACAAGTTTATAGATTCCCTTCGTATTATCAACTTCGTGTTCAAATACTTTTTCAAAGCAATCATGGATGCTCTTTGGGTCTGAGGGCGGGGCGGGAATCGCCGTTACTTTTACCTTCGCACCGCGCTTTAAAATATACTCCAATATCTTCATCATGTGGTTACGCTCTTCCTGGGCGTGACGAAAAAGAAAATTCGAAATTCCGCCATAGCCTTCACTTTCAGCCCAGGCTCCGAATGATAAATAAATTTGCGAAGCATGGGCTTCTTTTGTCATCTGATCATTGAGCGCTGCTGCAATAGATTTTGAAAGTCTGTTCGTATCCATTTTTTTTGTTGCGTAATTAAAATTTATTTTTTTCCGGACTGCCATAAAAGAACTCCGCCGATTCCCATCACTGCAATGCCGGCAAGCGGCGACCAATTGAAGCTATGCGGCTCATCCCTTGTCACTTTTATTTCTCCAATATCAAGAACTTTCTCCTTTGTAAAAAAAGTAAATGACGTATATATCGTTAATACTAAACCAAGGATCAATAAAATAATACCTGCTTGCTTCATATCAAAAAGGTGCTGCGAGTTATTGCAAACAAAAATAAGCATTTAGGAGGATTCAACCGTTACAGAATTTTAGGAATTCGTTACATGATTCACACATTATTAAGGTTCTATCGTAATATTTAGCAATTCATTCCCCGTCTTCGTATTCCTCGTCGTGGCTGTAACTCTTTTTTTCCTCAAAGGACAAACTGAAAATTAAAAATCGGGAAAGTTATCTTGTCGCAACGCGCTTCATTCCTTCGCGGATGAATTTTTCGGCAAGGAGTTGGGCAGGGATTTCTTCTTTATTAGCAAGCTTTTGCAATTTTGCCTGGAGCGGTTTCGGAAGTATGATTAGGCGTGTTACCCATTCGGTTTTCTTTAAATTTGGAAATGAAGGATTCTTGATCGCTTTGGACCAATCACAAACTCCGTCGAGTCATGAGTTGACCAAAACTCAAACTCTTGATCTTCAGATTTAAAATTCGGAATTTTTTTAAGTTGTTTGCTCATATAATTTTCTTTCTTTTATGTGCATCGGTCTTGCAGAAATGGGTCGTATCTTTCATAATTCAAAAATACGAAAAAAACTATACTTCTAACAGAACTGTCTATAAAACTAAACACTCAGTGCAGTCGTTAGTCTTTAATCATTAGTTGTTAGTAGAAAATATGCAGGTTAAAGCCATGCGAATACCAACTAATGATAAAGACTAACACCTACCCCTATGTCTCAGATACTAATTATAGACGATGAAGCGGGAATTCGCGATACATTGGCGATGATCTTCGAATACGAGAAGCATACGGTCACGACGGCTGAATCAGGCACTGAAGGCGTGAAGCTTGTCGCCGAAGGCACGCCCGTTGATTGCATTTTGCTCGATGTAAAAATGCCGGGAATGGATGGTATGGAAGCGCTGCAAAAGATTCGCCAGATACGTCAGGATGTGCCGATCATCATGATCTCAGGTCACGGCACGATCGAGACAGCCGTCGAAGCGACGAAACTCGGCGCATTTGATTTTTTAGAAAAACCTCCGGACCGCGAAAGGCTTCTGCTTCTTGTCCGCAATGCAACGCAGAAAAAGCAGCTTGAAACGCAGGTTAAGATCATGCGCGAAAAACTTCAGGGCAAAGAAACAATGCTCGGAGCTTCACCGGCAATGCGTAACATCCGTGCCATGATCGATCGTGTTGCTCCGACTGAAGCGCGTGTCCTTATTACAGGCGAGAATGGCACAGGAAAAGAACTTGTAGCACGCGGAGTTCATTCAAGTTCAAAGCGCTCACAGATGCCCTTCGTTGAAGTGAATTGCGCTGCTATTCCCCGCGATCTCATCGAAAGTGAACTCTTCGGTCATGAGAAAGGCTCGTTCACAGGCGCACAAAATCAACGAATCGGTAAGTTCGAACAAGCCGATGGTGGCACGCTCTTCTTAGATGAGATCGGCGATATGAGCCTCGAAGCGCAGGCAAAAGTTTTAAAAGTCATTGACGAAGGCTGGATCGAGCGCGTCGGAAGTTCGACGGGCAAACCGATCAAGGTTGATGTACGAGTGATCGCAGCAACAAATAAAAATGTGCCGGAAGAAATACGCGGCGGCAGGTTCCGTGAAGATCTTTTTCATAGATTAAATGTCATCCCTATCCACGTTCCACCTCTGCGTCAGCGGCTCGAAGATATTCCCGTCCTTGTAAAATCATTCGCCGAAGAATTCGCAGCAGATGTTAAGCGCAAAGCTCCGAATTTTGATGAAGCGGCGATGAAGCTTCTGATGTCGCTTCCCTATACCGGAAATATTCGTGAACTTCGCAATATCATTGAGCGCATTGTTATTTTAACACAAGGCGATTTCGTCAAACGAGAAGACGTCGAGCATTTAGGCGTTGCTTTTTCAATGGGAGCAATGCATAAAGCATTCGATAGCGGAGGCAGTCAGCAGGCTGAAGAATTTGCACATACAGTAGTTCTAAGTCCCGCCGATATGGCGCGTATCCAATCTACAGAAAGCGAAGGCTATCTTGTCGGTTCGCATGACAATCCGCTCCAGGAAGCGTTAAGTGCAGAGTCATTTCAGGATTTCAAAGATAAATCGGAAAAAATTTATATTGAAGAGCGCCTGCGCGAGCATGGCTGGAACATCAGCCGCACTGCTGAAGCAATGAACATTCAACGCTCGCATCTTTATACAAAAATGCGAAAGTTCGGATTAATGAAAGATAAAAAAGAAGGTGAAGAGGAAATTGTGGATGAAGAAATAGAGATGGGAGAGTAGTTTAGAATTATGAATTATGAATTTTTAGTTCAGATTTATTTGTCATTCTGAACGCAGCGAAGCGAAGAATCCCCTGATGGTTTGTAGAGAAATATATTCTACACGCCATCAGGGGATTCTTCATTGCGTAAAAATTGCTTTTGCAATTTTTACTCCCTTCAGAATGACATACTACTCAGACTTTTCTGCTAACGACTAAAGACTGATGACTAACGACTACTCCACGATCACCTTCATCGTCCGAACCGCGCCATCATCGCGCCTCACTTCAAGAACGTATGTCCCTGCAGTAAGTGAATTCAATTGCAATCCGATCGCATTATTTCCTGCTCCAAAAAATGCATGATCTTTCGTCATTACTTTCTTTCCGCTCATATCGAAGAGTGAAATATCTACTCCGGAATATGCATCGAGTTTAAGATTCAGGTTCAATTTCTCCGATCTTGTTACCGGCTGCGGACTTATTGATATGTGAAAGTTCTCTAAGTAAGATGAATTTACCGCTCCGGTCGTATTGAGTACGATAAAGGGATCACTGATTGAAGAAAGAGTAGCTAACTCCGCTGCAAAAGGACGCAGGCGAATTCGTGCCTGAGTTGTAGGCTGACCTCCAACAGTCCACACAAAGGTGTTAGCAACGTGAGTCGGATCCTTATGAAAATTGAGAGTTTGCCAATGTGCTCCGTCATCAATAGAGTATTCAACAAAAAGTGTATCCACTCCATGCTGATTCCAAGTTATGGTATCTTTCTGAGCGATATAGACAAGATCTCCACCTTTAGGAGAAAGTATGCTCAAACTATGATCAGCTTGCTTGATGCTGAATGTTTTCGTTTCTGTCGAGAGAGGCTTGCCGGTGGCAAGGTCGGAGATGCGTATTTTTCCTTGTGTTGTAGTTATTGTTGGTGCATTCCAATACATTCGAGTATCATGCGTCGTCCCGATAGTCTGCCAAGAGGTGCCACCATCGGATGAATACTCGATCTTTACAGAATCAATACTGACCTTATCGAAGAGAATAGTAATAAGATCATTTGGCGCAAAAACTGCATCATCAAGAATTCCGCTGTTAAGAATAAGTGAAGAAGGAGGAGCCGGAAGATCATTCAGATCTAATTGCAATAGTGCAGCTTGGGCAACAGTGTAATCTCCTCCTTTATGATCTTCTACCCAAGCTACAAGTTTCATAGAAGTCAGATCAAAATCTTTGATCGTCTTGGAAATATTCTGGACAAACGTAACAGTATTTTTTGTCTGTGTTTTGAAATTCAAAAGTGAATCATTGATCGTCACGTAGCGGACAACGTTATTATGATGTGTTGGTCCCGGTGGTTTTGAATCGGGACATTGGGCATAGGTTATATTATCTTGTAAGACGGCATAATGTATTGCCATCGTATCCGGCGTCTGTGCGCTCGTGACTTCTATAGTTGCAATGAAGCGCGAACTGGCATCCGAACTGATCTTATCGATTTGCGCATCTACAAGTTTGATAGAAACTGTAGAAGTAAGTTTCACCTCACTGCTGATACGCGAAGTCCATTGCGTCTGACCTCCCGGTGGAATTCCGGTAAGCTTTCCGTTCGGCGGAAAGTTCGTACGGTCAACTGCTGCACAAAGTATAGGCTGCGTACCACCGCTTAAGCCGGATATTTTTGCGATCATCGCGCTTGCAGAGGGAGCCTTTGCACACATTGGATCGCCGACATTCGTAATGTGATAATTCAGATGAATGATCTTTGCAGCATTCGGATTCGTATTTGGATTAAGAGTCTGCTTAAACTCAGCATCGAGATCATTATTGAGAGTACATTCATCGAAACTATTAGTAAATGTTTCGAACAATACCATTTTCGTATCCTGTGCGCGAAGAATACCGTGCAGAGAACAAATTAGTACAAGAGAAATAAACAGGCGAGACAACTTCATCATACAATCTCCTTATAAATTAATGGATGCCGAACAAATTGTCCGGACATTAAATATAAGGAAGAATAGTGGGAAGTTGTTCCTGAAAGAGGTGGGTTTCAATTGGATGGACCTTAATCTGTCCGTGAAAATAAAAAAGGGTGGACTTTAAGTCCACCCCATTGAATAACGCTTCAAAACGAAAAAACTTACTGAGAACTTATGCCATCACCATAGGTTTGCCGGTCGGATATTCAAGACCGAGTTCATTGTAGAGTTCACTTAAGCTTCGTGAGTTATAGTCCTTGCGGGATATTTGTTTGCCCGTTTGGGAAAGGCGGTTGAGTTCGGAAATTTTATCTTGCTGAGCTTTTTCGAAACCTTCGCTCATTGCGCTTTCAATTTTATCTTTTAATGATTCTCTCATACGTTATTTTCCTTGCTGATTTATATAGCCTAACTAAACACGATCTTAATAGATAAGGTTTCGAAAAGGAGCAGCAATAAAACATTTTTTCGTAATACATTACCACTTAATTCCCCTCCGTTTTTTTCGCAGGTTTTACCGCTGGCTGCGGAGAAGGCACTGCCGGCGCCGGTGTTGATGGCGAAGCAGAGGGAGTGGATGGTGTAGTAATCGGAGTAGAATCTTTATCCTTTCCGCCGGATGATTTTTTAGAGTAGTCAGTTACATACCATCCCTCGCCTTTATAGAGTACTCCTGCTCCACCGGTTATTGCTCTTTCAAACGTTTCTTTACCGCAATTCGGACATTTCGTAAGTGCATTCTCAATCATACGCTGAGATATCTCTTCCGTGTAACCGCAAGATGTGCAATGGTAATCGTAATTCGGCATGAATTGTTATAAAAAAAATAGTATGATATAGTAACAGTGTGACGGACTCCGAGTCCGCAAAAGAGAATATCTGCAGACCAAGAAGTCTGCTCCACTAATCCTTGGTATAAATATTATTTTCTGATCACTACAAACTTCGCTTGGCCATGTTCTGTCGAGATCGCCGAGGCAGCAGCGGCAATGTAAACACCGGAAGCAATGAGTTTGCCTGTTTCATCGCGGCCATTCCATGTAACTGTCGAGCCTAGGCGTGAGCCATCTATCGTTGCAACAAGTCTGCCGGAAGCAGAAAAGATCTTCACCGTTGAACCGCCGGCAAGTCCGGTAATCGTTACTTTGAGATTATCATCCGAATTCTGAATGACAGGGTTCGGATAGACATATATTTTCGAATAATCAGTTGATCCTTCCTGATAGATCGAACTAACGCGCGAAATTCCTTTCGGTGTGCCGATATACGCTTCACCATTTTTTGTATCGATGGCAATAGTACTGACGGAATTATCAATCAGCGGCGAATTAGAAGTGGTAAAATGAGCAAGTGAATCACTTCCGTCAGCGCTTAAAACAAATACACCGTTATCGGTACCGACCCATTTATTCCCGACTCCATCAACTGCGATTGCTTTGACGTATTGTTGATCGGTAAATACTAATCTTCGCGGCTTATTGAATTTTGGTTTGCCTGTAGTAAAATCCCGAAAATGTGTAAGCACATCGACTCCTAAATTCGTGCCGCACCATAGGCCATTATCCTGATCAACGACGAGAGCATTGACACTTGCACTGCCGAGAATTTGTCCGTTACCTCCGGCAATTGCCTGCGTCGATCCGTCAGTAGCGACGACGAATACACCAAATGGAGGCGGCAAACTTGTCAAATTAACCGTAGCAACAAAGTAAATATCATCTAAATCCTGCACACAAACTCCGAATTGCATCGGAGCTGAAGGCGGATTTAAAGGAATAGCCGTGAATTGTTTTCCGTCTAAAGTTTTAACGAGACCTTTGCCCTCACCGCCTGCCCAGCTTGTAACAATAAATTTTCCATGGTTATCAAGCGTGCCTTTACCCATCACGGTAAATCCCTGAGAATTTCCTGCATAGCTCGGAATTCCTTGTGCAAAATCATAATGGTTTATCGCAGGAGGGTTCGCAGAATCTAAGCTGTATAAGGCATTACCTCCTGTAGAAAGCCAAAGTTTCGAGAGTACGGTATCATAAAATGAACTCGTATAACTATTTTGAGGCAATATACCTTCTTTCGTGCCATAACCCAACCACTGGTTTTTCTGAGTCTGAAAAACGGACATGCCGATATTTCTTAAACTTACAAAAAGTTTTCCGAGGTTTGATGAATAATGAAGATCAAGAATGTTATTATCCAATGGACCATCAGGGAATATCTTTGATATAGTATTTCCTGCCGGCAACTCCACTATTGCACCACCGCCAAATCCATCTCCGAAGACTTTTGCTTTCGTATTAGCTATAGCAAAAGATGAGATGCTTTGCCCGCTTATATCTCCAGGCATCGGTGAAGATGAAAAATTTATAAGATCAGTTGAAGTCTTGATCCTTCCGCCGCGTGCATCAATTATAAATAAAGTATTTTGTGAAACTGCAAGTCTGATAACGGATATGGAATCTCCGGTAGAGATATATTGCAAACTATCTCCAACAATTTTATAAATGCCTTCTCCTCCGCCTATAATTACTTTCCCCTGCACGGATGTAATTGAATTCAGGGTAGTATTTGCGCCGGCATATACGATTCGCCATGCGCGTGGATCTGAAAGATTCGGCGCATTTTTTGCTGCGATCGCAATTGCTCCCGATTCTACCACATAGATAGAATCATTTGTTTCCGTAACTGCAAAGACCGTATCCTGTGTAATAAGAGTACCGAATTGGGTGATAGTTTCAGAAAAAATATTTCTTGTCGTATCGTAAATGCTAAGTCCAAACCCCGTTGCGATATAGACTCGTTCTCCAAAGACGGATATCTGAAATATTTTCTTGCGGGAATATTGTGTTGCCAAAGCAATATCGCGGATAGGATCCATCTTATTTGTGGATTCCGTATAGACATCAAGCGTACCACTTTCCCCGCCAAAATATATCTTCCCGTTCGAATCGGCAGCGACTGCAGTAATATTATTATCGGATAGTCCATCGGAATTTCTCAGAGCAAAAATATTTGTTTTTGCAGAATCTGTAGCAGAGAAACGAAATGCGCCCCCTGTCGTCGCCGCCCATACATTTCCTGATTTCCGGACTATTGCAAGATCAGTGACATTACTCATTGCCGTATATGTTTTCCATTGCCCTTGATGTAGAGGCTGCGAAAAAAGCGCCGATGATGAATAGATGAGAACAGTAAGAACGGCGATGAAAATCGAAAAGGGTTTGAAGATTCGTGATATCGTCATAAGAAGTTCTTTGTTATCCTTTCAGCTGTTTAGTAAGATTTACCATTTCGATTGCAGTGAATGCCGCTTCGCTGCCTTTATTTTCCTCATTATCGCCGCTTCGTGCTATTGCCTGCTCCTCCGTATACGTTGTCAGCACTCCGCAGGAAACAGGAGTACCGTATTTATGCCCTACTAAGGATATACCTCTCATCGCTGAATCTGAAATATATTCAAAATGCGCCGTCTCGCCTTTAATAACACATCCCAGAGCGATAAGAGCATCATACTTCTTACTCGAAGCCAAAATGTCAAGAGCAAAAGGGATCTCGAAAGCTCCGGGCACTTCAATGATCGTTATATCATTTTCCGAGATCTCCGAAGCAATAAGAGCGCGCATTGCTCCGCGCAGTAAGCCTTCTGTGATCTCGCTATTAAAACGGCTTACGACTATACCAAAATGAAGCCCGTTGCCGGAGAGATTGCCTTTGATTCGATGTGACATTCGTTAGTAACTCGATTTTTAGTGCTTTCATTGCGAGGTGGACTTTAGTCCGACGAAGCAATCCCCAGATAGATTAGAAGAAAGTAACATTCAAGAATGTCTGAAGGAGATTGCTTTGTTGCGCTCGCAAAAGTATATGTACGCCACCCTATAACATCCGAACCCGAAGTGATAACTCCTTAGAATGAAGGCAAAAATGAATCAACTTTTCCGTTGCGTAATTCGAAGTATTTCGCAGATCGCGGAAAGGATGGAAAGAAATGCTCTGTCGTCGTCGTAAGCAGGATCGTCATTCCACGAATATGTTCAGCGGCAAGTATTCCAAAAATACCGTTTGCCGTTTCATCGTCGAGCTGTGCCGTTGCGCCGTCAGCAAGAAGAAGATGGGGTTCAGTTACCAGAGCACGGGCAATTGCAACTCGTTGCCTACCTCCTTCAGATAACTCTCGCGGGAATTGCTTCCTCTCATTCGCCATCCCTACCCGTTCCAATACCTCACTTACTTGTTTAGTAAGCTGTTCGCTCTTATATTTTCGCTGCACCTGAAGAGCGAAGGCTACATTTTCAGCAACGGTCTTTTCTTCAAGCAATTTAAAATCCTGAAATACACATCCTATCGTTCGGCGATACTTAGCAATATTCTGTCTTTTGATTTCTGAGAGATTGAAGGGAACAACAGTAATTTCTCCTTTACCAGGAGTTGCTTCGCAAGTCAGTAAATGCAGGATCGTTGATTTTCCCGTTCCTGTCATCCCTTTTATCACAGCAAAATCACCTTTATCAATTCTGAATGAGGCATCATTCAGTATTTGCTTCTTTGAATCGGGATATGTATAATCGACGTTGCGGAATGAGATCATAAAAATTTATTTGGCAGCCTTAATAAAAAGCTGTCTTCTGATGCCGCACATCAATTTTGCCGCCGCTTTTATCAACGGCGATGACATCGAAGCGGCAGGCTTGGTCCTGAAGTTTATTGACGTGATAGTATCCTTCGGCAACGCGCTTTAATTGTTTTTGCTTTCGCCAATCGACGGCATCTTCGGGTTTGCCGTACGAAAAATTATTCGTGCGTGCTTTGACTTCAATAAAAACGAGCTGGTCGCCATCCATGGCAATGATATCGATCTCACCGACTTTGCCATAATTAAAATTACGCTTAACTATTCGGTACCCCAGATCAGTAATGAATCTGCATGCTTCCTCCTCACCTTCATGCCCGGTTGCTTTACTCTGCGATTGAAATGACTTTTGCTCTTCCATACTAATTAGAAGAATGGTAATTGCGGTGTTTCCTTTGGTTGAAAACTTGCCTGTATCTGATTTGTTACAAGATGAGTAACGGTATCCTGAATTTGTGTAAAAAAAAGTCTTGCTCTGGATACATACGTGTTCGTAGGAAAGAGTGCATAAATTATCGTCCCTCCGGTAGATGAACTCACTGCAGGAAACGATATTTGTGTTTCCGTAAAGTCTGAAACGTCAAATGGTTTAGACAAATAATTTTTATCAAGTCCGGAATCTTGCACATACTTATTCACGAATTGAGTATTATTTTTCCCGATTATGACAAAATTTCCTCCTGATTGGGTGATCTGAAAAGACGGGATTGTTCCATTAGGATCGGTTTGCTGAATTGCATACGTGAAATTATTAATACCGATGGCAATTCCGGTATCAAGTTTTGCAACGGTAGACAACCTTTCCGCTCCGCTCCAGGTGATGCTGATCGAATCATCGCTTTCCACACTATCTTTCCGGATGGCTTTGATCCAAAAAGTATATTCCTTTTCCAGGATGTTTCCGATATTTGTTGGAGTCACCTCAATTTCATGATTGTATTTACCATTAATGAGCAGTGATGAAGAATCTGCTTGTATTGAAGGCCTGCTCAAATATATCAAGTGAGGGTTCGTCATATTTGGATCCTTATACCTGATCACATATCCTGCCAAGCCTTTCTGCATTATAGATGGGCTTTGCGACCAAAATAGATTGACACCGTTGGTGGAATTAGATGAAGCATAAATTTCCTTTGGCGCGAAAACCGGACGCGAATCAAAATAAAAACTTAAGTTCGAAGAAGTCTGTGATTTCACTATGGAATCCGGCTTTTGTGGATCCGGATTGCGTTCTCCCCAGACACGCACGGTATATCTTCCTTCTTGTACAACCTTACCGATGAACGTGTACATTGTATCACTCTTTGGAACATGAACAGAGTCAAGTGGCGATGCAAAGACTGAATCTATTCCGTCAGATGACCCACTGAAATACGGATTCGACCGGAATAACTCAACAAAATATCCTTTGAAGTTTTGCTGCGTATCGACCGTTGAGGGATTCCAGCTAACTCGAAGATCAAGCGGAGTAAGGCACTTATAAAAGACTTGTCCGGGTGCTAAGATAGGTCGAGAGACGATCTGCGGACCAGTGATCGTATCACTCAGACATCCGGTAATTAGCCCAAGTCCTACTATTAGAAAGAGATATTTTTTCATTGTCCATAGTAACAATGCTTTAATCTGCAACTCTGTTCCGAGGATTTAGGGCAAAAAGTCAAGTATTCCGGCAAAAAGCAAGGCAGAATTGGTTAAAAAGATATTTTTTCTGTGAAATCCTTATGTGTTATTATTGTGTAATTATTGTACAATAGCGGAACTTAGCTTCGAATCTTTGGGGTTAAGTGCTTACTATTTTTCTCCCCGTTCTTTTTTATATACTATTTATAGTCCTTATGAAGGATATAGAGATAGTATAGTACGAAGAATTAACTTAATAATCATTAATAATTATGAAACTACGTTTATCTTTTTTCTCAATTTGTGCGATGCTACTTGTTGCAGGCGCACTCTTTACAAGTTGTACGCAAACTGACACTCCCGGAACAGGTACCGGAGGATATCATGATACGTATGCTGATATCTCAGTAACTCCTGGAACAACCTATGTCTTTAATATTTCAGGTGGTTCAGCTAATTCTGTTATCACGGGAGTCAGTGCTTATAACACAGGCGTTGTCCGCGTGTATTGGAGCCGCGCTGCAAGCGATTCCGCCAAAATAACACCAACTGCCACTCCGGGATCTACGGGTTCAGGTATTGTATGGGCTGGTGTAACAGGCGGTGGATTGTTCAGAGTCTATGAGACTGCAGATGTCGATGCATCTCATCCAAGTGGCCTTATTTTGGGACCAACACCTCATACTGCATCTCTAACCGGTGCGGAGAAATCTAAGATCGATCTTGTCTTGCAGACGGATAATACGATAGGAACACCTTTCTTATCTCTGGTGTCCGCAGATCTAAACGCTACGAATACAAGATCAGCTAAGTTCGGATTTACTTCACCAACGACGTACTTCAAAGGTGGATTAGCGGCGCAATCTTTCTCTTCAGGTGATTTGAGCGCAGTTATTGGAGCGAATAATTTCTTTGATATTACTGCTCTTCATTCTGATTCTGCATCAGCAGTTATTGTTGTTCGTACGGCAGACAACAATTATTCACGTGTAGAGATCGTACCACAATCGACTTCGACATTCGGTGGAGTTAGCGGGCATTTCCTTTGGGGAGATACCGGTGGTGCTTCATCTCGCAGATTCATCGATGTTAATGTAACATATAATCCTACGACAAACTCGCCTTACGCAGCAATTTTCGATACGAAAGATGCAAGATTGGCGTACGCTGACTAAAGAGTTTTCTCTAAATTAGAACCTTGATTCTGATGAAGCCGGATGCAGCATAAAACCTGCATCCGGTTTTTTTTTGTGTACAGTTTCAAACGGAATATTCAATGCTATGGATGGCAAAGGAGAATATCAGTAGTGGCTCAATTTGAATTGTCATTCTGAGCGAAGCGAAGAATCTGAACTCTCGGTTTGCAAGGAAGCTCGGATTCTTCGTTCCGCTTCTGCTCCTGTGGTCGCAGAAGAATGCTCCACTCAGAATGACAAGTTGAGGATTATAGGTTAATACCAGGCTTTTCGATTTTCTAAAGTCCTACCCTCGTAAAGATCGTATCGATATGCTTCATCGCTGCCATTGGGTCGAATGCATGATCGAGATCAGCGGCAGTGAGTTTACTGCCAATCACCGGATCGGATTCCAAAAGCGAGCGGAATGTAATATGCGGATCTTTTGCCTCAGCAGCCAGTTCCCATACCTGCATGGCATTTCGTTGGACGATCTTATATGCCTCTTCACGTGAAAGTCCGCTTTTTGTCAGAAGGAGGAGGACGGGCTGTGAGAAAACCAAGCCTCGCGTCAATTCCAGATTTCGCTTCATCGCTTCGGGATAGACATACATTGTCTCGATCGTTTTTGTCATAAGCGAGAGCATATAATTAAGTGCAATCGTTGCGTCAGGTCCGATCACTCGCTCTGCACCTGAATGACTGATATCTCGTTCATGCCAAAGCGCAACATTTTCCATTGCCGTCATTGCATAGCCTCGCAAGAGACGCGCCAAACCTGTAACGCGCTCCAAGGTGATCGGATTACGTTTATGCGGCATAGCCGATGATCCTTTTTGTCCCTTCGAAAAAAATTCTTCAACTTCACGAACTTCTGTGCGCTGCAAATGACGAAGTTCGACTGCAAGATTTTCAAGGCTTGCTCCGACGAGTGCGATAGCGGTGAAATATTCTGCATGTCGGTCGCGCTGAATGATTTGCGTAGAAACAGGAGCGGGAGAAAGTCCAAGATGCTTGCAGACAAATTCTTCAACCGAAGGATCGAGATGCTCAAAGGTACCCACTGCGCCGGAAATTTTTCCGACGGAGATCGTCTCGACTGCATGCGACATCCGTTCACGAGCACGCTTGAACTCCGCATAAAATACTGCAAGCTTTAAACCGAATGTCATTGGTTCGGCATGGATGCCATGCGTTCTGCCGATCATAGGAGTATGCTTATGCTCAGTCGCACGTTTGCCAAGTGCGGCAATAAGCGCATCGATATCATGTAAAAGAATTTCCCCGGCTTGCTTGCATTGAACGGAGAATGCCGTATCGACAACATCGCTTGAAGTCATCCCTAAATGAATAAACCGCGAATCGGGACCGACGTATTCGGCGACATTCGTTAAAAAAGCTATAACATCATGCTTCGTTTCCTCTTCTATCTCAAGTATGCGCTTTGTGTCGAATGCAGCTTTGGAGCGAATATTTTTTATTGTACCTTTGGGGACGATACCAAGGGACTCCTGTTTTTCAGTTGCAAGCAATTCTATTTCAAGCCAGATCTTAAATCGGTTCTCATCAGTCCAGATATTGCCCATTTCCGGGCGAGTGTAACGTGGGATCATAGGGTATTAATTATTGAATTCTTTCAAGCCAATTTGTCAGTTTGCGGCTCATATGTATAACAGCATAGACAACAATTTCATCCGGTTTATCCGGTAGATAATCGAGTAAGGGAAACTCTGAAGAATCGCATTATGAAAGTTTTTATAAACGATAGGAAATGATTCGGGAAATTCCTGAATACGTCTAAACACAGTACTTAAATTCGCACTAAAGTGCTTGCGAACTACTACAGAAATATTCTCATACCATGCGGAGATTTTGTCAATATCAAGACGTGCAAATTCATTTAGACCAATTTTTTGTCTTCCCATTTAGTGGGAAAACTTCTCCATGAACTCTTCCCAAGGAATAGTATTGCCGGGATGAGCTTCATCATACTGAAATCGCTGCTCTAATTCTTTTTTCTGTTCTTCTGTTAGGGGTTGAGCATCTCTGAGAGAAGAGGCTTTGTCGTACAGAATCATTGCCAGATCCATACACTGTTCCGGGCTCATGGTATCTATCTCAAGATTTAAAAGCATAACATTTTCTCCCTACTAATAAAAGTTTTTCTGACAAGTTTCAGTTCCGTGAAAAACCCCTCATCGCACCAGATCGATCTTGACAAAATCAGCTTTGCCCATTCCGCTTGCAATACATGTATAAAAACCTGATGGAAGTTGTGAGCCGTTATCGGATGTGCCATTCCACCTAAAATGACTGAAGCCGGTGGGCAAATTTCCGCTCACTAAGGTGCGTACTAATCGTCCGCCGAAATCGTAGATGCGGATTGAAATAATTTCGGATGAGGGCAAGTTAACCGAAATAGTGGTTGTCGCCGAAAAAAGTGGTGGCAATGCTGTGAGATTAAAATTCGGAAGCGGCGGACAAGAACTATCAACTTGTACAGAATTTCTTGCCTGTTTAATTACAAAATCCCAAATACCTCTTCCATGAGAGCCGAAGCGTGCAACTTTCAGTGATGGAATATATTCAACCGACCACTACACCATATCCGGCGCTTTGCCATTAGTCATGTCATACCACTTTCCTGATTCAATACTATAGACATACGGTCCTACCTCCGTCGCTGCAAAAAGGAATTGCTCGTCTTCATTTGCTGCCAATCCTAAAACTAAAGTATGCGGCAAGCCAGAGTCTATCGGCGTGAATGTTGCGCCATCGTTATTAGATACATAGACTCCGGGATTTGAGTATCCGCTGCCTGCGATCCAAAGTTTGTGAACATTTTTTGTTGAAGGTAAAATTACTGAGCCATAAAAATAATGACTCCCGGGTGCTATTACAGAATCCGACTGTCTCCACTTTCCATCAACCCCAAGTGAATCAAAAAATTGTCCGTCATTCGTCAATACAAAACAATGAGAATGATCGAGTGGCGAGAATGCCATCGCAGAAACATTGCGGTCTGGATTACCGCCGCTGAAGTCAAAATTCCAATGAGAGTAAGCGACTGAATCTTTGGTATTAACTAAATGCCAAATATATGACTCTTTATTATTACCGCCGCATGCAATATATGTTGAAGCGGAATCGAGCGGATCGGCAAACATAGGAGGAATCCAAAGATGATTGCTGCCCTTGAAATTCCAACTTCTGCTTGATAAGTCTCCTTCAGACGTCGGATAGAACAGAGCGAAGCCCGGATAGTCGCACCAAACACTTCTACCATCATTCGAAGAAGTCAGATGCCCGTAATCTCCACTGATTGTTTGGTACATACCCAACGTTCCGCCCGAAGTATCTTTCGCCCGTTGATACCCCTGATCTTGTGTACCGCCATAAATAAAATATGGCGCTTGACGCGAGGTGAGTACACTATAATATTGACTCGTTCCGATACCGCTGAACGTCAAGTTCTCAAACGTCTGCAAAGTATCAGTTGACATGAATATTCCGCCATCGGTGCTTATCAATTCGATGCCATTTCCTGCTCTATCACGTAAAAAATCAATACCGTCAATATCGGCATGAAGTTTTGATTTCATATCTCCATAATACTCACCCCATCCATTTGTATGAGACCATGAAATAGAGTCGCCGCTCGACCTGGAAACAAATGCTTCGAATGTCCCAATTGCCATCGTATGCGGATCAGTTGGAAGAACCTTAAAGCTATTATATCCGAAGAGACTACCATTAAACTTTCCGGTATTTTTCCAAGAAGCTCCTCCATTTTCTGACATCGTGATCGTCCCGATGCCATTCGTTGTTTCGAGTACTACAAGACTTACTTTACCATTTACTACTGCACCTTGAAGGACAAGACTTCCAACATTCGAAACATTATCAGAGTACGACATAGTACGAATCAGACCAAATGATCCGTTAGACTTAATATCGAAAAGCGAATCGCCCTTTATAAGATATGGAGAAGTTATCGTATCACGCGAAACCCAAACGTCTCCAAGATCAGAACTGATCTTCCATTTGCCGAGATTAGTGAAGCTCTTTCCTTGATCTGTAGATTTATAAAGTGTTGAGACAGCATACCAATTTGTATAATCCCAT
>JBBQGG010000032.1:0-37699 GCA_038322815.1 Kapaibacterium sp. (SeqCode)
TTTTGCTCCATCTAATTTCCAGCTTGGCGAAATCACAAGTTCATCCGAAATTTTTACCGGCTCGATTCCCGCTTCCCACGCCGCATTCCAGTCTTTCTCTTCTATCTCTTCGGATTCAAGAAAACGAATTTCTTTTTCAGGTAGTGTTGCAACAAAAGTTTTCAGTGATGAAAGTTTTTCTTCGTTCCAATCGTTGCGAAGCAGATAGACCGTCAATAATCCTGACGATGATTCTTCAAAACCCTGCACGTCATGATTGATAAGAAAATATCCTTTAAGGATTTCTTCATAGTTAAGCGAAACGCTGAAAGTTAGTGAGAGATGGGCTGAGAGGGGCATTGTTAATTATCTATTTCGAAGAGTTTTTTTTACTTGTCATTCTGAACGGAGACCGAATCGCGATGGCGATTCGGTCGTAGTGAAGAATCCCGTGAATCGTCGTTGAATGTTGCTTACTACAAACCATCAAGGGATTCTTTGTTACGCTTCGCTCCACTCAGAATGACAGACAACTTGAGGGGTTGCCGCGTCGGACTAAAGTCCTTTTCGCAATGACATTGCAGTGAGCCATTTACAGCGCCCCATCCTTCTTCTTCAATTTTATCTCGAAGAGTTTTGGCCATAATTTTCCGGTGACGAAAATGCGATCTCCTTTTTCATCGTAGGCAATGCCGTTTAAGACATCGACTTTTTCAGTTCTCTCTGACGGAGTCAATAGCCCTGAAAGTTCGATCCAGGAATTTACTTTTCCTGTTACAGGATCAATTCGTGCGATGCGATTAGTTTGCCAGATATTAGCGAAAATTTCGCCTTTGATATATTCAAGCTCGTTCAAATTTTCGATCTGATAGCCTTCATCATATACTTCAAGGGTTTTAACTATTGCAAGTGTTCTCGGATCGAGATAATTAATTTTGTTCGAGCCGCTCGTCATAATGATAAACGCACCGTCATTTGTAAGTCCCCATCCTTCGCCTTCGTAATGCCAGGTCGCAAGCTGCTTAAAAGTTTTTAAGTCGTAGATAAATCCGATATGCGTTTGATAGGTTATCTGATAAATTTTATCTCCGAGTATAGTCATACCCTCAGCGAAATATTCGTTCGGGATATCAATTTCTTGCAGGACTTTTCCCGTCGTCAGTTCAACTCGACGAAGTGAAGATTTTCCGTTCAATCCTGTACTTTCATATAACTGGCCATTCAGGTATTGCAGACCTTGCGTAAATGCATCGGGATCATGGTACCATGTATTAACAACTTCATAATTGTAAACAGGAACAGGCAGTGTGGTGTTTTGTGGGGGCTTGGGGATATCAACTTCCTTTTTACATGACTGGCTTATCAGTGTAAATATCAGTAATAAAACTATGAAGGAATACTTCTTCATGCGTAAATTTATATAAATATAGGAATTTGCAAAAAATGTTATGGCAGAGTGTAACAAAATCGCCGTCGGCAAGTTCTTATATACGTATACGCTCGCACTATAAAACGTAAGAACGTGATACACGAGCCTGCAAAAGCAATGCTTAGAGAGAGTGACCTTCTGCAGGCACGAAATTACCAAATGAGATGCCTGACATTAGTAGCCGCCCACCGCTACCACTGTCAGGCATTTCTCGTTTATTTATGAATAGATAATTTGGGTAGTATTTAAATCAAGCAACTTTCCCCTTCCCATTCCGTATATCTCCAATCCATTTTATGTATTACAAAAGGACAAAACCATGATTACGATTCGCAGATCCGATGAGAGAGGGCACATTCAACAGGGATGGCTTAATACCTACCATACATTTTCTTTTGCAGATTATTTTGATAATGACTGGGTGCATTTCCGCTCACTTCGGGTGATGAATGAAGATCGCATTGCTGCAAGCCAGGGCTTTGGCATGCATCCGCATCGCGATATGGAGATCATTACTTATGTGCTTTCCGGAGAAGTTGCGCATACCGATAGCATGGGGAATTCCGGTAGCATCAGACCCGGTGATGTGCAGCGCATGAGTGCCGGAACAGGCATCTATCATAGCGAGATCAATCCTTTGCCCGAAGAATTATATCTCTATCAGATATGGATAATGCCGAAGCAAAAAAACGTCACGCCGACTTACGAGCAAAAAAGATTTGAAGATGCCGAAAAGAAAAATCAGCTCCGCCTTGTTGCCTCGCCCGATGGAGCAGATGGTTCGGTAACGATAGGTCAGGATGCCAAGCTCTTCGCCTCGCTTCTTGATTCCGGAAAGAGCCTCGCGCTTCCGATAGCTGCAGGCCGCGCGATCTGGGTGCAAGCCGTCTCAGGCAAAGTATCGGTCAATGGCGTCGAGATCGGCACCGGCGATGCTGCCGCTATCACTGATGAAGCGCAGTTTCACATTGAAGCCAAAGAGAATTCGCATTTATTGGTTTTTGATTTGAATTAAAGAATGTCATTCTGCGTGTAGCGAATCGGAACAAAGAATCTGAGCTTTCAGTAAATTCGAAAGCTCAGATTCCTCGCTATCGCTCAGAATGACAAATAAATTATTACACGCTTCCCGCCTCTCCTCTTCAGTTTTCTCGTATTTTTGAAGTCCAAACATCGGTATATAAGATAAAACAAAGAGTGAACGACGATTCTATAGGACGCGGAGAGCGGCAGGCAAGAGCGCTGGTAATGGTTGTGCTTCTCATCGAAGCGCTGTGGATATTTTTCCATAAATATCTGCCGCTTGATGCATCGCTCTGGGCATTGCAAAGTGATACCGTTCGAGATCATCTTGCCGGACGAGGTAATGATGGACTATCCATGATTCCCATTCCTGCGGCGAATACGCTTGTTCCTCTTGTTTCCGGCATCTTAAGTTTTCTTTTTAATGGTGAAGTCGTAACCAGACTTCTCTTAGTTCTTGTAGGCATATTATTTCGCGGCTATGCCATGCTTTCACTTCTTCGCGTGATGAGAGTACGTGAAGAATTAGTATATTTTCTTGTTCCTGTTTTTGTCTGGAGCGGAATTTTTGCAATTGGCTCGCTTCCGTATCTTGTCGGCGAAACTCTTGCCCTTGCTCTGGTAACTCATCTCTTGAAACAGGATCATCCGCAGAGCGGAACGTATTGGTTCTTAGCAATAGGTTTTGCCTTTGTTGCGCTAAGCCATGCACTTGCATTCCTTATTATCATCGCAATTGTTTTTGGGGTTGCCAATGAACAGCGCCGCAGCGTTCACTTAAGCCAGGGCTGGCTTTCGAATATCAAAAGCGTTGCAGTCCTCATTGTTCCCGGTTGTATTGTTTTACTTCTCAGGATATTGTATCCGGCTCCGATCTTCATGCTTTCTTCAAGCGGCTTTATACCCGGCGGCGGTTTGAAGCATTTGATATTTACGATGACTGCCGCCCCTATTATTCGTGAAGCAGCATTTCCCGGCTCGGATATTTTAGCAATGACAATTTCTATCGTTGTCCTATTGCTTATCATAACGTCTCTTGCCAGAGCATTTCTGCTTCCGATGGAAGAGGTATCCTGGCAGTCACGCTCTGCTAAAACTGCCGGAGGCATACTTATTATTCTTGTATTGCTCAGTATTGTTCTGACTCCTCTGGGCTTCGAAACATCAGGTTTATTCTGGCTTGCATCATTCCTTCTTATTGCGGGGTCATATTCGCGTGGTCCTGCCGGACGCCGCGGAGCGCTTGATAGAGTATTTCGAATTATAAGTTTTATCGCAATGGCAGCTGCCGGAATATTCAATGGCATCAGCACCAACAGAGGATCGGAAGCGGCATACGACGTTCGCGAAAGCTCTATAAAACTTGTCCGCGGTGAGAGCAGCGGAGCTAAAGCCGACGAGCATCTTGATTCTCTGAATGTTCGTTTTGTTTTAGATCCGTCTCTCATCGAAGAAATGAGCAATTCGCCGATAGGATCTTTTTCATATTCGGTAACAGCTCCTCTTTACATTTATGGTATGGGTAATCCTCTTTTGTCTCCATCACAATTTCAACCCGAAGCAGGTATTTTAGAACGATCCGAGAAAACTTCGAATGGCGCAACTCCGACAAAGCCAATCATGCTTGCAAACCCCGAGCAATATTTCGATAACCATTTCAGAGTTCTCGCAGCGCTTCCCGAAGGCTCAGGATTTTCTCCGGCATTCGGACAATATGCAAAATCATTTAGTGATACGACAGGTATCATAGCCGATCATGGCATAGCAAAATTCCGGCTCGTTATCGGTAAGCTCTCTTCAAAACCGGCAATAGGATTAGCAGAACTCATCAAATAGATCATGACACTTTTCGAAAAAATTGCTGTCCGAGAAATTCCCGCTGCTATCGTCTACGAAGATGATGACGTGATCGCCTTCCGCGATATCGATCCGAAAGCTCCGACTCATATCGTCATCACCACAAAACATCCTATTCCTACAATAAATGATTTGGACGATACCGATACAGAACTCATGGGCAAAATGATCCTTGCTGCCAAAAAAATTGCTGCATCCGAAAAAATAGATAAATCCGGCTACCGTATCGTGTTCAACTGCAATAAAGACGGCGGTCAAAGCGTGTACCACATTCACTGCCACCTTCTTGGCGGCAGACCAATGATGTGGCCACCGGGATGAGCAGAGCAGCTAAGAACCGACTGTTGACAGTGAAGATGAACTATTTTGCCTTTATCCTTAACCCACACCATCCCCATTTTAGCTTTAAGCTTTCGCCGTACATCACGGGAAGCCTCCGTAACTCCATTAAAAATCAACATCATAACATTACGCGCGCGCAACTTTCCTCTTTAAATACAGAGAGTCCGCCAACTGGCGGACTCTCTCATCAAAATTGTCATCTCTTTTCTTTGCATTTTCCCCATTTTAGCTTTTTGCTTTAAGCTTTTAGCTTTCGTCGTACTCGACGCTGCAAAGATACGAAATTAAAACCCGTTTGTCAAGGTGCCCATACAAAAAAAATAGGTGCCTTTTTGATAAATAATTATTCATGGAGCTGTCGGCTATTTTCGCCGAAAATCTCTATTATTGTATCAATAAGTTGCAACCTTGCTTCTTCAAGATTGGCTTCTTTATTAAGAGCTTTCTCGTAGTTCTCAAATGCTACTTTTAATTTGGCTCTATCGTCCTGTTCAACTGGTGCCTTTATGACAGGTGGTGGCGTGTTGATATGTCTGTTGTTCATTAAATTTCCTTTCTTTAAATAGCTAGTTTTTTCTAAACCAATACAAACTTACTTTTTGTGGGTCAAAAACTTCGAGCGTGGATATTTCATGGTAACCATCAAAACCACCTCCACCAAAAACGTATATTTTACCATTTATAGCAACACTGGCAGCAGTGAATCTCGGAGACAGCCCTATTGTTTGATACGATTTCCAACTGTTAAATAGAAAATCGTAGGACTCAACCGCAGACTGGACTTGAGGCGCTGAACTAGGCTGTGAAGTCCCGTCAAATATGAATACCTTAGAGCCTAATATTCCACATGAAGCTTGAACACGAGGCGTAAAACCTGAAGAAGATTTAGTTTGCCATTGTCCTGCACCAGATGAATGCGGATCATACGCAATGACCTCGTTTGAGATAGTAGGTGTTATGCTGCTTTGACCACCAAATACGTACACAAGACCATTGTAGAAGGCGGCACAAGTGTTTGCACGTGTTTTGAATGGTACTACATTCTGCTCGTCATACCAAGAGTTACTACTAACATTATAAATCTGCAGCCAATTATGGAGTGCGGTTGTGGAATCTGCGCCACCCATAACGTAGATATAGCTTCCGTCAGTCGCAACAGCATGGGAATTCACCCCATGTGGCAAAGGTGCAAGTAATGTCCAAGCATCTGTGGCTGAGTCATATACCTGGAGTACTCTGCTACCCGAAGTCCCTCCCAATAACATAAATCTTTGATCCGATTGTCACTGCTGCGACTGATGAGCCGGGTGGATGAATCATGGGAGCCTTCAATGTCCATGAATCTGTTTGTGGGTCGTAAACTTGCACATTAATATTTGTTCCACCTATTGGGTAATTATAACCCCCAAGAATGTAAAGCTTTCCTCCAAGCGTGGCCGCAGCGGCACCTGCCTCAGCCGTTGCACCAGCCGAAGACAAAGTCGTCCATCCTTCATGTATTTCAACCGCACCAGTGTAAGTATATCCAGCCCGTGGATTGGCATCGCCGAAAGCAATCAACGCGCCAGATGGTACATAGTCCGGCATTACCCAAGAAAACCCATTGTTCGAAGTTGCTGTGAGAACTTGTCCCGCTTTGCCAGCAGTTGTGGAAGACATAGCACTCGGTGAAGCTGCAAAAATTACTCCGCCAGTATTTAAAGCATTGGATTGCCCTGTTCCACCATGAGCAACAGGCAAAGTACCAGTAATGGAATCAGCAATGCCGGCAGACTTTGAACGCATTGCCGTGATGACCGTGCCTATTGGTGTTCTTGGCATTAACTCTGTTCCTCCGTCGATTCCGATGCCGACAAAGAGATTTGGCATTGCAGCAATACTATCGGGTATCGCATTAACAGAGCCCAGATAAACAGAAAAAACTCCATTCGCAACGCTATCAGTTTTCGTTTCTGTATAAAGCAAACGTCCGCTTGCCGTGCTGTCATCGTAAATCGAGACTTTAATAGAGTGCGAGCCATTAATAGGCTTGCCGTTTTGCGTTATATACCCTTGATAGCTTGTGAGACGATTTGTTTGAGCGTTCGCTGTAACCAGGAACAAACTCAGTAGAACTAAGACGACAAAAGAATTCCGCATGTATCCCTACGGTTTTATTATACAAACATAACACATTGAGGCTCAATGGTTTTGAAAAAGAGATATGAACTATTCTTTTTGAAATTTCTTTTTCATAGCATGAGTACACTTGAAATCATCACAGAGAAAGCTGAAAGACTGCCCGCTGCTTTGCAGAGAGAGGTGGCGGATTTTGCCGACTATCTTCTTTCGCGTTTCGAAAAGAAGGACGACGAAGACCGGCAGTGGTCTTCGATTTCAATGCAGAATGCAGTTCGCGGTTTTGAGGACGACCCTGTAACGTATTCAAAAGATGATATAAAGGCGAGAAGTGGCGTATAAATCAGGGGATATTGTCATCGCCCCGTTCTCCTATACCGATCTCACCGAAGGGAAAAATCGCCCTGTTCAACTAATTGCCCTCGCTTCCAAATTACGATGGTGATTGGCTTGCCTGCATGATCACGTCTCAGATCCATCAATACAATGAGGGGATCGATATTGCTATTTCAGAGGATGATCTCGACTTTAAGCAAACATCATTAAAGGCCTCGAGCATTATTCGCATCACCCGACTTATGGTAATATCGGAAGATGTAATGATAGGAAAAATTGGAAGTATCTCGAAAGAGCGATTTGAGAAAATTATTTCCAATATTACTAGTTGGCTTTCCAAACATGTCGGTTGATCTTATCAACTCCCCGCCTTAATATTCTTCTCTTAGCCAGAAAAACCCTTAAGTCCTGTTCTACTCCTTTGCTTGTTGCATCCGCACTTATTCTGTGCGTCAGTTCATCGTAGTTTTTCTGATCGGAAATATTGTGTATTTGCTCCGTCACCGTTTTGAGCATTCTGAATGATCATACACGCTATGATGAACATTTTCAAAGAACATAAAAATCGAACGAAAACTAACACAGTTCATTCAGAGTAGAGCGAAGCGGAACGAAGAATCCGAGCTTTCCGGCAAACCGAGAGTTCAGATTCTTCGCTTCGCTCAGAATGACACACTGGTTGAGCTTCATGGATTAATACCAAATTTTTTTGATCTATCGTTTCATGATCCCGTTTTAGCTTTAAGCTTTGAAGTTTAAGCTTCCGCCGATAGGCGGCTATTAATCCTGGTCCAAGGCTGCCAACGCAACCTCCTACTCCTCTTCGCCGTTATATGAGCCAATGGATTCAATCCGCTCCAAGAGCACGGTGCGTCTGCCGCCTTCGGCAAATATCAAGATCGGATTGCTTATTGCCTCCGTCCTTGTCGTTATCGGCACGCTGTTATATTCGCACCGACTTGTTGATGAACTCAAAGAACGGGAACAGCGCATTGCGAAGTTTTTCGGCGATGCCTTGCGTTATGCGCAAAACACAGAGGATTTCGATGCAGCGCTTTATTTGATGATCGTCGAATATGCGCGCAACTCCGGCGTTCCGATGATCGTCACCGATGGTGACAATAAGCCAAGCTTTACCCTTGCCACCTATAAAAAATTTAATATTAATGTTCCCTTCGATACGACCTTAGCTCCCGATGAGCAGATGGCATTTTTAAAAAACGAAATTCAGCGGATGGATAAAACCTACAAAGCTATTCGCGTTACCTATACCGATCCCGTCACACGTAAAGAAACCGTCACCAACTATATACATTATGGCGATAGCATTATCTTATCGAAGATCGAAGAGCTTCCGCTTATTCAATTATTGCTTGGCGCCGTCGTAGTTGTGATCGGATATCTGAGCTTTGCGTATTTGAAACGCAGCGAGCAATCGAATATCTGGGTTGGCATGTCGAAGGAAACAGCGCATCAGCTTGGTACGCCGCTCTCAAGTCTGCTTGGCTGGGCAGAGATGCTGCGGCTTAATGCGGGAGATACGAAAGAAGTCAATATTATTGCATCTGAGATCGAAAAAGATATTGAACGGCTTAATCGGATCGCCATTCGTTTTTCCAAGATAGGCGCCAAACCCGATCTAAAAGAGCAAAATATTGTCACGATCATTTCCGGAGTAATGGGTTATCTCGAAGACCGGATGCCGAGGCTTGGAAATAATGTAACGCTTTCGCTTGACTCATCTCAGGATGAAATCATTCTTCCTATCAATCGCGAGCTGTTCGAATGGGTAATGGAAAATCTGATCAAAAATGCAACGGAGGCGATCGAAACGCAGACGGGAAGTATTCAGATTACGATCAATCATAATGAAAAAACAAATTCGACGACCATTGACGTAACTGATACAGGCAAGGGGTTGGAAGGCAGACAAAAGAAAGATGTGTTCCGTCCGGGCTACAGCACCAAAACGCGCGGCTGGGGATTAGGGCTTTCGCTTGCCAAGCGAATCATCGAAGAATATCATCACGGAAAACTTTTTGTAAAAGAATCCACGCCGGGAAAAGGCACAACGTTTAGGATCAAGTTGGGGAATGGATGAAAACGAAATTGAATTTAGTGGGACAAATTTTCTGTTACGAACTATGAAAATCTAAGCAGCGTTATAAAAGTATGAAATTTACTATTGAATTCGAACGAGAAGATGATGGACGCTGGCTTGCCGAAATAACGGAATTGCCCGGAGTTCTTGCATATGGAAAAACTCCCGATGAAGCAATAGCTCATGCGAAAGCATTAGCGCTCAGAGTCGTAGCAGATCGCTTAGAGCATGATGAACACTCAGCAACACTCAACGATATTTCATTTGCAATGGCATGAGCCGATGGCCCTCAACGAAAGCAAAAAGAGTTCTAGCCGCGCTCTTACGAATAGGCTGGCAAATTAAGCGAACAGCGGGATTACATATCGTACTCTCACGTTCCGGTTGGAGTGATACGGTATTTGCATTCCATGAAAATCAAGAAATAGGACCTAAGATGCTTGCACGAATTGCAAAATCCACCGGATTGACACCCGAAGATCTTTAATTAAGAATGCCCCACCTCGAATTAAAAAATATCGAAAAGCGCTATGCAAATGAGAATGATGCCGTCAAAGGTATTTCATTCTCAGCAGAGCGGGGCGAGTTCATTGTTCTTGTCGGTCCATCGGGCTGCGGAAAGTCAACGACGCTTCGGATGATCGCAGGTTTGGAAGAAGCAACAGGCGGAGATATTTTTATTAGCGGCAAACGCGTCAATGATCTGCCGCCGAAAGACCGCAACGTTGCAATGGTCTTTCAAAATTATGCACTCTATCCGCATCTTACGGTTTTCGAAAATATTGCTTTTCCTTTATCGATACGAAAAGAAAAGAAATTAGTCATCGATACCGAAGTACGAAAAGCAACGGAGCTTTTATCAATTACTCATCTACTCGAACGCAAGCCGAAAGAGTTATCCGGCGGCGAACGCCAGCGCGTTGCCGTTGGCAGAGCAATTGTCCGCAAGCCTGAAGTTTTTCTATTCGATGAGCCGCTTTCGAATCTTGATGCAGCGCTTCGAACGGAAATGCGCGCCGAACTTAAAAGTTTGCAGCGCCGCCTCGGAACAACAATGATCTATGTAACCCATGACCAGACCGAAGCAATGACGATGGGCGATAAGATCGTCGTGCTTAATAAAGGCATGATCGAGCAGTTCGGAAGTCCACAAGAAATTTATTCGAAGCCGAAATCGACTTTTGTTGCGAGGTTTTTAGGATCACCCGCTATGAATCTCATTCGTGGAATGGTCGTAGAGACAAATGGAAAACTACTCTTTACTGCGCCATCTTTTCAATTAGAACTTCCGATGACAAATATCGGAAATAGAAAAGAAGTTCTTCTGGGAATTCGCCCGGAGGTTTTTACTGTTGGTCAACAAGCAAACTCCGGAAGTTTATCTGAGATAAAAGGAACACTTACCCTTACCGAACGGCTTGGAAGTGCATCGAATTATTATATGAATTCTGCGTTAAGTTCGGATGGAAAATTAACGGCAAGCGCGCAAGGCTCATTCGTTTCCGAAGATTATATGATCGGTGAAGAAATAGTTTTTTCGATTTTGCATTCCGATGTGCATTTGTTTGACGCGGAAACAGGTTTAAGAATATAGTATAATTACTTATTCGTGCTGTCACTATTGGCAGCGCGTTCAAAATATCACAATTGATCAGCGTATTATAAATGGATAAAACTTTACATCCCCTCTTTCAGCATTCGGCAAATCGAATATCGGTCTTTGTTGATGGTGAAAATGCATATTATGCCCAACGTTCACTCGGCTGGTTCTTCGATCCGAAAAAATTGCTTGATTACTTTACGCAAGGCGGAGCTATCGGAGACGCATTTTGGTATGCTTCGCAAAAAATGCCGTCCGATCCTCGCGAGCAAAGATTTTATGGCTATTTAAATCATGCCGGTTATACAGTCCGCGTCAAGAGCATTAAATATTTCCGAGATGAAGTATCCGGTGAATTAACGCGCAAAGCGAATCTCGATCTTGAAATGGCGATCGATCTTTTTACGACCATTGCGCAATATGATACTGCAGTTCTCGTCACCGGTGACGGCGATTTTGAGCGCGCCGTCGAATTGCTGCGGAGTTATGGCAAGCGCGTCATCGTAGCTTCAACACAAGATACTGTTTCGCGCGAACTTCGTAATGCAACAGGCAAACATTTTTTTGATCTTGCAGAGATCAGACAGCACATCGAGCGCTTCACCGGCGGCACCGAAGCCGGTTTTCACCGCGAAGAATATATTGGACAACCTGAAATGTAATCATGACAAAACATTTACTCATATCCAGACCTGAACCCGGCGAATATCCTGAATCTCTCGAAGCTTATATCGGTCTTGTGAAGACCGATGATATACTTTCCTATTTTGCATCACAGAAAGAAAGCGTTGCTACGCTTGGAGCAACGCTCAGCGAAGAGCAGTTACTTTTCCGTTATGCGCCAAATAAATGGTCGGTCAAAGATATTTTCTGCCACATAATTGATTGCGAGCGCATCTATAGCTACCGGATGCTCTGCATTGCCCGCGGCGATAAAACCGATCTGCCAGGCTTCGAAGAAAATGATTATGCCGTAACTGCAAAAGCCGATGCGCGTGATATAAAAGATATTATCAGCGAATACAACGCTGTTCGTGCCGCCAAGATAGAACTCCTAAAAAGTTTTGATGCAACAATGCTCGAGCAATCAGGCATAGCCAACGGAAGCCCAAGATCAGTCCGCGCCATGTGCTACGTCGCCGCAGGACATGAGATCCATCATTTGAGGGTGATAAGAGAGCGATATTTGAAGAAGTAAGAAAGGAATCAATATGCCGGAGCTATCAAGATTTTTTGGGATTGTGATACGTATGTTTCGTGAAGAGGGATCGCAGCACCATAAACCCCATTTTCATGCGGAGTATCAAGGACATTCTGTCACCTATTCAATCGACCCGATCGAACTAATTGCCGGTGAATTTCCTATCCGTCAAAAACGTTTAGTAGAAGCTTGGGCAGAACTGCATAAGAAAGAATTAACAGATGATTGGCAGATTCTCTTAGAGGGTAAAGTAGCAAATAAAATTCAACCGTTGCAATAATATGTCACATCCGATTCATCAGGTGATTTCATTCGAGCATATAGCTCCTTTTACGCTCCGTCTGAAATTCGAAGATAATACTGAGCAGATAATTGACTTCACTCCTGTTCTCGGTGGTGAGGTTTACGGGCAATTATTAGATCCATCCCTTTTCAAAACGGTTCATATCGAACCGCATTTTCATACATTGGAATGGTATAACGGCGCCGACTTTAATCCCAATACGCTCCATGATTGGCAAAAGCATCTTCCCGGACTTATCGAGCAAACCAAGCAATGGGAAAAGAATATGGTGATCGAGAGGAAGTGATAAAAGATTTTCAATAATATACTAAAATGCAATTCAATAACTTTGTCTGTATCTCTATGCTAATTCTGAGGCTGGAAAAAGTGCGATAGAAAAGTTTAAAACTCTCAACTTTGAGGAGGCTTGCAAAAAATATAGCCTAATGAGTGTTGACTTTTTTTCTGAAGATGAAAGAGTTTCTCCAAAAGGTAGAGAATTGATTTTCTGGCTTTCTGAGATGGTAAGAGAAACTGCATCAATTTGGAAGATTAAGACGTTTAGTGATGCGAAAGAGAAGTACGAAGAGTTAGTTTCAGAGGAAGGGCTCTCCGCAAAACATCCCGAATTGAAGAAACCGGAGCTAATATTTGGGACGGTTGACGAAGAGCTTGAATACTGGTCACAGTATATTGAAGATGTTTCGATTGGACTATTCTTAGCTCTCCCTGAATTTTTCCTGCCCTATTTATTCCGAATGAAGTTCTTCCTTTTTCAAAGTATCTGCGAGACTTTTGACATTAGTCTGCCAAGTATTCCTAGGAAACAGGATCATCTCGGGAGGGCACTTTACTATGGGCAAATAAGTGAAGCTCTTTATGAATTTAGAAAACTCTATAACCTGTCGTCCGCAGAGATGTGTGCTTTTCTCGATGATTTTGCACCTCATTTTATTACCGATATCGAAGGGAAAGAAATGCCAGAACCCTTAAAAGCTTGGATCATTAAAGGAGGCATTAATGATAACGGTGATTACAAAGCAATAGCAGAAGGTGGTGCATCATTTAGATCATACTGGCAAGGAAATATTGATACTCGTCGAGGTGATATTCTTGTTTTCTATTTTCTTACTCCTAGAAAGAAGATCCATTTTATCTGCCGTGCGTTATCGGATGGACTTTATGACCCTTATTTCCACTATCATAGTACAGTATTGGTTGGAACGCCTATTGCGGTGCCTGAAGTTGAATTCAGCGAGTTAAATGCGCATCCGATACTCAAGAATAATCCTGGTGTTCGCGCCCACATGCAAGGTCCATCCGGTGTACCTTTGACTTCGCAAGAATACGATGCTCTCTTGGGAATATTCAAAGAAAAAGGATTTGATGTTTCCATCTTACCTAAACTTCAAAAAATTGATTTTCTTCCTGACCTTCAATTACAAGATGAAAGAGATGTTGAAGTTCATCTCATAGAGCCATTCTTAAAAAGCCTCGGATACGAGGAAAGTGATTGGATAAGGCAAATGCCGTCAGAATGGGGCGAGGCGAACGCAATTATCCGGATTATATCATAGGTGGTAAGTATACGAAATCGGAACAGAGTGCAAAACTTGTAGTTGAAGCAAAGTACAGAATTTCAAATAGGAAGCAATTGTCGGAAGCATTTTTTCAAGCCTCCTCATACGCCCTTCGCTTACAATCAAAATTAGCAGCAGTTGCCTCGTTCGAAGGATTTTGGCTATCTGAATTCAATAACGGAAGTTTTGATATGGATAAGGCAATTAAAAGAGATTGGAATGAACTGCAAAATCCAGATCATTTTCATAAGATAAAGTTACTCATAGGTAAAGGAGAGATAAAGTAATCGAGAGGTTGCTTCGGGATTATTGTCCTCTCCGAATTTGTTTTTTAATGTTAATCAAAAATTGAGGGAAAAATCATCGTTTTATGCCATTATGGAATAATTTTGCGCTCGGATAGGTTGTATAATTATGAGCACAGCAACACTTGAAACCGCTAAGCATGATTTTGATGCATTAATCCGGCTAGTACGGAATGGCGAGGAAGTTATCCTTACGGATTATGACCGTCCGGTTGCGCGGATCGTGCCGGAAGGCATTTCACCTGCTCGTAAAGAAGAATATTTACGCAAACTCAGAGCTTTGCGCGGAATCCTTAAACGCTCTCCTTCCTTCGAACGCGAACCAGACAGAGAATTATGAATATCCTTGATTCTTCGGGATGGATCGAGTATCTCCTCGATGGCAAGAATTATCAAAATTTTTCAGAATGTGCAGAGGACATAGAACATCTTCTCGTTCCGACTATTGTCCTTTATGAAGTAATGAAGTATGTTTCTCTTTGGGGCACCGACATTGATTTTAGCAATTCCTTGGATACGCTTCGTTCGGCAATGATTGTTCCTTTAACAGAAGATATAGCCTTAGAGTCCGTTACTTTATCTCGCGATTACAAACTTCCGATCGCCGATAGTATTATTCTTGGCACGGCCAAATCATTGGGCGCGACGCTCTGGACTCAAGACGGGCACTTCAAGGATATCGAAGGTGTGAAGTATTTCCCAAAAATAATCCAATAATTTTTTATCGCCTCACATCTTTCCCTCCGGGATTATTGTCCTCTCCGAATTTGTTCTCTATTGTTATGCAAAAATTGAGAAGAAAAATTTCATAAATTTCCTTTCATTCCATAAATTCCAGTTCAGATAATTTTGCCCAAGGGCGCTCCAAATACTCTTCCATCAGCTAAACGCCCTATTTCAATAAGGGGTGCGCGAGTACATAACTTAAAAAATGTTTCGCTTGAGCTTCCACGAAATAAGCTTATTGTTTTTACGGGGGTCAGCGGTTCAGGAAAATCTTCACTTGCATTCGATACCCTCTATGCCGAAGGGCAGCGGCGCTATGTGGAAAGTCTTTCCGTCTATGCCCGGCAATTTTTGGAGCGGATGCAGAAGCCGGATGTTGATGCACTGATCGGTATCAGCCCTGCCGTTGCGATAGAGCAGAAAACTTTGATCCGAAATCCTCGTTCGACAGTCGGTACACAAACAGAGATATATGATTATCTTCGAGTACTTTATGCTCGCATTGGAATAACGTACTGTATAAAATGCGGAACCGTCGTTCGCAAAGATACTCCGGCATCGATCATTGATACAATTAGTGAGACGTATAAGAACGGTGATAAGTTTTATGTGCTTTTCCCGATGCATCGCCACGAAAAACATTCGCTCGAAGATGAATGGAAAAATTTACGCGGGCAGGGATTTTTCCGCATCGTACTTTCCGAGCGAGAAAATATTTTTGAACTTTCGGAAGAATCACCGAAGAAGATAACGCCGAATGAAGTTCGCATTCTTGTTGATCGCTTGATCTGGAAATCGGATGATGAATCTTTTCGCTCACGTTTAGTTGATTCTCTTGAAACTGCATTTCGAGAAGGTGCAGGAAAAGTGATCATTGCAAAATTCAACGGCGACGGGACGACAACAGAAAAACCTTTCAGCGATAGATTCGAATGCGCACTTGATGGCATACCTTATGAAGAACCGGAGCCTAGGCTCTTTGCATTCAATAGTCCCTTTGGTGCCTGCCCTGAATGCGAAGGTTTTGGAAGATCAGTCGGGATTGATATGAATCTTGTTGTGCCGGATAAATCCAAAACACTTCATCAGGGTGCGATAGCTTGCTGGACGGGTCCGAAATTTTCATCGTACTTACGTGATCTCGAAAACATCGCAAAAAAAGCGGGAGTGCGATTTGACGTTCCGTATTCTTTGCTCACTGACGAAGAAAAGCAAACGATATTCGAAGGTTACGGAAAAGAATTTGACGGACTAAAAGGATTTTTCCGCGAACTTGAAACGCATACCTATAAACTTCATTACCGTGTCATCCTTTCCCGGTATCGTGGTTATACAACGTGCTCGAAATGTCATGGCTCGCGTCTTCGCCCTGCTGCGCATAACGTCAAAATTGCAGGGTTGACGATCTATGACGTGGTGAAGAAAACGATCACGCATGCGAAAGAGCATTTCGATACTATCGAGCTGACAGAATTTCAGCACTTTATTGCGGATCGTCTTATCATTGAAGTTCAAAAACGGCTTCGATATCTTGATGATGTTGGCTTAGGGTATCTTACACTTGAACGGCTATCGAATACTCTCAGCGGCGGAGAATCACAGCGTATTCAGCTTGCAAGTTCACTTGGCGGTGCATTGACAGGCACACTATACGTCCTCGATGAACCAAGCATCGGCTTGCATCAAAAAGATACGGAAAGACTTCTTGGTATATTAAAGCGCGTCCGTGATCTTGGTAATACCGTGATCGTTGTTGAGCATGACGAAGAAATAATTCGTGCTGCTGATCACCTTGTTGATTTTGGACCGAGGGCAGGCGAACTTGGCGGCGAAATAGTTTTTGAAGGTTCGACAGATGATCTGCTTAAATCAAAAAATCTTCGTTCGCTTACTGCGCAATACTTGAATGGGAAAATGGAAATTCCTATTCCGAAAAAACGGCGCAGAACAAATCCGAAATTATCCGTCAGAATAAAAAGCGCAACGGAAAATAATCTTAAAGCTATTGATACGGCATTTCCCATCGGAGTTTTTGTCGCCGTAACGGGTGTATCCGGTTCTGGAAAATCAACGCTCGTTCATAACGTGCTCTATAATGGATTACGAAAATTAAAAGGTGAACCTGTCAGCGAGATCGGCGCGCATCTATCAATGGATGGCGCAGAATATGTTGATGCTATTGAGATGATAGATCAAACTCCGATCGGCAGAACTCCACGATCAAATCCTGCAACATACGTGAATGCTTTTGATCACATTCGCGATGCATTTTCGAAGACGATGTACGCTAAACAGCGCGAATGGACTCCCGGATATTTTTCTTTCAATGTGCCCGGCGGCAGATGTGAAACATGCCAGGGCGAAGGCTATGTAAAAGTCGAGATGCAATTTCTTGCCGATATGTATCTTCTTTGCGAAACATGCAATGGCTCGCGCTATAAACAAGAAGTGCTCGATGCTACGATAGACGGAAAAAATATCGTCGATGTTTTAAAAATGACGATCACCGATGCACTTGCATTCTTTAATAAATATCCGCGAATCCAAAACCGTCTGCAAAAACTCGAAGATGTCGGGCTTGGCTATATGAAACTCGGTCAGCCTGCAAACACCTTAAGCGGCGGAGAGGCTCAGCGCATCAAACTTGCAGCGCATTTATCCGAAAAGATGAAAGATAATACGCTCTTCATTTTTGACGAGCCTACAACAGGATTGCATTTCGATGACATCGCAAAATTGCTTAAAGCATTAAATACTCTTGTTGATGCCGGAAATTCTGTCATTGTCATCGAGCATAATCTGGAAGTAGTAAAATGCGCCGATTGGGTAATTGATCTTGGTCCCGGAGCCGGTGCTGATGGCGGTTTGGTTGTCGCATTCGGTACACCCGAAGATGTGGCAAAAGTAAAAGGATCATATACAGGTCAGTATCTTCGAAAACTTTTATCATGAGCATTCTCATAAAAAAAGTAAAGAAATATCTGTTTCCGGGCATTCTTGCAGTACTCGCTTTCTCATCCTGCAGTAAGACCAATAAACCAAATACGATCCGTTTCTCCCATTTCTGGACTGAGCCGGGGCAGCGTGCAGTACTTGATTCTGTTCTCTCTGATTTCCATAAAGAGAATCCTGAGATCAATGTCGAAGTAATGGATCTTTCATGGGCTGACGGCAAGACGAAACTGATGATCAATTTCAATGCACGCACTGCCCCCGATGTGCTTGAACTTGGCAGTGATTGGATCGCGCAATTTTCTTCGAGCAATGTGCTGGAAGATCTAACGAATCTTTCATCTCTTAAACCAAGATTTGAAAATGCGCCGGCATACGCAAATGAACCTGGAATCTGGAAGAGTCATTATTATGCTGTTCCGTGGTTTGTAGATACACGTGTATTATTTATCAACGATGATCTGTTTTTGAATGCGGTGAATGCTGTTGCCTTCGAAGCGAGTCCTTTTACTACCTGGGATGGTGTCTATCGTATCGGAGCTGAAATAGAAAAAAAAGGAATCGGGCGTGGAATAGGCGTCAATGGCTCGGACGTACACCGGCTTTATAAAAAGATCTTACCCCAAATATGGTCGAATGGCGGAGATATTTTTGATGCGAATGGAAATCCAACTTTTTCGACGAAAGGAAATATTGAAGCATTATCATTCTATGTGAAGCAATTAGATGCAGGTATTCTCGAATCGCAAAAAAATCTTGATGATATGTTCAAGCGAGGTAAGCTTGCAATACTTTATAGCGGCTCCTGGCTTTTTACCCCTCTACAAAAAGCAGATTTTCATTGGTTCTGCGCACCGTTTCCCGGTAACAACGGACATCCGGGCGTTTCATTTGCAGGCGGAGAGTATTTAGCGGTCAATGCAAATTCAGAAATGAAACCACAGGCAGAAAAATTGCTTGAATTTATTACAAGACCTGACAACGAACTCCGGCTTGCAAAAGCATTCAATATTTTCCCAGCAGATAAAAAATTGCAGCAAGATAGTTTTTATCTGAATCGCAATCAAGGCAAAGTTTTTATTGATCAGCTTGCTCATGCGCGGATGACACCTGTTCATCCGAAGTGGCTGGAGATCGAGGCGATCTTAGAAGATGAAACAGCGCAAACGTTGTATAAAAAAAAGACGCCGGAAGAGGCTATGAAGAGTTGTGATAAAAGAGTAAAAGAATTGTTACAAGAGCCATAATAAAATTTCATTGTCAAATAATTTCAAATCAGGTTATTGCGCTATCGCCGGCATTCCGAATGCCGGGAAATCCACGCTGCTTAATGCATTGCTTGGCACAAAGCTTTCGATCATCTCTGCTAAACCGCAGACCACCAGAAAACGCGTGCTCGGAATTTATTCATCTGAAAACGAGCAAATTATCTTTCTTGATACACCCGGCATCATGCCTCGTCCGTCTACATTGCATCATAAGGCACTCCTTTCGGAAGTGAGCCATTCATTTGATGATGCTGATGTAATACTTGTTCTTGCCGAAGCAACACTTTCGCCTGAGCGCGGATTGCCGAAGGAGTGGAAGAAATATACTGAGATAGCCGGAAAGAAGCCTATTGTGCTTGGGCTTTCAAAGGTTGATCTTTTTAAGGATAAGAAAAAAATATTGCCGCTTCTTGCACAATATGGCGAGATGAATATTTTTACTGAGATCATCCCCATCTCATCTAAAAAGAAATACAATATCACGCAGCTTGTTGAAGTTCTTCATAAATATCTTCCCTCGGATAAAGCATTTTACGATACCGATCAATTATCCGATCAGAACGAACGCTTCTTCGCAAGCGAGCTTATCCGCGAAGCGATCTTTCATGAATTCCGGGAAGAGATTCCCTACTCAACGGAAGTTGTCATCATGGATTATTCTGAACGAGAAGAAGGAAAGTGGTTCATCAGCGCAGATATTCTTGTCGAGCGCGATTCGCAAAAATCTATTCTTATTGGCAAGGGCGGCGAAACATTGAAAAATTTGGGTGCGCGAGCCAGAAAATCCATTGAGCAGTTCGTGGAACATCCCGTTTACCTCGAACTCCACATAAAAGCCAAGAGTGATTGGCGGAATGATAAGGCTGCATTAAAGGATTTTGGATATCAAGTATAATATTTTTATGAATCAATTTTTACCTTTCAAAGCAACACGTTATAATTCCGAAAAAGTACGGCTAAAAGACGTTGTTTCACCGCCATATGATGTGATCTCACCGTCTCTGCAGACTGAACTCTATGAGAAAGATCCGCATAACGTAGTGCGCATGGAGTTGAATCATGATGCTGATCCGTACGCAGCTGCGAAGCAGTATCTTGATCAGTGGAAATCAGATCGGGTTTTACAGATAGATGCAGATCCCGGCTATTACGTCTATTATCAAATTTTTCAGACAGCCGATGGTAAGCAGGTCACTCGCCGAGGAGGGCTTGGTAAGCTTCGGTTGACGCCATATTCTTCCGGCGATGTGCTTCCTCATGAACAAACTCTTTCCGGACCGAAGAAAGACAGGATGAAGCTTCTTTCCATCACGAAAACAAATCTCAGTCCGATCTTCGGACTAATTGAGGATGCAGCCCAAATTTTTGATCATACGATCGATAGTGTCGTTGCAACCGCCCCGCTTGCCGATATCGATGAAGTGCTTCCAAATCATGAACATGTTCGTCATACCATGTGGAAGTTGACAGACCCAACACTCCTGGCTCGATTGGAAAAATTAATTGCAACAAAGAAAGTCATTATTGCTGACGGGCACCATCGCTACGAAACCGCACTTGCCTATGCTCAGGAACATCCTGAAAATGAGGCGGCGCAATATATCATGATCTTCATTGCTAATCTTCATGGTGAAGGAACGGTTATTCTTCCGACGCACCGGATACTCTATGGCAAAGATGATTTTAACCAGTTCAATTTTCTTGCTCAGCTAAAGAAAGATTTTTCCGTTGAGATAATAGGTTCAAGAGACGAGGCGATGAAGAAATTGAAAGAAGAAAATGCTTTCACCGTAATTCAATTTCCGGAAGAACCAAACTTTGTGCTTATTAAAGATGCTGATGATCTTTCTAAATCTTCACCCCTTGAAAAGCTTGCAGTCTACCGGCTTCATGAAAGAATATTAAAACCGATTGCCGAGCTAACACAGGATCAGATCAATGCAAAATCCAATTTACTCTATCCTCATACTCTTTCTGAATTAGATGAAATGTTGAGCGACCATGAATATAATGCTGCATTCATTCTTAACCCCACTACAAGTGAGGAAGTGATTGATGTAACGTCTTCCGGAGAATTCATGCCTCAAAAATCCACCTACTTCTACCCGAAACTGCTATCGGGTTTAGTATTTTATGAGTTAGTGGCCTGAGACATTTACTCCGCATTCCGTGTTTTACTCTCCTCACAAAATCCATTTTATGGCTGAAAAATCATACGGATTATTAAAAGGTAAGAAGGGCGTAATATTCGGTCCTTTAGATGAATCCAGCATTGGCTGGCATATTGCTACGGCAGCTTATCGCGAAGGCGCGGAGCTTGCAATAAGCAATGTTGCGCTTGCACTTCGCATCGGCAAACCTCAGGAACTTGCAGCGCTCTGCGGCAATGCACCGCTTATTCCATGCGATGCAACGAATATGGCGGAGATTGACGCCTGCTTCAAAACCGTTAAAGAAAAATTCGGCAAGATTGATTTTTTTGTGCATTCAGTCGGCATGTCAGCAAATATCCGCAAAGGAATTCCGTACGAGAATCTGAATTACGATTGGTATATCAAGACGCTTGATGTCTCAGGAATTTCACTTCATAAGCTTATCAATTCTGCATTAGCAAATGATGTGCTCAATAATGAAGCAAGTATTCTCGCTATGACGCACATGGCTGCGCAGCGCCCGTTCACGACCTATACCGATATGGCGGAAGCGAAAGCGATCTTGGAATCTATTGCGCGGAATTTCGGCAGCAGGTTTGGCGCGAAGAAAATTCGTATCAATACCGTATCGCAATCGCCGACCTGGACTCGTGCCGGAAGCGGCATTGAGGATTTCGATAAGATGTATTATTTTGCTGATCTTCTTGCTCCGCTTGGTAATGCAAGCGCAGAAGAATGCGGCGATTACTGCGCTACGCTTCTATCTGATCTGACAAAGAAGGTGACGATGCAAAACCTTTTCCATGATGGCGGGTTCTCTATGATGGGGATGTCGCAGAAAATGTTGCACCTTGTCTATAATGCTATTCAAGATAATGAGAATTTACGCAAAGCCGGTTTCGATGAAGAGACGATCAAGAGGATTAAAGAGCGTGGGGAGTGAGTTAAATATAAATGTCATTGCGAGGAATCGCGTAGCGACGACGAAGCAATCCCCAGAGGTATGGCAGCTAGCTTCTCGATTAATCCTCTGGGGATTGCTTCGTCGGGCTAAAGCCCTCCTCACAATGACTCTTATTTTTGCAATGTTTTTTTCCTCCAATTCTCTCTTTGCACAGAAAAAGAAAAAAAAAGCAGAGAACACAAAGACGGATGCTGCAACTATAGATACTCTTAATGCCATCACAGCTCGTCATCAGTGGCAATTCCCGATCACGAAGTTTTGGGACGACGCAATAAAAGCTTCTGAGAAAAGTAAACGTCCTGTTCTTGCATTTAATGTAGATTTTGTAGATCAGAATAGCATATACGTCCGCGATAAACTCCTTCGCGATCCTGAGCTGATGATCTATCTCACGAAAAATTTCGAATTAGCCTTACATGATTATTCGGTCGATCCACCTCCGGAAGTAGGATTTGACAGCTTACGAACACTTGGATCACGGCTTGATAAACTTGAGAAAGGATATAATATTGTTTCGCGTCCGACTGCAATAATTATTAATCCCGATAGTACGGAGATCGAGCGAATTCCTGACCTACAAAATTACTCAACAGATCAATTTATAAAAATTCTTAAAGAATATCTTGACGGAAAAAATACGATCGGATCAATTGGCAAAGAATTCTGGAGCGATCCAAAAAATCTTGATAAGCATAAACGGTATCTCGACCGGATGATGGTTAGGTTCGATTATGACAGCATTCTCTATCATTACGATCTCTTGGCGCACAATCCGAAATTCGGACAGACACCGCAAGTGATGAAAGAAGGGGCTGCGGAGTATGCATATCTTCGCTTCAAGCAGGAAGGGAATGTATTTGAATTAAAGGAATGGCTGGCAACGCTTGATCGCCATACCGATAGTACTCTTATTCTTGCCGGCTTGAAAGATGTTCTGGAATACTATCAAGGAAGAAAAAAGATCGACAGCATGGCTGTATCGTATCATAACATTTTCGGGTTCACCGGTGATCGGGATCCTGATCTGATGAATAATTTTGCATGGGATTATGTAAACTTCAGCAAGAGTTACGATTCTGCGATGGTATATGTTAATGATGCGATTGCCAAAGATAGCAAGAACGCAAATTATTATGATACACGCGCACTTGTTAACTATGATCTGAAAAATTACGATGCAGCGATCAGTGATGCGAAGCTTGCTTTGAAATATTCTAAAAAGGATGATAAAGATTATTTCAAAGAGCGAGTAGAATATTTTGAAAAAGAGAAGAAGAGAATTACGACGGAAGTGCCGTCAAAAGATTAACAAATTATATTATGAGTGAAACAGCAACAGCAAATATTTTAGTTGAATTACTGCCACAGAAAGCAAAACCAAAAGCAGGAAAACTTTTTATTGATGGCGAGTTCGTAGATTCAGCCAGCGGAAAGGTTTTTAATACGTACAATCCTGCAACAGGAGCGGTACTTGCAAGTATCGCAGAAGCAGATGCAAACGATGTTGATCGCGCTGTGAAGGCTGCACGTGCAGCATTTCAAGAAGGAAGCCCATGGCGTAAAATGAATTCATCTGATAGAACGCGCTGCTTATTAAAACTTGCAGATCTTATCCGTGCGAATGCAGAGGAGATATCCGAACTTGAAACACTTGATACGGGCAAACCGATTTTCGAATCATCAAAATTCGATATTCCGCAAGCTGCAGAATGCTTCGAATACTATGCAGGGTGGGTGACAAAGATCACAGGCGAGACAATTCCCGTTTCTAAAGGAGGGGATGCCTTTGCTTATACGCTTCGCGAACCTATAGGAGTGTGCGGACAGATCATTCCGTGGAATTTCCCATTGCAAATGCTTTCCTGGAAAGTTGCTCCTGCACTTGCTTGCGGAAACACTATTGTGCTAAAACCGGCAGAACAAACTCCTCTTACAGCACTTCGATTTGCTGAACTTACGCTCGAAGCTGGAATTCCTCCGGGAGTATTTAATGTGGTTACCGGAAGTGGTGCAACCGGTGCTGCGCTTGTTGAGCATGAAGATGTTGATAAGATCGCATTCACCGGAAGCGTTGAAACCGGAAAAGATATTATGCGCACGGCTTCAAAAACCTTAAAGCGCATATCGCTTGAACTCGGCGGAAAATCTCCGAATATCGTTTTTGCGGATTCTGATATTGAAACTGCAGCAAAATATGCGCTCGGCGGCATTTTCTTTAATCAGGGAGAAATGTGTACGGCTGGTTCGCGCATATTTATTGAAGAGAGCGGTTACGATCAATTCATGTCAGTAATTACCTCTCGTGCGCAGAAAATGGTAGCAGGCGATCCGCTTCATCCGAAGACTCGTTTGGGAGCACTAATTTCCGAAGAGCATTTGAACAGTGTACTCAACTATGTTGACATTGGAAAAAAAGAAGGCGCAATCGTAACTACTGGCGGTGAACGCATCGGCACAAAAGGATATTTCATGAAACCGACCGTGCTTGAAGGTGTGACTAATAATATGCGTGTGGCACAAGAAGAAATTTTCGGACCTGTTGCAAGTGTGATCCGTTTCAAGGATATTGAAGAAGCAATGCGCGAAGCAAATAATTCACAGTTCGGACTTGCTGCTGCGATCTGGACACGCGATATAAAGAAAGCGCATAAACTTGCTCGCTCGATCAAAGCCGGGACGATCTGGATCAATACGATCTCAACGACTGATAACGCTCTCCCATTCGGCGGGTTCAAATCCTCGGGCTTCGGAAGAGAACTGGGTAAAGCGGCAATCGATCTTTATACTGAGACGAAGAGTGTCTGGGTAGATCTGAATTAAGGATTGTGAATTCAGAATTGAGAAATTAATTTTGTCATTGCGAGGGTATGCGACTATTAGGCAGCATAGACTTTAGTCCGACGAAGCAATCTAAAATTTCAATATTTATAGTTTACTTGACATTTTAGATTGCTTCGCTTCGCTCGCAATGACATTTTGAAAGTTTTATCGTAATTAAAGATATTGGTTGATCCAAAAATGCAACGCAGAGGTATTCTCAAGGGCTTGGCTGCCGGTGCTGCGGCTGTGGTAACGGCACCGATCATCTATGTTGCTGCGCGGTTTCTTGGATATGTGAGTAAAGGCGACTCAACTAACTCTTCAGCTACTATCGCTTTCAGCGATCTCACTCCCGATAAGCCTTCCAAGTTAATTCAAATAAATGATGAGCCTATTCTCGTTGTTCGCGAAAAGGATGATCAGATCCGCGCCTTCACTGCAACATGTACGCATCTCGGATGCACCGTAAGTTACCGACCAGATGTTCCGGATTTTTATTGCAAATGTCATCAGGGAAGATATGATGTGAACGGCGTGAATGTTCCAGGCACGCGTCCTAAATTACCTCTGACTGAACTTACCGTCATTGATAAAGGTACCGAACTTATAATCCAACTCACACCCAAAGCGAAATCATGATCACAGGTTGGAAATCGCATTTGATAGGTGCACTTCATTTGGAGCAAACTTTTGAGGCAGTTAAAGAAAAAGTTGTGCCGCATCATCGCTCATCAATTTGGTATTACTTCGGCGGTTTGGCTTTAATGTTTTTTACGATTCAGGTCGTGACGGGTGTGATGCTTCTATTTTATTACCAGCCTACTGCCGAACTTGCGCATAAAAGTATTGAGCGTATCATGACACAAGTGCCGTTCGGATGGCTTATTCGCTCAGTGCATTCCTGGAGTGCAAATGCTCTGATGGCAATGATCTTCATTCACATGTTCAGCGCATTTTTGATGAAAAGCTATCGTACACCGCGAACTATCATGTGGCTGACAGGAATAATTCTTTTGCTGTTGATGATGGGTTTTGGATTTACGGGATATTTATTACCGTGGGATCAGACAGCTTATTTTGCAACGAAGATAGGCACAGAAGTACCAAAAGCATTGCCGTGGCTTGGTGATATTATTTCATCGCTCATCAAAGGTGCTAAAGATGTGAACGGTACAACGCTTACGCGTATGTTCGCATTACATGTGGGAGTGCTTCCGGTGATTTCCATATTACTCGTACTTGTTCATGTAACATTGATTTTACTTTTAGGAAGCGGCGTTCCTCCCGGAGCAAAAGTAACCAGCACTACAAAATATTTTCCGGATTATCTGTTAAAAGAAGTCATGGTATGGCTTGTCGGCTTCGGTTTACTGATCGCTATTGCAGTGCTTTATCCGTGGGAGCTGGGAAAAGCGTACGACCTTGCAAATCCCACCGAACCGCCTGCCGGAGTTCATCCGGAATGGTATTTTATGTTTCTTTTTCAAACGCTGAAGGTTATTCCTGAATGGCTTGCAATAGTGAGCTTCGGAATATTAATGATCTTTTGGACACTTGTTCCTTTTTTAGATCGTCGCGCAAATCGTGGAGAAAAAAGTTCGATCTTTTCTTATATTGGTATTGTTGCAATTCTCTATCTATGTATAATGACGACATGGGCATACATTGCCGTCGGTGATGAACGTACGCAAACTGCTCCCGTTCAAGTACAGCAAACACCGAAAGGAGCCGACAGTGCGAAGTAAATTTTTTATATTAACACTTATTGTTTTTTTTGCAGCGACAAAACTTTTTGCTGATACGACTTCCATTGTACCAGATTCAATAATAAAACCATTCACACCTCCGAATCAAGGACCGTTGGGCATTGATAATATGACCGGTGTTGCTCTTTACGGAGCAGCGATATTATTCGCAGTATTGATCTTGATGCTGTGGAGGAGAAATATAATTAACAGAAGGTAGGCGCAGGCTATGAGTATGGATGAAACACGACCGATGAATGACGACCGTAAATACGATGTGGAGCTTTGCCGCTGCATCCATAAAGATTGTGGCGGAGAAGTCTATGAACTTGCTTATGACGAATCGGTGAATTGGATCACCGTCGTTTATAAATGCGGAAAGTGTGGAAGGGATTTTACAATGAAGATCGAAGTATAATTTCGATTGTCATTCTGAACGGAACGAAGTGTAGTGAAGAATCCCGTGATGGTTTGTAGAAAGGTATTTTCTGCCAATTATCACGGGATTCTTCGCTGCGCTCAGAATGACAAAATAAACTATCCTGCTCTCGTATTGACCACCGAAATTACAAACGCTGAAGTTATCAGCAGCATATTAATGCCGACGAACATCGTGTAGCGTTTATGAAGTTCGTCGAATTCTTTTTTTGCTTCGATATATTCCGTTGTAACTCTCGGCGTATCGAAATCCTGAATAGTGGCGCGAAGCTCTTTCATACGCCCGGTCATTTTGGATGAATAGAACCAGAGCATCGTAATCGTTAAAAATATCAGACATAGTTCGATGATGCGAAGCATCCGGTATTCGCCATTCCAATTCATTGCAAGTAAGACGATCGAAGAAATAAATGCAATCACTCCGCAAACCCATTCGATCATATTCATCCTGCCTAAGATGATGGCATTCAAATTCCCTGCCAGTGTTTTCGAAGGCAATTGCTGAAAGACCGGAGCCGCCACAGCGATGCCAAGCATAAACAGCGAACCAAGCCAAACTCCGAGAGATAACGATTTTAGAATAGATAATATCATATATGTTCGTATTCTTTTGAGCGAAAGTAAACAATAATTTATACTGAGTCGGTTGCCTGCAAAAAATTACTATTGGTACTTAAGATCCTTCTAAGATGTTCTGAGATTAATTCTGATTGTTTTTTTTAGGATACGAGAGATTTTTCCACTTTAGAAAACATGTTAGACCATCTGCCTTTTCTTGAGATTCTTCCCGAATCCCGCGTTTTGTTTCGCGAAGTGGATCGCCTTGTCTATGATTCAGATGGTGTAACGCTGGAAAAATTTCGCCCGGCACTGGTACTGCTTGCCGAAAGTGCAGAGGAAGTTCAAATGATCGTCAGGCATTGTCATCAACATAGAATACCATTTGTCACCCGCGGTGCGGGTACGGGCTTATCTGGCGGAGCATTAGCATGCGGTGAAAGCGTGATGATCGTTACTGCAGGTTTAAAAAAAATTCTGAAAGTTAATGTCAGAGAGCGATGGGCGACTGTAGAATCGGGTGTGATTAATGATAAACTTTCCAAGGTTGTAAAAAAATACGGGCTGCATTTTGCCCCGGATCCATCGAGTGGCGCAGCTTCAACGATAGGGGGAAACATCGCTGAGAACGCCGGTGGACCGCATTGCCTGAAGTACGGAGCAACGGCTGAGCATATACTTGGTCTCGAACTTATACTTGCCAACGGTGAAAAAATATGGTTGGATGCAGATGACGCAAGCGCTTCCCTCTTATCGGTTATGATCGGAAGTGAAGGTACTCTTGGAATTATCACGAAAGCAAAAGTAAAACTCACGCCATTGCCCGAGGCACTAAAAACTTTGCTGGTTGATTTTCTCACGGTGCGAGATGCCTCGGAAACTGTAAGCGAAATTATTGCAAGCGGAATTCTCCCTGCTGCTTTGGAAATGATCGATGCAGAAGTTCTGGGAGCGCTCGAAGCGGCATTCAAACTTGGCTTCCCCACCGACGCAGGTGCTCTGCTGATTATCGAACTCGACGGAAGAAAAAATTCTTTAGAGCGCTTATCGAACCAGGTAATCCGGATTGCGAATAGTCATCATTCCCGAACCGTCCGCGTTGCTGCAGATGAAAAAGAACGCAGTGCACTTTGGCAAGCCAGAAAAAAAGCCTTCGGAGCGTTGGGCAGAGTTAGCCCAAGTTATTATACTCAGGATGGTGTCATCCCCCGATATGCTTTGCCGGAAGTTCTAGAAGAGATCACTGCAATTGGCAAGAAACATAAATTACGGATCGCAAATATTTTTCATGCAGGAGATGGCAATCTTCATCCGGCAATTCTTTACAATGAAAAAGATCCGGAAAGTGTCAAAAGGGTCTTAGCAGCAAGCAAGGATATTCTTCTGCTTTGCTTATCCAAGAATGGCTCGATCACCGGAGAGCATGGTGTCGGCATCGAAAAAAAAGAAGCTTTAGGCTGGATGTTCGGCGAAATGGATATCAAGATCATGGCAAGGCTAAGAGAGGTCTTTAACGGACAGTCCATGCTCAATCCGGGTAAATTTCTTCCTACAGACCATCCCTGCTTGGAAGCGGGACATAAACACAGAGTGATTAGCGGCGGGCTTTAGCCTGCGAACCGGAATCATTACATCTAATCCTAATACCTCTATTGTAGAGATTTTGGGCTGAATTTGCCCACCACTGGTACGCAAATCCTTTTTATGCGTTTATCACCATTGCCTCAAATGACCATTTTTCATCGTATTATATGAATTATAATTCATAATCATGCAAAATAAGCAACAAAAAATCATTTTTTGTGTCATTACTATAGGAATGGGTAACTGAGGTAAAAAAAGGGAAAAACGAAACTTTGACCTTAAAAAAACGAATACTATGGAGCAAAAACTGAGGTTGGAACTATTATTTAGAAATTGTTGACAAAAATGTCGTATATTTGCATTCCTATGTTGGGGTGAAGAACCCATCCCCTTACATAGCAAGGTAATAACGCAGCAAACAAAGGAAATAAATCCCAATCCCTAAATTTATTTTATAATGGGGGCAATTGCATTCGGAAAATGCTCCGGAGCGAGAAGGGAAAAATGAGATATGGTAAAGGTTAATATGTTAGACGATAAGACACTCAGGGAAAGACATCGCGATTTTGAACGCGAGGCAATGCCGCACGTAACGGCACTGTTCAACTTTGCCCTGCGTATGACAAGCGATCCGGATGATGCCAACGATCTCCTTCAGGAGACATACATGAAGGCATACCGTTTCTGGGATAAATTCGAACCCGGTACGAATTGTAAAGCGTGGCTCTTCAGGATCATGAAGAACTCGTATATCAATATCTACCGTAAAGAATCGAAAGAACCCGATAAGGTCGATTACGAGGATATCCAGAATTTTTATAATACCATCCGTTCGGAATATACCGATCCGAATGATATGGAAGCACGTCTGTATCGTAATCTTTTAGATGATGATTTGACACGTGCTGTCGAATCATTGCCGGAAGATTTCCGCACCGTCGTTATTCTTTGCGATATCGAAGGTTTCACCTACGAAGAAATTGCAGAGTTCGTTGATTGCCCGATCGGCACTGTTCGTTCACGGCTTCACAGAGGCAGAAAACTTCTGCGTTCAAAGCTCATTGAATATGCCCGCATCCGCGGTTATAATGTCGATGAAGAGCGTCACCGTAAAGCCAAGCATGACGAAGAGCTGGAAATAAAAGCCAACGGACATCCCTTAGGCAAGATACATAGTAATTAAAAGAAAGGGCGACTGCAAAGTCGCCCTTTTTGTTTCTCCTTCTCCCGATAATCAGGGTGTAAGCACTAATCCTTCCGGATGCGAACGGTATTTGAGCTGATAACTGTAAATGCAGACATCAATTCATCACCATGCCTATCAATTGTGTCAGCGAGTATCTTTGCTTTTACCAGAGCCGATGTTTTTCGCATTCGCAGGAGAACAATACCAAGATGCGCCAGGCCTTGCCGATGTACCAATTCACCAAAATCCTTGTCATTTGTTAAAAGAATGGCATTTGAATGTACTGCGTAGTCGAGAACTACTGTATCACTGATACTTGGGAAAAGCTCGGCGACAGAATGAACAGTATGACCTTTATCTCGGAGAAGAGAAGTACATTCTGCCTCAATGCTTTCATCAGCGAAAAAGATCATTTACGCCGCTTCGACGGGATAGACAACGTCATTACGCAAAGCTTGAGCAGCAAATTCCAGCGCGGCTGCAATATCTTCTTTCTTTAGTTGAGGGTAGGATTTCAAAATGGATTCAACTGTCTCCTCGTCGGCAAACTTCTCGACGATAAGCTCTACGGGAATGCGTGTGCCACGGATGACAGGCTTTCCGAAAAGAATATGCGGGTCTGATGTTATTCGTTCTGTTCCCATAATATTGCAAACAAAAAGAGCATCGCAAGGTTCATTTATTTCCCTCCTCTCCCAGTCCCTCCTAAAATCCTTATTACATCTCATTAATCCTGTTAATCCCTGTCTAATAGTGCCATCGTAAATCCAAGCACAAAGAAGAGCTTGAATTAAAAGCCAACGGCCACGCAGCCTTAGGCAAGATCCACAGTAATTAAGAGAAAGGGCGACTGCAAAGTCGCCCTTTTTTGTATCTGCCAACGAATAGTTCTACTCCTCCTGCGGCTTGTGCTTCTTTTAGACGGTATTGATCCGTATCTTTGTATTAAAGATACTATTTAAACACTACCCTATGAGAAACGAAGCAGACCTTTTTACGAGCATCAAAAAATTTGTAGGTGAATTAATGGGCAAGTATCCCACTTTGAGCCCAGACAATGCCTTCATTCTTTGGTTCTTGCAAGCCTTTATTCTTGATGACGACAAGGATATCGTAAAAGCAATTAAGGGAGTATCTAGAGATAAGGGAATAGATGCGGTGTTTATCGATGATAAGGCCAGAGTGGTTTTTATTGTGCAAGGCAAGTATCGCACGAAAGAGAACGCTCCGACAGAACAGAGATCAGATATAATTGCACTTGCACAATTAGGATGCACACTTGTCGATGATGATACCGATGCCTTCAAAGCACTTTTGAACAAAGCAGATGAGAAGATAAAGCATGATCTGGAAGAAGCGAGAAGCAACATTCGAAAAAAGGGATATCGGCTACATCTTCAGTTTGTGACAACAGGTAAAGTAAGTCCAACTCACAGAGAAGAGGCAGAATCGATAGTGGACAAATTGCCGAACGTTACCTATCAATGCTTTGCACGAATTGAGTTGTTAAGACTCATGCAGGATTATATTGAAGGCGCAGCACCGCCTGTACCAAATATTCAACTACCGGTTAGAGGGAAGGAAGTTTTCAAAAGATATGACAGCACAACAGGGATAACTTCTTGGATTTTCACTATGGGTGCTACGGACGTAGCAGATATCTTTTCTAACATCGGTGTCCGGCTTTTTGCGAGAAACATTCGGGGATTTCTTGGCAATACAAGCATTAATAGAGGCATGCAGACCACTTTAACAAAAGAGCCAGAATTTTTCTGGTACTTTAACAACGGAATAACGATTGTTTGTGACGAGGCGAAACTTGTAAGCAAAGGGGCAGGTGATAACCTTAAAGTATCCAACGCTCAGATTATCAATGGTCAGCAAACGACAAGGAGTTTAGCTAGTCATAATAAGACGAAGGCAGAGGTTTTGGTAAAATTGGTTGAGATTCCCCGATCATCTTCTGACGGCCATTCAAAATATAATCACATAGTAAGTGAAATTGTCTCTGCTACAAATTGGCAGAATGCGATTTCACAACCTGACCTGAGGGCGAATGATGGTGAGCAAGTACGTTTAGAACGGGAACTGCGCAAACACAATTATCTCTATCTGCGAAAACGCGCGAATAAGGCGGAAGTTAAGAGGAATAATAGCTGGTACTACGAATGGGAGATTACTAAAGAAGGACTCGCAAAGGCTGTTGCGGCATGTGTGCTTGATCCATATGAAGTGCGCCTTGGCAAAGATCGTTTATTTATGGATGACATCTATAGCGAAATCTTTAACAGCAACAGGTCGGCAGCAGAGTACTTAACTTTCCATTGGCTTAACAAATTGATGCGTGCGCATGCAATAGTGGACTCAAGAAGGGGTTATGCCCGCTATTTGGTGCTTAATTTCCTTTGGGCTAATATGGGTAAACAGCTACGGCTGATTGACAATAGGGAAAGATTCAGAAAGATAGCCGAGCGCCATAGAAAATTCAAGAAAGAGCTGCAACCTCTTGATAAGATTGGAGAGATTGTTTTTAATGCTACTATGGCTTTCTATCGGAAGAACAAACGTATTGATGGCAAAGTAAATGACGAATCAAGTTTTTTTCGGCATAAGGACCTTCATTTGGAATTCGAAAAGTTCTGGAATCAACTCCCAGCGACAAAGCGAAAACAGTATGATAAGTATCAGGATGAATTCTTCGCGAGGCTCTCGGCTGCGGATGTATAACTTTCAATAAATAGTGTTGTGTAGAATTAGGATTAGGAGAAGTCGGGAACCGGAACATAGGTGCCCAATGGTTACAATGTTTGTATAAGCAATTTTGTTAAATCGGTATGCCAAATTCAAAACAGAGTACAGAAAATCAGCATGGAGAGATAACCGAGAATAAGGAAAAGATGAAAGAGCTTATTCTTTATATTTCTTGGAAATCCATGTCCGATGAGAACTTCGGTTCAATCAAATTGAACAAACTTCTTTTTTATTCTGATTTCCTGGCATACCTGAATCTCGGAAAGTCAATAACAGGGATGGAGTATATGCGTTTGAACCATGGCCCCGCTCCGAAAAAGTTACTACCTCTTTCGAAGGAATTGCAGGAGGAAAATGCCTTAGAGATCGTGGACATACAATTTCATAACCATAATCAAAAACGTCCTATCTCACGCCGTGCTCCGAAACTAGATCTATTCACTCCCGCAGAGATCGCATTAATCGACGAAGTAATTGAAAAATTACGCGGACTGAATGCCCGTGATATCAGCGAACTTTCACATCGGTTCATCGGATGGCAAGTTGCAGACGAGGGAGAAGTAATCCCTTATTCTGTTGCACGCATTGAAATTCGCGAACCAAGTGCCAAAGCTTTGAGCGCCGGCATGAAACTCCTCCAATCTTTTCAGGTTCGGAAAGTACAGACTGCTTAATATTTATCCTCTTAACTTTCATTGCGGTACTCAGTCAAGGAAGAGCCCCGGTATTTGGAGGAGATAGAAAAGACCGAGCCCGAAAAATGGCTCTCAGATGAACATCGTAAAACAGTCATTTGGCTTCTCGAACGAAACCCTTTTGTTGGTCGCGTGATCAGTGAGACCGCAGGCCTTTATCTCATTTACATTACGCGAGAGCAACAGAGGCACGATCCGATTGCGATCTACTATCTTATTGATGGCGAAACGGTAACGGTCCTTAGTGCGCTTATTGATGAATCCGAGGAAGATTAACTGAAAATCATTTATGAATAATTATTTATCAAAGAGGCATCTATTTTTCATGGATAGAGACCTTGACAAATGGCTTTAAATTTCGTATATTTGTATGGTGAAATTCAACCACATATTCAGTTCAAAGAGCCGACTTCTGCCGGCTCTTTGCGTATAGGAGGAAGTTGTGATGTTTGGGGTTTGAGCACCCTATAAACGGACGGTTGAGATCATGGCGGAGATGGAGAAAAATGTCTAAATGTGAGGATCTTTGTAGTACTCAGATTTTATTCCCACAAATTTGTGTTAAGCATAACGCGATTTACTTAACACAAAAATTGTAGTATAAAGTATGCTTAAGACAAAGGGAAAACCCAGCACACCGGCAAAGCTCCCTATTAAGGACGTTGACTGGGAGGCACTAATACCTTATATTGCAAGATCAAATAGGGCATTAGCTCATTATGACGGTGTACTGTATGGCGTCCCTAATCCTAATGTGCTCTTGGCGCCGCTTAGCATTCAGGAAGCCGTTCTCTCTTCCAAGATAGAGGGTACACAGGCAACGTTCGGAGAGGTACTGCTTTTCGATGCAGGTGTGAGTCCCGAAAAAGAAAGTACACGGCTTGATATCGGAGAGATCATTAACTACAGACAGGCACTGGATCACGGGAAAGAAAAATTGGAAAGTAAGCCGTTCAATCTCAATCTACTTCTTGAACTTCATGAAATACTTTTAAATAGCGTCAGGGGTCAGGATAAAAGCCGTGGAAGATTTCGAAGAGAGCAAAACTGGGTTGGCGCCCCAGGCTCTACAATAGAAGAAGCGGAATTTATACCACCTGCCCCGCTCGATATACCGGAGCTCATGGACAACTGGGAAAAATACTACCATGCAGAGCGCCCTGATGCACTTGTTCAGCTTGCAGTCGTCCATGCGCAGTTCGAGATCATCCATCCGTTTCTCGATGGCAACGGACGTTTAGGCAGAATGCTTATTCCACTATTCCTGTACGAGAAAAAAATTCTTTCGCAGCCGGTGTTCTATCTTTCAGCTTATCTTGAATCGCATCGGTCAGAATATGTCTTATCGCTACGGAACATTGGCGAAGGTACAAAATCCTGGAATAAGTGGATTATCTTTTTTCTTGATGCAATAACCGAGCAAGCAATTGCGAATACCACAAAAGCCCGTGCTATTATGGATCTGTATGAGCGTTTGAAAGAAAGAGTGATCGAACTTACACATTCCCAATACGCCGTACCCTTGCTTGATATTTTATTCACTCAGCCAATTGTCAGTACGTCTGAACTTCGCTCTCGCCAAAATCTGCCAAGCAATCCTACGATCATGCACTTGCTTTCGCAGCTTGAAGAAGATGGGATAATTTCGTTATTTCAAAAAGGGAGTGGCAGCCGCTCAGGTATTTATGCATTCGGAGAGCTGATCAATTTATGTGAGGGGAAAACGGTAATATGACCCCTTGTCTTTCATGAATAATTATTCATCAAAAAGGCACCTATTTTTCTTCGATAGGCACCTTGACAAACGGCTTTAAATTTCGTATATTTGCATGGTGAAATTCGATCACATATTCAGTTCAAAGGGCCGGCTTCTGCCGGCTCTTTGCGTAAAGGGAGGATGTTGCGCGTGCGAATAGTCATATCGTTAAAAATAATAGGGTTACGAGGGCTTCCGGCGGTTTTGGGCACCTATCTCCGAGTACCGGCGAAGGCTTAAACTTCAACGCTAAAATGGGGAAGGGGAATATGGATTTCTTATTGATACGAATTCCGTTCGCTCCTGTGGTCGCAGCGATATTTAAGATTTCTCTCTGCGTCTGCCGCTCGCGGGTTGCGTCAGATTCCGGTCGAAATGGCAAGTTGTGTAGCACACTTTCTGCCGCCTTTATCGTTTCATCCGCTTACTTTCCGTATTTTTGCATTCTAATTCGATTGAATAGAAAAATTACATGAAAATCCACGAGCATCAGGGGAAAGATATTTTAAAGAAATTCGGCGTACCGGTACCGGAAGGGTATGTTGCCTATACTGTCGATGAAGCAGTTGAAGCGGCGAAGAAGCTACCGACGCCCATTGCAGTTGTTAAGGCGCAGATCCATGCCGGAGGACGCGGCAAAGGAGGCGGAGTAAAGGTTGCCAAGAACATTGACGAAGTCCGCAAGTACGCATCCGAAATATTGGGCATGACGCTCGTCACTCATCAAACCGGACCTGAAGGAAGGCTTGTCAAAAGGCTTCTGATCGAGCAAGGCGTGAATATCGAAAAAGAATTTTATGCCGGCATCGTGCTTGATCGTGCATCGGGAAGAAACGTCATCATGGTTTCGACTGAAGGCGGAATGGAGATCGAGAAAGTTGCTGAAGAATCTCCGGAGAAGATCGTGAAGGTCTTTATTCATCCGACTGAAGGCTTCCGAGAATTCCAGGCTCGTGAATTAGCTTTTGCACTTGGTCTATCAGGCGATGCATTAAAGCAATGCGTCAAATTCCTGAAAGCACTTTATAAAGCTTATGAAGAAACTGATGCTTCCCTTTTCGAGATCAACCCTCTTGTTCTGACAAAAGAACAAAACATGATCGCCCTCGATGCAAAAGTAAACTTTGATGATAATGCAATGTATCGTCATCCTGAGTTTGCAGCACTTCGCGATATAGACGAAGAAGATCCGTTGGAAGTAGAAGCTTCAAAATCGAATTTGAATTATATTAAGCTTGATGGCAACGTCGGCTGTATGGTCAATGGCGCCGGACTTGCAATGGGCACGATGGATATTATCAAACTCGCCGGCGGCGATCCTGCGAATTTCTTAGATGTCGGCGGCGGAGCAAATGCCGAGACGGTTGCGGCAGGTTTCCGCATCATCTTAAGCGATCCGCATGTAAAAGCGATCCTCATTAATATATTTGGCGGAATCGTCAGATGCGACCGCGTCGCAACCGGAGTTGTCGAAGCTTCGAAGATCGTCAAACCTCATGTTCCTATTGTTGTACGATTGGAAGGTACGAATGCTATCGAAGCAGGGAAGATCTTGGAGCAAAGCGGAATGAATTTCTTAGTGGCGCATGGCTTGAAAGATGCAGCTGCAAAAGTGACGCAGACTCTGAATAAATAATTACGAATTAGGAATTGTTTTTCTAATTCGTAATTTTTATCATCATCATTGCCTTCGGCATTTTCCATAGGACTGATCCTGTCTGCAGGTCACGAATCATAATGGAATAATAATACGCGCCGGAGGATGGGTTTTGTCCGAATGATGAGGAATTCAGAATGACGGAATGAGTCCCGCTTTCCAAAACTGAGTTGAATGGTGTACCAATTATTCTTCCGAGAACATCAGTCACTGTCCATTCTACATTAGCAGTCTGGGAAAGTGTAATAGGAATTATGGTACGATCATAAAATGGATTCGGTGCATTCTGACC
>JBBQGG010000033.1:0-37675 GCA_038322815.1 Kapaibacterium sp. (SeqCode)
TGTTCCGGTGGAGTGCCGCCATCCTTTACCATAAGCAGGCGTACTTCATTCCCAACGGTGAAAGCAGTTTTTTGTAAGGTTTGGTCGCCGTAGTCATTTCGGGATTTAATCCGTTCGGAAGTTTCGGAAATTCTAAATAAATTGGCAGCTAATTCACGCTGTCCCATAAAGTCAAGCGGTGAGCGTTTAGTTGGTATCCCCTTGTGTTCTCGCAAATGATTAAAACTCATATTATACATTCCCATATATCCTGCATTATGGAAAAGTCCATACTCCTGCAACCCCCTATTTCTGACAACACTGGCAAGAGTTTTTTCGCCTTTTTTGATTTCATCACGAGTCAGTAGTCTATCGGAAATTTCCTTATCGGTAATGATCTGCGATGCCGAATCAGCGAAAGCGGCAAAATATGCCTGAGTAAGTTGGACTTGCGGCTTTGAAACATTTCCGTTCATCGCCGTGAGAAAGAAGGCAAAACGGGATAATTTGAAGTCGTCTATAATTGAACCATCAATTTCGCGTTTGCATTCTTGAAAATGTTCCAGGACGGAAAAGCCTGTTGTCATGCAGACGCCAATTGCTTTATTCATGGCATCCTTCTTAAACTGTGCGAAGTTTTCGTATTCAAGAATGCGTGCAATATCTGTTGCATACCAAAAATGCATCCCATTGTCGAAGGCATAATCCTCAATACAAGGGTTGCCTTCTTCCGTATGGAACAGAGTCATTGTTTGGTCGTCCGACATATTAATTTTATGGGTGGGATTCGCGTTATCCAGTTAATGTTTATTTAACGACGTAATAACCACAGTAAGTTCGTAGTCCTGTAGCGCGATTAAAAGGGACGAAAAAGACTATTTTTTGAAGGAGTTATAGTGAGTGGCTGGAAGTCATTAAAAATAAAGCATATCACTGTGCACACATGAGTTCAAGGATGGCGCGGATGGATGTTCTCAGGAAATGAATGCAATTAGTGTAATTTGGTGTTTATAGATGGCGGATGAATTGAAATAAAAAAATATTACAACATGAACGATCTTTTTACGAATAGCTACCATAGTTTTATCAGCCAATATAATGGCTCAGCAATAACGAATTCGCTTGTGCCGATGGTCGTCGAGCAGACGGCGCGCGGTGAGCGGGCGTATGATATTTTTTCGCGACTACTTAAAGAACGTATCGTCTTTATCGGCACTCCGATCGATGATGGGGTCAGCGGACTGATCATCGCACAGCTTCTTTTTCTTGAATCGGAAGATCCGGATAAGGATATTAATATCTATATCAATTCTCCGGGCGGCTCGGTATCGGCAGGACTTGCGATCTATGATACGATGCAATATATTAAACCAAATTGTGCAACGATGTGTATGGGCATGGCAGCTTCGATGGCTTCTCTTCTGCTTGCCGGCGGGGCTGCGGGCAAGCGTATGTCGCTTCCGCATTCGCGCATCATGATCCATCAGCCACTGGGCGGAACGCAGGGTCAGGCAACCGATATTGAAATTTATACTCGCGAGATGCTTCGCACCCGTCAGGAATTATACCAAATTTATGCAAAGCATACGGGCAGGGATATTGCCGAGATCGCCAAGGATTCCGAACGTGATAATTACATGACTCCCGAACAGGCAAAAGATTATAATCTCATTGATCATATCACGACTCATAATGAGATGAAAAATTTGCCGCAGACCAAATTGCAATCTCTGGGCACAGGCACCGCTCCGGCACAGGAGAAATCACCTTCGACAACCGGCGGAGCTGCGAGATAATTTTTGAATGTCATTGCCAGGAAGGAAGTGCCAACGTGACAATCCCCTGAGTTTATCAGAATATTAAACATCGTAATAATCCTCTGGGGATTGCTTCGTCGTCGCTAAAGCGACTCCTCGCAATGACATAAATAAAAAAACGGAGTGAAGAATTATTCTTCACTCCGTTTTTTATATTTTCAGAGGCTTATTTTCTTTCGCCGGCATCCTTTTTTGCATCATCGGTCGTGACGCGAGTCTTTGCCTTATGATACGTCTTTTTTACAGCATCCTTCGTATCTTGGGCTGCTTTCCGTACCTTGTGTCTTGCTTTGTGATAAGTGCGCTTGACACCGGTATGGTGTACCTCAGTCTTTTCATCATTCGTTGTCTGGCTTATGCCTGTTATTGGCATTGAGGATAAAAGAAATACAATCCCCAATACATAGCTTAGTTTTCTAATCATAGTTTTTTATTTTTTATGTTGTTAAAAAAAATTGAACCAGCCTCTTAACTGCATTCAATGGGGATAATTAAAATTAATTTATTACCATGCTGACCGTAAGCGGCCAAAGTGATTTTACCTCCAGACTTCCGGTCTTCGGTGGTACATCATCCTCTCTGCCATGAGCATCAGCACACCATTTAGCAGTAAAAAATCCAATACCTGCTCCCAGAACGCAATCGGAAGCCCAATGGTATCCTTGATATGCGCGCGAAAAAAAGGTAAAAGGAACAGGAACGTAGCACAGAATCTTCAGCCATAATGGCTCGGAGTTAAATGCAAGAACTGTTGACATTGCCATTGCTTCAGTCAAATGTCCAGAGGGGAAAGCATCGTGTCCTGCACCTGATTTAAGTCCGCCAAACGGATGGAAAGAGGATTTACCTTCACCTGTATAGGGACGTGCCCTGCCTACAATAGTCTTTATTACTCCGGTCAATGCACCTGCATAGAGGCAGGCCTGACCTATCTCAAAGGCGATTTTTCGGGCTTTTACATCGCCTGTAGCAAGGGAGTATCCCCCGAAAGCACCAAAAAAAATAAATGGCATATAAAGTCCTCCATAAAAATCTCCTATCTTGGCAAAAGTCCCCTTATATAACGGGCGAGCTAAATAACTATTAGTACCGGGAATAACCGGTGGTGCCGGTAATTCAATAGCATAGGCAACTCCGCTGCCTACAGCAAGCGATCCTATAACAATAGCATCATTACCGCCCCAATGCAGGGGAGTTGTGAAATAATGTCCTGTTTCTCTCCAGAATTGTCCGAAGTTATACGGCAACGTCGTATCTCTCTGTTGAGCAAAAGCTGCGGATGTGAAAACTGAAAAGAGAATAAAAATAAAAATTTTATTTTTCATGGTTTTTTCGTAGAAGTGATTATGGGTTATCTATTATGCAAAAAATCAGCAAAATATACAAGCAGAAAAAGTTTGTCCTGTGATTTGGATGTATAAGTACTTGTTCCATCAGTAAATGCTCTGGTATCGTAATAGATTAAATGTTCTATTCCTATTCCAATATTACTAAATAGATGGAATTCAATTCTGGGTTTGAGAATGGCAATATAATCATTGCCGGGTCTGCCAGTTATGAGCGGACGCTCAATCGTATTAAGCCAGTAATAATACGCAAGTAATGTTCCGCTTACAAAACCTTTGTAATTCAGTGTAACTTCTAATTTTGCTTCTGCTCCGGCACTAAAATAATAATCACGTACTTCTGTGGTATCCGGACCGTTTTGCCTGCTATTTCCGGCAAAAGGAACAATGCCAAGATTAAAATTAGTATAAAAATTCGTGTTCGGAGCAACTGCAAATTTTGAGACAATTCCACCGCTAAATGCCATCGTCGCCAGCTCAAAATTATAACTATCCCAATAGTCATAATGCATAAATGCACCGGTTAACATTTCGGTATTCCCGATCTTCATATTTTTTCCGTAAAGAACTCCCTCTCCTGTTACATTGGTTATAAGTTTTCTTCCTTCACCAATGGTAACGTCAGTGCGTAGAGTAAAGTAATCAAAAGGTTTTCGATCTCTTTTTTCGAATGGATCGCCGTAATCAAAATCGGCGTTAATTACAACTCTGGGATTTTTTTGTCCCTGTACCTGAACACCGGCTGATAATACCACATCCAACGGTTCTTTCTGATATACTTCTTCTGAAGTTACGCTCGTCAATTTACCTTGCATTAAACGTGTTGAAAATCTCGCAGGATCGATAAGACCGGCAACTAATTCTCTGAAAAATCTTTCCGTTCCTGTTGTTCGGTCATCAAGAATGTTCGAGCTTAATCTATAGGTAACTTCACCACCAAATATTCCTAAAATAGTTGTATTGAGAATATCTTCTCTTTCAGGTCTTCCGTTAAGCTCAGGATGGTGTATCGGATCAAAAGACCCGGCATTTTCTCCAAACATCTTCCACATTAAACTGCCTCCGAACGCATAGGGCATCGATTCATAGAAATTCATTCCTGAGGCGCGTGCCGAATTAAAATAACCGGCACCAGTAAGTGGATGAAGGAAAAAATTATTGCCGAATCTATCTGCGTCCCACTTCCAGCGATCTGTCCAAAAGAAAGGATTAGCAGTGTGTTTCCATGAATTAAACCCTACAACGGCAAATTCTAAATGAAGGATGTAATGATCGATCAGATTCAGAAGAACATTCTGCAATGTGACTTTTAATGCAGGCTGCCACCACGGATGTCTTTTGTTATAGATCGGATCATCGTTAATCAAGCCTCGGTAGAGATTATAAATATGTCCCGTTGTATCCTTGACGAGAATCTTCTTGGAGTTCGTATCAATTGCGACAACATTCGTCTTTACATTCGTATCTGCAATCACCTGCTTTACTGGATTGCCAACGGGAGTATTTTGCTTCATCCGGTTCGTATCCTGAAGAGCCTCCTTTAATTTTTTCGCAGAATCCGGAGGTGCAGTAACCTGGGCAGTAAGTACTGAAGAGAAAAAAAATGAAAATGCTAAAAAATAAAATATCTTCATGCGTATGATAGTGGTTTAACCTGCAAATTTACGTAAAAACCCTCAAAAATGCCTTACAAAATTTTATGAAAATGTTACATTATTCCCACATTATTAAAGAAGTTATGAGTCTTCCCCCACTTCACATTGCAATACATCAGAAGTGATAACTAAATGATATCGGATAAACCACAGGAAGTTGAGACCCGATAGAATGGGTTGAAGAAGTGGTCGTCACCGCTGCAGCTTCATTGCGGTTATGCAGATCAACTACCCATTTACCGATGAGATACCCCAGTCCTGCACCGAATAAAGTGTCGGACATCCAGTGAAATCCTTGATATGCTCTGGAGAAAGGAGTAAAAAAAGCAGGCAGATACGCGAGAACTTTGAGGAATGTTGAATGCGCGTTCAAGGATAAAACCGTTGACATCGTAAATGCTTCAGTCGTATGCCCGGAAGGGAATGAATGATGATCATCATCAAAAAGGCCTGAAAAAAAATGGAAGGAAGTCTTACCTTCATTCATATACGGTCTTGCTCTGCCGAAAATAGTTTTCATTGCTATTACAATTCCTCCGGCATAAAGGGCTGCCTGACCTATCTCATAGCCTATTTTTCGTGCCTTATGATCACCGGTTAGTAGAGAATATCCGGCATACCCACCAAAAATGATAAACGGTGTATAAAGTTCTCCATACATTCTTCCTCCGACGGCTTCAGGGCTGTAATAAAAGGCTCTATCGATAAATTTTACATCCCGAACAGGGAATTCCGCCTGCATCATCACTACAGTAAGACCGGTGAGTAAACCAAGAGTCCCCCAATCAAAAGCATCCCACCTTGCAGGCATTGAAAAGAAACGACCGGTCTCTTTCCCAAATTGCGGAAAATCGTATTTCGTCTGTGCAGTGGAATTACTGCAGAAAATGACAAGAGAGAGCAAAAGACTAAGTTTATAACGCATCTTTAATTTACTGTGAAGTACAAAGTTATGGAAGAAATCGGATTCCATAACGAATTTTATAATTTTAAAGTAAAATAACCCTAAGCGTTCTATTTGTGTTTTGTACGCAAATATTTATAAAAATCAATCTGAGCTTCGATCTTCTCTCCACCATTTGAAGGACGTTTATATTTATTGAGTTTCCCCTTTGCAATGATACGAGCTTTTGTATTATCTTCTAACTGCATATCGATGAATTGGCGTAATTCCTTGCGAATGGATTCGTCGTAAACAGGGAAACCAACTTCAACGCGATGCGTTAAATTACGTGTCATCCAATCCGCACTGGCAACATAATATTTTTCTTCTCCACCATTGTGAAAAATAAACACCCTTGCATGTTCAAGATAACGATCGATGATGCTAAGAGCTCTGATATTCATACTCATACCCGGAACTCCGGGAATAATACAACACAGTCCTCGAACAATGATCCTGATCTTGACTCCTGCTATGCTTGCTTCATAAAGCCGGTCTATCATATCTAGATCTTCCAAGCTGTTAAGCTTGATAATGATCTCCGCACGTTTTCCGTCTTTGGCAAATTTTATTTCTTTATCAATCCGTTTCTCGAAAGATTTGCGCATTGAAAAAGGCGCAACCAGCAAATGTTCGAATTCAGCAGAGCGCTCCTTTCTGCCAAGTATCTGGAAAACTTCTTTAACTTCCTTGGTAATACGCGGATCGGTTGTAAATAATCCGACGTCGGAATACAGCGTCGCTGTTTTTTCATTAAAATTACCTGAGCCGAGATAACAATACCTTTTCTTTTCTCCACGCTCCATCCTTGTGACAATGCAAAGCTTGCAATGAACCTTCAGACCGGGAAAACTATAGAGTACTTTAACTCCGGAACGCTCCAGTTCTCCGGCCCAATAAAGATTTTGCTCCTCATCGAAACGCGCTTTGATCTCGACAAATGCAGTAACGTCTTTACCGTTCTTTGCTGCATTTTTTAGTGCCTCTACAACTTGAGAATTATCAGCAACCCGGTACAATGTGATCTTGATGGCAACTACTGCCTGATCTTTTGCTGCCTGATTGATAAATTGAAGCACGTAATCATACGTTTGATAGGGATAGAAAAGCAATATATCCTTTTGAGTCATGGCAGAGAAAATAGAACGAGCATCTTTAAGATCACGATGAGCAAGAGGAGGCTGAGGTTTATTTTCTAAGCTCGGTATTCCGGGATTCGGGAAAGACATCAGGTCGCTAAAGTTATGATACTTCCCTCCGGGAATGAGATCGTCCTCAGCTAATTTAAAATACTTTGAAAGATATTTTAGCATCTCCTCAGGCATTGCCGGATCATATAGAAATCGCGATGGAATACCTTTTTTTCGGGTACGTAAACCCTCTTTGATCTTTGATAAAAGATCACCCTGGAATTCATCTTCGATATGGAGTTCAGCATCTCGCGTCATCTTAAATGAAAACACGCCGCGAACTTCATTACGAACAAAATATTCCGGAAGAGATAACCGAACTACATCATCGAGAAACATGACGTAGGTATTTTTTCCTTCCTTCTTTAGTGTAAGAAACCTGGGCAGATCGCTTGAAGGGATTTCCAAAATAGCATACTCACTGTTTTCTTTATTCTCAGTTGTTATCGTTTCATCGCGTGGAGCAAGTTCTATCGCAAAGTACAGGCTGCGATTATTTATGAACGGATCATTTGAGAATTTATCCGGGAATATAGGCTTCAATAGAGGAAGTACTTTTTCGATAAAATACCGCCGCACATTTTCAGCTTGTTCGGAAGTAAGCTCTGTTTCATTTACCAGAAAAATATTATGCCTGCGAAGTTCGGGGACGATCTGCGATTGAAATATTTTTCCGAAGGACTCCTGTTGTGCTCCGACGATCTTATGTATCTTCTTAAGAAGCTGTCTCGGATCGATCTCAAGATCCTTATGCACTGCTTTTTTAAGATTCAATAAGCTTCTGAGCGAAGCGACACGGACGCGAAAGAATTCATCAAGATTAGAAGAATAGATGGCAAGGAATTTTATTCTTTCATAGAGTGGGTTGCGCGCATCACGGGCTTCCTGAAGAACGCGGGCATTGAATTGCAGCCAGCTAATTTCACGATTCGTGGTCCGAAACCTTCTTTTCATCCGCGTTGGGTTCTGTATCATCATACGAGAGGCAAAATACCGCTTGTATGTTATGTAATGATTATCAAATCATTACTACAATATTTTCTTCTATTCCGATTCCTTGTTATTTGCGGGAAACCTCATTTCTCTTTCCGAAATTGAGCAGCTTTCCATTGCTTAAATAATGATTTACACTTATTCCTCTGGTATTTTCCTGTACTCGTAACCGGCATATCATCTCCGAATATCACAACCTTAGGGGCTTTAGAAAAGGGCAAGTGTTCTTTACAATACGATATAATTTTTTCTTCTGATACATTTACGCCATCAATCTTTTGCACATAAGCGCCCACTTCTTCACCGTAAAAATCGTTTTCAAAACCGACAGCAATACCACACTTTACACCCGGGCATCTCGAAATAACTTCATCAATTTCTAAAGGTGAGATATTCACTCCTCCTCGGATGATCAGCTCTTTTAATCTTCCGGTGATAAAAAAATATTTATCCCCCTTTGCATCTCGTTCATAAAACCCTTCATCTCCGGAACGAAACCAGCCATAAGAAAATGTTTTCTCATTTGCCTCATCATTATCATAATAATATTTCATCACGTTAAACCCGCGAATAGCTATCTCACCTTTTTGTGACGGAGCAAGTTCCTGCCCTTCTTCATCAGCGATAATCATTTCATTTTGCGGAATCGCACAGCCGATGGAAGGAAAACCAAAATCGCGCATCCAATGATTGTGTTCGGTGGGACTAAGTGATGTCGGCAAATAGCATGAGTAGCAGGTTGTCTCGGAGAGTCCGTAGCCATGCATGATTTGAATTCCGAAAGTTTCTTCAAATTGCTCTCCGAGTTCGACGGTGAGCGGTCCTGCACCGCAGATTATGTGGCGAAGAGTTTGGGGTGTAGAGTGTTGGGTTTGAGGATTTGATTTATAATATTCAATTAGGAATGCAAGAAGAGTCGGGACAACACTGACAACACTTACTTTTTCCTTTTCGATTCGCTCGAAGAAATGCTCGGATTGAAACTTCTGATTGAGTACAACATTTGCTCCGGCATACATTGGTGTTAGGAGCGTAACGATCGTGCCGTTGACATGATGGATGGGAAGCACGCACATCATCCGCTGCGAATTAGTGATACCATGCCACTCCGAAATTCCTTTTGCATCGGCAAGCAGATTATACTGCGTCAGCACAACACCTTTCGGATTCCCGGTTGTGCCGCTTGTATAAACAATAAGCGCGTCATCATCCTTAGTCACTGCCTCATCGGAAGTGAAAATTGATTTTACTTTCAGTAACTCTTCATCGAACCATAAAATTTGCTCCCTCTCCATGTAGTCAGGGAGAGGGTTGGGGTGAGGGTCTTCTCCGCACATCATCGTCGCAACAATAGAAGGAATTTTTTTTATGATCGGTAATATTCGCTCTGAATATTCCTTTCGTAAGAAGACAAGTTTCGTCTTACTATTTTCCAATATATATTGAATACGATTGTCATCTTCAGATAAACTAACAGGAACAACACATATTCCCATAAGCCAGGCTGCAAAATAATGCACGACGGTATCGGCATGGTTATGCGAAATCGTTGCAATCCGGTCGCCCCGGCGCAATCCAAGCGAATGCATCATATTGGCGCACATCCCGCAAAGCATGAAGAAATCCTTGTAATTATCTTCGCGGCGATTTCCTTCGAGATCATAATAGATTAGAAAAGGCTTGGTATCATAATCGCGCGCTCGCTTAAATATCAGTTCACCGATATTCTCATAGCCGACATAACCTGCGTTGCTTGAAGCATCGGTAATTGTTCGCGCGTGATTTATCTTCTCTTGAATTTCTTTGCTGAGCATCTTTACGTAAAATTAGACAATAACAATATCATATTTTGTCAGTAACCCTGATAAGTTCGAAGAAGAAAACTTTGCTTTCTTCACTCTGTTATTTTCCGGATCGATACTGTAATTATAAGAAGTAGAAAGATCGGCTTTTTCCAAATTTGTCTTGGCGAAGACGGCATTTTCAAGATTGCATCCGATAAATTTTGATGAGGACAGATCAGAGTCATCGAAGAATGCACGGATCAGCGAGCAATTATGAAACTCGATCTTCTTCAGATGCAGCCGAGCCAGAGACACATAATCCATTATACAATCTTCAAAGCGCAATGAGATCATTGCAGGATTTGAAGTAGTAAAATTCACTCCGGTGAGTTTGCAGCCTGAAAATTTTACACCACGAAATCCCGCTGCTTCTACTTTTGCGTTACTTAAATTGCAACCGATGAATTTGCATTCGATGAATCCAAAATTATTGAGATTCGCTTCGGTAAAGTCGCATCGGGTAAATGTGCATTCCTCATAATCTGCAACTGCAAGAGGATCTTTGAAAAAATCTAAATTTTCAAAAGACTTGTTTTCGAAGTAATCGCGCATGAATAAAATTAAATAACTATTTTCAGCAGATCAGATATATCTGCCAGTTCAAAATCTGCGCCATGTTCTTTCGTGCCGAAGGTATCACCATATCGTGCGAATGCAGTTTTCATCCCAACAGCTTTTGCTCCGACCACATCCCTCTCCGGCCAATCGCCAACCATCAGTGCTTCCTCCGGTTTTACGCCGAGTTTATTCAACGCCATACGAAATGGTTTTTCCGAAGGCTTTCGCTCTCCGGTATCATCGAAGGTAACAGCAACATCGAAGAAATGATGAAAATTAATGTAACATAACCGAAGCCATGCTTCGCGACTTGGTGCATCGGTGAGAACGGCAAGCTTAACTCCTCTGCGGATCAACTCCATCAGCGTTGCTGTAACGTGTGGATAAGGCTTCAATGCTGCTTCACGTGCTCTGCGATAAGCAATGATTCCTGAAGCAAGTACGCGATGATCGATCTTTTGGAAAATATTATAAATGAGATCGTCGAAGACCTGCTGGTATTCGATGCCCCGCTCTTTGTAAATGGCGTCAATACGATCGCGAATTTCCTGCGGTTGAAGTTCTAAGCCTGCATCAACCATTGCATCAATCGCCGCATCGATCGCGCGCTTTTTCATCGACATAAAATCGACAAGTGTATTATCCAGATCGAAAACTACTGCTTTAATCATTTGGTCGTCGTTCGTGATTCGTCTTTCGTCTATATTAATGACACGCTTAACATTTATTTTTCAGACATAGATTCGGAAAGAATCTCAATAATATGTTTCACTTGCATTTGTGAACTTAATACTCGCACACCTTTTTCAAGCTGCATCATACATCCTGCATTTGCAGTCGCAATGATCTCAACATCATGTTGTTCTATAATCGACATCTTTCTCTCAAGCAATACTTCTCCCGTTTCAGGATGTTCGATATTATAAGTCCCCGCACTACCGCAGCAAATGTCATTTTCTTCGAATGCAAATGCGTCTGCATTACGAATCAGCTTTAAGAGTTCAAGCGGCGCGTCTTTGATTTGCTGTCCGTGGTAAAGGTGGCACGGAGCCTGATATCCAATAATGGTTTTTGCCGGCAGTGTCAAGTTCATTTGCAGAAGATCATCTTTATGAAACTCCAAAAGGAATTCAGAGATGTCTCGTAATTTTTTTCTTAGGTTTATTGCTCGGGCATAATTTACCGTTCCTTCAAAGAGCTTCGAATAATCCTTCAACATCGCTCCACAGCCGGCAATATTCGAAATATAATAATCAACAGATGACGATTCGAGAGTCTTAATAACATCTAAAGCCAACTCTCTTGCCCGATCTCCAAATCCTGAATGTGCTGCAAGTGCTCCGCAGCAGGTTATTTCAGGAATTGTATGAACATCGTATCCAAGTTTATTTAATACTTTAATTGTTGCATCATTTACTTGCGATGAAAAGAGATCGCCGATACAGCCTATGAGTAAGCCAACAGAGCCATGACTCCTTGTTGTTGCCGGATATATACTTAGTCGCTGTTTTGGAAATAAAACAGTATCAGGTAGGAGTTCAAGCGACGAAGCAAAATGTTTGAATGACGAATTCTTCAGATCAAATGTTTTTTCAAATAATCGCGCGAATCTGCTTTTTGAAAGAATCGCAATCGGAAATTGTAAAAGTCGGAGCAACTTTGGTGAACCAATCAGTTTAGTATAAATAAATCTGTGAATCATACTCGGTTTTACAGCTTCACCGATTATTTCTCGTGTTTGCTCCATCAAAATTCCAAACTCGACTCCTGATGGACAGGCCGTTTCGCATGAACGGCAGACTAAGCAGGAATTTTCGTGCTCGATAAATTTTTCATCCGTTGCTTCGATTCGCCCATCCTCCAATGCTTTCATCAGATAAATTCTGCCCCTCGGGCTGGACATTTCTTCTCCGGTAACCAAGTACGTCGGACATGCTTCTAAACATAAGCCGCAATGAATGCAGGCTTGCAGCTTTCTCGAGCGATCAATGAATGTTTCTATGTGAAGCGTATCAGTCATGAGCTATACAAGTACCCCTTCCGGATCAAATACTCGTTGTACTTTTTTTAGCAATTCCTCAGCATCTGAAGAAAGATGTTTTTCCCTTTCTTCATCTCGCAATTGTATTAAAGACTTGACGGCAATATCCCAATTTTCGTCATTTAATTCTTCAATTTTAATTTTGTTTGAGAACAGTTCGCCTTTATCAGCTTCTATATCTTCTTTATATCCAGACAATTCAACCAAAAGTTTACTTGAGAATTCTTCAAGACAAGAAGGGTGTAATTGCAATAACTTTTCCCGTGAAGCAATAGGAGCTAAAAATCGGTGGAATATTTCCGGCAGCGGCTGGACTTTTAAAGTTAGGTCAAGGATTATCCCGAAGCGACCCAGCGATCCGCAGAATGCACGATGAATATCATATCCCGCTACTGACTTTACCACTCGTGATCCGCTTTTAAATATCTCGCCATTCGTCGTGCAGAAAGTCCCGCCAAGAATCGTCGTCCGCAATGCTCCACATTTTTTGGCGCGAGGATGAAAATGATCACTTGCTATTGCAGCACCAAGTGTTTGTTCTAATGACTCTTTTGGAACTAGTGTCGGAATCCACTGCCCTTTCGTTGAAAGTGTTTTTTGTAGTTCAGATAAGCTTATACCGGCTTGCACTGAAACGATCATCTCCTCAGGCTCATAAAACAGAACACTATTTAGATTCCCTAAAGAAAGAGTATCGGCTTTTAGTGCATCTCTTTCTTTTCCGGAAATATGCAGATCTGACTTATTTCGAAGTCGAAGAATATCCGAAACTTCCTGATTCGTATGGGGAGAATATAGCACTATACTTCTATTGCGATAGGATGAGGTAATTTACTCAGAGCAAGCTGCCCACATGCCGCTTCGATATCTTCACCTGAACTTGACCTGACCATAACATGAACTCCTTCTTTCTTAAGTACTTCATTAAAGCGAATGAAGTTTTCATCGGATGTCGGATGAAGTTCTGCACTAATACCTTTAGGATTCGTAAAATCTATTTTATGAAATGGAATAACATTAACTTTGCTTGGATTGCGACGCGCCATTTTTGTGAGACGACGGGCATCTGCATCGCTGTCGTTAAGCCCTTCGAAAAGAATATATTCATACGTGATAGGAATTCCGGTAACTTTATAATATTCATCCATCGCAGCAAGAAGTTCTTTGATCGGATGAGCTATATTTATTGGCATGAGCTTCGAACGAAGTTCATCGGTCGTTGCATGAAGACTGAGAGCAAGTTTTACTCCAATTTTTTCATGGGCAAATTTCTTGATTTCCTCAGGTAACCCGCTTGTAGAAACCGTAATGCGTTTTGCTCCGATGATCTCAAGTTCAGGATCCGTGAGAATGCGAAGTGACCTGATGACATTATCATAATTGAGAAGCGGCTCACCCATTCCCATATAGACAACGTTTGTGATCTTCTCGCCGGTTAATCGTTCGACTTCAAAGTACTGTAAGATTATTTCAGCAGCAGTAAGATTACGCTTCAATTTCATCGAAGCTGTCGCACAGAATTTACAATCGAGCGGACAGCCAACCTGAGTTGATAGACACAACGTTTTGCGCCGAGACTCGCCGGTTGCATCGCGCATTTCACTTGGGATCAGAACAGATTCGATCTGCAAGCCATCGAAAAGTTCGAAAAGAAATTTAATCGTGCCATCCTCGCTTACTGATTGATGAGCAAGTTTCAATGATCCTACCTTAAAATTCCTATCTAACTGGTTGCGTAAAACTGCCGGAAGTTGAGTCATCTCTGAATAACGTTGTGCACGCCTGGCATAAAGCCAGTTGTATATTTGTTTTGCACGATATGCCGGTATATCACCGAACTGAGAATTTATCGCAGTGTGGATTTCATACTGATTCAGCCCGAGAAGATAATTCCCTTGTTTTTTTGGTGAGCGATTCATTCTTTAATAATGCACGTTATTAGTGCCGAAGTAATAACACGAAGATGTCACAACAAATTACGTTCGCACCGATCTTTACTTTTCGCGATCTCCAGGAGCAGGAAAAGCTTCGTCTATGGCGCAAAGTAATTCATGATGAAAATAAAAAACTCGTCTTTACCAACGGAGTCTTCGATATTCTTCATGCCGGCCATGTTTCCTATTTAAAAGAAGCGCGTAATCTTGGCGATGCTCTTATCATCGGAGTCAATGCTGATAGCTCCGTCAGGCGTCTCAAAGGCGAAAAACGTCCTCTGCAAACTGAGGCTGACCGTGCTAAAATTCTTGCTTCGCTGAAATCTACGGATTGCATTGTGATCTTTGATGATGATACTCCGCTTTCCCTTATCGAATTCACTATCCCTGATATTCTCGTCAAAGGCGCCGATTGGAGCGTTGAAAGTGTTGTGGGGCGCGATGTCGTAGAAAGAAATGGCGGTAAGGTTCTCACTATTCCTTTTATCGAAGGTAGATCGACGACTGGAGTTGTCGAAACGGTGATCGAGAGATATACTAAATAAGTAATCTATGTACCGGCTTGCCGCCTTCGATATGAGTATCCATGATCTCTGCAACATCATTAATGCTCACTCCTCCATACCAAACTCCTTCAGGATAAACAACAATAGCAGGTCCTTTTGCACATTGATCAAGACATCCCGATTTATTTGACCTAACTACTCCTTTTAATCCACGCTTCTTTATCTCTTCCTTAAATTTTGCTCGGATCTCAGAAGCTCCCTTCGAGGCACAGCATCCACGAGGATCGTCGTCGGGACGAATATTCTCGCAGACAAAAATATGATGAGTAAACTGAGGCATCTTAATCTCTAAGATCTATAGTCTTTGCTCCTGCCGGAACTGTAAATACAAATAATGATCTATTTAATTTTTTTACGCTTTTAATCGTAATCTTTCCGACTGCAATATCTCCTTTTAATGAACGTGCCGTTATCTTGTTTATCGCAATTCTGGATTTTGATGATCTTGTAAATCTGAATTTCAGAAGCGATATTCCGCCTACACTTTCTAATATCTTCGAGATATTTTTGGAAGGTGTTAATTCGAGCTCATACATATTTTTCTTCTTTGTTAAGACTGAAGAATAATTCGAAGAGAATTTAATAAGCTCTTGAACATTGGAGAGCGAACCGCCTTTGCTCTCAGCTTTATCGATCACTACTTCCTTCTTTAATTTAGTGTAATGCCAGATCGTAGTGCCGTCACTTATGATAAGATCGGTCGGATTCTCAATTCGAAATTTTGCCGAACCACCGGCAAAGAGCAAAGAATTTTTCTGACCATCGAGAATAAACGAAAGAGCCGTCCCTTCGCCACGATTATAAAGATTTTCCAATTCCTTCGCCATTTCATCTGCCGTCTGAGCAGAGGCTGTAAAAGGAAAAAGAATAAAAGCGAAAAACAATAGTAAACTATTGCCGATGTAAAAATTTATAAATTTCATTTTTTCTTTCATTCCATTCTTCACTGGTGATGGCATAAATATTTGTATCCTGCCAGTTGCCTCCAAGTTGTAAAGCCCGTAATGCTGTACCCTCGAAGCGTAATTTTAACTTCGCTGTCATTCGTAAACTTGGTATATTATCCGGGGCAATCCATAACGATATGCGGTGCAGCCTGGCAAATTCGAAGCTATAATGTAACGTCGAAACCAAGGCTTCCGTCGCATAACCCTGATTAAGATATTCGTTACCGATCCAGTATCCTATGAACGCCGATTGCGCAACGTTGCGAATAATATTCGTGATCCCTATCTGGCCGACGATCGCCCCTGTCTCTTTTAAAATTATTACAAACCGATGATCTAAACCATCTTCCCATCTCTCGATCGTCGTGCGAAGCATTTCCCGCATGGCACGAATTCCTTCAGCATCATTAGCAGGGATCGGTTTGACGGGACTATATGGAGCAAGATGCACCTGCAGGCTTCGCTGTTCCAATAGATAAAACTCCTGGGCATCGCGCATCTCGAACTGGCGAAGTATGAGCCGAGGTGATTCAATTTGGCTCGGAAGCGGTTCGACAGGTTTAAATTCTTCCGGCATCTGCAACGGGTAGATCAGCAATATAAAACCGTTCTTCTAATATCTCTTTCGTTTTCTTATGGCGGAATTCAAACATTTGTTCCACCATCTTCTTTATAGAAATTGTATCTGCGAATTTCCCGATAAAACCGAACGGCACTTCATATTCCAGATGGTCTTTCAATTCCGTCAGCGAAGCACAAGGTTGGCTGAAGGTTCTCGTATGTTTGAAAAATTTCATCGGACCCGATAATACAAGATCGGTTAGCCTAAAGGGTCTTTCATATTCTTCTATGCGTACTATCCAGTGACTCGGAAAAATATTATACTGCGTCACTTGCATTTCGATAATCTTCCCTTTGCCTTCTCCGGATTCTCTGATAAGTTTTGATTTCATCCATGAGGGCGATATCAAACCAAGATTTTTCGTATCGGTATGAAAATCGAATACTGCTTCGATAGGCGCTTCAATAGTAATGCTGCTTTCGATGATCGTCATTCGTATTATCCGGCTAATGCATTCAAAACTTCATCGACATGGCCGGCAACTTTTACCTTCGGAAAAACTGCCATGATCTTTCCTTTTTCGTCAATAACAAAAGTAGAACGAACAATGCCCATATATTTTCTGCCATACATGGATTTTTCCTGCCACACATCATAGGCATTGGCTATTGTTTTCTCCGTATCGGCAATGAGCGGAAAAGGAAGATCGTATTTCGTTTTGAAATTCTGATGTGATTTCTCCGAATCAGGACTAACTCCAAGCAGCACAACACCCTTCTTTTTCAACCTCGAATATGAATCTCGGAAATCGCAGGCTTCGGCAGTGCAGCCTGTTGTATTATCCTTCGGATAAAAATACAGAACTACCTTCGAACCTTTGAGATCTTTCAAAGATACCCTCTTTCCGTTTTCATCTACTCCGGAAAAATCCGGAGCCTTATCACCTGCTTGTAGCATAATATATTTATAAAAAATAATGTAGGTATCATTGCGAGAAGGACTTTAGTCCGACGAAGCAATCCCCGGAGAGTAGCTGAATCTTAAACATTATATTTAACCTCAGGGGATTGCTTCGTCGTCGTTTCACGGCTCCTCGCAATGACACATTAGATACTACTTACCTAAAATTTACTGCTGCCTCACCCTTGGTTATAATTGCAACTGCCCAGTGATGTCCTTTTTGCTTTACCATCCAGAAGAATGCCGATTGCTCTCCTTCATTTGGTGATTTAACCCGCACCATTCCTGTTTCTTCGATCTCACCATCATTAAGCAAGCCGCCCTGAAGTTCTTCTTTGAGATCACGATCAACATCGGCGCGGGAAGTCGAGAAGAACTTCTTGTTATGAATATCATAGATACTTCGCATCCAACCAATGTAATCACTTGCAACATACGGATTAGCGAAATATTTTTTGAAAATTCGCGTTGCGATCATCGAATCCCTTGCTCCGGCATCATTGCGAACTACGGCATCAGCAAATCTTTCAGCAGCTTGAACTTGCTCCGAAGCGCCGCGATCACAGCTTGCAAGAGCAACGCATAGGAATATGACAACGTAGGGGTACATTGCATGTGCCATTCTTCGGAGTTTATATAATTCGAAAGAAGGCACACACAGTGTGCCCCTACCGGAGATCCACCAGCGATACTCCGACGATCTCCCTTTTCTCTTTAACATAAATTAACACTCCACGATGAATAAAGAAATTTTCCGGAACAGGATACGGCGTTTCCGCATTTGGCTCATCGCTATAGATGATCTCACCTTTTTCCGTATCCAGAATTTTCAAATGATTACGAAGAAGATTGCCGAGCAATGCCTGCGGATCATTTGCTATCCTCTCATGATAGGAAAAGATAATATATTTTCCGTACTCTGCAAAATCAATTGTGCCGCGAAGTTCATTAACATCCAATACATCCGATAACACATTCCCTATCGAAGAAAAAATATCATCGTCAGGAGTGATCGGCTGTGAATAGATCGAATGCTGATCGGCATCAACGATCATGGATTGCATCGCTAAAATATTATCGCGCTCCGAGCCATACGCTTCAAGCACTTCACCTGAAATACTATCGATTGCAAAGAACTCCTTCCTGCCGAGAGCTTCGCGCTGAGCATAGATCTTGCCCTCATGCTCGAAGAGCATTGAAACATCGGGCTGCTCCCACCGAAGTTTGCCGGAATGAATATCCAATGCAATAATGCCTTTTGGCTCCGGCATATCGGGCTTGCGGAATTTCTGAATAAAAATATTATCAGATGTTGCCCGCTCCGAATTAAACCACCATGCCTCATCTATCACTGCATCGCGCCATAACATCTTACCACTCACTACATCAAGCGAGAACAGTGATGCCGTCTTCGCTTCCGTATCGCGCTCTTCCCCTGCCAAAATCCCATCCGGTGAGATCAGCAATTTCCAGATAATAACCGATGGCATCTGCGTCTTGAAACGCCATAGCGGTTTTAGCTTTTCCGATTTGAAAATGGATAAGATGCTCATAAATTGAAAGCTCTTAACAGATTTCTTTCAATAAAAAAGCCCTTCAAAGAAGTGAAGAACTTTTGACGAAAAATTTTAGCAAATTATTTACCGGGATTTAAAATCATATAGCCGATCTTATAGGTGGATAAAGTATATCCTGCCGTTGAATTTGCAATCGCATCAACTCTAACTTGGAAAGAACCTGTAGCCCTTGTTAAAACCTGCGTTCCAAATGCAACCCTGTTGGCATTGCCGGCAGAAACAGTCGCATCCATTATTTGCACTAAAACAATACTTGTGGATTTTGCGTATTTATTATTTATTGTAATCAGACCTGCAAGTTCGGAGGTTGCATTACCAACAGCCAATCCTCCGGTCACTGTTACGGTTACGACTCCGCTAGGACCATCAGCTGAATACGTTGTCCCAGCAGTAGCAGCGTTTGTTAATGCCGCTGTTCCTACAGGATCTGTCGGATTAGCAGCATTCTCCACCGTTCTTCCCATTGTGAACTCACCATCATTAATTTGAAGAGCAACATTTGGGGTAGCACTAGTTCCTGTTGTAGTATTTCCACCGCCATTTGCCAAAACAGCGATTGCACCGATATTACCACTATTATTACTGGAAGCACGACCCCATATTCCGATATTTTGAACTCCTGCTCCATTAGCTGTTGCGTCTCCTCGTACAGCATAATTTTCATCAGTTGTTGTGGAAGAAACAGAATTAATAGTCTTTCCAGAGCTGGTTATATCTAATGCAGAGGCGGGCGATGAACCTGCTCCGATACTCAATCTGGAATTGGTATTATCCCAATATAAATTTGTACTTGAACTTAGTGCTGATGTGCTCGACCAAAATGCAACCTGTGTGGACGTTCCACTGCCTGTGACACTACCTCCTCCTGCAACGGAAACCCAACTCGTATTCGTGCCGTCGGTTTGTAAATATTTTGTGCCATTTCCTGTCTGACTTGGAAGTAAGGCATTCAGCGCTGCGTTGGCCGTTATTTGTCCAGTACCTCCGCGAGTAATATCAAGAATCCCGTTCATGCTCTGTAAATTTGGCAATTGAGATGCTGTTGCGGAGCCGCTGATTTGTGAAAAACTATAATCATTTGTCGCTGCAACGACAATTCCTGTGCGTCCGAAAACGGATGTCACTGTTCCCCCGCCCGCTACTGCAACCCAACTCGTATTTGTGCCATCTGTTTGAAGATACTTGGTAGCATTTCCGGTTTGAGCTGGAAGGAATGCATTCAAAGATGCATTTGCTGTTATTTGCCCTGTTCCTCCGTGAGCAATATCTAAAAGACCATTCAGGTTTTGTAAATTCGGTAACTGACTTGCTGTTGCACTACCTGAAATCTGTGAGAAATTATAATCACCTATTGCTGAAGTTATTATGCCTGTTCTTCCGAAAACAGAAGACACCGGAGGACTTATTAGTCCCATCCATGTCGTATTAGTCCCATCAGTCTGTAAAACCTTATTTGCATTTCCGGTTTGTGCAGGAAGAAGAGTGTTCAACGCAGCATTTGCTGTTATCTGCCCTGTGCCCCCATGAATAATATCTACAATCCCATTCATACTTTGCAAATTCGGCAATTGTCCTGCCACTGCTGATCCTGAAATCTGCGAAAAGCTATAGTCATTCGCTTGAGCAATCACTGCCCCAGTTCTGGTAAAAATGGACGTTACTCCGCCCGGAGAGATAGCCGCCCAACTAGTATTAATCCCATCGGTTTGCAGAATTTTATTTGCGTTTCCTGTTTGTGAAGGAAGCAGAGCATTCAATGCTGCATTTGCTGTTATCTGCCCTGTGCCCCCATGAATAATATCTACAATCCCATTCATGCTTTGCAAATTCGGTAATTGTCCTGCAACTGCCGCTCCTGATATCTGCGAAAAATTATAATCTCCTGTTTGCGCGGTAACAATTCCGGTTCTTCCAAAAACGGAGATGGCGCCGCCTGCGGAAATTGCCGTCCATCCGGTATTCGTACCGTCGGTAAATAAAACTCTCCCTGCATTACCTGTCTGGTTTGGCAGCATAGCATTCAAAGCTGCATTCGGAGTTGCAGCCAACCATGCTAATTGTGTATTATCCCAGATAGGTATTTGTCCTGTTGCTGTTCCTGCGCCGATAAACCCTGCCGGGATCGGTGTAAGCGGCGGCATCGGAAGAATAAGTGTACGAGATCCCGAAAGCGAGGGCGGCGGAACGAGGAGAAGATAATCTCCATGCCCATCATCGATCTGAAATAAATGCTGGGCAAAGGCACTTCCTGTGAGGCATAAAACTGCCGCGAAAAAGAAGAATATTTTCATACGTTTAATTATAATTATTTAATATAGGCGCATGCCAGTTACGCCATTGGGCGAGATCAGCCCGACCAAGTAAACATCTATACGCAGACAATGAAGCCCAAGGTATGCTAAATGAAAAGCTTACTGTGTTTATTAGCATTGCCGGACTTTATCAAATTTCAATGAGCAATTTTTGAAAACGGTGTCTATAAGCTATTTATTTTCATTATAATAACAGTTCGCGCGCAATGTTTTTCTCTTCTAATCTTATCGGAAGTTTGTCGGGTCCGTAATGGAGTTGAACGGAATTTTCTCCGTTCGAAGAATTTGAATCGGGAAATTTATCCGTCAGATCATTGTCTTTGATAAATTGGGCTTTCTTTTCTAAATTTCTTTGGGCTTTTAACCTTACTTGAACTTTCTTATTTTTTTCGACCCATTCTCTTATTGATATTTTCCGTTCCGCTAATTCATCATTAACTAACTTAAGAACCTGTTCGCATTTGGATTCCCATTTATCATATTTATGCTTTGCATACCAGCCGGTATAAGAGTCGCAGTATAAATAAACGACATTATGCAATTCTTGCACATTAAGTGGTGTCCAGGAAAAGTTGTATATTTCTGCTTCTTCTTGCTCAAGATCATCAAAAAGATGGCTTACAATAGGTTCGGGAAGTGGTTCTGTGAGTACTTTAATATCTTGTGCAATTGCTGCAAGTTTTCCTATACCACCGCCTCGCTGAATCTTTTCGGATAGAGGTGTCTGCCTCACGGATTCAGAGAACACTATTATGGTAACCTTATGCTGCTGAAGCCAGCCTAATATCATAAAAATTAATTCCTCCTTGCGCCGATAATCCTTCGAGGCAAATTCCCATGAATTGATGATAACAAATTTGATCTGGTTTTCCGTTATAAGATTATTTAAATTATCTTTATCGGCAGTAATAAGACCGAGGACAGATGTTTCGTAAGTGATGCGCTTATCATTGGTTTTAATGGAGAATTCTTTATTTATATGTTTACGAATGGATGAATAAAGAAATTGATCGGGCTGGACGGTATTGATATATAAAACATTACCCTTGCCTGTTTCTCTTGCAAGATGCTCGGCAACCTGAAGCGAGCAAATAACATTTAACCCTGTTTTAGGTCCGACGCAGGCAGTCACTCCTCCGATTTTTAAATTTGTTATGGATTCCAAATCTGTAGTTGTCATCGTAATCTCTCCTTGAAATGATTTAAAAAAATAGTCCCGTATTTATTTTTAGCTTTAAGCTTTTCGCTTTAAGCTTGTTTTTGATCAGCAGATCAAAAAAATATATACTTTTGATAGGTGCCCATCAGAGCACCAACTAATATACATAATTAATTATGGAGATTTACAAAATACATATTTTTTTTGGAAGGAATAAAATTTGGGCAGGCAAGATTCGAATCAACCACCCCAACCCCTCCTTGAAAAGGAGGGGCTATCTAAAAAAAATCCCCCGCCTTTTCAAGACGGGGGTTAGGGGGCGGTTGACCCTGAACCTACCGAGATATGCCAATAGATTTAATAACAAAACCGCACGGCAACGTGCGGTTTTGTTTTACGAAGTTGAAAAATCATCTGTAAAAAAATATGTGCTAACAGACAATCTTTACTATTGGCTCTTTGCAGTCGTACTTTCAAAGGCTTCTTTCGTTTCAGGTATAAGCCAAAGGAGTAATGACAGTGATAATATGCTATCCATCCACCACCATCCGCTGAGTGCATTCATCGCTAAACCAAGAACTATAATTCCTGCCATATAGGCATCTATTAATGAAAAATCGGCATCTGCACGAAGAGAAGGCATTTCTAATTCTTTTGCAAGCCGGCGTTTACGGAAACCGAGTACGATCATGATAATAAAAGCTGCAGATGATACCCCTAGCCCTGTAGGGGAAGTTTCGGCAGCATGATGGTTCAATAATCCAAGAATTGCTTCAATTACAATATAGAGGCACAGTAAGGAAAGAGCCGAACCTGTAATCCACGCCGCTTTATTTTCTGCAGCATTGACAACATCAACCGAGCTTCCCTTAAATTCCAATCGCAATCTCCATAGTAATGTTACCGCAGATAAAACATCAACAATGCTATCAATTCCAAATGCAACAAGACTTATGGAATGATCTTTAATTCCGGAATAGATCGCAATAACGGATTCGATTATGACCCATACGATAGTAAGAACTTCAAGCCGAATGGCAGAAGATAAAGCAGTTGTCCGTAGTCTTGCGTTGTTCATTATGCTAATGTAGAGTTGTTCTTTTTTGAATCTTATGCAGGAACAGAGTGTTTTTTCCTTTATGAGATCGGCTATAATTATTTACATACTCCTTCTAACAACTGCTTATTATATTGAGCCGTTTGAGCAGGAATATGATTGGCATGAAATGGATTCGTTTGAATCCTCTTCTACTTTTCATATTGCAGAAGGGCAGCCGGAGATGAAGGACGCAACCACACGACTTTTCTTGGATGTCCTCGTCTCCATCATTGTTTTAATGTTTGTCTATGCCCTTCAAATTTTCTGCACCGCATCTGCCTCTCTTGAAAATAGTCTTCTAATAAGATCGCAAATATTCCGAGCTTCCAATTCTTTCAGATTGCCTTCGCCAGTTCCATTGCGCATATAGCATAACCAATTTATACTTACTTTTTTTACGTCGTCATTTTTTTGACGGCGCGTATTCGTACATTCTTAAATTTTCGGTAAACAACTGGTTATGTCAACAAACACAAGCTTTGTCGATTTTTCGTCAACACTTGGTCTTGCAGGGTTTCTAATACTCTCGATCAATGTTCTTTTAGGACTCGTCTTTGTAACGCCTGTTTCTCGTCGCGCAGCAAAATTACTGAAAAAGCCCCGGCTGCAGAAATTTATCTTCATTACTCATAAGTACACTGGAATTGTTGGCACTATCCTCGTATTGGCGCATCCGACAATTCTCTTGCTCAACCGAGACTTAGGATTTACTCTGTTTAACATCCTCATTAATTCTACTGCTTCCCCATTCGATTCCCAATTAAATACAGTTGGCTCTGTTGCCCTATATCTTATTGTACTCATCGTTATCACTTCCCTTGTGATGAAGTTCAGTAATTGCAATCTGCTACCATCGGTGGGACATCAACTTTTGCTATCCTATGAGCCGTCATTCGGCGGATCGCTTAATTCCCTGTTGGAGTATTATACCGATGGTTCATATAATGCCGACCCGCCGGGAGAGCTTCTTCACAATATCAATGAGCAAAAATTCGAATACCAACTTATGTATAGCTATCAACTGATAAAAGGTATCTCCGTAACAGGCGGATTTCTGCATCATGAAAATTTCAGATTCACTGATCATTACTTTTGGGCAATAGCGGGGTTTGTACTCACATGGCTTCCTACTAACAATCTTACAATATCTGCGGCAATTGTTGCAGAAAAAAAAACTGGACTGGCAGAATCTTCTATGACTTTTCTGGTGGGATAAATCTTGAAGTGATAAAAGACTGGTTTATTATCGCAAATGTGCATCGCTATGAGAATTTAGGACAATTAGATATTGAGCCGACAGAAAAAATAGAAATAGAAACTGGCATTAGTCATTCCTTTGCCCATGTTCATTCTACCACAATTTCTTTTTTTCGCCATGAACAATATGGAGCACCCAATGATCAGTTTTCGTTTGCAAAACTTAAATATGCATTTACTTTTTAAACATACGCCTTATGGCAATGTAGAGATATATCGGTCCGTAAGATTGTGGCATTTTTACTTCGCCCTTTCAGGGCTTATTGTTCTTTCGTTGCTGTACCCAGGGTTTCATCACCCTGGGCTATGGGTACACCGTCGCTTCGCGACTCAAATTTCTTACAATAATTTCTCCTGCCCGCTGCTCTTCTTTTCCTTCTGTGCTTTCTTGAAGGTCAGCGAGCCTTCGGTTAGGTCGGGGAAGTCCGGGCGTACGGTTTTATTTAGCAGGGACTGAGCCTCAATAAGAGAACATGCCCACCATTCTAAACTAATACTAATTGTTCTGATAATTCTTTTATTTGAATAGGGTAGTTCGTGATAATTAATTCCTTACCTTTAGCAGCAAAATCTTTTTTATAATTATTCATTCCATATTGGAATTCCCACTCAAATAAATGCGAATCAGCAAAATTATTTCTCACTTCTTCGCAATCGTCATACGTAATCATCCATTTATGTGGACACCCTTTCATGTGCTCTGCAAATTTCTTATGGTCGAATCCGAGATGAAGATCACCATTCTTCCCATATAATCGTGATTTTGTTGCAGTAAAATATGGTGGATCGAGGAAAATAAATACATCTTGACCATCAATATATAACAATTCGCTATAATCTAAATTTGACACCTCAACATTCTCGAGCACTGCCCTTAGCTGCTTTAGACGATGGATAGAAGAATCTGTAAACCGTGATTCAAATGCCTTTTGTGAATAGCCGCCTGAATCAACCGTTCCAGAAAAAGTAATTCTGTTAAGTACAAAAAAACGAATAGCTCTTTGTAATTCTGTTAAATCATCCTTCAGTTGGGCCACAATGGAGTCAAAAAGAATACGCCCATCTTCAGAAGTTTTCTTGATAAATTCGATTTGTTCAACCAATTCAGACAAATTTTCTTTTGCCACTTTCCAGAAACAATATAGGTCATAGTTCAAATCATTAACCCAATACGTTTTGTCTGGGTAGCGTTGCTTGTGGTAAATAAACACCGATCCACCGCCCAAAAAGGGCTCTCTGAACTCGCCATATTCTTTAGGAATGAACGGCAATAGTTGTGCAAGAGCTTTCGCTTTCCCACCAGGATAGCGCAAAGGACTTTTGATTTCCTGAAAAACTTTCATATATTCGATGCTATCAGTATTGAAATATTCCGATTTTCTGTCACTTCCTTATTTAACAGCTTGATGGTGCCCATCGTTGCTACCTTCAATATACTACTATTTCTGGCAAAGTATTCATCAAGCTTATCTTTTTTCACGGGGAGCAAAAGCTGTTCTGCGATATGTGGGCTTGTAAGTTTCATTCTCGTCGAAAAGGAAACACTCTTTCCATCAATAGAAAGTTTGTCGATGTTAGAAAAGAGAATAAGTTTGAACAATCCATCTTTTATATCGCTTCGGCTTGGAAGAATGGTTTTGGAAGTATTTTTTGATTCTTGAATAATATATTTTGACCCCTCTTTTATTATTTCGTCAGCAGTAAGAAAATATTCTCCTCCAAGATAATTCTTAAGTATAAGTTGACATTTCTCACCGTCGCTAAGAAACTCACGGACGTGCTTTGTTAAGAATTCTCTATTGCTTGCTCCTTTAGACCCTTTTAGAGAAATTTCCTTATAAACTTCAATGTCCTCTAAAACCTTATCGCGAAATGAAGAGAGTGACTGGTAAGAGTGAATTTTTACTTTCGTTTTTTTGGTAATTCTCGAATAGGATCCTATGGCAAGGTCTAAGATTTCGATGAGCCTATCTTTAATAAGCGTTCTGTTCCAATGAATTGCTTCAAGCCTGTGGCGCATAATCTCTTTGATCTGTTCTTTAACAAAGAGATTATTGAGCCTTTGGCTCGTAAGTTTTTCTCGGTCTTTTTGTGAATTCGAAAGATTTTTCTTTGCCGAATCGTAATAGCCAAGAACTACATGAATTCCCATCAAACTCATCCAGCTAAATGTAGAAAATTGTACTTTATCCATATCACCATCAGCGCCTTCGTCTTTGAGGATAGGTATAATCGTTATTTTCTTTGGTGAATTATAAGTATTATAAATTCTCTCGAATGGGTATGTTCGAGTACGTTTAGGAGAAACCCATTTTGAATAGGCTACCTGACTTTTAGCAGCAACTATTATGCCTGCTGATTTGGCAGTGTTTATATCGAATTTATCGAATTTGTAAACCGTGAGTTCAGGTGTGAGTTGAGCTTCATAGGAAACATTTTCGATGGCACCTTCTATTGTTTTCATGTTCTTACAAATTTACACAGTGGAGATAGTCCGAGCCGATGGATTTGCGCATCGGATGAATGCCCCTTTGGAGTTTTAAAAAGCAGATTATAATCGCGCTTTGAATTAAAGGGCGGATCGAGATAGATCAGATCAACGGATTCGGACGGGATGTGATCGCGCAGGATATTGAGATTATCTCCGAAGTAGAGTTTATTCATTACTGCAAAGATACGAAGGGATAACCTCACCCCAACCCTCTCCTTACTTTTAAGGAGAGGGTGCGGTTGTTGACCGATTTCCTTCAATTCATTCGTCTCTGTACTGAATCGGTTGGTGCAGGCTTCAGCCAGCCAAGAAAAGTATTATCATCGCAGGCTGAAACCTGGCACGTCGGCGATTCGCATTGTGTTTTCAATCATCATGCCCCAAATTCCATTCACGATGTATTCCGGCGCGGGTAACTTATTTGTTATCATTGACGCATTCACTAATCCAACTGTTTTCGGTAAAGTAAAACTGAAGGCATTGGCGCAGACGGTTGCCAACCGCAAAGGTCCTATCGGTTCGGACGGATTGATCGTTATAGCACGCAGCCCGAAGGCTCCATTCATGATGAATTTTTATAATCCGGATGGAAGCTTCGGCGCCCTTTGCGGTAATGGTGCGCGATGTGCCGTGCAAGCAGCAGTGGATTTTGGCGTTATCCCATCGCCTGATACAAATTTCGAAGTGCTCGGAGAGCTTGTCCATGCAGAAGCGGTGGAAGAGTCGATAGTCGATTCTAATCCTGACTATCGACCATCGACCATTGACAATCGACATCTTCGTGTCTATTACCACGATCCGAAAAAGATCAAACTCAAATTCAAGCTTTCGGTTGGCTCGGAGCTTGTCAGTTGCAATTATGTCGATCTCGGTTCGCAGCACGGTGTGATTTTTTTTGATAAACTGGAGCAGTTCACAGGGCAAATGATCGAAGATTTTGATATTAATAAATACGGGCAAGCTGTCCGCATGCATAAAGATTTCGAGCCGCTTGGAGTAAATGCAAATTTTGCGCAGATCATGAGCGATGATGAAGGCGAATACATTCGCATCCGCACCTATGAACGCGGTGTCGAAGGTGAAACACTTGCCTGCGGAACGGGATGTATGAGCACGGCAATCGCAGCGTTCGGATTAAAAAAAATCAGTGATTTACCGATTCGTATGAAAACACAGAGTGGAGAATTCGTGAAAGTAAACTTCAAAATTGCGGATGATGGTCATCTCAGCAACCTTTCACTCGAAGGAAGCGCAGTCCGTGGAAAAAGCGGAATTCTCACCCTTGAGGACTGATCCGTTTTTTTTGCTTATATTTGTACGTACTATAATCTCACGTATTCTATAATTTTTCATTTATTCCTATACTACTATGCTATCATCGAAACTTTCCCTCGTAATTTTACTTGCAGTTTTAAGTTTCTTCTTTACACAGAGATCTTTTGCTCAGGAATCAGATACGATGGCCTATAAACATATCGAAGTCGGTGCAGGCGGCACTCTGGGTGCTTCGATCTTTAGTGGCACCGTGCCTGATGGCTCCAAGACGGATGTTCACTTTCCCGCCTATTTAATTCAGGCAATGGGAATATATTCTTTTCATCCATACTGGGGACTCGCTTTGGGAATTGGCTATGAATCTCGCGGCATGTTTTTTAAGCAGCAGAATGTAACCGAACCGAATATAGATTATTCCCTGAATTACATTTCTATTCAGCCAAGCATTAAGTTCAAGCAGTTTTTGCTCGGAGTGACGATCGGACTTCCCTCAGGCACTTCTTATAAATATAATCAGGGAAACGGCGTATCCGTAGATCGCTCTGTAGGAAAAGATTCGGTGAACACACTGGTTGATATTCGAATCGGCGGAATGCTGCCAGTCTTTGAGAATGAAACGGGCGCACTTTTTCTTCTCATCAATGCATCTTGGAATGTAAGCGACGCATTTAATGTCGGATTCCTTACACCGGGACAAACATCAACAACTCCCGTAACCAAAAGCCCGATCCATACGATTCAGATCGGATTTTCGTATCTCCTTGCGCCGCTCGGAAAGACACACTAAGAATTTCATCATAAATATAATAAAGGCGCAGAAAAAAAACTGCGCCTTTTTTATTTTTGTTTCTCAAAAAATTCCACTGTCATTTCCGCAACGCGCTCAGGATAAAACTCCATCACGATATGCTGTGTATTCGAAAAAATTGAAAGCTCGGAATTTGGTATCGTCATTTTCATTTTTGCTGCAATATCTACGGGAAAGAAATTATCTCGGTCGCCATGGATAATAAGTGTAGGTGATGTGATCTCCTTCAACGATTCAAGCGGAATATTAATATCACAATCGGGCAGACGAAAATTATAGAATGCCTGTGCTAACTCATGCCAATAGTCCGCTCCGTAAATTTCATTTGCTTTTTTGTAATAGTCTTGTAATTTAGGACTTAGCGATTCAGGCGATTTGTAATATTTTTGCGCACTCATGGGAATGCAGTACGTTGCGGAATCAATAACCATTGCGCGGACTAAATTCGGAGCATAGCGCGCCACACGCAGCATAGTCATCCCGCCTGAACTTGCGGCAAGAAAAAATGCCGAATCAATATTCAATGCGTTACAAAATCCGATGATATCGCGTGAAAATTGTTCTTTTGTCCAGTCGTTCGTAGGATTATCGGATCTCCCGTGACCGCGAAGATCGACGAGATAGCATGTATATTTTTTCGTCAAGATTGGGAGAAGAGGTGCAAAGCGATCACGAGAGTTCGAACTGAAATTATGCAGACAGATAAGCGGCTCGCCGGCGCCCTGAGTTTCATAGTAAAGTTCTACATCACCCACTTTTATAATCTTACCTACCCAGTTTCCACTCTTAGTCATCTGAAAATTTAAATAAAAAAATAATAGACTTCTTGAACACATTTGTTGTTTCATGTTGCTCAATTTTGAATATACTTAACGAATGCGAGCAAACGAAATTACGGAATCTTACATCCCGTTACCTGAACGTATATCCCGCTTAGGCGATATTGCTTATGATCTTTGGTGGAGTTCTAACGAAGAAGCGCGCGCGATCTTCCGTTCGATCTCGCGTCTGCATTGGTGGACAAGCGAGCATAATCCCATTCGCCTGCTTCGTGAAGTCCCGGCTGAGCGATTAGTCACTTTATCAACTGATACCGCTTTTCTTGCAATGTATGATGCACTTGTTGCGCATTACGAAAATGATCTTGCACGAAAAGATAGATTTGTACATGTCATACATCCTGAGATAGAAAGGAAAAGTGTTGCATATTTTTCAGCGGAATACGGAATTCATTCCAGTCTGCCGATCTATTCCGGCGGACTTGGTGTGCTTGCAGGTGATCACATTAAAACTGCACATGATCTCGGTATGCCCATAGTCGCTGTCGGCTTCTTGTACCCTTTCGGATATTTTGAACAACATATAACATCCGCAGGTGAGCAGATAGCCGAGTACAGGCATCTGGCATACGACGAATGCCCTTTGAGAAAAGTTACGACAACTGACGGTACGCCGCTTATTATCTCACTTCATCTTGGAGATGAGCAAAGAAAGCTCCATTTACAAATATGGTGCGTAAAGGTCGGCAACGTCACGATCTATTTAATGGATTCCGATCTCGATGAAAATGATCCGGACGATAGACAAATTACTCAGCGCCTCTATGGAGGCGATAAGATGTACCGATTACGTCAGGAAATAGCCCTTGGTGTCGGCGGAGTTCGCGCACTGTGTGCACTTGGGATAAAACCTGATGTTTGGCATGCAAATGAGGGTCATGCCTCATTTATGTTCATCGAACGGCTGCGTCTGGAAGTCGAAGGTGGTAAATCCATCGCCGATGCGTTGAAGCATATTCGCGCAACAAGTATTTTTACTACGCATACGCCCGTTCCTGCAGGGCATGATGCATTTAATCTTGAAGCCGTTGCCGATTATTTTCATGACACTATAACTGAACTCGGTTTGACTCAGGATGAATTTCTTGCTGAAGGAAAACACGCCGATCCATCGGAAGAATTATTTAACATGACGGCGCTTGCGATGAATATGAGCGACCGCCGAAATGCTGTCAGCGAAAAGCACGGCGAAGTTACTCGTGAGATGTGGAAAGAATATAATACTCCTGCCCATCCGATCACAAGCGTCACCAACGGAGTTCATATTCCGACGTGGCTTGCTCCCGAGCTTGCATCACTTTTTAGTTATGCAATAGATCCTAAATGGAAAGATCAACTGCGGAATGAATCGTTATGGCAAAAGATATATGACATTCCGAATGCCGTTCTCTGGAATATCCGAAGCGAACTCTCCCGCAATTTAATGCGTACCATTATTGATACACTGCGCAATACGCAAGTTGATGAATCGGAAACCGAACTCGTAACGCGCGGTGCGTTCTTTAATCCTTATGCATTCACGATTGGTTTTGCCCGAAGATTTGCAACCTATAAACGTTCGACGCTTCTATTCCGCGATCCCGATAGACTTGCGCAGATACTGAATCAACCAACGAAGCCCGTACAGATAATTTTTAGTGGCAAAGCGCATCCTGCAGATGAAGGGGGCAGAGAGCTTATCAAAAAAATATGGGATTATGCATCTGATCCTTTGTTTCGCGGCAAAATTGTTTTTCTGGAAAATTACAACATGCATTCGGCAAAACTTCTTGTGCAAGGAGTAGATCTATGGATGAACACTCCACGCGCGCCGATGGAAGCATCGGGCACAAGTGGCATGAAAGCCGCGATCAACGGAGTGCCGAATCTATCGGTGCTCGACGGATGGTGGTGCGAAGGCTATAACGGGAAAAACGGCTGGGCGATCGAAGCACATGAAGATGAAGATCCGGAATTGCAGGATGCGCACGATGCGCTGGAAATATATCGATTGCTTGAAGAAGAAATTATTCCTCTCTACTATAAGCGCGATCTTGATGACGTGCCGATCGAATGGCTGCGCGTCGTCAAAGAATCCATGCGCTCGGTAATTCCGAATTTTTCCAGTGAGCGAATGATGAAGCAATACATTGAGGAATTATATATTCCGGCGATGAAAAACTGATTGCGATCATCTCGGATCACTTTTTCTTTCTCTGGCTTCTTTCGGTTTCATGTCAGGTTCTAATTCGCTGATGGTGATAACGCCGTTCATGTTGCACAGGCTTTCAGTATCCGGAAGGAGGACGGAGAGCCTGTTGTATCGGGCACCGGAATGCATAAATTTTGCGGGGATCGGCTGCTGCAGTTCGTAGCGGCGTTTACCGGAAGCTACGTACCAGCATCCTGCTTTTGTTTTATGGATAATGCCTTTGATCTTCTTTCGTTCAAAAGGTGGATTATGCGGGTGGAAAACGGTATCGAGCACCTCTGTCACTTCGATCATTGTTCCGAGCATGCATATTGATTTCATCATTGGCGCTAAATGAGCGCGAAGCGTAAGCATCCTGCCTACGACATGGCAGGTTGCCAGAATCTCCGGCGAAGCTGTGAGTTCGTATTTCGTCTGCTTTGCAAGCAGGAACCAGCATCCCCCTTCAATATCAGTATGCTGCATAAAACCCGAAACGGTAAAATCCTTCTGGGCAAATGCCGGATTAATTAACATGACTATAAGAGCAGCTATCAGTGTTTTCATATTAGATGATTAGTAATACCGAAAATTACGCAAATTCTGCAGGAAAGTAACGAAAATGAGAAATCTTTTGTAGATTTGTACCAGTAACATCATGCCAAAAGAAAGCAACACCGTCATCAAAGCATCGGACTTTGTCTCCGTGCTCTTCAAAGAGCGCCTTGCAGAGTATTTAGTTTACCATACCTTCGAACATAGCAAGATGGTCGCCGATACTGCACAGAAGATAGGCAAGGGCATGAAGCTCGGCGAAGAAGGTATCGAAGTTGTGGCGCTTGCAGGATGGCTACATGATACGGGATATACGGAGGTCTATCGAGGTCATGAAGAGATCAGCGTCCGTATTGCCACGGAATTTCTTCGTAAAGAAAATTATCCTGAAGAAAAGATTAAACTCGTTACAGGCTGTATCAGAGTAACGAAAATTCCGCAGCACCCAAAAAATCTTTTAGAAGAGATCGTTGCCGATGCCGATCTATCCGGTCTTGGAAGAAAGACTTTCTTTGCTCAAAGCGAACTGCTCCGTATCGAATGGGAAAAAGCTCTGAGTATAATGCAAAGTGACGAAGAATGGGCACAGCAGAATCTTGACCTTTTAACGGGGCACAGATATTTTACGAGTTATGCTCAGGAAAAATATTCTGAGCAGCAAGCAGAGAATATCAGGATAAACTATAAAACAATTCGTAAACTTACCAAGGAGTGGGAAGAAATCCCCGAAGAGCAAAGCACTGCTGATAATTCCGAATTAAATGATGATGACTGGAATTCATTATTTAAAACAGGTTCTGAAGATATTTCCAAACCCATTCCTGATTTGCATGGATATCAGAATTCTGCCAATCATAAGAAAGCGCAGATCATGATCATAGCAAATGCCTTTATTCTTGCCTTAAGCATTTTTAGTATGGGACTATTGATGAATGGCGGAATCTCATTTATGATCGTATCGATCCCTTTCTTTCTTCTGATTGCAATCTCAGTACTTACGGTTATTTTTTCTATTCTCTCGGTACGACCGATCATTCATACTTCAATACTGGCTCTTGAGGATATAAAGAAAAGTCCCGATTCGATTCTGCATTTGAAGCGGTCGAAATATCTTCACTATAGCTACAGCCTTTTTCTTTACGGGATTCCTTTATGTATCGTCCTCTTTATTATTCTTTTTTTCTTAGCAAGATAAACTACGCTCCCGCAAGAACGCTATCAAAAGACGTAATAAAACTATCTGTATGTTGATGATCAAAAATAAGAGGCGGTAAAAGACGCAGAACAGTATTAGCCGTAACATTGGTAATGACCTTTTTCTCTAACAAATCTGTATGAATTTCTTTAGCAGGTTTTAATAGTTCAACTCCGATCATAAAACCTTTGCCCCGAATTTCTTTGATGGTCTCAGGATATTTTTCTTTCAATTCGATCAAATTGCTCCATAAATATAATGACTGAGATCTGACTCGATCTGATAAACCGTTATCTAGTTCAGTTAAAACTGCTAATCCTGCGGCACATGCCAGTGCATTACCACCGAATGTTGTTCCATGAACTCCAGGGCTGAAAGCTGAAGCGACGGTATCATTGGATAGAATTGCACCAAGGGGCAGCCCTCCTCCGATGGCTTTAGCGCAGACGACGATATCAGGTTGCAATCCGTAATGGTCATAAGCAAAGAATTTCCCTGTTCTTCCTATCCCGGATTGGATTTCATCGGCAATGATAAGAAAGCCGAATTTATTTTGAAGTTTATGAAGAGCCTCGATAAATGAAACAGGAATTTCAACAATGCCGCCCTCACCTTGAATGACTTCAATAATAACAGCCGCTGTTTTTGCCGATACTTTTTCTAAAAGATTTTCTTCCGAATATGGGATCAGGCTGCCGGCTTCAGCAAGAAATGGACCAAAGCCATCGCGGTATTTCCCTTTATCCATTACACTGAGCGCACCATAGGTTCTTCCATGAAACGCATTCGAGACGCCTATAAGCTCTGTTTTATCTGCCGACGAAAAATATTTTCTGGCAAGTTTTAAAGCTCCTTCGACAGCTTCAGTGCCGGAATTAGTAAAAAAAACTTTGCTCCATCCACTCAGCAGGGAAAGTTTTTCCGCAAGTTCAACTTGCACATCTTGAAGGTAAAGATTGGAGAGATGCATAAATGATGCAGCCTGTTCTTGAACCGCTTTTACAACTGCAGGATGAGAATGGCCGAGGGCATTGACGCCAAGCCCTGCGATCACATCCAGATATTTATCTCCATTATCAGTATAAATATAGGCTCCTGATGCTGAGACAACTTGCCCGATCGTAAATCTTTCATACGTCGGGAAAAATATTTTACTTTCCCGATCATATAAGGTATCGGTTGCAATATCCGACTGAGTCATTGTTGCTTCCATAAATATTATTGAAGTTTATTTTTCCAATATGTAATTTGTGCAGTCACACTTTCATGTGATGAACTGCCTTCTGATGCTTTTAATAAAATGCTGCGCTCGGGATCAAGAATATCAAAAACATCATCTGAAAATCTTTCCGAGAATGATCGCAATTTTTTCAGGTCGAGTGCAGTAAAAGGAATTTCATTCCCTGCACAAAACCCGACAAGTTCTCCTGTAATGCGATGTGCCTCACGAAACGTCTCTCCATTTCTTACAAGATAATCAGCAATTTCTGTTGCAGTCAGGTATCCGTCTTGCAACGTTTGTTTTAACCTCTCAGAATTGAAAGAAATATTTTCGATCACGAGTTTCATCATTGCAAGACAATCGGCAGTTGTATCGATAGCTTCAAGCATTGGCTCCTTATCGCATTGCATATCACGGTTATAGGCAAGCGGCAATCCTTTCATGATCGTTAACAGATTCATTAACGTACCATATACTCTGCCTGTTTTTCCGCGAACAAGTTCTGCAATATCCGGATTTTTTTTCTGCGGCATGATGCTGGAGCCGGTACTGATACTATCATCCATTTCTATAAAGCCAAACTCGACAGTTGACCAAATAATAAACTCCTCTGCCATTCTGCTCAGATGCATCATGATGATGCTACAAACACTGGCTATCTCAATAAGATAATCTCTATCACTAACTGCATCAATGCTGTTATATACTATATCAGAAAAGCCAAGTTGCGATGCAACAAACTTTCTATTTATAGGGAATGATGTTCCCGCAAAGGCAGCGGCGCCAAGAGGCGAAAGGTCAACTCGTTTATAGCAATCCGATAGACGTTCGGCATCTCGGCCAAGCATCGAAACATAAGCCAGTATATGATGAGCAAGTAATACAGGCTGCGCCCTCTGCATGTGCGTATAACCCGGAATGATTGTCTTTTTATTGCTTTGGGCTTTAGTAAGCAGACTTTGCTGCAGATTCTTTACTGAAATATTCAGATTTGTAATTTCTTTTCGCAAAAACAATCTCTGATCTAATGCAATCTGATCATTCCGGCTTCTTGCCGTATGAAGTTTCCCTCCAATTGCGCCAACTCGCTCAGTTAGTATTTCTTCAATTGCAAGATGAACATCTTCGCTTTGATCCGATAAGATAATTATTCCGGATAGTATTTCATCTTTGATCTTCTCCAAGGTTTTGACGATTTTATCGGATTCACTTTTTGGTACAATTCCACATTCGCCTAGCATGGTAACATGGGCAATGCTTCCAATAATATCATCTTCAACAAATCGCTTATCGGATGCAATCGATGAAGAGAATTTTTTCGCATCAGGATGAAGCTGTTTACGAAATCTGCCGCCCCAAAGAGGATTTTTTTCTTGTCCTTCGCTCATGCCTTATTCTACAGATGAAAGTATTTTCTCTTTCGAACGCGCAATCGTTCTTAGCGGAAGTGAGAAGATCTTTGAAAATCCTTCGCCTGCTGAATGATCGAACGTATCTTCTGATGTATAGGAAGCCAGAGCTTGATCATACAATGAATACTCCGATGAGCGCGAAAGAACACGCATTGTACCCTTGTATAATTTTACAATGACATTTCCTGTCACTCGTTTTTGAGTTTCATCAATGAAGGCATCCATTGCTTCGCGAAGCGGAGAATACCATAAACCGTTATATATCAGCTCAGCATAAGCCGGCGAGATCTGCTCTTTATAACGAGCTGTCCATTTATCGATCGTCAGGCGTTCGAGTTCGCGATGAGCAAAATGTAAAAGTGTTGCCGCAGGAGCTTCGTAGATCTCTCTCGATTTAATACCCACTAATCGATTTTCAATTAGATCAAGGCGGCCAATTCCATATTCTCCGGCGACGCGATTTAATTTCTTTAGCAGTTCAACAGGAGAAATTCTTTCGTTATTTACGGCAACAGGAATTCCGTTAATAAAATCGATTGAAATATTTGTACTATCCGATGGCGCATCTTCGGGAGAAAGGGTTCGCTGATATGCATCCTCAGGCGGAGCAACAGTAGGATCTTCTAATACTCCACATTCAATACTTGTGCCCCAGATATTTTCATCTATCGAATAAGGACTTTCTTTCGTTGCTGCAACAGGAATCCCACGCTCAGCACAATATATCATTTCGTCTTCACGTGAACGAAATTCCCAATTACGAACGGGTGCAATAACTTTTAGATCAGGTGCAATTCCCCAAACCGCAGCTTCAAAGCGAACCTGGTCATTCCCTTTTCCCGTACAACCATGAGCAACAACGGTACAACTTTCTTTTTTTGCGACTTCGACCAGGGCTTTGCCGAGAAGTGGTCTGCCAAGTGCCGTTGCAAGCGGATACGATCCTTCATAGAGCGCGCCGGCTTTGAG
>JBBQGG010000034.1:0-37151 GCA_038322815.1 Kapaibacterium sp. (SeqCode)
TCCGGCTTTTACTAATTGTCGGATAATCAAAGAGTCAACGAATCCATTCTTTAATCTTGTAAAAGAAATTGAAAAATTATCATCATCTGTTCCGGCATTTTTAATATCGAGGCTGTAGATAGGATAATAGCCGGAATCCAGAGGATCAGGAGGAGGGAAGCCTTGGATATTAAGATCGATAGCATCTTTGATGGCAGTATCAGTATAGGAAGTGTCAATGACAATTGGAAAAGATTTTTTTGCCGTCGGTTCGCAGCATGCCGAAAGTATAAAAATCGCGAACCCAATTGACAGCAGGAAATATTTATGTTGTAATCGTTTCATTCGTCTATTTTCTTTTGAATATTTGAGCGAGCCATGTAAATGCTACTGCACGCCTTTCTCTAAGAACACGTAAAGTGAGAAATCCGCCCAGGATTCCAAGTAAAATATTTGCTGCCCACATTCCGGAGAATGGACTGATGAGTCCGCGGTCAGCAAGTTTTTCGCCTCCGATGAGGAATGCCCAGTAGAGAATAAAGAATCCGATAGAAAGTCCGACGCCTACTCCGATACCACCGCGTTTAGCAAGCGCACCCAGCGGAGCGCCTAAAAGGATGAAGATCAGACATGCAGCAGGCAAGGCATATTTTTTATGGACTTCGACTAAATAACTATCGCTATCAAGTTGTGTGCCGATTATCTGCGAAGCTTCAGATGGAATTTGAAAAAGATTCTGTCGGAAATTTGAGACCACTTGTATTTTGCGATTACTATCTGCCACAGTCGAATCGGGTATGGAAGTCTTTCTGGTATCGGTAATATTATCCGCAAAGATTTTTAATATTTCGGTAAACGTAACTTTTTCTTTTTGAGCAGCAGAATCACGTTTGATGACATACTTCATTAAGTCATGAGCCGATAATTCCCGACCGCCGCGTTCGGATTCTCCTTGATGCATAAAATCGAAGCCCGATGTCGGAATGCGGACGATGTAGGTTTCAAATGTTCCGCGCCTGTAGGCAGTCGGATCGTTATTAAAAAATTGATGCAGTTCGCCTATATGAAGTTTTAAGATCAGCTTCCGGTAATCGGGAGTGAAAGTCAGATTAGCAGTTCTTGCCGTCAGGACTCTTGTTTCATTTCCTGAAGAGTGATCGTAGATCGTCACTCCTTCGAGATCACTTGAATTTTCGACGGTTTTTTTTGCTAATATAGAGTATCCTGGCAAAGCATCTTCATCACTGAACTCTCCGGCTCGTATGATAAATGTCGGCTTTTTTCGCTGAATATCGTTCATCATATCTTTTGCCGCATGATTTGCATCGGGGAGGACATCATTATTAAAAACGAGATCGGTATAGGCAAGAAGAAGTCCCAGAAGTACTGCAGGGAATAGCATTCTCATAAAGCTGACTCCGGATGCTTTCATCGCCGTCATTTCATTTGAAGCGGCAAGAGAACCGAATGCCATAAGGCTTGCGACAAGTGCTGCCATTGGCATTGCAAGGACAACCATCCAAGCAAGATTCAAACCGATAAGACGGACTATTGTCCAGATGTCAAGCCCTTTACCCACGATCTTATCGATAAAACGCATCAGGAATTGCAGTAGGAACACGAACATGATCACAATAAAGGCAAGGATAAATGGACCGATATGCTCTTTGAGGATGTAACCCCATACGCGGAACGACGTACGCCACCATGAGCGCTTTAGCGGATTATGTGATTCGTTCATCATTATTCTTTTAACGAGGAGAGTGGACTGAATGATTCAAAATCATCGAAGAAAGACTGACGTACTAAAGAGCACCCCACTTAATCCGCTCAATGAATAAGAACTAATGGAATTTGCTGATCAATTCGGAACGGCTGATTTAGTGATACTGTTGAAATTAAGGGCATTTTGCCTCAAAATAAAGGAAGAACTCTATCGAAAACTTGTGACAAAGTAATCAGTGGTACGGGCTTTACGTTCGACCCACAAAATACTAATAAGAAACTCATCATCCTTTCTGATTTTACAGATCGGGTGATGTTGCTTGTCATCAGTTAACTTCATCTTTTAGCCGGAGTGCAAAGAGCGTTGCCTTTATTTCAGCGAGCAAGATTTAACAGAACGGATTTCGGTCCGTTCTGTCGGTCAAAAATCCGTCCTGCTGAAATACGCTCAACTTCCGGATTTGTTCTTATTGCTGCTTTCGGTCTTTTACTTGCTCTATCATCATGTTCCGGCTTAAAAAAGACTACTACTAGTACTCCGCCAAAAGATTCTACTAAAAATGATACCTCGAAGGTTAGTATAGTAAATAAGATCGATTCTCTTGCGGAATCTATTAGTAACACCGTCGGCAAGGTCGGAGATTTTTTAAGTAATCTTATTCCAGGAAGTCATGGAAAAGACAGCACGATCGTTGTTGCCCCTCAGAAAATCGATAACCCTGCCGTCAAGACAACGGGACCACCTACTTCAGGAGGATTTATTTCCACTCCTGTTAAACGGCAATTACAATTTGATTCTTTGGGAAATGTGACAGTCCACGATGTTGTCCAGGGTGCAGATGTTCGACAGCCGGAGACACAGAATCTTGATGATTATATCAAAGCACAGCAGGAAGCCGCTTTGCGGAATTCCTTCCATGATGCCGCGCAAAAATATGTAAATACTGCAGCCGCCGGAGCCAATGCTCCTGATGCCTCAGCGCAGCAAAAAGGCAATGGTATTTTAAGTGATTATGGTTCAATTTCCATTCCTATTCCACCATCAATCGTACCGACGATCTTCGGGCGTCCCTCTATTAATCTGCGGGTTAACGGAGACGTTGCTATTCATCTTGCCTATCGCGATAATAAATTTTTAGCTACGACAGGAGCGCTTTTTGCCGGATCTGAGACAGGACTTGATTTCAAACAGGAAGTGAATATGAATATCACCGGATCGGTCGGTGATAAGATCAAGATCAATACCGATTTCGGAAGCCTGCGTCAATTTAATTTTGATAATATTTTTAAACTGAGCTATCAGGGATTCCCAGAGGAGATCATTCAATCGATCGAAGCCGGAGACGTGACACTTAAAACTCCTTCGAAATATATCGGTATTCAATCCGCGCTTTTCGGATTTAAAAGCGTAATGCGTTTTGGTCCATTGTATCTCACAACAATTGTAGCACAGAAAAAAGGAGATCACCAGTCGAAAACATTCGGCGGCGGTCCGGGAAGTTCATCAGGAACGGATTACGTGATCCAGCCCGCCAACTATCGAAAAAACTCATTCTTCCTTGACACGGTCTATATTCCGAAGTATGAAAAATATTATGCCGATGTTCCAATGGTTCAAACCACCGATAATAATAGCATTGTTGAAGGATCGGTTGAAGTATGGCGAAGTACAACAATTCAACAAGTTTCAAGAGTAGTTGCAAAAGCATGGAGCGGAAATATTCTCCCGGGTATTGCCGATAAAGGACGTTATCCACAAAGTTTTCATGGTACACCTCCTAAAGGAACCCTTGACGGAGAATGGGATGCAGGTCCGCTTCAGCATTTAGATACAAATCAGTATTCAGTTAATCTTTTTACAGGAGTCCTTACATTAAATCAGGAAGCTGCTGATGGTGATATTATAGCTGTTAGCTACCGAACAGTTGGACATACACAATTTGGCGAACGCAGCCAAGACATTGGTAATGATACGGATATCATCTTGAAGCTTATTAAGCCGAAATTTTTGTATCAACGTCCTACGTATTCTGCGTGGAAGACAATGTTGAAAAACTCCTATTATGTAGGGGCAACAAATATTGATGAGACCGGTTTCTCAGCGAAAATAGCATATACTATTCCAACCGGTCAGGGTTATGAATATGTCCGTGCCGCCTTAAAAAAGAATGAACATGCTATTAGTGTTATGGGTCTTGACCGCTATAACAATTCTAATCCAGGTATCAAACAGCCGGATGGACTTTTCGACGTTTTTGCTGCAGGACAAGTGTCTCCGATATTGGATAAACGAAATGGTACGCTTATTTTTCCATATCTTGAGCCATTCGGAAAACGTATTCTTGATTTCCATGCAGAACAAAAACGTATTGATGCAAGCTACAAACCCGATTCGATTTTCTATTTTCCTGAACTTTATACAACTAATCCCATCGTCTTTCAGCAGCAAGTAGCGAGCAAGAATACTAAAATTGCCATCACAGTCAGATATTCCGGCGGCAATTCTACGACGATAAATCTCAATGCTTTTAATATTGTCGATGGAAGTGTTCGTGTTAGTTCAGGTGGCAGGCAACTTGTCGAAGGAGTAGATTACCGTGTTGATGTTAATGGCGGAACGATCACCCTTCTTAAACCCGATCTTGCAACAGCGGGTCCTCTTAGTGTAGATTATGATGTACATGATATATTTACAACATCAACTAAAAATCTTTTTGGACTTCGCGGAGAAATACCGATCCTCGATCATGGACTGATCGGAATGTCGCTGATGAATTTTTCTCTGCACCAGCCAAGCATTAAAACTCGTCAGGGCGAAGAACCACTTTCGAATTGGATTCTCGGTGCTGATGCAGGATATAAGTTCAACATGCCATGGCTGACAAATGTCATGAATGCCTTGCCGATATTTAATCTTAAAGATAAATCTGAACTCACTGTAAAACTGGACGCAGCTGTTTCACTCCCGAATCCGAATACTCAGGTATCTCCTATGGCTGTTGATAATAATGCCAGCATTGCGTATCTTGATGACTTTGAAGGCGGCAAAACAGAATTTCCTTTAATGATGTCGTATGGCAGATGGGTGCATGCTTCACAGCCCGATATTTCTACATACACGAAGCAAGGTTTTTCTCAGGACGATATTAACAGACGGAAATCGAAAACATGGTGGTATGAACATTTTCCGCGCGATGTTCCCGTAACAGACATTCAGCCGAATAAAAGTTATGCCCCACCTGCTCCAAGTGCACAGGTGCTGGATGTTGTTTTCGATCCGAATCGCAGGAGTGGTATCTATAATCATAATCCCGATCTTTCGGAAAAACCGGAAAATACATGGGGTGGCTTGATGCAATGGGATCAGGGTTTGAATGTACAGGCTACCAATACCGATGCAATTCAATTTTGGATGAAGATCGACCCTGAAACAGATCAGAGTATTATTAACAGCGGAGTGTTTCATTTTGATATGGGGACAATTTCCGAAGATATCATCCCTGATGGAAAGTTAGAGACCGAAGATAAAAATGGTAACGGAAGATACGATGATGGTGAAGATATTGGTCTTGACGGAATGAACAATGATACTGAAAAGGTGTTATTTCCCGGATCAGCAAATCCCAACGATCCGAATAATGACGATTACCATTATGATGCTAATACCCAAAATTATGATAACATTAATGGAACCGAAGGAAATCAGAATGACGGATCGTATGGGTTGCATCCTGATACAGAAGATCTTAACGGCAACTCGATCTTAGATGTTGCAGATAATTATTATGAATATGACATTCCTGTAAATCCGGATAATCCATATATCATAGGAAAAAGCGGAACAGGATGGGTTCAATACCGGATTCCGATAACAAGTTTTGCAAGGGGTGTAGGCATTCTTGATTCATCTTTCTCAAACATTAATTATTACAGAATATGGTTTTCGAATTTTTCAAGCAAGGTACACTTACGCTTCAATGATATAGGTCTTATCGGAAGCCAATGGACTCGGAGCAAAGTAGGTTTGGATGTTCTCAATCCTACGGGAGATAATTCATTTGCGATCAATTATGTAAATATAGAAGATAATACTGCGGCTCCGACGAGCTACACTCCACCTCCCGGTGCCCAACGTGACCGTCTTGCCGGCGGATCTTCGATCATTCTCGGCAATGAGCAATCCATTGATATGAAGCTCAAGTGTGTAAAAATTAATACGCAGCGAGAGGCAGCTCGTATTTTCCCTTCTCCTAACGATCTTTTTAATTACCGTTCCATGGCGGTCTGGGTGCATGGAGATGGAGCTATGCCTAAGGCTATCACTGATACAAACCTAAAAGTATGGGTGTATTTTCGATTTGGTACTGATCAATATAATTATTATGAATATCGCCGTCCACTTGTGCAGGATTGGCAAAATATCCATGTTGACTTTGGAACGCTTGCAGCTTTAAAAGCTACAAAGCCGAATTACAACACTACGGTCTTTGCTCCTGCTGGTGACGGAGTTCTTGGCTCGATGTACCGTGTTGTCGGTCTCCCGACTGTAACGAATGCTCCTTATTTTGTGCTCGGAGTTGATAACGAAGGTTCAGATGACTGTTTAACCACTGATATCTGGTGGGATGAACTTCGTTTGCTTTCAGCGAATAATTCTGTCGATTACGCTTTGAATGCAACAGTTCAGGCAAAGCTTGCAGAATTCGGAACCGTCACTGGTTCGATCTTAAAAGAAGGTCCCGATTTTCACCGCGTTGATGAACGTTTTAATGTTTCTCGTACGCGCAATTTTGCATGGAATATTACCGGTGAATTCCTGATGCAAAAAGTTTTACCGTCTTGGCTTGAGAAAGGCACGATTTTTCCGCTAACGATCAGTCATTCGGAAACGATTTTAACACCGAAATATGAACCGAACACAGATGTTGAAGTTACTAAAGCGGTTGCTCAGATTCAGAATGCAGTTTCTACAGGGCAGTTATCCCAGTCTCAGGCAACGGCGATTGCTGATTCGATTCGGCTAACAAATGAAACGCTGACGGTGCGCAACAGCATAGCAGCAACAGGAGTCCATTTTACTTTTCCCGGAAGTTTTTTCTTGCTGCCTGCATTCCTCAATAGACTTACCTATGGCTTTGGTTATGGAGAGGAATTCACGCGAAGTCCACAATTTCTTTATAACCGAACATGGAGTTGGACGGGAAGTATCGTCTATGATCTTCAACAGATCCCTGTTATTTCGCTTTCTCCCTTGACTTGGATAGGACCGGAAACATTCGATATCGGAAGATACTCAGCGTTTAAAATAAATTTTCTTCCGCAGAGGTTCACTGTAGGCATAAGTGCTACACGCGGAAGGATGCATTACCAGAACCGTGTTTCCACTCTCGTTTTTCCTCCGGATGCCAGTTTTCAAGATACATTGGATATCCTGAATTCAAATGTTCCGTTTATTAATCGTATCTTTACTGCATCAAGAGGATTCGGATTTACCTGGAAACTTACGGAGAACGGATTGCTTTCGCCACAGATAGAATATCGTCTTGATGTTTCGAGTAATTTAGGGGGACTTGAAACATTCACACGTAATAACCAACCGGGTAATTATTACGATTCGGCATATATCTATCAGCGTACCTTCAAAGATATCATGGGAGATGTATTTTTTAAGAATGGAGCACTTGCAAGGCTTGGCAGTGATTTTCTTACTTTGCAGCATTTCCGTCTTACTACAAATCCACGGTTGCCCTGGCTTTTTTGGCTTGATAAATTTATTCGTCCGATATTCAGCTATAATGTTGATTATAAATGGACCGATGCACAGACGGGACAGCAGAATGCTAAAACAGGAAGCTGGAATAATGTCATCACTACAGGATTTGAATTTAATCTTCGCGAACTTGGCATTGGGATTTTCGGTAACGATGCCGCCGTTCCTGCCGGTGGAGTGAGACGGAGCAGGGGGGAATCGCAAAGTACAAGAGGAGAAGAAACAAGACAGGGAAACCAAGCAGTTGAAATTCCGGGGCAAGGACCTGGAAATATACCTCCGATGGATATGCAGCCTCCGAACAGACCGGGTATTCGTAGAGTCGGTGATGCGCCGAGGAATGCAAATCCGGGTATGCGTCCACCTCAGGAATTACCTATCATGAAGACTGTGCCTTCTCCTTCGAATCCTACTGATACTTCTATAGCACATAGTCCGGGCGTCGGAACACGCGGAATCGTTGATGATCTGGCTGTTAATGACACGTTACTTGTTCCGAAAGCTTCGGCTGATCTGCCCCCTGAAGAAATTGTCGATGAAGGCGGAATAACAGCGCGAGATATTGTGAAAGCGCTCATTCAAAAACCGTTCTTTGATTGGAATGGTACGAAATTTAATTTTATCGAAACAAACTACAGTCTCAATGGTGCGTTGCAGGGCGACGGCTCAGGCATTTCAAACTTCCTTGCAAAAGGAATATTCTCGCCTGAAGTTGATGCAAATGGTCCTTCGCGTGCATATCAGCTTGGGCTTATCACCGATCCGAGTGGAAGACTGATCATAAATTTTGTACCGGTATTTCCTTTTATAAAATTTGGAGTCCGTCACGGCTTGCGTGCAGCCAATCCATATAATACATTGCGAACGGTAGACGTCACTGACATCTTCACGCAAAAAAATACATTCGAACTTACGACAAGCAGACCGTTGTGGACGGGTGCAACACTTAGCTTGAATTGGAAAACAGAATTTACCTACGATGAGCGTAACCAGCTTCAAATATTGAATAACGGCGGAATTTTACCAATTTCAACTGCAAAGACGGGAGATGTATCGCGTACGTTCCTCTCTATTCCTCCTCTTCCATTTCTGAACATTACACAAAGCGGAATACAAAACGTTGGGCAAAAGTGGATCGATAAAAGCAATGCTTATCTAACGATACATGGAGTTGCGAATCCGACGGATACCGATCGCAATAATCTTCCTACCGATGTAAAAAATAAATTGCAGGTAGAAAGCTTCCTTCAGGGATTTGAATCGCTGCCTTTTTTCTCCGGAGTATTGAGAGAGTATTTACCACGATTAAATTATTCGTTTAATTGGAGTGATCTCGAGAAATTCCCACTATTTAAATTTGCAGATAGGGCAAGTTTCCGAACTGCATACAACGGAAATTATAAGCGAACATTCAAACTGAATCCCGGTGATTCGCTTGCTCTGACTACGTTACAGACGGTGTCTTATGCTTTCCGCCCGCTTATTGCCTTCGATCTGGGTTGGGATAAGATATGGGGCGGCAAGATGAATGCAAGTGTAAATTACGATACACAAACCGATTGGGCAGCTGATTATTCTTTCAATCGAATTACAAAAAGGCTTGCAACGACGTTCGGAATAACGGCGAATTTTCAAAAGGAAGGACTTTCAATTCCATTCCTTAAATTGAATTTAAAAAATACATTCGGAGCAACCTTTACATTTAGTCAAACTATTGCAAATGACCTCTACTATCAGTTCAATGATATTCTAACGAATCCGGGCGGCACAAGCAATGGCGGCATTACAAAAACAACATTTGAACAGCGATTCAGCTATGATCTTAATCAGCAATTAACAATTGAAGCATTTTACCATTACGAACGCACAACCCCTGCATCTTCCGGTGTGCTCGTACCGCCTACACGTCTTATCACTGCAGGCTTTGATATTCGCTTAAAAGTATTTTAATATGACTCTTACAAAGTTCGATGTCATTATTATCGGCGCAGGCGCAGCAGGACTGATGTGCGCAATCGAAGCAGGGAAGCGTGGGCGAAGAGTGCTCGTTATCGAACGGGCAGAAAAAACGGGAAAAAAAATTCTTATCTCCGGAGGAGGGAGATGCAACTTTACAAATAAGCAAGTTTCGGCAAAAAATTTTCTTTCGGAAAATGAGCATTTCTGTAAATCCGCACTTGCACGTTATTCGCCGAAGGATTTCATTGCTTTAGTTGAAAAACATGGAATTGCCTATCATGAAAAAACATTAGGTCAGCTTTTTTGTGATGATAGTTCAAGACAGATTCTTGAAATGCTCGAAACTGAATGTGCGAATGCCGGTGTGGGAATCAGAATAAATTGCTCTGTAGAAAATATCTCGAAGAACGATTCCTTTTTACTTCAGACATCAGATGGTGAATACGAATGTGATTCTTTAGTCATTGCATCCGGTGGGCTTTCAATCCCTAAAATGGGTGCGACAAATTTTGGTTATAAAATTGCTGAACAATTTAATATTGATACAATACTGCCGCGTCCGGCACTTGTGCCGCTGATATGGAAAGAAAAAGATCGCAGAGCCTACAGTGATCTCAGTGGTATTGGAATTCCCGTAAAAGTGACGTGTAATAGAATATCATTTAAAGAAGACCTTCTTTTTACTCACCGAGGGCTTTCAGGTCCTGCAATATTGCAGATATCTTCGTTTTGGAAAGAAGGAGATGAAGTAAGTATTGATTTGCTGCAGGTTATAGATATTTCAAAAGTATTTGAAAAATATCGCCAGGAAAAATTACAACTTGCTGCGATCTTATCAAGATATTTACCGAGAAGATTTGTGCTGAGTTGGTGCGAAGTGAATGCTCCTTCGAAACCAATGAACCAACTCTCGGATAAATCATTGAGAAGTATTGCTGAACTAGTACATCATTGGAAAGTCATTCCCGAAGGAACCGACGGCTTCGGAAAAGCCGAAGTAACAGTGGGTGGAGTTGATACGAGAGAACTCTCCTCAAAAACAATGGAGACGAAGAAAGTCCCGGGATTATATTTTATCGGAGAAGTCGTTGACGTTACCGGCTGGCTTGGCGGATATAATTTCCAATGGGCATGGTCATCCGGCTGGGCTGCAGGTCAAGAAGTATAATTTAAATACTTGCTGCTTTCTGATCAGTTTTTCTTTGTATATTCGTGCGGATCTCCGCCTTCTTCATAAAATTTCACGACTTGTATAGCTTTTGCTTTCGGTCGCATAATAGGGGGGACAAACATCATTGCCTGCTCATGTGAATCGGCTTCGACTACTGCCCATCCGGTGTGATCTCCATCTTTGCAGCCCCAATCGACATGGGTGTTAAACCCTGCAGCGATAACCTGATTTACTATTGCCGCACATTCGGCATCGGTATGCTTAGCAACGATCATGTATCTATTCATTTTCGTATTCCTTATAATCTATATTGTGGATCCTAAATACCTCAATAAACTATACTCTCAAAGAACGGGTTAGAAAGCCGATTAATTTCAACAAATCTATGGAGTGTTTTATCGCCAGTGAAGCCGATATTGAACTGGATTCTAGATCGTTCGTATTAAAAGGAGATGAAGCGCGTCATGCAATTCGGGTGCTACGATTACGAGAAGGGGAAAAACTTCTTGCAACAACTTTAAATGGTTTTTGCTATGCTGCGAAATTGATCGGCAGTGAACAGGTTGCGAAAAATGAGTGGGTCGCCCACTGTTCGATCGAAGAAATTCTTCCCGAACATAACGAACCTGATATTGACATACAACTGATACAGGGTATTCCGCAGCATCAATCAAAGTTAGAGGAAATAGTTGAAAAAATTACTGAGATAGGAATTCGCTCCATTTTTCCGATTTACTCAAAGCGAACGGAAAAGAAAACTATAAATTCAGAACGTCTCATTCGTATCTTACAGAATGCCTGTAAGCAATCTTATAGGGCGAGAATCCCGGATTTATCAGATGTTATGAGCTTTGAGCAAGGATTAGCAAAAGCTGTGCTAGACGGAAGAAAAATAATTCTTTTGCATGAATCAGCGCCTCTGAGTGATTCGCTTTCAAAAGCACTTCAGAATAATGAGAGTAAGAAGATTAGCTTGGTTGTTGGACCCGAAGGGGGATTCGATGAAGAGGAAATCGTGTTGGCAAATCGGAATCACGATGTCCAAATTGCCTCGCTCGGACCACGGAGGTTACGGGCAGAGACAGCAGCAATTATGGCTGTCTCACTTACACTTGGAATCTGAAGTAATAATTCTTTTCCCCAAAAATAGTGAGTATAAAATTTTGTTTTCTTCTTTTCTTTTTTTTATATACTACTCAGGTATCACGGAGTAATGTCATTATTGCTACTGAATCTTTGCAGGTTGCTCCGTTACCAGATTCTCTAAACTATATTCAAGATTCGTTAACATCCCTGGAAAGCCAAGCATCAGGTCGACCGCACGTTTTTGATTGGATCACAAATCTCCCCGGTGATTGGTGGAATTGGTCGAAGCAGTCATTCACCGTCAAGCAACTTCCTCTGATCGGAGGACTAACGGCTATTACTGCTTTGACGATCATAACCGATTATGAATCATGGCAATATTTCAAGAAGCCTTATGATAAGAATGAGACTTTTCGTAAGGTAAATAACGTTACTTCTTATCTCGGAGACGGCAAAATACAATTTGGAATTGCTGCTGCGTATGCTCTTTATGGATTCGCGTTTAACGACGACCGTGCGATCCGTACGGCAAGCCAGGTAGCAGAGGTGATTCTTGCTTCCGGCGGAGTCGTACAATTGCTCAAGCATCTGACAGGTAGAGAAAGTCCGTTTACGGTAACAACTCCGACAGGTAAATGGAATTTCTTCCCTAATCAAATCGAATATCTGAAGCATGTTCCGCATTATGATGCATTCCCTTCAGGTCATATAGCAACTGCTCTTGCGACTTTGACCGTTATTGCAGAAAATTATCCTGAGAAGCCTTGGATAAAATACGTTGGCTATCCTATCATTGCATCGATCGCTGTCGGGCTGGTATCTACAAGTATACATTGGTGGAGCGACATCCCGCTGGGAATGGTGCTTGGATACAGTTTCGGAGTTCTTGTTTCTCATCCGGAAGGGAATAAAGCTGACTTGCAAAGCGCTTCCTATATGCAATCCTCATTGAATTTTGCAGTGATGGGAAACGGAGTGCCAGGGCTCGGATTCACGCTTCAATGGTAGGGGCGACCATTTCTTCGTAAATTTGAAAGATTTCGTTCAGTAGCTATAATAATTACAACATTATGTCAGACATACTTCTTGAAGTTACAGGGCTAAAAAAGTACTTTCCGATCAAACAAGGAATTTTCTCAAAGACCGTCGGCAATGTCAAAGCTGTTGATGACGTATCCTTTACGATCAGAAGAGGTGAAACTCTCGGTTTAGTCGGAGAGTCAGGTTGCGGCAAAACTACTACAGGACGCTGCATTTTGCGCCTTGTCGAACCGACTGCAGGTTCAGTGAAATTCGAGGGCGAAGAAGTGACGACCATGAACCAGCAGCGCCTTCGCGAGATGCGCCGTCAGATGCAGATAATTTTCCAGGACCCATATTCATCACTCAATCCACGCATCACAGTCGGAGGAATGCTAACAGAAATTTTAAAGGTTCACGGACTTCGTAAAACAGATGCAGAAGTTAAAGATCGTGTTGAAGAATTACTTCAAACGGTTGGCTTAAGCCCTTTGCATGCAAGAAGATATCCGCATGAATTTTCCGGCGGTCAGCGACAGCGCATCGGTATTGCCCGAGCACTTTCTGTCGAACCAAAATTTATTGTTTGCGACGAACCTGTAAGTGCATTAGATGTATCAATTCAGTCGCAGGTATTAAATCTTTTGATGGATTTGCAAGAAAAGCTTGGACTGACATACCTGTTTATTGCTCACGATCTTTCAGTTGTCAAACACATCTCTGATCGCGTTGCCGTTATGTATCTGGGTGAGATCGTCGAGATAACAGATTACAAATCTCTTTATGCAGCTCCTAAAGCCCCTTATACGGAGGCATTGCTTTCAGCAGTGCCGATTGCTAATCCAAGAGCTAAACGCGAACGCATTGTTTTAACTGGCGACGTTCCGAGCCCGGCAAATGCCCCATCCGGATGTTACTTTCATCCGCGATGTCCGAAAGCATTCGGAGATTGCAATTCTGTTCATCCTGAGCTTATTGATGATAGCGAAGGGCATATGGTCAGATGTTTGCTTTACCCGAATAGCTATCCGGCAGGAAGTATGCACGCAAAGGCTGCGTAAGAAATCCAAGTCATTCTGAGCGAAGCGAAGAATCTGAAAGTTAGGTTTAAAGTTAAAGTTCAGATTCTTCGCTTTGCTCAGAATGGCAAGTTATTATGTCGAACTCTTCCGATCTCCACACATCCGATAAAATCCTGACGCTTTCTAATAGCATCAGCTTTCTCCGCATTTTTCTAGCAATTCCGACCGTAATTTTTTTTCTTCAGGGTGATCTTGTGATGGTTGGATCATTGATGGTTATTGCCTATATCACTGATTTGCTCGATGGTTATATTGCCCGAAAAACAAACACTATTTCTGAATTCGGAAAGGTAATTGATCCCATCGCAGATAAAATTTTTGTTGCGGCGCTGATCATTGCGATGCTTTCAAAAGGCATCGTGCCGGTTTGGTTTGTTTTGATTGTAATAGTGAAAGATGTATTGACGATGTTTGGAGTTCTCATTGTCCGCAAAAAGATCGGTGCCGTATTGCCTTCAAATTATTGGGGAAAGTCTGCAATTTTACTGACGATAATCTGCCTTTTTCTCGCCGTATGCGGAGTTTCTCGTGATATTTTAGTGTTTGGTTGGGTCACTTCAAGTGCGCTTCTGATTATCTCATTTATTATTTACGCCATCCGCGCTTTGAAGTTGATGAAATAGATTATAGTCGTTCTGCTAACGACTAACAACTAAAGACTAACCACTACATTGGGTTTCTTCGATAAATTCAAAATTTCTCGCCTCAAAGAAGGACTTGCGAAAACACAGGAAAATCTTGTGCGCAAGTTCACGCGCATTTTACATCGCTCCAGAAAGATCGATGATGAGCTTCTTGGTGAGATCGAGGAGACCTTGCTGCTTGCCGATGTTGGGTTTGCGACAACGGAGCAGATCATGAAAAATATCGTTGATCAGATGGCGAAGATGCATTGGACAGATGCATCGCAGCTTCGCGATGAACTGCGTAACGAGATCACAAAAGCATTAACACATCACGGCGAATTTATTTCTCCTGAAGATCCATTTGCAATTCCTGCTGATTCGAAACCTTACGTTATTATGGTGATCGGAGTGAATGGAGTTGGTAAGACGACGACGATCGGAAAGCTTGCATATAATTATCGTAATGCCGGAAAAAAAGTAGTGATCGGTGCAGCCGATACTTTCCGCGCTGCTGCAAATTCTCAGCTTGAAGTTTGGGCTGAGCGCGCCGGAGTGGATATTATTCAGCAGCATCACGGAGCTGATCCATCGGCAGTGGCATACGATACGATTCAATCGGCAATTTCAAAAGATGCCGATGTTGTGCTTATAGATACGGCAGGTCGCTTGCATAACAAATCGCACTTGATGGCAGAGCTTGAAAAAATGACGCGAGTGATGGGAAAGCTTTCACCCGGAACGCCCCATGAAATTTTACTTGCTCTTGATGCAACCACCGGACAAAATGCATTGCAGCAGGCAAAAGAATTTACCAAGGTTGCGCCAATAACCGGATTGATCTTAACAAAACTTGACGGTACAGCAAAAGGCGGTGTCGTTATCGCTCTTGCAAATGAAATGAAAATGCCTGTGAAATATATCGGAGTTGGCGAGCAGATCGATGACTTGCAGCCATTCGATCCGCAGGAATTTGCAAAAGCATTATTTGGCGAAGAAGCATTCAAAGGCGAAGAATACACCGTTGAAGAGGAAATAAAAGCTAACGACTAAAGACTATTTCATGTCCATCATTCACAGACTTTCGCCGACATTGGCGCAGAAAATCGCAGCAGGCGAAGTTGTTACTCGTCCCGAATCAGTCGTCAAAGAATTAGTTGAAAATTCTTTGGACGCCGGCTCGCAGACGATAACGATCGTCATCAAGCAAGCAGGGCGCGCTCTTATTCAGGTCGTTGATGACGGAGCAGGTATGTCGCGCGAAGATGCAGAGCTTTCTATCGAGCGTCATGCAACGAGCAAGCTCGATGAATTCGACGATCTCGAAAAGCTCCGTACGTATGGTTTTCGTGGAGAGGCATTAGCTTCGATCGCATCAGTCTCGCAGTTCGAAATGCGTACGCGCAGAAGGGAAGATGAACTTGGTACATTTACTAAGCTTGAAGCGGGAATAAAAAGAGAACTTCGTTCCGAAGCATGTGATGAAGGAACTGCGATCATGGTTCGCAATTTGTTTTTTAATGTTCCGGCACGTCGCAAATTCATGAAAAGCGAGGCAACGGAATTCAAGCATATCGTTGATACTGTTACTCGTGCAGCGATGAGCAATCCTCATGTGCGTTTTGTTCTTGTCAGCGATCACGATTGTGTGTTCGATCTTCCTGCTTTTCGTCCGCTTCCCGAGCGTATCGAGCAAATTTATGGCTCGAATCTGCGACGCGCACTGCTGCCTGTCGAAAATGTTACGCAGCAATTCCATTTGCATGGCTTTATTAGCGCGCCAAGTTTTGTCAAGCGTGTACGCACTGAGCAGCTTTTCTTCGTTAATGGCAGACCGATCCATTCATCACGCGGTCTTTCTTTTGCAGTCTCGAATGCATACGAGCATCTGGTTGAGAAAGGCGCTTTCCCTTCATGCTTTCTTTTTATTGATATTGATCCTGCAAAGATAGATGTGAATGTTCATCCGCAAAAACTTGAGATCAAGTTTGAAGATGAACGCGCCATCATTGATGAAGTACGTCATACGCTGACAAATATTTTGCAGCGCGCTTCACAGCAGAATGCTTCGGAAGGGGCTATGGCTCCGGAAATGCAAATGCCTGCTGCTATCAATCAAGGTGAACGTGCTCGGTTGCGCTATCCCGAATATGGAACTGCGACAACATCGAAGCCTACAGGATTTGAAAAAATACCTATCGGCAAGCCGCCCATACCAAGCAACGGAACACAAACATTAGACAGACTTTTCGGAAAATCATCGCAGGATCTTTTCGGGAATTCATCTTCGCGTCTTGTTCCTTCTGAGATGCAGACCAGCGGCGACACTCCGCCGATAGGCAACCCTCCATCATCCGCAGCTGAGCGGAAAGCGATCGTATCGGAAGTTTTTTCTGACCGTCCGACTCTTTGGCAGATGCATAATAAATATATTTTCTGCCAGATCAAATCGGGAATTATGATCATTGACCAGCACGTTGCGCATGAACGTGTGCTCTATGAAAGAATTTTGCATTCACTTGAAGAAGGCTCATCGCTTTCACAAGAACTTCTCTTTCCGCAGGCAGTTGAATTATTGCCACGCGAAGTTGCGCTTATCCGCGAATTAGCCGATCAACTTGAGCGCTTCGGATTTCATCTGCGCTTTTTCGGCGGCACATCAGTTGTTATTGATGCCGTTCCTGTAGATGTCAAAAGCGGAAGCGAGGAAACGATCTTGCGCGAGATGTTAGAATCGTATGAAGAATTCGAACGCATCGGCACTTTCAGTTCACGCGAAGCCCTTGCCGCAGGATTTTCCTGCAAGGCTGCAATAAAATCCGGCGATAAATTATCGCAGGAAGAAATGCACTCTCTCATCGAGCAATTATTCCAGACAAAAATGCCCTACGTATGTCCCCACGGCAGACCGGTAGTAATTAAACTTGCCACCGATGAGTTAGACAGAAGATTCGGAAGAACGCCGGTAACTACGATGGAAGGGTAACATTGTGTCATTGCGAGGAGTCGCGCAGCAACGACGAAGCAATCCCCTGAAGTTGCCTGTCATTCCGAACGGAGATTCGCCGCCGGATGCGATCCCCTTAGATAAGTGTCATTCTAAGAGTAGCGAAGCGGAACGAAGAATCCCGTGATTGACGAAAAACTTTCTATACACCATCAGGGGATTCTTCACTGCGCAAATAATTACTGACGCAATTATTTGCTCCGTTCAGAATGACAGTAAATCAGAATTTATTAAAACAAACTAATGCTCAACATAGAAATCCTGCAACGAGTACGCACTTCATGGTGCAAGCGCCGCCGACCGGAATCCGAATCTACCGATTGGGGACAGTCGCTGATGATGTATGGCTTGATGAAGAGCCTTGAAGTTCGCGATGATAAGACGACTCGCGAATTTATCAAGCATTGGGTATATTTCCATATCAATGAGCAAGTGCCCGTAAATTATTTCTGCGGATCATGGAGTTTCGGTCTGCTCTATCCCGAAATAGAAAAATATTTTCCTGAGATCAAAATGCAGATTGATGAAACAGCGCTGAAGATCTATGATTTTATAATTCATAAATCCATTCGCAATGGCGATGGCGTGATCCTGCATAATATCGACTTGCCGAATATTTATGTCGATACCGTTTATTATGCAACCGTCACTCTTGCAAAACTTGGCACATACTTAAAACTTCCGTGGGAAGCGGAGGTGATGAAACAGTTAAAACTTCATTTGAAAATTTTGCAGGACGGCAACAAACCATTTTACATTCACTGCCAGGAAAATGCAAACGGAAAACGCTCCGAAGGTTCATGGGCGCGCGGCAACGGATGGGTTATGATGGCATGCGCAGAGATCATGCCGCTATTGAAAAAGAACTCCCCTGAATATAACGAACTGGTTACTATTTTCCGTAATCTTGCGAAAAATCTTGTCTCGCTTCAAACCAAAACCGGATTATGGCGGACGATACTCGATGATAAAACTTCGTATGAAGAATCATCAGCTTCGGCAATGTATTTATATGCTTTCCAGAAAGGAAAGAATCTGAAAGTATTAGGTCCTGAATGCGATGCCGTTATCCGAAAGGCTGTTGCAGGTCTATCAAAAATGGTTGATAAAGATTTCAGCTTCATCGGTGTATCCGAAGGCACCTGGCCAGGCACAATAGAATATTACAAATCCCGCGCTCAAGGCGAATTTTGGTGGGGAACAGGATCATATTTGCTGGCGCTGAGTGAGATGGAGAAGTAGATTTGTAAATGCACGTTATCACCAGAAAGAGGCTGAATGATTTTGTCGGCGATCATCCCGATACAAAATCTGCTTTGGCGAATTGGTATAAGGAAATCAAGAGTAATAATTTTTTGTCATTCAATGAACTTCGAATGACTTTCTCTTCCGCAGATAAGGTAGGGAAGCTTACGGTTTTCAACATTGGCGTAACAAAATCCGGCTCGTATCCGCTATTCATTATAACCGGAAACGTATTTACATCCGTGCTATTTTAACACATAAGGAATACGACGAAGGAAAATGGAAGGAGTACAGTATGTTATTAGTTAAACAAATAGAGATGGCGTGGGACCCGGTTTCTACATTTCTTTTTGTGCCCAATAACGAGGAAGACTACAAACGTCTGGTTATTCTCCTTGACGAACTTACAGATGAAATAGGAGAAAACGAGAATCATCCCCTTGCCTCTTTAATGGAATTAGTAGGAACACTGATCGAAAAATATGAGATTGAAAATGTGCCAGAATTGGTCTAGCGCAAAGTCTCCGAAGGCACCTGGCCCGGCACAATAGAATATTACAAATCCCGCTCTCAGGGAGAATTTTGGTGTGGAACGGGATACTATCTGTTGGCACTGAGCGAGATGACGGTGCAGAAGTATCTCGCAATTAGGGTGTCATCCTGATGTTAATTCGTTCGAGAATCGTTTTATAGAAAGATGGTTGATGGATATTTATATAAGTCAGACTTTCGTCATATTTCAGATCAACCGGTTGTTGCTTCCAATAACACACTAAGCATTTTTTTAGAGTTTGGAGTAATATGAATTCTCCCGATAATTGATCAACCTCTTTTCTACGTTTCATCCACTGCGTATTTTTTTTTAAAATAGATTCAGCCGTAATCATATCATCGCTTAGGAATGAAAACATCGTTTCGTATATACGTATTATCAGGTCATCTGCTTCCGCATGTCGTCCGCTGTTAAGACAATTCAGTTTAGCAAAGATTGGCGGAACTTCCGCATACCTTTCTTGCAGCAATAGACATTGTATCAGAGACATATAGCAGAATGTTTGTTCATAAATATACTGCGATGGTGAAGAAATGAGTTGTTCGATAAGTTTTTCTGCTTCATGGTAATGTCCGGTATTTATTGCCGAGATAATAAATGTCATTGTGTGCAGCGGTGGATAGGGATACATAGTCTGCTCTAAAATGCCACTAAGAACCTGATATGCACGATGATATTGACGTCCTTCAACCATAGCTGATGCCTTCAGTACAATATCAAACATTTCTGTTTCAGGAGAAACTTGCTTGATTATGTTTGGGCGCCATTTTTGAACCATATCGACTGCTTTAAGAAAGTCATTCAAGGAATGTGAGATCTTCTGATGATAGCCCATAAATGCCAGTGAAAGATAAAACCATGAAAGTTGATGGCGGCTGTCGGATAATTTCTGTTCCGCAGAAAGAAGGTGCTGATAATATTCTTCAACCTGTTTAGTATTCATGTCACCACAGGCATGCTTATAAAAAAAATCGTATGCTTGCCATCTCAGCATTACAGCCAACAAATCAAATTGGTTTTTTTTAACAATGGCTGAAAGATATTTTTTCCCATAGAGACGCATCTTTATAAGACATTTTGCATCGATGGGACAAGCATTACAATAATGAAAAGCAATAAAATAAAAATTCTCCCGCTCGCGTTGGGGCAGAGAAGGTACCTCTGCTTTTTCCTGTCGGAGAACCTCTGCGTAATAAACATTTGGGATGCTTTTACGCGCAATATATCATAGTATATGAATGCCGCCTCTTGGCTCCAGTATTTTATAAGATTTTTGTAATAAAACCGAGCAAACCTTTTGAAAATGACTATTCGTTATACTCGCTCTGGTCATTAACGCAGCTTCGTTTTGAGTCTTGTCCGCTGAGATCAAGAGTATAAAAATTTTTCTCTCGGTAGGCGTGAGCAGACATGTAGAAAGTTTATCTTTCTCTGAAGAAGACAGGGCACCCAGAAGTTGCCGATAGTGATTCATGCGCTAGAAAAACAAATCGTAAGAGTTCAGCGATATTGAATTTGTATTCTATAACGCAGGATTGTATCTTTGTATTCATTGTAATAACTGCCAAGTCCCTGTCAATTATCATCTGTTGATTTTGTGAGAGTTGACGCCGTAGTGATAGCAATGAGGCGTTTTGCTTCAGTGAATATTTTTTTACAAACGTATTTTTTTACTTAAGACTCATTATGAAACATGTGAATTTTATAGTCGCAATATTTTTTATTCTTTCTTCATCTGTTCTTTTTAGTTGCAAGAGCGACACGACGAGTTCGACTCCGAGAACCGGCACAATTACCCAAGCCGATCTTGACGCAGCTTCAATACCTATAGCAACCGGAATCGTTGGTGATTCTTTTACAGTTTTTCAGAGCTTTGCCTCGCCTGCTGATACGCAAACTTCACGTCACAGACTACGTGATGTTTTTTCCAGCATTTCCAAAACGACGGCAATCAGCGAAGGGACTATCATGGCACGTGCTGCTTATAATGATGCAGCGGGAACGTCAGTTCACAGCCGAGATAATCTTTTTGCGACCATGGTGATGATCAAGCGGGAGTCGGGATATTTTCCGGCAGGAGGGGATTGGGAATACGCTTTTCTCAAATATACCAAACCCTCAGATACTGTAGGACACCGCTATGGCAATTTGCCAGCAGATGCTCTGGCACTTGCAAGTGATACTATTGATATGACAAAAACCGGAATACGAGGAAAGCTCCAGACGCGCTGCGCGAGCTGCCATGCTACGGCTCACGATAATGGCTTTGTCTTTATGAGATAAGCTGAACATAAAGTTGGAATCGCAACAATTCAATCAGATTTTTTGGTATTAACCTATAATTCTCAACTTGTCATTCTGAGTGGAGCGAAGTGGAACGAAGAATCCGAGCTTTCCGGCAAACCGAGAATTCAGGTTCTTCGCTTCGCTCAGAATGACACACTGGTTGAGCTTCATGGATTAGCACCGATTCTTTGCATTCGGATGCTCATCAAATTCAAATAATGACAATGAAATATACTTTTTTTGTTTTAACACTTATGAAACGATCGGCTCTTCTCCTGATCTTTTTAGCTCTTTTTGTAACATTTCTAACAATAGATGTGCATGCTCAAAGCTATAAACGCGGTGTTTTAGTTGAGGATTTTACCAGCCAGTACTGCCCATATTCGCCGCGTGGTGATCACTATATTGACTCGGTCTGTAAACTGATGCCTTATAATGCAGTAGCCCTTGTATGGCATAATGGATTTATCCATGACGATTTTACATTAACTGCGGGAGATACAGTAGCGAATACGTTTATACTTAGCGGAGTTCCTTCTATTCTTTCTAATCGTATAACTCTACAAGGGACACCCGAGTTTTCTCAAACAGATATTTTTTATAAATCTGCAATACAGCACCCTGCCACAGAAGATGCCAATGTGCAAATCTTTATAACCGGTAAAACGTATGATTACCTGAGTCGGGTAATAACATGCGATGTCAGGATAAGCACAATTGATACAGAAAAATTACTGAGAAGCGATACGGCGCAATATTACGTTGCCGGTGTTATTACCGAAGATAGTATCGTCTCATGGCAACGAATTACTTGTAACGGAATGATAGATGATACGACTTTTACGCATAATAACGTTGTCCGCGCTGTCGGAGGAAAGATCATGGGAGATAATATTTCCCTTGAGCATGGTAGTGCGATCCTCCACTATACATTTGCAGTAAAAGGAGGATGGAATCCTGCGAATATCAAAATAAAAGCATTCGTTGGATTTAAATCTCCAAGGATTTAAATCTCCAAAAAATGTTAAAAGATATACTGTTCTCAATGCCGTACAAACATTGTCGAACGCTAGTAGTTATCCAATAAGTCCTCAATTATATACTGCTATTTTGCAACCACGCACCGGAGACACAATCAACCCGAAATTTCCAATGTCTGTTGTCATTGACAGAGGTGGTCTGAGTGTTAAACAAATTGTCAGACTTTACATTTCACATGATGGTGGTATATTATGGGACGATATAGGAGTCTTTGATGGAATTTCCGCAATACATTATAATTATCCCGAATCATTGAAGGGGAAGCTTCTTCAATTAAAAATTACGAATTTGGCAAGCGATACTATTTATGCAAGTACCGGAATATTCACGATCATGGGAACGGGTACAAAGTCAATTTATTCTGTTACTACTTCAGGACCTACCGACCTTTGGGTTGATTCTACGTACCTTATCTACTGGGATTACAATGGCGATGTAGCTGATATTGTCGATGTTGAAATGTCCGTGGATCAAAAAACATGGAAGTCCGTTGCTTCCGGAATACCACTGATTTCAGGGAAGGCAGGATATCCATGGTATGTCTCAGGGAGCAGTAACCCCACTGTATATATACGAGTAAAAAGTCGCGATGGTATAGTTGGTATGAGCAGGCAATTTACGATTCTATCTACCTCAGCAGTGGGTAATATTGAAAAAAACGATCTTGCATTAGAACAAAACTATCCCAATCCATTTCATTCCTCAACGCGTATTCCTTATATTCTTTCGCATTCCGAAGAAGTAACGATTCTTGCACATGATCTCCTCGGAAATGAAGTGATGCGAATTCGCTCGAATGACTATGAGCAAGCTGGCACTCATGAGGCAATTATTGATGCGGAAAGCCTGAAATCCGGGACGTATATTATAAGTTTGATAACGACAGATAAAACACTGCAAAGAAAAATAATACTCCAAAAGTAATAGTATTTAGCAGCTTAGTTTAATTTGTCATTCTGAGTGCAACGAAGTGGTACGAAGAATCTGAACTTTCATACAATCGAAATCTCAGATTCTTCGCTGACGATCAGAATGACAAAGCTAAAGTTTTTCAAATTGATCCATTGCTGCCAGTAGTTAAGTGGAACTCAGGTATAGGTGCCCATTTGTTTTATAAATGCCAAAAGAATATTTTTATGAAAAAACTAAATACCGTTTTCAAAAAGCATAGCAAGTCATTGTGGATAAAATGTCGGTAAGGGGGAAGAGAATATTGTGTGTGCACAGTGATGTACATTAATTATAACGACTTGCGCGGGCTGTTTATTATGTAAAGTGTTGGTAAATGTAATTATGAAAACTGAATTTGATCACATAGCAATCACTTCGAAAAATATTCCTGATTCCATTGCCTTTTATAAAAAGCAGTTTGATGGAGTTGAAGTTCTTTATGAAGATACATCTTGGGGACTTCTAAAAGTTGGCGGAATAAAACTTGCTCTTGTTACTGAAACCGAACATCCTCCGCATATTTGCTTTAGCGCCGAGACGAAGGCAGAACTTCAGGAATATGCAGCGAAAAACGGAGCAAAGATAATCGGGCATCGCGACCGGTCGCAATCTTTTTATTTTTCTGATCCTTCAGGAAATGCAGTTGAGGTGGTTTGGTATCCGGCGGATTACTAAAGTAATTCAACTTGAGGAACAATCGGAATGATCCCTCTATCCGAACCCATCTTAAAAAGATGTTCTAACGCTTTTTTGCCGCGTTCGCCCATGTCATAGGTAACGTCATTGACATACATCTTCACGAATTTTTCGCCAAGCTTTGTGTCTATGCCACGACCCCATTGCATTGCATAAGGGATAGAGCCTTCAGGATCGTCATAAGCCGCTTTGATTGAGGCTTGAAGCGCTTCGCGGATCGTTACGGCAGCTTCTCGGCTCATGTCTTTTCTGACGAGATCAAGACCAAGAGGGAGGGGGAGTCCATTTGTTTCGGATTGCCATCTCGTTCCGAAATCGACAAGTTTATTTAAGCCATATTCACCCCATGTAAGCTGACCTTCATGGATAAGAAGCCCAGCGTCAACTTCATCATTCAAAACTGCATCTATGATTTTATCAAATGCCATTTCTTTGGATTGAATGTCGCCGTACCAGATTTGCAGAAGAAGATTTGCCGTTGTTAATTTTCCGGGCTGAGCAATTACTTTACCTTTCAATTCTTCCATCGTCTTGTATTTTTTTGAGACGATGATAGGACCGTATCCTTCGCCCATTGAAGCACCGGTTTTCATGATCCAATATTTATCGGAGACATAAGGATAAGCATGAGCGCTGATTGCTGTCACGGGAAGTTCGCCTGCCATGGCGCGGACATTCAGCGATTGAATGTCATCGAGTACATGATCGATCGTGAAACCGGGTATTGTGACTTTCTCGGAGCCGAAGCCATAGAACATGAAAGCATCATCAGGATCAGGCGAGTGGCCGATTTGTAATAGAGTGGTATTTGTCAAAATTTTAATATTTATTGAATATCTAATGACGTCATTGCGAGGAGGACGATAGTCCAACGAAGCAATCTAAAATTTCTAAGTGCGACAAACTTGATAGTTTAGATTGCTTCGCTGCGCTCGCAATGACGTTGAGAAAATTATTTTCTTCCATTCATCATTGCTGCATCCGGAAACAACACGATCTTCCCGACTTTCTTTGGGCTTTCGATCATCATTTCAAATGCTTCTGCGAAATTCGAAAGCGGCATTTTATGTGTAACTACGGGTGTTACGTCGAGGCGTTTCGATGAGAGTAGATTCGATACCGTAAACCATGTATCAAACATGAGTCTTCCGTTAATGCCATAGAATGTGCCGCCGTTAAAGATGATGTCATTAAGTGGAGTCGGAACAAGATTATCTTTGTAGATTCCGAAGAAGCAATATCTTCCGCCTCGGCGCAACATTGCGATACCATCGGTCATAGCGCGGGGTGCTCCTGACATTTCGATGACCACATCAGCGCCGATTCCATCGGTCGCCTCTTTGACGATCTGCACGGCATCTTCTTTCGTAACATCTATCAATCTATCGGCTCCCATCTTTTTGCCGATATCTAAACGGAATGGCTCCATTCCTGTAAGAAATATTTTTGTTGCTCCTGCTGCCCGTGCAACACCGACAGCAAATAACCCTATAGGTCCATCGCCTAAGATCACGACAGATTTTCCGTGAACAGGTTCGATTAGGGTCGCATGAACAGCATTACCAAGAGGCTCTTGAATGGAAAGAAATTCAGGTGAAATGGAGGTGTCATTTTTCCAGAGTACAACATCGGGAACGACGAGATATTCGGCAAATGCGCCATCGCGATCAACTCCTAGAATTTGAAGATTGTGGCAAATATGCATCTGACCTGTCATGCACTGCTTGCAATGGAGGCAGGGAATATGGGTTTCGACTGAAACTACATCACCTTCTTTTGCTCTGCCAACAGCACTTCCGGCTTTGATGACTGTGCCTGTGGTTTCATGGCCGACCGTATAGGGGACATTTTTAATACGCGATTGTGCCCATGAATCCCATTCATAGATATGAACATCCGTTCCGCAAAGACTCGATGCTTCGATCTTTATCAGAACTTCATTCGCTTTAATTTCGGGAATCGGAATTTCCTGTAATTCTGCGCCGCGCTTACGCTCCGTTTTGCGCAGAGCCATCATTGTAGCCATTAGTCTTTAGTCGTTAATCTTTAGTAATTAGCCGCTAGTCTAAGATGTCATGTGTCTGCTAAAGATTAATGACTAACGACTAACGACTGACTCCATCCATTTTCGGATGTCTGAAACAGTTTCTTCGGTAAGTCCGTGTCCGATTTCGTAATCTTTTACAAGAGTTTTTGAACCGGCTTTTTCAAGGATGCCATTTGCCACTTTCATAGCTATGGGAGGAATAAGGTCGTCATGAATACCATGTGAGAGGAAAAATGGAATTGAAGAAAGATCTTTTTTGCGAAGAGGTTCTATAACATCTTCGGGAATATAACCCGACATGATGATCACTCCGCGAATAGTTAATCCTAATTTTTCAGAGTCATGTCTGCCTATAAGCGAATAACACATTGCAGAACCTTGACTGAATCCCATGAGATAAATCCGAGTGGGGTCGCCGCCTTCTTTCTCGATGATAGCAGCCAATGACTGAATTAATAAATCTTCGCTTTCAATTCGGCTTTTGTTATCACTTTTCAGCCCTGATGGAGTTTGCTCCAGATGATACCAAGCATATCCGCCCCATCCTAATTCAATAGGTGCTTGAATACTTATTGTAAGGAATTCGAGAACTAGTTTGGAAGAGACGGGTAGAAGATCGAATTCATCAGCTCCGTAGCCGTGAAGTATGACGAGAACCGGAGGCAGCGACGAGGTTTGGTTTTGCGGTTTGCGTGTTGTATATTTCAATTCTGGAAATTTATAGTATTAATCATCGACTTTTGCGGTAACAGGATTCTTTAACCCCTGATATTTTGTCAACGTAACATCAATCGAGCCAATAATTACTTTCGTCGATACTTTAACAGGCATTTTATTCGCATCATTAGTGAGCCAGAGTTTGATCGAGCCTTCATTCTTAAAAAGTCCGCCTTCGACTACCATAGGCTCGACAACGATGCAATCGAATGTACCTGCCTCGACTTCAACGCGTTGTCTGCCTAAGATCATAACATCAAGAGGATGAGTTTTTCCATCGTAAAAATTCTGCAAAGATATCTTATCTCCTTTATGGTAATTTGTCAGATCGAGTGTGCGGACATAGTAAAATGCACTTAAGATATCATTAACATATTTAGGAATTTTGGATTTCGTGCCATCATTGGATTCAGCGGTAAGTTCATCCTGATCGAAAAAGGCATTATAATCCCTGTTATAATTTCCTTCTTGTACATGCTGCTCAAAACGATGCGGAAAAATACCATCGACATCAAGAAAGGTTGAGTATTTATCACGAACCTTAAAAACATTATCAAACGCAGAAGTAGAAACGGCATAGGTATTGATCTCGAATGCTTTTCGTCCGCTGACATACTTATAGCCGGGAATGACCATAACGGCATGGCCCGCAGTTACGAAGCCATAACTAATATCAAAAACAAGACGCTCGCCCACTCCGAAGGCAGTATTTGGCATACTTCTAATGGTTGGAGATTGTTTATGCTCCAATGTCCGTTCCGATCCACTCACCAAAGTAAATAATGAGAGAAGAGGTAAAAATAAATATCCTAGTAAGCCCATATTTTTAAAAAATATTCAAATCTTTTATTCCTTCAATGACTTGCGCAGCAGTGATTTCGTTTATGCAAATGCAATCCTTGCAATAAGGGCACTCTGTTTTCGGTTCTGCTACCGGCGACAAGTTTATAGCACGTTTGCCTCTGAAACCCCAGCGTTCTTTTGAAAGCGTTTTGACAGCAGGAAATAATCCTATTGTCGGAGTTCCAAGCGCAGCAGCCAAATGTCCCGGTCCTGTACCGCATGCGACAACAAGTTGTGCATTATCAAGTATCGAAGCAAGCTCCGGTAATGTGCGGCTTGTTATTATATGAACATTGTCCGAACTATGTTTCATTCTCTCTGCGATTCTTAATAAGAATTCATAATCTTCAGAGGTTCCAGTTAATACGATTGAAAAATCAGATATTTGTTTCAGTAGGCTTGCAAGTTCTATAAAATGTTCTTCATTCCACGGACGGGTGGAGCCGCCGGTGGTGATATGAAAAGCAATAAATTTCGAACTCGGAAGGGAAATCGAAGGCAACACTGAGTGATCCAATTGCGGAAGAGGTGTTTGGTTAGTCTCAATACCAATTGCTTTAAGCATTCGCACATTATATTCAGCCTCATTTCTTTCCGCGGTTTTGCGATGCTCATAAATTCGCTTATTAAAAAGAAATGAATACCACCAGGCAGCTCTGCCGACGCGTATAGGAATTCGGGCAAAAAATGCTGTAAGAGTAAGTTTAAATTTCGCCCCGAAAAAAATAATAATATCGGATTTCGTATTTCGCAGAAAAGCCACCGTTTTAAAAAAAGGTTGTTCAGTATCGAATATCACCGTTTCGTCAACATCGGGAGCAAGCGTAAGGAGGGAAGCAGTATATTGGCGTACTAAAAAAGAAACGTGAGAATCCGGCAAAGATTCTTTGATGACTGTTGCTACAGGCAATGTCAGTACTAAATCTCCGATCTTATCCGGACGTATAAGTAGAATGCGCTTTATCATATAAGTTTTATTTACCACAGGCAGAGGTAACACATTTTTAACCAATTGAAATCTATATCTGCTATTTCCTTATCTCTCCTGTTTCCATGCTCCAAAATAACAGATCTAATTCATCCATCGATATTCCTACCTCTTTCGAATACTTCAGCCATTTTTTTTCAATGGAATAATATCTTTTGGGCGTCAATGACTTAGGAATTTGCCCGATAATATGCAACGCTTTTAGGTGCTTTAAAATATGACGATCGAGGATAACAAGCCCTTGAATCCCTATATTCCGGAGGAAATGAGAAGATTCTTTAAGCCCCAATCCCGGAATCATCATTAATACTGATTGTCGAAGATTAGTAATATTATCACGCTCCTGGATGAGAATTGGATACAGTTGGGGATAAATTTCGCGAATGTGAAGCAAGCGTTTGCTCTTCACATTATGAAAGCGTATATAATGTTGAGGATCACGAAGATAAGGCGTTGGATCAAATCCGTGTTCTAAAAATTTATCCTGTTTTAATTTATTAATAACTACATCGGCGTTTTTTGCATGTGATTGAGGTGTGAGTATACAAAAAAGTAATTCATAAAAATATTCCTCAGGGTGAATTCGGGAAAAGTCTTCCAAGCGCAGAAGGATCGCATCTTTGCTCTCGTTATAGATAGTGAGCCAAGGCTCAGGTAGAGTTTTCTTCTCCATTAGCCGAGATTGTATTTCTTATTTTTGTTCCTTTTACAAAAGCCCTCTTCACTTAGTTCGTGAAGAATATCATGGATGAAGGATGAGAATTCAGATTTATTTTCAGAATGCAAGAGCATTTTAACTATAAGAGATTCCTTGATGTCGTTATTCAGTGAAATAAGCTTGAGTACTCTTCCACGCCAAATTCTCTTTGGATATTCAAAATATTTTGGTTCTTGATAAGATTTTGCTTTTGTTTGGATCGCATCGTTCTTTATTAATACCTTCCCAGATCTACATTGGTTAAAGAGGGGACATGCGCTGCAGAGTGGATTTCTTTTTGTGCAGATTGTTGCTCCGAAATCCATTAGTGCCTCGTGCCAAAGCCGCGACTGTTTAGACGGAAGAATTTTTTCTGCAATCATCAAAACTTCTTTTTTAGCCAACATAGTATTAATGTCAGGCATTTTCTTAAAGAGCCGTGAAAGCAGTCGTTCAATATTTACATCGACTGCGACAACTGATTTATTGAAAGAAAATATCAATATTGCATTAGCGGTATAATTACCAATTCCCGGAAGTTTCAGTAAAGCCTCGCTTGTTTTTGGAAAAGGTTTATTTGCAAGTTCGATCGTCGTGCGCTGCAAATTCAATGCCCGCCTGTTATATCCAAGTCCCTGCCATTGCCGGATAACTTCTGATTTAGGAGAAGAGGCTAAAGATTCAATTGTAGGAAATCGGGTAAGAAATCGTGGCAGGAATTGCTCAATACGCGATGCTTGAGTCTGCTGGCCCATCACTTCGCAAACAAGAACTTCATAAGGATCGCGGATTTTTTTTCTCCAGGAAAACTCTCTTCGGTTTTTCTTATACCATGTAAGAAGTTTTTTTTGTATTTCACCAAACCTTTTTCTATCGGTAGAAGACAATTTGATTATACTGTCGCTCACTGAGGCAGTCCTTCCTCAGCTATTTTTTCAAGGATATTCAAATTCCCAGAGAGTTGTTGAATAAAATCAAGCTCTGCTGCGGTGAACCATCCTATTTCATTAAACTCTGTATTGACAATAATACCTTCAAATTCCCTGACAAGGAAGAAGGTGACATGATAGGTTAGGCCATTCGAGTATGTCATGGTATCTTCATACCATTGCTCGGCTTCAGAAACAGTAATAACTAATTCCTCCAGTAGTTCGCGCTGTAAAGCTTGCAGCAGTGTTTCTCCGGGTTCAACTTTCCCACCGGGAAATTCCCAGTGTAGCGGATATGTCTTATCCGCTCGGCGTTGGCACATGAGAACCTTGCCGTCTTTTATAAGCAATGCTGTAACGACAGGAATAGGGATCATCCGAATTTTAAAGCTTTAAGAGGTAAAACGCGCGAAGCGATTCGCGCAGGAATGAGAGTTGCGCAAAGCGAGATCACTATTGCAATGGTACTGACGATCAGATAATGCTCCCAGTCAATGGAGATCGGTACACTTGACATAAAATATATATCGCTCCGAAGCTTAAAAAAATGAAAATGTAATTGAAGCCAGGAGATTGCGAATCCGATAATATTGCCGATCACGACTCCTGAAAGGGTGATGAATATCCCTTCAGTAAGAAATATTCGAGCGACGCCTCCATCGTGTGCACCAAGAGATTTCAGAATACCTATCGTTCGTGTTTTCTCGATCACCATGATCAGTAATGTGGAAATTATATTGAATGCAGCAACGATTATTATTAATCCGAGGATGATGGGAATCGGCTTTTTTTGCAATTCGATCCAACCAAAGATCGTCGGATAGATCTCATAGACACTCTGAGCAAAATAAGGATACCGAATGATCTTTGCAATATCTTTACTTAAATTACGTGCTTCTGATAGGTCGCTTCCCAAGACTCTGAATCCGCTGACTTGCGTGGCGCTGAATCCGGAAAAATTTTGTGCTGCATCAAGTGTCGTATATACAAGCCCGTTATCATACTCCGTCATCCCTGTTTCGAAAATGCCGACTACTCTAAATTTTTTTAGATGTGATAAAATATCTTCGCGTGTTTGCATTCCTTCATGGAATCTCAGAGCCGTAACAGTTTTACCGATATCTGTTCTCAGTTCTTTTGCAATACCCTTGCTAAGTAGAATCCCAGGCAACGAATCATTTGAGAGCGATGCTAAAACGGATCCTTTAATAACTCTTTTAAATGCTAACGTTAATGAGTCATTTGGAAGAACTCCCTGAATTACGATACCCGCAATTCCTTGTGACGTTCTAAGTACTGCTTCTTGCTGGACAAACGGAGAAAGTGCTCGAATGCCGGGGACTTTTCGTTCGAGATATTTGATAGAACCCTGATAATCGGGAAGCGGACGATTACCATAGGATGTGATCTCTGCATGAGCAGTATAGCCAACGATATTATCCGTCAACGTTTTTTCAAAGCCGGACAGAATTGCAAGCGTGACAATAAGAGTCGCAGTGCCAAGTGCAACACCGCCGATCGAAATCCCAACGATAAAAGAAACAAAACGACGTTCTGTCTTTTTGTTTGGGATGGCATCTGATTGCTTACGACGGTATTGGAGAAATCTCCGCGCTATGAAATAAGGGTATCTAATAGTTGTAGCCTAAAATTTAAGAAGCGTCTGCCATTTTTCATATAACTCACCTGTAGAACGAACATCGCGCATACAATACTCCGCGATCTCTCTTGAACGACCTTCGGCAAAGAATTGGGGTACTTCATAGCCGGTAATACCGCCGGATTTCGGCGAAGAAACTCCGAAAGCTTTTGTATAGAAATCCAGATTGAATCGCCGCATTGCTCCGTTTTTATCGAAGCCATTGCCAAAGACGAGTTTATCCGCAAGATCAATATGCTCAACTTCGTAATTTTTTCCGGTAACTCTGAATGACCAACGTGTACCGGACATAAAATTAATGCTCGGACGAACACCTAGCGCGGCGCTGCGAAGCATTAAAAAAGGACAATCGAAATTTCTACCATTAAAGCTGACGAAGGCATTATATCTTTTTTCCTCAAGTCCCTGCCAGAAATGCGTAAGTAACTCTGCTTCATCAATAAATGATCTATATTTGATCTGCATATCATCATGCTCGATCGTTTCTTCGGTATCGATTGAATCCAAAAAAAGTGCAGCACCTTTTTTCGATTCCGGAATATAGATACCGATGCAGACAATCCGACCGAGAAGAGGATTAAGAGCGCCGAAACGCTTTTGATTTTCGATCTCATCTTCGGTATTGCAGTTTTTCAAGAGATATTCCTTTTGCACGTCGTCGAATGACTCATCAAAGGGAAGTGGTACGGTTTCGATATCAAAAACCAGAGATTGCATAAATAATTTGAGCTTTGAGTTTGGTTACAACAAAATGAGAAATGAATAATTCAAAGCTCAAATTCGCGATTCAAAACTTACTTACCATCTTTAACTACCCAGATCTTTCCGACTTTTACTTCGTCCCAGGCAGCAGGTTCTTCGCCGATATTTCTTGGAACAAGTCTCTTTTCTTTTGGCTGCAAAACTTTCGTAGGGACGATCACTTTTTCTACAGTATCGATTTTAACACCGGTATGGATGAAAAGCTGATATTTTATCTTACTATATGTTTCGTGACCGACATTTTCATAGATAATATTCAGGTATTGTTTACCGTTTTCAGGATTGGATTTATATGCAATGATGGCAATTTCATTCGTTTCAGACCAGGAATCGATATCCGCATCTTTTTTACAGCCTGTAATAATTGATAGAATCAAGCAAAAAGAAGCTACGCTAAGCTGTATCAGATATCTCCGTGTGTTCATAACTGTAAAAAGAGTAGATAAAAGTACAGTAAATATACGAAGAGAATAACCTGGCGGCTTTAAATGCTTAAGTTTTAAGAAATAACAACTTTCAACGCCGGGGATGGAACGTACACTTCCATATATTCGGTTTTCCTTTATAATGTTAAATTTTTCTGACCATGAGTTTGCTTCTCCGGTGAGGCGGCGTACTATCGCGATCTTGATCGGCTTGATCTTTGCCGGATTTATATTTCGTTTCGGGCAATTACAACTCTGGGAAGGCAGCGAACTCCGCGGCGCTGCAAGTGCACAAGGGATCAAACGCATTGAGCGTATTCCCATTCGAGGTACGATCTATGATAGGCAAGGACGCATTGTGGCTGCGAGTATCCCTTCTTATACAGTTATAGTTACTCCACAAGATTTTAATCCTTATCGGAAAACAACACTTCCGTTGCTTGCAAAAATTCTCGGAGTAGACACAAACTATATTCTTATACGTCTCAATCAAGCAGGTTCCTATGTAAATTTTCATCCGGTTAAAGTGTGGAGTGATGCCGATGCAAAAATAATTGCTGCTATCGAAGAGCATCATGACGATTTGCCGGGAGTAGATGTTTCGTTCGAATCAAAACGGCAGTATGTAGCTCCTATTCGCGCCTCTCATTTGCTTGGGTATACGAAAGAAATTTCTGAGACAGCTCTCGAAAAGGTTAGCGAAACCTCCGACAGCGATTATTATAATCCCGGCGATATTGTCGGTACTACGGGGCTTGAATCATTTCATGAAAAAGATCTGCGAGGAGTAAAAGGATATGAGTTTGTTGCAGTCGATGCAAGAGGTCAGAGGCAGGCACGATTTAAGGAAGGCAAAGCCGATGTAAATTCTGTAGATGGCGAAAGCATGCAGTTAGGGATGGATATCGATCTGCAGGAATATGCGGAGCAATTATTAGCCGGACAAAACGGCGCCATTGTTGCGCTCGATCCGAATAACGGTGAGATACTTACACTTGTCAGCAAACCCGATTACGACCTTGATATTTTCAGCGGCAAGACGACAAAATCGGAGTACCAAGAAGTGATGCTCGATGCGACTCATCCGCTTTTTAATCGTGCAACGCAGACGCGATATCCACCAGGATCGACCTGGAAGCTCCTTATGGCTGCTGCATGTCTTCAAACGAAAACGATTGCACTTAATTTTACACTTAGCTGTCCGGGGTCGTTTACTTTCGGCGATCATACATTTAATGATGATGCTACGCACGGACTTGTAAATATTCATAAGTCAATTGTTGCTTCCTGCGATGTATTCTACTATCGCATGGCGTTAATGCTTGGTATTGATTCGATGTACCATTATGCAAAAATGTTCGGCTTTGATAGTGCAACAGGTGCCGATATTGGATATGAGGGAAATGGCGTCATTCCCAATACATTGCGAATGAACAAATGGTATCCTAAAGGATGGACAAAAGGATACACGGTCAGTCAGGGAATCGGTCAAGGCGAGATCGGTGTGACTCCGATGCAGCAGGCAGCATATGCAGCCTGTTGGGCGAATCACGGAGTATGGGTTCAGCCTCATGCAGCACGAAGCATTTATAATTATAAAACAGGGAAGTGGGATAGTGTCGCTTATAAATCCCATAAACTTGCCATTGCCGATACGATCATTGAAACCGTTCGCAATGCCATGTGGGGAGTTACCCACGAAGCAGGCGGCACTGCACATAGCGCCGAAACTCCCGGTCCGCATGATTGCATGATAGCCGGCAAAACAGGAACAGCGCAGAACCCGCATGGTAAGGATCATGCCTGGTTCGTTTGCTTTGCTCCCTTCGATCATCCCAAGATCGCTATGTGCGTCTTAGTAGAAAATGCCGGCTTCGGTGGTACCATAGCCGCGCCTATTGCCCGAAAGCTGATTAAGTATTATCTCTATGGAGATAGGGAAGACTCCGTTCTTAAAATTCTCCCCAATACTCCGGAATATGAGAAATTTCGCGCTGAAAAATATTTGAAAAATAGGTCAAATCCCCCTAAGCCTACAGAAAAATCGATTCCAAATGCATCAAAAGAAGCGATTTTGGACGAAAAACGGAGGGGATAAGATTCTTCCAAAAAAAACATTCTATAAATCCTAATAATCCCATAAATTAAGGTTCAGAGAGCCTCGTTTCGTATCTTTGTAGAAATTTTTCAAAGAATAAAGAGCATGATGTTTTCTCGCTGTTTTTCAGGCACTACTCAGGGGATCGAAGCCTATACGGTTGAGGTCGAATCGCATATCGAAAATATGTCGCCGAACTTTGTGATGGTGGGCTTGCCGGATTCTGCTGTTCGCGAAAGTAAAGAGCGCGTGATGGCAGCGATGAAAAATTCCGGTCTGCAATTTGATTTTTCAAAACGCATCACGATCAATCTTGCTCCTGCCGATATTCGCAAAGAGGGAAGCGCATTCGATCTGCCGATCGCCCTCGGGCTTCTTGGTGGAACCGGTGGGGTGGATGCTGATGTACTGAAGCAATTTATCGTGCTTGGCGAACTTGCTCTCGATGGCAGTGTGCGACCTATTCACGGGGCATTAAATATTGCTCTTCATGTTCGCGAGATGAAAAAAGAAACTCCGACAATTCGGGGTATGATCTTACCGAGGGAAAATGCACGTGAAGCTGCGCTTGTGCAGGAGTTAGAAGTGTTTGGAGTTGCAACGTTACGCGAAGCCGTAGGTCTTATCAATTCATCACAAATAATTGAAAGAACACAAATAGATGTTGCTGAGCTTTTCAAGACGCATTCGGAAAGTGGTTTTCTTGATTTCGCAGACGTTAAGGGTCAGGAAGCTGTCAAACGTTCGCTTGAAGTTGCTGCAGCAGGTGGGCATAACGTTATAATGATCGGCTCGCCCGGAAGCGGGAAGAGTATGCTTGCAAAACGCTTTCCCTCGATCTTGCCGCCACTAACATTCGATGAGGCACTTGAGACAACGAAGATCCATTCCGTCTCCGGAATTCTTCCACCTGATACTCCGCTCATTACTGCGCGTCCGTTTCGTGCACCCCATCATACGATCTCCGATGCTGCACTTGTTGGCGGAGGAATGAATAATATCCGCCCCGGAGATATTTCACTTGCACATCATGGCGTTTTGTTTTTAGACGAACTGCCTGAGTTTCAGCGAAACGTACTCGAAGTCCTGCGTCAGCCGCTTGAAGATGGAAAGGTAACTATCTCGCGCGTGAAGATGACAGTTGAATATCCTGCAAACTTCATGCTGCTTTGTGCGATGAATCCATGCCCCTGCGGAAATTTCGGATCGTCGCTGCATCCATGCACATGTTCTGAGCAAACTCGCTCCCGATATATGAGCAAAATCTCAGGACCGTTGCTCGATAGAATTGATATCCATGTTGAAGTACCGAGCGTGAAGATCGAAGAGCTTTCAAAGAAATCAAGCGGCGAGCATTCGAAACCAATTCGTGAACGAGTTTTAAAAGCCGGAGAAATTCAGCGCGAAAGATATAAACCGTATAACGAGCAGAATCCGAAAAATAAAATTTATAAAAATGCCGATCTCACCTCAAAATTAATTCAAGAGTATTGTGAGATCACAGAAGACGGCAAAAATATCTTGAAGATGGCAATGACAAGAATGGGACATTCTGCAAGAGCGTATGATAGGATTCTAAAAGTATCAAGAACGATCGCCGATCTGGCAGGAAGTGAGAACATTGATAATACTCACTTAGCAGAAGCAATTCAGTACCGGAGTTTGGATAGGCAGTTCTGGAACGCGTGACCCGGATTAATAGGATTTAGAAAGGATTAGGGGATTACATTCTAGGATTAAAAGATTTTTTCATCCTTCATCCATGCCCGTTTGTGGAGCTGAGGGGACTCG